>NZ_JADBEE010000001.1:1200000-1800000 GCF_014874065.1 Nesterenkonia halotolerans | reverse complement strand
GAGAACCCGCGCAATGGCTCACCGCGACGGTCACCGCCGTCGAGGAAGCGACGGAGGCCCCGGGTCACGCATCCGGGTTCACCGTCACCACCGACGACGACGTCGCCCGCCCGTTCTCCGCCGTCGTCCTGGTCCCGGGCCTGGGCTACGCGGGGATCCGTGGTCTCCCGGAGACCTCCCCGCTGGACCTGCGCCCCATCCACGGCGATGTGCTGCGGCTGCGCGTGAACCCCGCCCAGCTCATGCCCGGAGAGACTCACATCCTCGACGCCACGGTCCGCGCCAAGGTCAACGGCCGCTCCGTCTACCTGGTCCCCCGCGCCGATGGGGGACTGGTCGTCGGCGCCTCCTCCCGGGAGGACAGCCTCACCGGCACCCACGCCGGCTCCGTCCAGGAGCTGCTCAGCGACGCCGTGGCCGTGCTCCCCGGGGTCAAGGACATGGAGCTGACCGAGATCACCACACGGGCCCGCCCCGGCACCCCCGACGAGCGCCCCTACCTCGGCACCCTTCGACCCGGCCTCGTGGTCTCCACCGGATACTCCCGCCACGGGATCCTGCTCGCCCCGCTGGCCGCCCGGCTCGGGGCCGCGCTGCTGGATCATTCACGCATCGACACACCACCACAGGCGGCTGCGCTGACCGCAGCCGACGAGGAGCTGCTGGCCAGCATGAGCCTGACCCGGGGCAGGTCCTGACTCACTAGACTGGTCGTGGCCCGCACTCGCTGGCCCGAGGCCTGGATCGGACCAGGAACACACCCGGCCCGTGCCGTGTTGTGCCAAGACCACCCGCACCAGACGACGTGGAGAACCATGCTCACCGTCCGCATCAATGAAGACCATGTGAAGCTGCCCGAGAACGCCACGGTGGTCGACGCCGTCGCGCAGACCATCGGACGCAGCCTCAACCCCGACGGCACCCCCGCCGACGGTGGCCGGCTCGGCGTCGCCGTCGCGCTGAACGCCGCAGTGGTTCCGCGCAGCCGCTGGGCAGCGACCACGTTGACCGGAGGCGAAGAGATCGAGATCGTCACTGCCGTCCAGGGCGGCTGAGGAGAGAGCTATGAGCACAGCACGCGGCATCGTGTCAGACATGCTTCCACCCCTGCAGGTCGGGGACTACACCTTGGAGAACCGGCTCATCATGGGCACCGGCGGCATCACCGACCTCGACGCGCTCGAGCGTGCCCTGGTGGCCTCCGGCACCACGCTGACCACCGTGGCGATGCGCCGCTACAGCGCCGAGACGAAGACCTCGGTGTTCTCCATGCTGCAGCGCCTGGGCATCGACATCCTGCCCAACACCGCGGGCTGCTACACGGTCAAAGACACCGTGCTCACCGCCGAACTGGCACGCGAGGCCCTGGAGACGAACCTGATCAAGGTCGAGGTCATCGCCGACGAGCACACCCTGCTCCCCGACGTCATCGAAACCCTGGAAGCCACCGAGCAGCTGGCCGATCGCGGTTTCGTCCCCATGGTCTACACCTCCGACGACCCCGCGGTCGCGCTGCGCCTGGAACAGGCCGGAGCCGCTGCGGTCATGCCGCTGGGAGCCCCCATCGGCACAGGCCTGGGCATCCTGAACCGACACAACATCGAGCTCATCACCTCCCGCGCCGGGATTCCCGTGGTCCTCGACGCCGGGATCGGCAGCGCCTCGGAGGCCGCGCTGGCCATGGAGCTCGGCTGCGACGCCGTGCTGGTCGCCTCCGCGGTGACCCGCGCCCAGCAGCCCACCGAGATGGCCACCGCCATGCGAATGGCGGTCCACGCCGGCTACCTCTCCGCCCGTGCCGGACGGATCCCGCGGCGTGAGCACGCGCAGGCCTCCTCGGCTTTTGCCGGCCGCATCTCCCCGATCGACGAACTGACCTGAGGACCCACGCACCGATGAATGATCTCTCCCAGTTCTCCGCCTCCCAGATGGAGCGGTTCCAGCGGCACTTCTCGCTCGACGGCTTCGGCATCGAGGCCCAGGCCAAGCTGCTGAACTCTCGCGTCGTGGTCATCGGCGCCGGCGGGCTCGGCGCGCCGATCCTGACCTACCTGGCAGCCGCCGGCGTGGGCACCATCGACGTGATCGACCATGACGTGGTGGACCGCTCCAATCTGCACCGGCAGGTGATCCACTCCGAGGCTGGCATCGGCCAGCCCAAGACCGCCTCGGCCGCCGCCGTAATGCGCGGCCTGCACCCCGAGATCGTCATCCACGAACACCGGGAGCCGATCACCGCGGCCAATGCGCTGGAGCTCATCGCCGAGGCCGACATCGTGGTCGACGGCTCGGACAACTTCGCCACCCGCTATGTGGTGGCCGACGCCTGCGAGATCGCCGACAAGCCCATGGTCTCCGGATCGATCCTGCGCTTCGCCGGGCAGGTCAGCCTCTTCTGGGCAAGCCATGGCCCGACCTACCGGGACCTCTACCCCGAGGCGCCCGACGCCGGCGAGGTCCCCACCTGCGCCCAGGCCGGCGTGCTCGGCGTGCTGCCCGGAGTCATCGGCTCCATCATGGCCACCGAGACCATCAAGTTCCTCACCGGGATCGGACGCACCCTGCTGGGCCGCGTGCTCACCTATGACGCGATGAACTCGAGCTTTCGCGAGATCACTCTGCATCCGGACCCCGCGCGGAAACCCGTGACCACCATCGGGGCTGACGTCACCGGACTGGGCGGCTTCAATCCAGACCCCGAGCCCGAGGTCGAGGACCTCGAGTTCAACCCCTACACCGGGGAGCCCAAGCTCGCCGACGAACTCAGCCCCGCACAGCTGCGCGAGCTCATCGATGCCGGGAAGATCGGCGGCATCCTCGACGTGCGGGAGCCCTGGGAGCACCAGATGGGCACCATCGAGGGTGCGGTGAACCTGCCGCTGAGCGGTCTCATGGGCGGTGCGACAGCCGACGACGACGCCGCCTCCGGACTCGACCAGGCGGCCGGAAAGCCGGTGGTGCTCTACTGCAAGATCGGGGTCAGGTCCCGTCAGGCACTGGAACTCCTGCGCGAGCAGCACCCGCAGGCGGATCTGCGCAACCTGATCGGTGGCTATGAGCTCTACAAACAGCTCTGAGCACGGGCTGGTGCGGTAGTTTAGTGGGGTGAGTTCATACCTAGCGGTCATCGGCGAGTGCTTGGTGGATGTCGTCCAGTCCGAGACATCTGCCCCCAAGGCGCACGTCGGGGGCTCACCGTTCAATGTCGCAGTGGGGCTCGCCCGATTGGAGCACGACGTCGTCTTCGCCGGCCGCCGGGGAGATGACGAATACGGACGCATGATCGCCCGCAGTCTCCGGGCCCAGGGCATCACCGCCCTGCTCGAGGCCGACGCTTCCCCGACCTCCGTGGCTCGAGCCACGCTGGATCCCACCGGGCAGGCCAGCTACGAGTTCACCCTGGACTGGACGCTGCCCAGCGCCGATGAGCTGGAGAAAAAGTTCTGCACTCTCGCCGGAGAGGCCGGACAAGCCGGCCACGCCGGGGGCCTTTCACAGGACCAGGCCCCCAGAGATCAGGACTCCGGCCCGCTGGAACACCTGCATGCAGGCTCGATCGGGGCGATGCTCCAGCCCGGCGCCGAGACCGTGAAGAACGTGATCGACCGCGCGCACGCCGTCGCCACGGTCTCCTATGACCCGAACTACCGGCCCACCCTGGTGCCCAATCGAGATGAGGCGCGCCGCCAGGCCGAAGAGTTCATCTCCCGGGCAGACATCATCCAGGCCTCCACCGACGATCTCGACCTGCTCTACCCCGAGCGCAGCCACCGGGAGACGATGGATGCCTGGCTGCAGATGGGCCCCTCCCTGGTCACCGTGACCCGAGGGCCCTCTGGTGCGATGGGCCTGACCCGCGCGGGCTTCGCCGAGCAGGAGGCCTTCTCCATCGAAGTCGCTGACACGGTGGGGGCGGGCGACTCCTTCATGGCGGCCACGCTCTCCACGCTGCGCGGAATGCATCTCCTCGGCGCCTCCCGTCGTCCAGCCCTGCGCGAGATCAGCACCGACCAGCTCAGCACCGTGCTGCGCACCGCGGCGCGCGCGGCCGCCATCAACTCCTCACGCTTCGGGGCTCAGCCGCCGACCGCTGAGGAGCTCGACCAGGCTCTCCGGGGCTGAACCCGTGACCGAACTCTCGCTTCCGGCGTCCACCTCCGCCCTCGGAGACGTGCAGCTGATCGCCAGCGACATCGACGGCACGATCCTCAGCTACACCCACACCGAGACCGGCTCGGTCTCCGCCAGGACCGTCGAGGCGTTTCAGGCGGCGCAGTCCGCCGGGATCCGTGTGGTGCTGGTGACCGGCCGACCGGTGCGCTGGCTCAAGCACATCAGTGCGACCCTCGGTCAGCCGGGTACGGTCATCGCCTCCAACGGCGCGGTGATCTACGATCTCGCCACCGATCGGGTGGTGCATGAGACCGCGCTGGACGCTGCCGCGCTGTTCACCGTGAAGGACTTGATCTCCGAGATCGACCCGCAGGCCTCCTTCGCCGCAGAGACCCTGGAACACCTGCACATGGAGGAGCCCTTCATCGCCGGCTCGCTCTTCTTCGAAGAGAATCGACGCCGCGCCGCCGGAGTCACCGAACAGGAGCTCCGGCTCGGCCCGCTGGACGAGACGCTGGAGCGCGACGCGCTCACCCATGCGGCGCAGACCCCGGACAGCGACGTCACCAGCGCCCATGTGACCGACCGGGTGGTGAAGCTGCTCTGCAAGACCGAGGCCATGGCGCCCGATGAGTTCCTCGGCAGGGTCCAGTCGGAAGTGGGGGACCTGCTCACCGTGACGCACTCGGCTCCCGGGATCAGTCTCCTGGAGCTCTCCGCCCAGGGCGTGAACAAGGCCTCCGGTCTGGCCCGGTATGCCGCCAGCCAGCAGATCGCGCGTGACCGTGTCATCGCCTTCGGCGACATGCCCAATGACATCGAGATGCTGCGCTGGGCGGGAAGGTCCTGGGCCGTCGGCTCAGCGCACCCACTGGCCCGGTCCGCCGCAAACCACACCGCCGCCTCCTGCGACGACGACGGCGTCGCTCAGGTGATCGAGCAGCTCCTCGCCGGAGAGCTGTAGATGGCCACACCCTACCGTCGCCACACCTATCGCGAGGTTCCCTATCTGCTGAACTCCCGGCCGGGTCCGCTGCACCACAGCCCCCTGGCCTTTGCGCACCGCGGAGCTGATCCGCGCCGTGAGAACACCATGGGCGCCTTCCGTCGGGCGGTCGATCTCGGGTATCGGTATCTGGAGCTCGACGTGCGCACCTCCTCCGACGGCACGCTGGTGATCTTCCATGACGAAGAGCTCGATCGCGCCACCACCGGCACCGGCAAGCTCAGCGAGAAGACCTGGGAGGAGCTCGCCCAGCTCCGGGTCGGGGCCGAGGGCGAGTTCGCCGAAGAACTGGTCCGCTTCGAAGATCTCCTGACCACCTGGGACGATGTCCACCTCAACGTGGACCTCAAGGACGCGGAATCCGTCCCCGAGTTCACCCGCATCGTGGAGAAGCACCAGGCTCACGATCGCGTGCTCGCCGCGAGCTTCAACGATGCCCGCCGACACCGCGTGCGCAGACTGCTCTCCCACCCGGTGGCCACCTCGGGAGGCTGGGTGGCCACGGCGATGATCGTGCTGCTGGGCCCGCTGGGCATGATGCGCCGGCTGACCGGGCGGGTCGCAGAGATCGACTGCGTGCAGGTCCCGATCTCGCATGGACGCATCCGCGTGGTGACCCCGCGGTTCGTGCAGCGCTGCCATCGAGCAGGGCTGCAGGTCCATGTCTGGGTGGTCGATGATCCCCTTCAGATGCATGGGCTTTTGGACATGGGAGTGGACGGCCTGATGACCGACGACGCCGAGGCGCTCGCCGACGTCATGCGTGAACGCTCGGTCTGGCCGCAGCGCTGAAGGGCGCCGATCCGGGAGGAGACGAACTGGAAGCCACCGACGAGGGCGCGCGCCCAGCGGGACTGCTCGGCATCGGCCGACTCCTCCTGGGCGGCGCAAGCGGCGGCGCGCTGCTCGAGGTGCTCGGGGTTCCGGCAGGAATGCTGATCGGCAGCGTGCTGGGCTCGGCGCTGGTGAACCAGCCCTGGACTCGTCGCATGAGGCCCGCCAGGCTCCCGCTCGCGGCCCGGCAGATCGGGCTGACCACCGTAGGACTGGCCTCCGGGGTGCTGCTCACCCTGGACTCGATCATCAGCACGGCAGCGATCGCCGTTCCCGTGGTCCTCGCCTACCTCGCGCTCACGGCGCTCAACCTCGTGTTCATCACCATCTTGATGTCACGCTATCGAGTGGACCCGGTCACGGCGGTGTTGGCCGTGACCCCAGGTGGTCTGGCCGAGGTCTCCGCGATCGCTCTCGACAAGGGTGCCGACGTCGGAATCGTGCTCAGCGTCCACGCCGTGAGGCTGTTCTCGCTGGTGCTCGTCGTCCTTCCCATCCTGCTTCTGGTGCTCTCATGAGCGAGCTCCTGCCGCTGCTCGCGGTGATGGCGGGCTCCGCGACTGCCGCCATGCTCTTTCGGTGGTGGCGGATGCCGCTGTGGCCGCTCACCGGAGGCCTCCTCGGGGCGGCTGCGGTCAACCTCGGATTCGGTCTCGCGGTGCAGGTGCCGAACCTTGTGGTCCTGCTGGCCCAGCTGCTGGTGGGGACCGCGATCGGAGCCACCATCGCCCCGGACACGTTTCGGCAGTTCAGGCGCTTCCTCGCCCCGGGTGCGCTCGCCGTCGGGGCGGTCCTGGGGGCGGGCGTCCTCTTCGGCTGGGCCTTCGCCGCGCTCGGGATTCTGGAACCCGCAGAGTCCATGCTCTCGCTGATGCCAGGAGGCGTGGCCGAGATGGTGACCGCCGGCGTCGCTCTGGGCTTCGACGGCGCGGTGATCATCGGCGCGCATATGGTGCGCCTGTTCACGGTGCTGCTGAGCCTTCCGCTGGTGCTCTGGGTGGCCGCAAGCATCCACCGGCGCTGGATCGCCGATCGCGGGACCCCCGACCCAGAGACTCCCAGTCCAGAGACCCCCGACGCCTAGCCGCTTGCAGCTGACTGCCATGCCCCGGGATCAGATGTCCTGGCGGCTCCGCTTCACCACCGCTGCGCGGACCGTGAAGGCCAGCACCAGCGCGAGCAGTCCATAGATGAACCAGGTGATGGGGCTGTCGATCAGCGCGGAGTAGTCACCGTCGGAGGACAGCAGCGCATCGCGCACCGAGGTCTCCGCCAGCGGTCCAAGCACCATGCCGATCATCAGCGGCGCCAGCGGGTAGCCGTAGCGCCGCATCAGGAAGCCCAGCACGCCGATCCCCAGGAGCAGCAGCAGGTCGAAGACCCGACCGGAGGTGGCATAGACACCGAGCCCGCAGAACACGGTGATGCCGGCGTAGAGGTAGGGCTGCGGGATCAGCAGCAGCTTGGACCACAGCTGGGCGAACGGCAGGTTGATGATGAGCAGGACGACCATGGCGATGAAGAAGCTCGCCAGCAGCGCCCAGACCAGATCCGGATTGCGGTCGAACAGCAGCGGACCCGGCTGCAGCCCATACTGGCGGAACGCCGCCAACATGATGGCCGCCGTCGCGGAGACCGGCAGTCCCAGCGCGAGCAGCGCGCCCATGGCCATGCCTGTGGTGGAGTTGCCGGCTGCTTCCGGGGCCGCCAGACCACGGATGGCGCCCTTGCCGAACTTCGGGAAACGACGACGACGGTCCAGGCGCCGCTCCACATCGAACGCCATGAAGGTGGGCACCTCGGATCCGCCCACCGGGATCACGCCGAAGGGCAGTCCGATCACGGTGCCGCGGCCCCAGGCCGGGGCTGCTTCCTTGAACTCTGCCCACTTCAGCCAGGGGCGTCCGGCAGAGCGTGTCTTCAGGTCGCGCTTGTCCCGGCGCGCTCGCGATGCCACGTAGAACACCTCACCGAGAGCCAGGATGGCCACGGTGACCGTGATCAGCGAGATGCCCTCGAAGAGCTGCGGCGCGCCCAGGGTGAAGCGCTGCGTTCCGGTGACGGAGTCGATGCCCACGGTGGAGAAGCCCAGACCCAGCACCAGGGCCGCCAGGCCCTTCGGCACGGACTCCGAGACCACCGAGGAGGTGGCGATGAACGCGAAGACCGCCAGCGCGAAGTACTCGGCCGGACCGAAGTAGCGGGAGAGCTCGGCCAGCGTGGGGGCGAAGAAGACGACGATCGTGGAGGCGATGATGCCGCCGATGAACGCGCCGATCGCCGCCGTCGCCAATGCCTGGGGTGCCCTGCCGTCCAGGGCCATCTTGTGGCCCTCGAAGGTGGAGGCGATGGCCGAGGCCTGGCCGGGGGTGTTCATCAGGATCGCCATGGTGGAGTCGCCGAAGAGTCCACCGAAGTACACACCGGCGAACAGGATGAACGCGGCCGTCGGGTCCAGGGCAAAGGTCATGGGCAGCAGCAGGGCCACAGCCATGGAGGAACCCAGGCCCGGCATGACGCCGACGGCGGTGCCCAGCAGACACCCCACGACGACCCAGAGGAGGTTGATCGGGGTCAGCGCGCCGCCGAATCCTTCCATCAACAGGGAGAGAGACTCCATGTCAGAAACCACCTCCAAGGATGCCCGAGGGCAGGTTCAGTCCAAGTGCGACGCTGAACGCGAGATAGACCACTGAGCTCATGAAGAGGCTGACGAGGATGTCGAACACGGGGCGGCGGGAGCCGAAGCCGCGGGCGGCACACCAGAAGGCCACGCCGCCGGCGAGGATCCAGCCGAGCCAGGGCAGGAGCACCGCGAACGCGAGGAACCCGCCCACGGTCCAGCCCAGGGCCTGGAAGTCAGAATGGAACCGCCACGTCCTGCCGGACTGGTTCTCCGGGTGTTCCGGGTGACGCAGGATTCCCGCGGCGATGATCGCCGCCAGGATGAGGCCCAGCACGGCGAGGATGGTCGGGAAGAACCGCGGTCCCGGGAAGTCTGCCTCTCCCACATCCATGGTGAGCACGCCGATGAGGATGTAGAGGCTGAAGGCGGCGATCACGCCAGGCATGATCAGTCCCGAGCGCCCATGCCAGAACGTCCCTTCCCCGGCGGGAGCGGGACCGGGAAGCGAGCTCTGCGGCGTCGTCTCGGTGGAGCTCACCGGGGGTGGAGAGTCGGTGTGAGTGTCAGGTGAGGGGTTCATCGGTGTCGTCACTGTCCCATCTCCTCGAACAGGCCGGCGATGCGCTCGGTCTCCTCGGCGATGTAGTCATCCAGCTCCTCGCCCTGCAGGGGGGCTTCTCGCCAGTAGTTCTGTTCCACGGTGGCCTCCCATTCGGGGGTCACCACTGCCTCGTCCACCACCTGGGCCAGTTCGGCGATCTCTTCCTCCGTGGCGCTGGGTGGCGCGAAGAGGGCTCTCCAATTCGTCAGCGTGACGTCGTAACCCTGTTCGGCCAGCGTCGGGATGTCATCCACGCCTTCGAGCCGTTCCTCGGCCACGACGCCCAGGACGCGCAGCCGCCCGGACTCGACCTGTGGGTACATGTCGGCGAAGCCGCCCGCCGAGGCTTCTGCGGTTCCGTTGAGCAGCGCCTGGATCGCCTCGCCGCCGCCGTCGGAGGGGATGTAGGTCATCTCGCTGGGGCTGATGTCGGATTCCAGGGCGGTCTCGGTGATCACCAGCTGATCGAAGGACCCGCCTCCGGTCCATGGCGTGCCGCTCGGGTCCTCGCGCCACGCCTCGACCAGCTCGTCCATGGTCTCGTAGGGCGAATCAGCAGGCACGACGATGATGTCGTACTCCTCGAGCACCTTCGCGACCGGCAACACGTCCTGCAGCTGAGATTCTGTGCCGAACTGGATCTGGGCTGCGATCTGCCCGGTTCCGCCGACCATCAGATTATTCGCGTCCGGGAGCGAGGCCACATTTCCGATCGCGATCGTGCCACCGGCCCCGGGGACGTTGATCACCTGAACATTGCTCACCAGGTCGTTGGTCTGCAGACTCTGCTGCAGCTCGCGCTGGAACGTGTCCCACCCGCCGCCTGCTGCTGCCGGTGCGACCAGCGTCATGTTGCTGCGCACGTCTGTGCCGCCGGAGGCCGACTGGACCGAGAAGAATGACGCCGAGCCGATGCATATCACCGCAACCACGGCGAAGATGATGGTCGAGATCTTCCTGAACGTGGAGCGCGAGGTGGAGTCGGCGTTCACCGGATGACTCATCAGATCCCTTCGGGGCCGAAGCGCATCGTTGCGTCTCGGGCTTGGCGTAGACATGGCGGTCCCGGGTGAGACGTTCGTGATCAGCGTCACCCGGGTCGCGCTTATCCTACAATATGTCAGAGACTTCACCCTCGGCACCGTCGTCCTGGCGCTGCGCAAGAGCCGATCGCAAGGAACCCACCTATGACAGTCCTTATTGCAGGTACCGACTCCGCCGAAGGACAGGCGGCCTACGCCTACGCACTTGCTGAGGCCGCACGTCGTGGTGAGGAGCTGCTCTACTTCGTGCTCAGCGGGGACCGTCCGTCGCCGAAGACCGCAGCGGACGCCGGGGTGACCGAGACCTACGCGGAGCCGGATTCGCGCGGCAAAGACGGTGTGGGCGATCTCCTGGACATGGCCGAGCGCATTGACGCCTCCGCGATCGTGATCGGCATCCGCCACCGCACTCCGGCGAGCAAGTTCATCATGGGTTCGGCCGCGCAGCAGATCATCCTGCAGGCCAATACGCCGGTCATCTGCGTGAAGCCAGGGACCTCCCCGTTCTAGAGCCCAATCATTCCCAGGCGGGGTCCTGACTGTCGATCTGTTCGATGATGCTCTGAATGGCGGCCAGCTGCGCGCCATCGCGATCATGACCGGGCAGCACCTGTGCCCAGCCGTCGACCGCGACATCCCCGAAATTATGGCCATGGCTCGGCGGCACCGCTTCGCTCATGAGCATGTCGGTGACCAGGTGCAGGAAGGTCACCCCCGGGATCCACTGCATCGCATCGCTCACATCCGCCCCGCGTCCGCCGGCGGCCGCGGGGCCCGCCAGCCACGCGGGACGCTGGAACAGCACAGCGGGCTCGAGCCAGGTGATGGGGTCCGTGGCGTGTTGGAGATAGCCGATGCGGGGTTGCCGCCACGGTCCGGGAAGCTCGGCGAAATCACCAGGTTTTGACTGCCACCGAACCTGCTCGCCGGCCTGGTAGACCGGCTGCCACACGGGACTTTCGGCGTCGCGAGCTGCCTGCAGTCCGCGCCAGGGCTGTGAGTTGGCGGGAGGTCCTGTGAAGAGTGCCGCGTCTGTCCGGGTGAGCAGATCATCGAGGCCCTCGAAGCTTCCTGCCATGCCCTGGGCGCCGAGGCTCAGTCCGTAGACGGCCAACCGAGGTCTATCTTCCTCTGGGATGGCTCGCCAGCGGTCATGGACGGCGTCAAAGAGCGCCTCGCTGGAATCCACTGCGAGTCCCGGGCGGAAGAGAAACGAGACCCAGCTTGGCTGGGTGGAGTACTGCATCGACGCCGTCGCGGTGTCACCGCCGTAGAGGTATTCGAAAGAGGCGATGGCCTGCGGTTCGAGCCATCCGGAGCCTGTAGGAGTGGCGACCAGCAGCACTTCGCGCTCGAAGGCGCCGGTGCGCTCAAGTTCATCGACCACCGCGGCCGCGCGGGACGCGGCGTCCGGCGCTTGGGACAGGCCGGCGTACACGCGGATCGGCTCGAGGGCGGGGGTGCCGGTGACATTCGCGATCTGGGCTCCGCTGGGACCCCCGCTGCTGAAGGCCCGCCCATGGCGGCCGAGCCCCTCCCACGTGAGCGTGGAACCGGGCCCGCCCGACCGCTCGGAAAGAAAGGGTCGGGATATCCCTGCCGGCGTGTCGGCGTCTCGGTCCTCGTAGAGCGTGTTCACGGCTGCAAGACCCGCCCCGAGGAACCCGACCACCAGAATCAAGACAGCAGCCACGGAGGAAGCCTGCCCGGCGGAACGCGCCAGGACTGCCGATCCGCCGCCACGTTCAACGCTCCGAGCTATTGCCGAGCGGAGAGCCCCGATTCCTCCGGCGATCCCGTAGAAGAGAATCATCGTCGTGAACATGCTCAGCAGGAAGGCCGCATGCCCGGCGCCGTCTACCGGTTCCATCTCCACGAGACGTCTGACCTCGTTCTGCCATGAGACGACCAGCGCTCCGTATCCGACCACGTAGGCCACAAGGGCGATTCCCAGAACAATGGGACCGGCCGCACTCTGGGGCCGCCGCCGGGCGCGTCCGGTCTTCGCCTCGCTCCTGGGGCGAATAAGTCCTCTCCGCTGAGCCAGTGCACGGATGCCCTCGCAGGCTGCTTGTGCGGCCCATCTGAGCAGGAAGCCGAGCTGGAATCCGATCATGAACCACAGACCCGCAAGGAATCCTTGGAACACTGTGGGACGAGGCACCAGAGACGGAGTCAGCGCGATCGAGGCCAGCGCCAGAGCACACAGCAGATTCACCGCGTGCACCCTGAGAAGGGGGACTCTGCCCTGTACGAGCTCCACGTGCTGGTGATCTTTCGACTCGATGGTGACCGTCGTGCCTGTGCACGATGACCGAAGTGTATTCCCCCGTGCTGATCTGGTCCCACGGTATGAGGACACCCCCTGGTGCCTGCTTCTAGACTGGAGGTGTGAATCCTCCAGTTCTCTCCGCCATCGGTCGCCTGCTCTCGGACGGGAACTCCGTCTGGGCCTGGGCGATCGCCGTGGCGGCCGTCGGACTGCTGATCGCCGCGCTGATGGTGCTTCTCCAGGACAAGGCGCTGCCGCCGCACAAGGGTGCCATCTGGGCCGTCGTGATCTTCGCCCTGCCGATCTTCGGACCTGCCGCCTATCTGGGCTGGGAGACCATCCGGTTCCGCAGTGAACACGGCCGCGACGAGAAGGGCCCGGTGGAGAAATACGCACCGGAAGAGGTGGCGCAGCGCAGAGAGACCGCCGAGCGCAATCAACAGGGCGCCCGGGAGGCGGACCAGCCGGACCGCCCGCACCAGTCGGGCTGAGCGATGACTCTGCTCACGGATACTCACGAAGCTAGGAGTCGCCATCGCCAACGGCTGATCGACGCGTTGGTCAAGGTCCTTCCACTGCTGGCGCTGGTGCTCTTCTCCCAGGTCAGTGGGGGTGGGTCTATGTCGGGCATCGGACTGACCATCCCGTGGTCGGCGAGCGTCCTCCTCGAGCTCCTCACCGTGTTGCCGCTGGCCTTCTCGCGGACCAACCCGGGGCCTGCCGCCGGCACGATGGCAGCCCTCTGCGTCGCACAGCTGATCACGGGCACGGCGCCGGGCGTTTCGGGCTTCGCCGTGCCGCTGATGGTCTACGCCTGCGCGAAGTACGGCACGTCGCGCGTCTCCCGGGCCTACCTGGTGGTGGCGCTGCTAGGTGCTCTTGCGCTTGGCGTGTACTACGTGCTCCTCGACCTCTCCTACGCCAACCAGTATCCGGACGCGGGCCTTGTTGAGAGCACCCTCTGGGGCGTGCCTGTGCGCACCTGGGGCAGTGCCGGGTTCACCGGAGGTTTCGCCGCCGCCGTCGTCCTGGTCCTGTGGCTTGCCGGGCATCTGGCGGGGCGCCGTCGTCGTGAGCTCAGTGCGGTTTTCGAACGCAATCAGATGCTCATGCGGGAGCGCGACCAGGAGGCGCGGCTGGCCGCCGATGCCGAACGCATGCGCATCGCCCGCGAGATGCACGACGTGGTCTCCCACTCCATGTCGGTCATGATCGCCCAGGCCGACGGCGGGCGCTACGTCCTGCAGCAGAGCCCGGATCGCGCGGCTCAGGCCTTCGAAACCATCGGTGAGACCGGTCGCGAGGCGCTCACCGAGATGCGCCGGATGCTCGGAGTGCTGCGCGAGGACGACGGCGCGCTGCAGAAGCGACCGGCACCGGGCGTACAGGATCTGCAGCAGCTCATCGAGGATGTGAGCGCCTCGGGGCTCGACGCACGCCTGAACATGCTCAGCGATTCCATTCCGCGGCTGCCCGAAGGTGTGGGACTCGCGGCCTATCGGATCGTCCAGGAGGCGCTGACCAACACGCTCAAGCATGCCGGACCAGGGGCGAGCGCCGAGGTCTGGGTCGCGGTAGCCAGTGAACCGGACCCGGCCCTGATGCTGGAGGTCCGCGACACCGGACGCGGAGCAGCGGCAGAGAGCGACGGCGGCGGCTCCGGCCTGCTGGGGATGGCGGAGCGCGCCCGGCTCTACGGCGGGACCGTGCAGACCCGCGCCCATGAGTCAGGATTCGATGTGCTGGCCCGGTTCCCGCTGGACGCGCGCACTTTCGCGAGCAGGCCGGACGTGAGACCTGAGAGCGGACCAGAGTCCCCAGCCGTACTTGCTTCCGAACCTCCGGCGACCCGGGCCGCGCCTGTCCAGCACCCCGAACCCCACCCCCACCAGGAGGACGCAGGATGAGCACCGAGCAGACCCCGCTGCGCATCCTGCTCGCCGACGACCAGGCCCTGCTGCGTGCGGGCTTCGCCATGGTCATCGATTCCCAGCCGGACCTGCGTGTGGTCGATCAGGCGGGCAACGGACAGGACGCGCTCACCGCCGCCAGGGTGCACCGTCCCGATGTGGTGCTCATGGACATCCGGATGCCGGTCATGGACGGGCTGGAGGCCACCCGGCTGATCACCGAGGACCCCACGCTGGGCGCCACCCGCGTGATCGTGCTGACCACCTTCGACACCGATGAGTACGCCCTCCAGGCGCTGCGCGCGGGGGCCGCCGGCTTTCTGCTCAAGGATGTGAAGCCCGAGACCCTGCTCGACTCCATCCGCACGGTGACCACCGGGGGCGCGGTCATCGCGCCCACCACCACCCGGCGGCTGCTCGATGCCACGCTGGGCAGCGGCGCTCAGGCGCGGCGACGGACCCCGGATGTCCACCAGCAGGGCAAGCTTGATCGACTCACCAATCGGGAGCAGGAGATCCTGCTCGAGCTCGCCACCGGAGACTCCAACGGCGAGATCGCGGCGCGACTCTTCCTCTCCGAGGCCACGATCAAGACCCACGTGGGACAGGTGTTGGCGAAGCTCGAGGTGCGGGATCGCGTGCAGGCCGTGGTCTTCGCCTATGAGACCGGGCTCGTGTACTGAAAGACAGAGCTTCGAGAGACAGACTGCCAGCGTGCTGAAAAGCCCCGGGCCTGCCGGGGAGGTGGGCATGTGCGCCGGAGCAGGGCAGACTTGGCCTATGGCCGACGCAGCAGAGATCACCACCGAAAATTCCACGCTCGAGAAGTGGACAAGTGCGCTCGCAGAACCCGTCGGCTCGCCCGGGGGTGGCGCCGGCGCCGGGGTGATGCTCGCGATCGCCGCCTCGCTGACCTCCATGGTCGCCGGGTACACCGAGCCCGCCGACGAGCAGCGGGACGAGCTCGACGCCGTCATCGCCAGAGCGCAGAAGCTTCGGCAGGTGGCTCTGCAGCTCGCCGATGAGGACGCCGAAGCCTCGGAGGCATTCGGCAAGGCCTTCGCCATGGAACGCGGGGCCGAGCGCAAGAAGGCGATCCGCGAGGCTTCCCTGGGTGCCGCGCGCTCCTCGGTGATCCTCGGCGAGCACGCAGCCGATGCGATCGATGACCTCTCCTGGCTCGCCGAGCACGGCAACTCCGCACTGATCGCCGACGTCGTCGTCGCCTTCGGTGCGCTCCGCGCCGCCGTGACTGGTGCCCGCACCAACGCCAGCTTCGACCTTGCGGCACTGAAGTCCTCCGGCTCCTCGCTCGAACAGGTCCGTGAGCAGCATCCGAAGCTCTGGGCCAGCGTCGAAGCGCTGGACACCGCCCTTGACCGCATCGACGCGGCGACGAACGCCGTGGACGATCGAGCCGCGCCCACCGACGTGCAGGGCTGAGACCGCGCAGGGCTGAGACCGGGCGGACTGAGCCCCGCCGCGATGGTCCCAGCTCATCCTGCAGGATGAGGTGCAGACCGGCCTGTAGTCCGATGTGGAAGACCCTGGGTGGTTCGTAGGGTGAACAGCATGATGACTGCACTGATCCCCGCGCTGCGCGCCAGGGACCTGAACAAGACCTACGGCTCCGGAGACGCGGCCGTCCATCCGCTGCGCTCACTGAACATCGACTTCCCCGCCGCGCGCTTCACCGCGGTGATGGGACCCTCGGGCTCCGGGAAGTCCACCCTGCTGCATGTGCTGGCGGGACTGGACACCGCCGACGACGGCGAGGTCATCCTCTCCTCCTCGCGCGGCGAGACCACGCTGAGCGGGCTCAACGAGAAGCAGCTCACCCGCGTCCGCCGCGAGTCCATCGGCTTCATCTTCCAGGCCTACAACCTGGTCCCGGCGATGACCGCCGAGGAGAACATCCTGCTGCCCACCAACCTGGGCGGCAACGCCGTGGACAAGGCGTTCTACGCGCAGGTCATCGAGCGGCTGGGGCTGAAGGACCGACTGGGGCACCGCCCCTTCGAGCTCTCCGGCGGGCAGCAGCAGCGCGTCGCCGTGGCCCGCGCTCTGGTCTCGAAGCCCGCAGTGATCTTCGCCGACGAGCCCACCGGCAACCTGGACCAGGCCACCGGCGCAGAGGTGCTGGGACTGCTGCGCACCGCCGTCGACGAGTTCAGCCAGACCGTCATCATGGTGACCCACGACGCCAATGCCGCCGCCCAGGCGGACCGCACGGTGCTGCTGGCCGACGGCCGCGTCGCAGGCACCCTGGAGAACCCCACGGCCGCCCAGCTTGCCGCAGCACTCGTCGAGGCCGGCTCATGAGGCGCAACCCCGTGCTGCAGGTCAATCTTCGCTCAGCCGGGAAGAAGCTGTTCGCCGCGGGGGCCGCCGTCGCCATCTCGGTGGCGTTCATCGTGGCCGGGATGCTCATGGTGGACTCCTTCAACCGCGGCCTGACCCAGCAGATTGAGGCCGAGGCCGCCGGCAGCGACCTGATCATCGACACTGCCATGGCCATGACCTGGGATGAGGACACCGAAGACTATCTGCGCGACGACGTGCCGTTGGCCGAGGAGATCGACGAGCTCGACGGCGTGGACGTCGCCGACGCGGTCAGCGGTGCCTACCTCAGCGACGTGGAAGAGGACGGCTCCGCCACCATAGGGCTTCCGGTGACCGAGCAGTCCGAGACGCGGGAGGGTGAGATCAGCGCGGGACGCGAGGCTCAGGCCCAGGATGAGGTCGTGGTCAGCTCTGCCGCGGCCGAGGGCCAGGGAATCGAACTCGGCACCACGCTGACCGCGCAGGAGTTCGTCTACGAGGAGGGTGCCGCAGAGGATGCCGAGCCCACCGTGATCGAAGAGGACTACACCGTGGTGGGCGTGATGGACACCCAGGGCTCGCCGCGCGGATTCGTCACCCCCGAAGGGATGGAACGCGTCCCCGCCGGCGGGAGCCCGGTCGAGATCCGCGTGAAGCTGAGTCCCGAGGGTGAAGCGACCGAGGTGCAGGAGCAGATCCGTGGGCTCATCGACGAAGCGGTCGCAGGTCTGGAGTCCACCCGGGCCGCGGACCTCGGGTCCCTCGAGGTGAGGACCATTGAGGAGATCGTCGAGACTCGCATGGCGGAGCAGACGGGCAGCGGCGATGCCCTGGGCTATTTCGCCCTCGGCTTCGGAGGCATCTCGGTGTTCGTCTCCGCCCTGGTCATCTCCAACACCTTCCAGGTGCTGGTGGCCTCGCGTCAGCGCACGCTCGCGCTGCTGCGCGCGGTCGGCGCCACCTCGGCGCAGCTCAAGCGCGCCACGCTGATGGAGGGGGCCGTGCTCGGGCTTCTGGGCGGCGCTGCCGGTGTGGTGCTCGGCACCACAGCGGCACTGGGCTTCTCCGCCATCGCCCGGGCGACGTTCGCGCCGGACCTTCCCCTCGCCGGACCCACGCTGCTGGCCACGGTGGTGGGACTCGGGCTGGGTCTGCTCGTCACCGTGTTCTCCGCCCTGCTCCCGGCGCTGAAGGCCGGACGGGTCTCTCCGATGGCGGCTCTGCGCCCAGCAGGGCTCGGTGCCGCCATGCCGAAGATCTCGATCCTGCGGGTGAGCATCGGACTGGTCCTGACTCTTGGAGGCTTCGGTGCGGTCCTGGCCGCCGCCCTGCTCGGTGGGCCCGAGGGCTCGCTCCCGGTGCCTGCCCCGCTTCTCGGCGTCGCCGGTGCTGCGCTGGGCTTCTCCGGGGTGCTCGTGCTGGCGCGAATCGCAGTGCCCGGGTTGGTGGCCCAAGGGGGCCGCCTGCTCGCACGGATCCCGGGGCTGCGCGTCAACGCGCGGCTCGCCGGTCAGAACGCACGGCAGGTGCCAGGACGCACGACGGCGACCGCCTCGGCCCTGCTGGTGGGCGTCACCCTGGTGGGCACCATGATGGTGGGGGCCTCCACGGCACAGACCGTGCTCTATGACGAGCTCGCCGAGCGCTACCCGGTGGAGGCTTCGGTCGCCGCCGTGGGTGAGGATCTTCAAGCGGATCTCACCGAGAGTGATCTCGTCGAGTCCTTCACCAGCGCGCAGGGAACCTCCGCCACGCTGACTGGGGAACTGGGCAGCGCAGAAGGTCGTGTGGTCCTGGTGGACGAGGAGACCTTCGCTGGGGTGGCTCGTGTCGGGGGCCTCGCTCCCGCACCTGGCCAGGCGCTCGTCGCCGGGCAGCTCAACGGCGAGGTGTACTCCGGCAGTGGTGCTGAACTGGAACTCATGCCCTACGGCACGGCGTCCTCCGGCGCCGAGGAGCAGGCGATCACCGTCGAGGCGTCCATCGCGTCCTGGCTGCCTGGGGACACGGTGCTGATCACCGCGGAGTCTCTGCCTGAAGAGGCGCTGGCCGAGGAAGGGTCTCCCTGGACCTTCAGCGATGCGCAGGGCATCACGCTCATCCGCGTCGCCGAGGGCGTGAGCCCCGATGAGTCCTACGGTCTGGCGTCGCTGATGGAGGATCACTCGGAGCAGTTCAACGACGAGGGCGCGGTGATGCGAGCCAGCTACTCGCAGAGCATCGACATGGTGCTGCTGATCGTGCTCGTGCTGCTCGGCGCCTCGGTGCTGGTGGCAGTGATCGGTGTCAGCAACACGCTCTCGCTCTCGGTCCTGGAGCGGCGCCGCGAGGCGGCCCTGCTCCGAGCCGTCGGCATGAATCGACGTTCCGTGGGGCAGATGATCACGATCGAGGCCTTGCTGCTTGCCGGGGTGGCGCTGCTGATCGGCACCGCCCTGGGGGCCTTCCTCGGCTGGGCCGGCGTGGCGTCCATGGTGGCGAGAGAGGACTGGAGCGTGGTCCTGGAGATGCCGTGGCTGCGGATCGCAGGGCTTTGGGCGGTGACCCTGCTGGCCGCCGGCCTCGCGGCTATGCTTCCGGCTCGGGCACTGTCCAAGGTGGAGCCGGCGGCGGGGCTCAGCGAGGACTGAGCCAGCTGCAGCGAAGCCGGCGCGGGGCTCCAGCGGCTCCCGCGCCGGCTCGCTGAGTGCTTGGACACACTTTTCTACATCGTGTAGAAGAACTCTTCTACACGACGTAGAATTCAAAGCACAGCGGACGTCGCACCCAGCGCGACACCATCCGTGGACGGCCAGCATCACCGGGGGACATGCACGCAGAGCCTCCGGAGCAGGTCTGGCGCCCATCAGCGGATGCCCGCCCGTGCTGTTGAGGTGAGTGTGCATGGAAGAGTTCTTCGACCCGCTGGCCCTGGCCCGGTGGCAGTTCGGCCTGACCACGCTCTATCACTTCATCTTCGTCCCACTCACCATCGGCATGGCGCTGATGGCGGCCATCATGCAGACCGCCTGGTACCGGACCAGAGATGTGAAGTACCTGCGGCTGACCCGACTCTTCGGCAAGATCTTCCTGATCAACTTCGCCATGGGTGTGGTCACCGGAATCGTCCAGGAGTTCCAGTTCGGCATGAACTGGTCGGAATACTCGCGCTTCGTCGGAGACGTCTTCGGAGCACCGCTGGCAATCGAGGGCCTCGCCGCCTTCTTCCTGGAAGCCACCTTCATCGGTCTGTGGATCTTCGGCTGGGACAAGCTCCCGCGGCTGGCACATCTGCTGTGCATCTGGATGGTGTTCTTCGCCAGTGCAATGTCGGCCTACTTCATCCTGGCCGCAAATGCATTCATGCAGAACCCGGTGGGTTACTCCATGAATGCCGAGCGCGGACGCGCAGAGCTGACCAGCCTGTGGGAGGTGCTGAGCAACCCAGTGGTGCTCGCGGCCTTCCCGCACACCATCCTGGCCGCGATCATGTTCGCCGCCACCGTGATGATCGCCGTCGCCGCCTGGCACCTGCGCCGCAACCAACATCTCGAGACCATGCGCACCGCGCTGAAGGCCGGACTCTGGACCAACGTGCTGGCCTTCATGGGCGTGGGACTCTCCGGAGATCAGCTCTCGCTGGCGATGGTGGATGCCCAGCCGATGAAGATGGCCGCTGCCGAGGGCCTCTACGAGACCACGAACGCTGCCAGCTTCTCCATCTTCACGCTGGGGACCCCCGACGGTGCCAGCGAGCTCTTCTCGATCCGGATCCCGCACCTGCTCTCGCTGCTGTCCACGCACACCATGGACGGCGAGGTGGAAGGGATCAACAACCTGCAGGCGCAGTACGTCACGCAGTTCGGCCCGGGCGACTATTCACCCATCATCTGGATCACCTATTGGGCCTTCCGCTGGATGATCGGCCTGGGGGTGTTCTCCGCGCTGGTGTCCCTGGTGATGCTGTGGATGACCCGTGCCAAGGCCCCGCAGCGCTCGGCGCTGGTGCAGGACCGGCTCTGGAGGGTTCTCATCTGGACCGCTCCGCTGCCCATGATGGCCTCGCTGGTCGGCTGGGTCTTCACCGAGATGGGCAGGCAGCCATGGATCGTCTTCGGTCTGATGAAGACCGAGGCCGCGGTCTCCCCGAACGTCGCCGGCTGGCAGGTGGCGCTCTCGCTGGCGGCCTTCACCGTGATCTACGGCGTCCTCGCGGTCGTCGAGTTCAAGCTCATCCGCAAGGCGGCCCAGGAGGGCCCACCCGAGATCTCGCAGGGAGAGGACGACAATGCCGAGCCCGACTCACTTGCCATCGTCTACTGAGCCGCCGCGTGACGTCTTGGAATCGAGGACCTTCTGATGGACATCGAACAGATCTGGTTCGCCCTGGTGGCCTTCTTCTTCATCGGCTACTTCGTGCTCGACGGATTCGACTTCGGCGTGGGGATGGCGCTGCCGCTGCTCGGCCGCGATGACACCGACCGCCGCGTCATGATCAACACCATCGGCCCGGTCTGGGACCTCAACGAGACCTGGGTCATCGTCGCCGGCGCCGTGCTCTTCGCCGCCTTCCCCGAGTGGTACGCCAGCCTCTTCTCGGGCTTCTACCTTCCGCTGCTGCTCATCCTGCTGGCACTGATCCTGCGCGGCGTGAGCTTCGAATACCGGCACCAGCGCAGAGAGCCCCAGTGGGCCGCACGGTTCGACCTGATGATCATCATCGGGTCCTTCCTGCCGGCGTTCCTCTGGGGAGTGGCCTTCGCGAACATCGTGCGCGGGGTCCCCATGGACGCTGATCACCAGGTCTCGATCTCGCTGTTCGGCCTGCTCAACCCCTATGGCCTGCTGGGTGGGATCACCCTGGTGCTGCTCTGCCTGGTGCACGGGATGATCTTCATCGCATTGAAGACCGAGGGAGACATCCGCGCCCGGGCACGCGCCATGATCCTGCGCTTCATGCTCCCCACCATCGCGGTCGCCGCGAGCTTCCTCTTCTGGACGGTGCTGATGCACACCCAGGTGCCGCATCTGACCTGGATCATCACACTCGCCGGGCTCGCCGCCGCCTCACTCATCGCGGCCGGACTGTTCAGCCTGCGTGGCCGCGAGGGGTTCGCCTTCACCGCCATGGCATTGACCATCGCGGCCGCCGTCGCGACGCTGTTCGTCTCGCTCTTCCCCAATGTCATGCCCTCGACGACGACGCCGGCCGGAACGCTCACCATCGTCAATGCGAGCTCCTCGGAGTACACGCTCGGGGTCATGCTCTGGGTCGCGCTGATCACCACCCCGCTGGTCATCGGGTACCAGGCCTGGACCTACTGGGTCTTCCGCCGCAGGCTCAGCCGTGATCACATCCCCGCGGCAGCGCACTGAGCCCGGCGGTCGCCATGAAACCCCTTGATCCGCGTCTGCTGCGCTACGCGGCGGCCTCACGCAGCTTCCTCCTCCTGGCGGCGCTGCTCGGGCTGGGCCAGGTGACACTGGTGATCCTCTTCAGCTGGCTGCTGGCCTCGATCCTTGCGCGCGCTGCAGCCTGGGTGGGGATCGTCGGGGAGGTGTCCGGCACCGGCAGCGGCGCTCTGCTCCCTGAGCTCATACCGGCCCTGCTCGGTCTGGCTGGCGTGGTCCTCGGGCGTGCCGCCCTGGCCTGGGCGGTGGAGTTCGCGGCAGCCCGGGCAGCAGTGAAGGCCAAGAGCCAGCTGCGCCGGCGCGCCACCCGGGCACTCGCGGATTCCGTGGCCACCGGTGCCGCCTCCTCGCGTTCCCGCGACAGCGCGCATGCCGTCACGGTCCTGGGCTCCGGGCTCGACGCGCTGGACTCCTACTTCTCTCGCTATCTGCCCCAGCTGGTGCTCACTGGTCTTGCCATCCCGCTTCACCTCGGAGTGCTGGCCACCCAGGACCTGACCACCGCGGTGATCGTCGCGCTGACCCTGCCGCTGATCCCGGTGTTCATGGCGCTCATCGGCTTCTCCACCCAGGCGGCCCAGCAGCAGCAGTGGAGGCGTCTGGATCGGCTCTCCCGCACCTACCTGGACCTCGTCGAGGGGCTGTCCACACTGAAGGTCTTCAACCGAGCGCATCGCCAGCGAGAGAACCTGCGCGAGATCTCTGAACAGCACCGCCGCAGCACGATGAAGGTCCTGCGGGTCAGCTTCCTCTCCGGATTCGTGCTTGAACTCGCGGCGAGCCTGTCAGTGGCTCTGGTGGCCGTCTCCGTGGGCATCCGACTGATCGACGGGCAGATGGAGCTCGCCGTCGGGCTCTTCGTGCTGCTCATCGTTCCGGAGGCCTACGCTCCGCTGCGTCAGGTGGGAGCGAACTACCACGCGGCCGCCGAGGGTGTGGCGGCCGCCGAGGACGTCTTCGAGATCCTCGACGACGCTGCTGGTCACCAGGGCCCCCCAGCGGAGCAGAGTTCGCTCACGGGGGCGGCGCTGCGCGGAGAACCCCTGGATCTGGTGATCACCGGACTTCAGGTGCGTCGCGGGGAGACCGAGGTGCTCCGAGGAGTGGACCTGCGGGCACGTGCCGGGGAGCTCACTGTGATCACCGGGCCCAGCGGGAGCGGGAAGACCTCCCTGTTCGAGGCGATCATGGGGTTTCTTCCCAGCCGCGGAGAGATCCTTCTCCAGCCGACCAGCACCGCCGGCGCGACTTCGCAGCTCACCGGCCCGCAGCGACGCGAGCTCATCGCCTGGAGCGGTCAGCGACATGGCCTGCGCAGCGGGACGGTTGAGGAGAACATCGCGATGGACCAGCCAAGGGACCCACATCTCGCCCGAGAGGTGCTCGAGGACGTCGGACTCCACGTCCAGCTTGATCACCGACTCGGGGTGCGCGGGGCGGGGCTCTCCGGCGGCCAGGCGCATCGAGCAGCGATCGCTCGGGCACTGTTCCGCGTTCGCAGCCTGGACTGTCCCCTTCTGCTGCTGGACGAGCCCAGCGCCGCCCTGGACGCACGAACCGAGGAGCAGCTCATCCACACTCTGCGGGACGAGGCCGCCGCCGGCCGCACGGTCCTGGTGATCAGCCACCACGAGACCATGCGCCAGGCCGCGGATCACCTCGTGGAGCTGCGCACAGCGAATGCTGGGGTGCTGGGATGAACACCGGAACAGCCGAGCAGAATGCACAGCGCCAGGCACGCAGTCTGCTGGTGGCATCACGACCCTCCTGGCGAGCCATGGCCCCGGGACTGATCTTCGGCATTCTCTCCGGGCTCAGCGCGGTGCTGCTGCTGGGAAGCTCCGCGTACCTGATCACCCGAGCATCCGAACAGCCACCGATCCTCTACCTCGGCCTGCTCGTGGTCGGGGTGCGCGCCTTCGCCCTCTCGCGTGGCTTCTTCCGCTACCTCGAACGGCTGAGCACCCACGACGCCGCCTTTCGGGCGCTGGGCGAGGTCCGGGTGGACGCGTTCTCCCGGCTCGAGCCGCTCGCCCCGGTGAAGCTGGGTCCACGACGGCGCGGAGATCTGCTCACCCGGGTGATCCGTGATGTCGATGGCCTGGTGGATCTTCCCACCCGCGTCATCCAGCCGCTGGTGTCCTCCCTGACCGTGGTCGGACTGACGCTGCTCGCAGTGCTCTGGTTCTCGCCGATCCTCGCGCTGGCGCTCGCGGGACTGCTGCTGCTCACCCTCGTGCTGGGAACCCTGGTGACCGAGACGCTGACCGTGCGTGCCGAGCGGCGCACCGCACAGCTGCGCGGAGACCTCGCCGATGAGGTCGTGGATCTCGTCGGCGAACTCGATGTGCTGATCGCCTACGACGCCGTGGAGGCTCAGCTTCAGAAGGTCGCGGAGCTCGACACCAGGCTGCGTCGGGAGGCGCTGCTCGGTGCGCGCGGTGCCGGACTCCTCGCAGCGGTCTTCGCCGGCGGGACGGGCGCGGCGGTGATGGCCGCGCTGCTGATCGCCGCCCCCTCCCTGCAGGCTGCGGTGCCCCTGGGCCCCGATATGGCACTGGGCTTCGGTGAGGTGGACCCGGCCGTACTGGTGACGCTGGCGCTGATCCCGCTCGCGGTCTTCGAACTCGCCGCCGCGGTGCCGCTGGCCTGGAGCGCGCGCCGGCGTGTGCTCACCCACGCGCGCAGGATCGCGGAGATCGCGCCAGAGCCGGAGCGAGAGTCTCAGGCCCGGACTGCAACGGGGACGCAGCAGGCACAGCTGCTGGCGGGGTCCACGGCGGGGCTCCGAGTTCCGTCATCCTTCGCGGCCGAGTTGGTGCCCGCCCTGGAGCTGCGCGACGTCACCGTGCGGTGGCCCGAGAGTGTAGCGGCCGTGGGGACGCCCATCTCGGCGCGGCTGCTTCCCGGGCAGAACCTGCTCATCACCGGGCCCAGCGGAGTGGGCAAGACCGCGCTGGCCCTCGGGCTCACCGGATTCCTGCCCCACAAGGGCCAGTACCTGGTGGCAGGTGAGGACGTGGCGGACTGGAGTCCCGAAGAGCTCCGCCGAGAGGTCTGTCTGATCGAGCAGCAGGCGCATATCTTTGACTCAAGTCTGCGCGCGAATCTGGCGCTCGCCCATCCCGATGGTCCTCAGGCGGTGCAGGATGAGGAGCTCGAGCAGGCGCTGCGCGCCGTCGGACTCTGGGACTGGGCCCAGACCCGTGGGGGTCTGGAGACCCCGGTGGGCATGTTCGGAGCCTTGATCTCGGGAGGTCAGGCGCAGCGCATCGCAGTCGCCCGTGGACTGCTCTCGGGGGCGCGCATCCTGATCCTGGATGAGCCGACCGCCCATGTGGACCCGGAGACCGCCGTGCAGATGCTCGAGGAGCTGCTGGGCGCCACCGGCCCCGAGCGGAGCGTGGTGCTGTTCTCGCACACCCCCGTGCCGGAACGACTGATCAATGCATCGCTGCAGCTTCGCCCGGCGTGACACCACCGGGCATGGCAACAGCGGGCATAGCAAGAGGGCGTGACCCGAATGCTCGGATCACGCCCTCTTGATGCTGCTGGTGTCTCAGGATCAGGTCACCAGGATGACGATGATCACGATGAGCAGGATTGTAGTCAAGCTGATTGGCAGAACTGACTTATGCATAATTACCCGTTCCTTTCTGTCGTTGACGTCGATGTCGCAAAGGTACTGAGTCCGTCAGTCAATGACAGCCCCGTGAGCGATGTTCTTCACTCTACGGGGGTTTTGCTGGGCACTTCCTGGACGAAAGCGTGCCATTCGAGTTCCGCAGCCGCCTGACAGGCGTTGACCTGCTCCGCCGCTGTCCCCGAGAATGCGGGGTTCAGTCCTCGGAGTCGGCGAGGGCTTCCACATCGGAGAGCGAGGCATGCGGGGTGTGCTCCGGGACGTCACCGTTGAGCCGCAGGCCGTTCTCGATGTCGAACAGGTGCACGTGACTCGGGTTCGGCTTGATGAAGACCCGCTCGCCGCGCATGGGGGGACGGCGCCCGTCCACGCGCACGATGAACGGCTGGAAGGTCTTGATGCCGTCCGGGGTGCCGAAGATGTAGGCGTCAGCGCCGAGCTCCTCGACCAGGTCCACGGTCATCGGCAGCCCTGTGCCGTCGGTGGTGAGCTCCATGTCCTCGGGGCGAACGCCCAGGACGACCTCGTCGCGGGTGCTCTTGGCCAGGTGTCCGCCGTCGACGGGGACGATGTCGTTGCCGAGCACCAGGCCCTCGCCCTGGATCTTGGCGTGGAAGAGGTTCATCGCGGGGGAGCCGATGAAGCCTGCCACGAAGACGTTGGCGGGTGTGTCGTAGAGGTTGCGGGGGGAGTCGACCTGCTGCAGCACGCCGTCCTTGAGCACGCAGACGCGGTCGCCCATCGTCATGGCCTCGACCTGGTCGTGGGTGACGTAGACGGTGGTGGTCTGCAGCTCGCGGGTCAGCGCCGCGATCTGGGTGCGGGTCTGCACACGCAGCTTGGCATCGAGGTTCGAGAGCGGCTCATCCATGAGGAAGACCTTGGGGGAGCGCACGATCGCACGGCCCATGGCCACACGCTGACGCTGACCACCGGAGAGCGCCTTCGGCTTGCGCTCGAGGTAGGGCACGAGGTCAAGGATCTCTGCGGCCTTCTTCACGCGCTCGGCACGCTCCTCTTTGGAGACGCCGGCGATCTTCAGGGCGAAGCCCATGTTCTCGGCAACGGACATGTGCGGGTACAGCGCGTAGTTCTGGAAGACCATGGCGATGTCACGGTCCTTGGGGGAGACGTGGGAGACGTCCTCGCCGCCGATCAGGATGCGGCCTTCGTTGACCTCTTCCAGGCCGGCGAGCATGCGCAGCGCGGTGGACTTGCCGCAGCCGGAGGGTCCCACGAGGACGAGGAACTCGCCGTCGGCGACCTCGAGGTGGAGCTGGTTGATAGCAGGCCGCGCGCCGGGGGTATAGATGCGGCTGGCGGAGTCATACGTCACTGAAGCCATGGTGGCATGTCCCTTTCACGGGCAGGTACGTGCCCGACGATCCGTTGTGAAGGTGATGGTGTGACAGTTCCCCGCGTGCTGTGGGTCACATGTCAGCTAGATCACATCACAGCCGGTCGCAGAAGTCCAAACCGGACCCGGCTTCCAGTTGCCAGCAGAGACGACGACGGCGCCCGCTCACCTCGTCCACGGTGTCTTCCGTGGTGAAGGTGAGCGGGCGCCGTCGGACGCTGCGAATCAGTGCAGCGAGGGCTCAGCTGTTCAACAGATCAGGCGGTCTCGTCCTCGATGATCAGCGGGTACACGCCGTTCTCGTCGTGGACCTCGCGGCCGGTGACCGGGGGATTGAAGACGCAGACCACGCGGATCTCTTCTTCGACCTCGACGCGGTGCTTCTCCTGGCCGTCGAGCATGTAGAGGAAGCCGTCGGTGATGGCGTACTTCTCTCCGGTCTCGAGGTCGGTCAGGGTCCCCTTGCCGCCCACGCAGTAGACGGCCTCCACATGGTTGGCATACCAGAATTCATTGGTGGTGCCGGTGTAGAGGGTGGTCTCATGCAGGGAGAAGCCCACCTTCTCCTTGGCCAGGACCATGCGGCGCGAGCGCCAGTTCTCCTGCTGGATGTCGCGGTCCGTGCCGTTGAGGGTGTCGATGTTCATCGTGTACACGCAGATCTCCGATCAGTGGCTGTCAATAATGTGGGGCGTAGCGCCCGGGAGCAGGTTCAGCGGGGTGCGCGCAGCCGGGAGGGCTCACCGAGATTTCCGGTGGCTGCCAGGACGGACTCCTCGACGATCGCGAGGCCCTTCTGCATGTCCTCGGATTCGATGTTCAGCGCTGGCATGAGCTTGAGGACCTCGTCCTGCGGACCGGAGGTCTCCACCAGCAGGTTGCGCTTATAGGCCTCTGCCGCGGTCTTGCCGGCGGTGTCCGGGTTGGGGAAGTGGATGCCGGTGAGGAAGCCGCGTCCGCGGATCGAGGCGCCGGGGACATGTTCGGCGATCTTCGCCAGGCCGTCGTGGAGTTCGGTGATGCGCTCGGCGAGCTGGTTCTCGAAGCTGTCATCGGCCCAGAAGATCTCCAGTGCGCGGGCTGCGGTCACGAAGGCGAGGTTGTTTCCGCGGAACGTGCCGTTGTGCTCGCCGCCCTCCCAGACGTCCAGCTCGGGCTTGAAGAGGGTCAGCGCCATGGCGAGGCCGTAGCCGGAGATCGACTTGGAGACGCAGACGATGTCCGGGTAGAGCCCGGCCTCTTCGAAGGAGAAGAACTTGCCGGTGCGTCCGCAGCCTGCCTGGACGTCGTCGACGATCAGCAGGATCTTGTGCTTGCGCAGCAGGGACGCCAGGGACTTCAGCCAGTCCATGCGTGCGGCATTGAGGCCGCCCTCGCCCTGGACCGTCTCCACGATCACCGCGGCAGGCTTGTCCACGCCGGAGCCGGAGTCCTCAAGGATCTTCTCCAGCCACAGGAAGTCGGGCATATCGCCGTCGAAGTAGTCGTCATAGGGGATCTTCGAGGAGTTCGTCAGCGGAATGCCGGCACCGCGACGCTTCATCGAGTTGCCCGTGACGGACAGTGCGCCCAGGGTCATGCCGTGGAAGGCGTTGGTGAAGGACAGGATGTGCTGCCGACCGGTGACCTTGCGGGCCAGCTTCAGCGCGGCCTCCACGGTGTTGGTGCCTGTCGGCCCGGGGAACATGACCTTGTAGTCCAGCTTGCGAGGCTCCAGGATGACGCGCTCGAAGGTCTCCAGGAAGTGGCGCTTGGCCGGAGTCTTCATGTCCATTGAGTGCGTGACGCCGTCGTTGGCCACGTAGTCGACGATCAGATCGCGCAGTTCGGGGTGGTTGTGCCCGTAGTTCAGCGCGCCGGCCCCGGAGAAGAAGTCCAGGTAGCGGGTGCCGTCCTCGGTCCACTGGTAGGGACCCGATGCCTTGGCGAAGGTCGCGGGCCAGTTCTTGCAGTAGCTGCGGACCTGGGATTCGCGAGTTTCAAAGATGTCTGTAGCCATGGTGCTTATCGATTCCTTAGATTTCGGGGAAGTCGTGCTGGAAGTTCGCGGGGGTGACGCTCAGTCGGTGCGGGAGCCCAGCGGGGCCACCGTGTAGAGGTCCTCGGGGGCGTGCTCCTCCCCGGATTCCTGAGCTGAGGGGAAGTGCTTCTCGGTGAAGAAGGACGTGGTGGTGATCTCGGCATCCTGATCGCGGGCGAGGCCGGTGAACAGCGCGATCGACGCAGCATTGTCCGCGGTGATCGTGGTCTCCAGGCGCTCTGGTGCGACCGACTCCACGAGTGTGGTGAGCATCCGTGAGGCCAGGCGGCGTCCGCGGAAGCGCGAGTCCACTGCCACCTGCCAGATGAACAGCGTCTCCGGGGCACCGGGGCGGCGGTACCCGGAGATGAATCCCGCGGGCTCTCCGTCGACCTCGGCGATCACCGATGTCTCGGCGAAGTCCCGGGTCCACAGGATGTAGGCATAGGGGGTGTTCACGTCCAGGACGCCCGTGCCGGCGGCGAGTCGCCAGAGCGACGTGCCGTCTTCCACCGTGGGCGTGCGGATCTCAACTCGCTCCGAGGCCGTGGAGGACCCGGTGGAGTTCTGGGCAGGGGTATCTGCGGTATGAGGCATCGGTCTCCACAGTAGTGAGCTGGTTCGTAGATTCAACCGCGGATCGGGTGAATACCCGGTGAAACAGGGGTTCAGGACACGTTCTGGAGTTTAGCCTCAGCGATATGCGCGGCGCCAGAGCCCAGGTGTGCCGGGGGAATGCGCGGATCCTGCCGATCAACTCCGAGAATTGCATCGAATGTAATCATCATGTGATGGCGTTCAAGATAGGGAAAAAGCTGAACGACGATCCTTCGGCTGCCCAGGACCTGGCATGCCGACGCCCAGGTGCCGCTAATGTGTGTGTGATGGAGACGCAGAAGAAGAACCGGTTCCCCGGATTCGGGTGGACGCTGCATGGTGACGGCCGAACTGTCAGACCCGGCGCGGTGGTGACTCCCGGAGAGCGTCTCGGCTGGTTCCAGACCACCGGGGTGGGCATGCAGCACGTGGTCGCGATGTTCGGCGCCACGTTCCTGGTGCCGCTGATCACCGGCTTCCCGCCGTCCACCACGCTGCTGTTCTCCGGCATCGGCACCGTGCTGTTCCTGATCATCACCGCCGGCCGCATCCCCAGCTACCTGGGGTCCTCCTTCGCCTTCCTCGCCCCCGTGGGTGCGGCCACGGCGCAGTACGGCATGTCCGGCGCGCTCGGTGGGATCTTCCTGGCCGGGCTGGGACTGGTGGTGGTCGGCGTCGTCGTCCACTTTGCCGGCAGCCACTGGATCCAGCGCATCATGCCGCCCGTGGTCACCGGCGCGATCGTCGCGCTGATCGGGCTGAACCTCGCGCCTGCGGCGTGGAACAACGTCAATGAGGCGCCGATCACCGCCACCGTGACGATCGCGTCGATCCTGCTGGCCAGCGTGTTGTTCAAGGGACTGCTCGGGCGCCTCTCGATCCTGGTGGGAGTGGTCACCGGCTATGTGGTGGCTGTGCTGCGCGGAGAGGTGGACTTCTCCGCCATCGGGTCCGCGGGCTGGTTCGGCCTGCCGGAGTTCACGGCACCCAGCTTCCACATCGGGGTGCTGGGGCTGTTCATCCCGGTGGTGCTGGTGCTCGTGGCCGAGAACGTCGGACACGTGAAGTCCGTGGCGCTGATGACGAAGCAGGACCTGGACCCGCTGACCGGGCGGGCGCTGATCGCCGACGGCGCGGCGACCATGCTCGCCGGCACCGGCGGCGGCTCGGGGACGACGACCTACGCCGAGAACATCGGGGTCATGGCCTCGTCCCGGGTGTACTCCACCGCTGCCTACTGGGTGGCGGGTCTCTTCGCCATCCTGCTGGCCCTGCTGCCGAAGTTCGGAGCCTTGATCGCCACGGTGCCTGTGGGGGTACTCGGAGGTGCCGGCACGGTGCTCTACGGGATGATCGGCGTGCTGGGCGTGCGCATCTGGGTGCAGAACCGGGTGGACTTCGCCAATCCGATCAACCTGGCGGTCGCGGGCGTGCCGCTGGTGATCGCCATCGCCAACTTCACCATGGTCTTCGGGGAGGTCGTCTTCGAAGGCATCGCCCTGGGCAGCTTTGCCGCACTGGCGATCCACCACGTGCTCAGCGCGATCGCGCGGTTCCGCGGCACCGATGTTGGCTTCGGGACCGACGACGAGGCGCTGGCCACCCCGGTCAACGAGAGTGACCTCTCGCGTCGCGAGGAGGATGACCCGCGCAGGCCTTGAGCCGCCGAGGGAGTTCACTGTGAGTTCGCTGGGAAAAGACGGTTCTGAGTGACAGGCGGCGGCGCGATCTGTAGCGTGACAAGGGACTTGTCCGCCGACGAAAGGGGTCACCTATGGGACTCGATGACAAGACTAACAACAAGACCGAGCAGGCAACCGGCTCCGCCAAGGAAGGCTTCGGCAAGCTGACCGGCGACAAGGAGACCGAGGCTGAAGGCAACAGCCAGAAGACCCAGGCCAAGGCCGCAGACGCAGCGCAGGACGCGAAGGACAGCGTCAAGGGCTTCGTCCAGGGCCTGAAGAAGTAATCTGGCTCAAGCCTTCACGCTCGCCCACCGGGTGAGACATTCCGCCAGGTGAGCGGTTGCATACGACTCAGCGCCGGGTCCGAGAACATCGGGCCCGGCGCTGCTGTGTCCACCCAGGGTTCTCTGAGCTGTGACCCGCGTCGTCAGGTCTCAGGCCTGTCCCATGGTGTCTCAGGCTTCTGTCATGGTGGCGGCGAGCGCCAGCAGCGTCTCTTCCGAGCCGCGGCGGCCGATCAGCTGGAGGGACCAGCTCAACCCGTCGGAGTCGATATGGGTGGGAACGTTGATCGCCGGCAGTCCCATCACATTGATCACCGAACTGTACGGGGTGAAGCGGCACTGCTCTCGGTAGTTCTCCTCGGGCGTCAGCGAGGTGAACCATCCGATGCTCGGCGGGGCGAAGGCGAGCATCGGTGTGACCAGGATGTCCCATGGCCCCATGAAAGCCTCCGCATCGGCGGAAAAGGATTCCAGTGCGGCGATCGCCTCCTGCGTCTGGGCCTCGGGTCGCTGGGCTGCCAGGTCGATGAAGTACCGGGTCAGCGGGGCCAGCTTCGCCCGCTCTTCAGCGGAGAACTCGAGCTGACCCAGCCGGGAGGTCCAGAGTGCCTGGAAGTTGTGGTGATAACCATCCGGCCAGAACGCGTCCACCCCGGTGCAGTGGCTGCTCCCCTGGATGATGTGCCCCAGCCGTTCCAGTGCATTGAGGCCGTCTTCCAGCGCCGTCACGGCGGACTCGGCGAGCACGATGTCCAGATCCGGGGAGAACGGGGACTCTGTGGTCACGCCGATGCGCAGCGGGGGGAGGCCGTCTTGCAGCGCCTGACGGACCGTTCGCATGGCGGGGCCTTCCGCCAGCCCCGAGGCGCTCTCGGAGAAGCGATGCCCGGCCATCACGTCGAAGAGCAGCGCAGCGTCCTCGGCTGTGGTGGCGAGGGGGCCGGAGACCGCGAGGTTGCGCACGCTCGGGTCCTGCTGGTCATCGGGCAGGCGCGCCCGGCCGGGCTTCAACCCGATCAGCCCACAGGCTGCGGCTGGGATGCGGACGGAGCCTCCGCCGTCGTTGCCCGGAGCCATCGGGAGCATGCCGGATGCCACGGCGGCGGCCCCGCCACCGGTCGAGCCTCCCGCCGTGCGGTCCGGGTCCAAGGGGTTGCGCGCCGGGGAGGCGATGTCGTTCTCCGAGTAGCAGGGAAGCCCGAACTCGGGGACCTGGGTCTTGCCGAGACTGATCGCGCCGGCGGCGTGGACACGTCGGGCGAGCGGGTCATCGCGGCCCGGGATGACCGCAGGCATCGCTGCGGTGCCCATTGTGGTGGGCATCCCCGCCACCTGGACGAGATCCTTGAACGCGGCGGGCAGCCCCAGCAGGGGCGCTCGGGCGGAGAGCTCTGCCATGGCTGCCGCACGGGAATCTTCGCTGCGTGAGTCCAGCACGGCACGGCACACCTGGTCGACCTCCTCTGCGCGGCGCAGCGCGTATTCCGCGTCGAGGTGGATGAAGGCGCCCAGCTCAGCCTGAACCGCGGCGGCGGTCAGTGCGGCCGTGGCCAGCTCCACCGCGGAGACCTCGCCGTGGAAGAAGTCGCGGCGCAGCTGGACGGCGGTGGACGGTGCGGCTGGATCGGTGTTCTGCTCCATGGGCTCACTCTATGCGTGGCGTTCTCCGCACGCGCTAGTGTTGAGGGCGCACCAGGCCTGTTCGCCCTGCCCTGAAGGAGGCTGAAATGTCGGACTTCGAGACTGTTCGTGCCGCAGATGTCCCCGCCGATGCCGCGCTGCTCGATGTCCGGGAGGACTATGAGTTCGCCGAGGGCCACGCCCCGGGGGCGCTGCACATTCCTGTGGGCGAGATCCCGGCCCGGTTTGAGGCGGAGCTGGACCCCGACGAGGACTATTACGTGATCTGCCGGACCGGTGGGCGTTCGGTGCAGATCACGACCTGGCTGACCGGCAAAGGGTATGCGGCGATCTTCGTCGCAGACGGCATGGACGGCTGGCTCGTGGCCGGGCGGCCGCTGGAGTCGTCCACCGGTGAGGAGCCCAAGGTCCGATGAGCGCTGGCAGCCGCGATGAGGCAGAGTCTCTGCGCTACTCCTTTCTGGGCCCCGCAGGCACCTTCACCGAGGCGGCACTGCTGCAGGTTCCCGGAGTGGAGCAGGCGGTGCGCGTGCCAGCGGGCTCGGTGCTGACCGCCTTGAACATGGTCGAGGCCGGAGAGGTCGACGCCGCCATGGTGCCCATCGAGAATTCGGTGGAGGGCGGAGTCACCGCGACCCTGGACGCGATCTCTGTGGCGCATCGACTGCACATCGTCCGGGAGGCGCTTGTGCCGATCAGCTTCGTGCTGGCCTCTGCCGCGCCCCTCGCGACCGAGCAGATTCGAACGATCTCCACGCACACTCATGGCTGGGCGCAGGTCCGGCGCTGGGCGGAGTCCACGATTCCGGCAGCGGAGTTCGTTCCTGCCTCCTCCACCGCGGCTGCTGCTCGTGGGCTTCTGGAGGAGGAGCCGAGCGCCGATGCCGCGGTGTGCTCCCCGCTGGTGGCGGCCCAGCTGGGTCTGCACGTGGTGGCCAGCGGCATCGAGGACGTGGCCGGGGCGGTGACGAGGTTCGTGCTCGTGGCGCGGCCAGGTGAGATTCCCTCGATCACCGGGGCGGACAAGACCACGATCATGATCCCGCTTCCACAGGACCGGGCCGGCGCACTGATGGAGCTGCTCGAGCATTTCGCGACCCGAGGGGTCAACCTCTGCCGGATCGAGTCACGGCCGACCGGCAACGGGCTGGGGGAGTACTACTTCTCGATCGACCTCGAAGGTCATATCGCCGAGGCGCGGGTGGCCGATGCGCTCGCGGGAATTCATCGCATCGCACCGGGGATTCGCTTCTTGGGGTCCTATCCGCGCGCCGACGAGAAGCCGCAGCAGACGACCGCCGAAGTCTCCGACGAAGCCTTCACCGCCGCTGCCGCGTGGATCAGCTCGCTGAGACACGCGTAAGAGAGCCCGGAGAACGGGATCAGCTCGTCGGCTCCTTGGTGACCTTGGCCTCGGTGAGCCCGGAGTCGCCGGCGGCTTCCTCTGTCGTGCTGGACTCGATGGAGACTTCGTCCTCAGCCTCGGTGTTCTCGTCGTGGAGCTCCTGGACGCCCCGGACCGTCACTCCATTGACCTTCAGCGCATGGGCGTGGACGGTCCCGGAGACGCTGATCACCTCGCCGACCGCGTCGCCGTCGATCTGGAAGGGCATCGGCTCGGCCATCGTGATCCGTGCCTGCTTGGCCTGACGCACGGTCATCACCGGAATGTCAGCCGCGAAGCGAGTGACGGTCTTGGCCATGATCCGCACCCAGTCCAGCGCGTGGCGCGGAGTGAACAGCACCGCGTCCATGTGCCCGTCGTCGAACTCGGCGGAGGGGACCAGCAGCATGCCGGCCTGGAGTGAGCCGCAGTTCGCCAGCAGGACCGAGCGGACCTTGTGGGTCTGCGCCTCGCCGTCGTCGAGCTGGACGGTGACGCTGGAGCGCGCGCCCATGATGTGGCGCAGTCCGGCCTCGCCATAGGCCAGCCAGCCCGCGCGCTGCTTGAGCGCCTCGCGGGTGTCGCCCATGACTTCAGCGTCCAGCCCGCCGCCGGCGATGACCAGGGAGATCTCTTCTTCGGTGCGACCGCCCACACGCTCGAGCACCAGGTCGAGCGTGTCCACGCGGTGGCTGCGGCCGTGGATGGCCTCATCCACGCAGGCGTGGAGGTCCTGATAGGGCAGGCCGATGTTGCGCGCGAAGAGGTTTCCGGTGCCCAGCGGCACGATCCCCAGGGCGGTCTCGGTTCCGGCGAGTTCCGCTGCCACAGCGCGGACGGTGCCGTCGCCACCAGCCGCGACGACGACGGCGGCGCCCGCCTCGAGCGCCCGGCGGGTCATCACATGGCCTGGATCCTCAGCGCTGGAGGCCATGACCAGCGGTGCCGGCATGCCGGCACGGGAACAGGTGGAGTGGATCTGCCGCACGACGTCGTCGGAGGAGTCCTTGGTCGTGTTGACCACCACCGCCACCAGGCGACCCGGAGCGTGCTCGCTCGGCGAATAGTGAGTGTTGCTGCGCTCGCGCTCCCTCTCGAGCGCGGCGTTGCTCCGGCGAAGTCTGTGGTGCGAGACGCTCAGCCAGATCACCGCAATGAGCAGCAGTGCTGCCGCGGCGAGGGCGAACCAGAGAAGTGTGCTGAGCGCGTCGTTAGTCATCAGAGGCAGTCTACTGGCGGTGCCTGGCGGCAGTGTGGCGATAGGCTGGTGTCGTGATCGACATCAAGGACCTCATCGAGAATCCCGAGACCTACCGGGCCAGCCAGCGCGCACGCCAGGCGGACGAAGCCGCAGTGGATGCGCTGATCTCCGCCCAGGAGTCGCGCAACGCCGCCATCACCCGTTTCGAGACGCTGCGTGCAGAGCAGAAGGCCTTCGGCAAGAAGGTCGCCCAGGCCAGCGGCGAAGAGAAGCAGCAGCTGCTCGCCGAGGTCAAGGAGCTCTCGCACCAGGTGAAGGCCGCCGAGACCGCCTCCGGTGAGGCCGAGGAAATGCTGCGCCGGCTCCAGGGTGCCTTCCCGAACCTCATCCACGAGGGCGTCCCCTCCGGTGGCGAAGAGGACTTCGTCGTGCTGCGCGAAGAAGGCGCGGCGCGGGATTTCCAGGCCGAAGGGTTCACCCCCAAGGATCACCTGGAACTGGCCGAACACCTGGCCGCCGTGGACATGGAGCGTGGGGCCAAGGTCTCCGGCGCGCGGTTCTACTTCCTCAAGGGGATCGGGGCCCGGCTGGAGCTGGCCATGATGCAGATGGGCCTGGACCAGGCCGTGGAGGCCGGCTTCACGCCGATGATCACTCCCACTCTGGTGCGCCCCGAGACCATGGCGGGCACCGGATTCGACGTGGAGCACGACGACGAGATCTACCGCCTCGAGCGTGACGACCTCTATCTGGTCGGCACCTCAGAGGTGGCCATCGCCGGATACCACTCCGATGAGATCCTCGACCTCGACAAGGGACCGGAGCGCATCGCCGGATGGTCCACCTGCTACCGGCGCGAGGCCGGCTCCCACGGTCGTGACACCCGCGGCATCCTGCGCGTGCACCAGTTCAACAAGCTCGAGATGTTCATCTACTGCTCGGCCGAAGACTCCGCTGCGGAGCATGCGAAGCTCCTGGCCTGGGAGGAGAAGATGCTCCAGAAGATGGAGCTGCCCTACCGGGTGGTGGACATCGCCGCCGGTGATCTTGGTCTCTCCGCGGCCCGAAAGTTCGACTGCGAAGCGTGGGTCCCCTCCCAGTCCACCTACCGCGAGCTGACCTCCACCTCGGACTGCACCACCTTCCAGGCGCGCCGGCTCAACATCCGGGAACGCACGGTGAAGGAGGACGGCTCCAAGGGCCCCACACGGCCCGTGGCCACGCTGAACGGAACGCTGGCGACCACTCGCTGGCTGGTCGCGATCCTGGAGAATCACCAGCAGGCCGATGGCACCGTGCGCGTGCCCGAGGCGCTGCGGCCCTACCTCGGTGGCATGGAAGTGATGACCCCGCCGGCCTGAACCGGCGACTGAGGATAGGCTCAACTGCCTAGCGGTCCCTTTTATGAATCACTAGTATCAACAGTGTCCGCGCCGAACAGCGCTCATGCATCAACAGCACGAGGAGTGTGACATGACTGAAAAGTACTCCGACTACACCGCGCCAGGTCTGGCGCAGGAGAACGGCCACGAGATTGCCGGTCTGCTGCAGAGCCGCCTGTACGCCCTGAACGATCTTCACCTGGTCCTCAAGCACGTCCATTGGAACGTGGTGGGCCCGAACTTCATCGCCATCCACGAGATGCTCGACCCGCAGACCGAGGTCGTGCGTGGATTCGCCGATGAGGTCGCCGAGCGCATCGCCACCCTGGGTGGATCACCCTCCGGACTGAGCGGCGAGCTGGTCTCCAAGCGCCACTGGGAGGACTACCCGCTGTTCAAGGCTGACGGGACCACCCATCTGGCCGAGCTCGAAAAGGTCTACGACGGCGTCATCGGCGACCACCGCGATGTGCTGAACAAGGTCGGCGAGCTCGATCCGATCACCGAGGACCTGCTCATCGGGCAGGCCAAGGAGCTCGAGCTCTTCCAGTGGTTCATCCGCTCCCACCTGGACAAGGCTGGAGCCACTTCCTGACCTGCTGAGGCTTGGTTCTTCACAGAGGCCCGACGACGGCGCAAGATGTGCGCGCCGACGTCGGGCCTCTGTGCGGCTGGGGTGCTCGCTCCCAGGCTTCGCTCTGAACAGATGTATTTGACGTTTGTTCTGCGCGACGTAGCATGGAGGAAGACCCTGGTACGAGTGGAGGAGCCATCATGAGCAGTCAGTTTCGCATCGTCATCGGCAGCGATGAAGCCGGTTTCGCCTATAAAGAGGTCCTGAAAGCTGACTTGGAGGCCGATCCTCGGGTGGCCTCGGTCCTCGACGTCGGGGTCGGCGATGACGCCGATAAGACTCCCTATCCGAATGTCGGAGTGTCCGCCGCGGAGAAGATCGTCGCGGGCGAGGCTGACCGAGCCCTGCTGCTCTGCGGCACTGGTCTCGGCGTGGCCATCTCGGCCAACAAGGTCAAGGGCATTCGCGCAGTCACCGCCCACGATGCCTACTCCGTGGAGCGTGGCGTGCTCTCGAACAACGCGCAGGTCCTGTGCATGGGACAGCGCGTGATCGGCCGGGAGCTTGCCCGCAAGCTCGTCGATGAGTGGCTCAAGCATGAGTTCGACCCCTCAAGCGCCTCCGCAGAAAAGGTCGGGGCCATCACCCGCTACGAGGACACCGGTAGCTGCAGCTAGAGCTGGCGGTCCACCGCGCGAGCCGTTGACTCGTCGGTCACCAGGATGTTGAACCACCCTGCGTTGGCCGCGGCAATGATGCTCGGCGCCTTGTGGACCCCGACTGCCACCGCGATGCGCGTGGGAACGGCACGCAGCGTCTCGCCGGGAACCCGCACCATCCGCTCGCTGCCGGGGAACGTGACCTCATGGCCCTGCGGATCGTAGAACGCGAGGCAGACGTCGCCGATCGACTTCGCGAGATTCGGATGATGGCGAGGCACTGACTGAGCGATCGAATTGCGTGACAGCGGTGCCGCGCCTATGCCCACCAGTGCCACCTTTGCGGTGTTCCAATCGGCGACCACCTGGCGATAGCCCGGGTCGTCCTGCAGCGCCGAGAGCAGGGCCGGCGACGGCATCGACGGCGCGAAGAGATAGTGGGGGTATCCCCCGGAGGTGGCGGCGAAGGCTCGCACCACCTCATTGGTCTGGTGCCAGGGATCGGGCTCTGCCTGGCCGCCCACGGTCGGCGCGATGACCACTCCGGAGAAGTCACCCAGGCGCTGCTGGGCCAATGCGTAGGTCGTCTCCCCTGAGGCCAGCAGCAGCACGTCACCGGCGCGCAGATTCGTGCCCGCCAGGGCCTGCCGCGTCACGGGGCCCAGGCCCAGCCCGACGCGCTGAGACTGATCTCCCGGCGCCAGGTGCACTGCCTCCACGCCCAGCTTCTGGGTCAACCGCGCGCTGAGCTCGTCCATGCCGGAGGCCGCGGGGCGGTGGACTCGAATCTCCACGATTCCCTGCGCACGCGCTTCTGCGAGCATGCGGCTGACCGAGGGCCGGGAGACCTTCAGCTGCTCTGCAACCTCCGCCTGAGTCGCTCCCTGCTCGTAGTAGAGCTGGGCAGCGCGATACAGGCGTTCCAGCTCAGATGTGCCCGCGTCGGCGTCCTTCATGACCTCTGTTGCCTCCATCGGGACATCGTATCCGTCCAGCTGACTCCGCGCGGAAAGTGGTGCTGGTCACGCTATCTGCTCTAGGGTGGCCTCAGCACATATGTCAGCGCACATCTGTACCACCCGTCAAGGGTGTACCGATCCGGGACCACGAGGACAGTCATGACCTACCTGCTCAACTCTGCATCTGATTTCTCCCACGAGGCGGTGCTCGGCTTCGCCGCCGCCAACTCGCAGTACGTGACCGCCGTGCACGGGGGAGTGGTTCGCTCCACACAGACCCCTGCCGGCCAGCCTGCACTGGTGATCGGCGGCGGCTCAGGACACTATCCCGCGTTCGCCGGCTGGGTCGGCCCGGGAATGGGTCACGGTGCTCCGTGTGGAAACATCTTCTCCTCACCCTCGGCCTCCCAGGTCTACTCCGTGGCCCGCAACGCCGAGAACGGCGGCGGAGTCCTCATGGGATTCGGAAACTACGCCGGAGACGTCCTGCACTTCGGAGCGGCCGCGGAGAAGCTGCGCGCCGAGGGGATCGATGTGCGGATCATTCGAGTCAGCGACGACATCGCCTCGAACAGCCGCAAGAACCACCGTGATCGTCGCGGCATCGCCGGTGACCTTCCGGTGTTCAAGATCGCCGGGGCCGTGATCGAGGCGGGTGTCGATCTCGATGAGGCCGAGCGCATCGCCTGGAAGGCCAACGACGCAACGCGCTCCTTCGGTCTGGCCTTCGACGGGTGCACCCTGCCGGGCGCCGACGAGCCGCTGTTCCACGTCCCCGAGTCCACCATGGGGGTCGGGCTCGGCATCCACGGCGAACCCGGCATCCGTGACATCCCGATGGGCACGGCCAGCGAAGTCGCCGATCTGCTCTTCGAAGGCATCCTCGAGGAGGTGCCGCAGGAGGCGAGCGGGCGCGTCGCCGTCGTCCTCAACGGCCTGGGCCGGGTCAAGTACGAGGAGCTCTTTGTGGTCTACGGGCGGATCTCTGAGCGCCTCGCAGAGGCCGGTCTCACCGCCGTGCAGCCCGAGGTCGGGGAGTTCGTCACCAGTCTGGACATGGCAGGACTTTCGCTGACCGTGGTGTTCCTGGACGAGGAGCTCGAACGGCACTGGGTCGCCGCCGCCGACACTCCCGCCTATCGTCGAGGCGAGCTGCGCGATCTTCCGTCGATGCAGGACCGCGCTCCCCGCACCGAGTTCTACACTCCCGGTGAGGAGAAGGTTCCCGAGGCCAGCTCGGAGTCCCAAGCCACCGCGGCGTCCGTGCAGGAGGTCATCGAGCTCTTCGCACGGGTCTGCGCCGAGAACGAGGGCGAGCTCGGCCGCCTCGATGCCGTGGCCGGGGACGGCGACCACGGCCAGGGCATGGTGCTGGGCAGCCGCGGCGCGGTCGACGCGGGCCGTGCGGCGCTCGAGAGAGGCGCCGGCGCCAGGACGGTGCTGCTCCACGCGGGAACGGCCTGGGCCGAATCGGCGGGCGGCACCTCCGGAGCCCTCTGGGGTTCGGCGCTCACCGCAGCGGGCGGCGCTCTCTCGGATGAGACCAAGGCTGACCCGGATGCCGCGGTGCAGGCGCTGCTCAGTGGGGTCGAAGCCGTCCGCCGGCTCGGAGGCGCTCAGCCGGGGGACAAGACCATGGTCGACGCAGCAGCTCCCTTCGCCGCGGATCTGCAGAAGCAGTCGCAGGCCGGAGAGGATCTGGGCTCCGCGCTGTCCTCCGCAGCTGCCATTGCCACCGAGGCGGCCGCCGACACCGCAGAGCTCAAGGCGCGGCTGGGCCGCTCGAGGGTGCTCGGGGACAAATCGCTGGGCACCCCCGACCCGGGGGCCACGTCCTTCGCCCTGCTCATGGAGGCTCTGGCGGATCATCTGAAGAAGGATCGCGGATGACACGCTGGATCGGGACCAGCTGGAAGATGAACAAGACCCTGGCAGAGGCGCGCACCTACGCCCGGGGACTCCGCGAGGCGCTCAGCAGCCGACCGGAGCTCACGGAGGGGGTGCAGCCGTTCATCATTCCTCCACACACGGCGTTGGCCGCCGTGGCCGCCGAGATCGGTCCGAGTTCCTCGAGCCCCGGCTCCGCCCCCGGAGTCCTCCTCGGAGCGCAGAACGCGCACTGGGAGGACAGCGGGGCCTGGACGGGGGAGGTCTCGGTTCCGCAGGTCGCCGATGCCGGTGCGTCGCTGGTCGAGATCGGCCACTCCGAGCGCCGTGAACACTTCGGGGAGACCGTCGAGACCACACGCTTCAAGGTCGAGGCAGCGCTTCGACACGGGCTGATCCCGCTGCTGTGCATCGGCGAATCCGCCCAGGTCCGGCAGGAGGGCGGCGCGGCGGGCTTCCTGCTGGATCAGGCGCGCGGTGCACTTCAGGGGCTCACCGAGGAACAGCTGAGCCGGGTCCTCATCGCCTACGAGCCCATCTGGGCGATCGGCGCGCAGGGGCGCCCGGCCGAGGTCGATGAGCTGCTCGAACCCTTCGACGTGCTGCACCGGGAGTACGGAGACCGAGTCGAGGCGCTGCTCTATGGCGGTTCCGTCACGCCCGCCAATGCCCCTGAGCTGCTGGCCATCCCCGGAGTGGAGGGACTGTTCATCGGGCGCGCCGCCTGGTCCCTGCAGGGATATCTGGAACTTCTCCAGCTTGCCGCCCGGCCTTCCGACGCCTAGATTCCGCCGCTTTCGGCTCACCGCGGCGCGCACATGTCACGTGTGACGCTTGACACACGCACCCAAGTACTCAAAGATGAACCCGCATGCACGTTTGAAAGGAACAGATGTTCACAGCAGCCACGTGGCCCATTGCAGGAAATATGCTCGCCTTCGGAGGCAAGACCTCCGAGGGCGTCCCGGTCTGGGAGGCGTCGACGACCTATTGGTCCGACTGCCTCCGCCAGATGCGCGAACTCGGCTTCGATCACATCGATCCCACGGACGCCTGGCTTCCCCTCCAGAAGCTCTCCCCGTCCCGGCTCGAAGAGTTCAAGAAGGTCCTCGCGGATGAGGGGCTCAAGATCTCCTCGATCTCCATGACGCGGAATTCTGTGGTGGACCGCGAGCACGGCGAACGCAACCTCGCCGATGCCCATCGGCTCATCGACATCGCCCCCGAGTTCGGTGCGACCATCGTCAACACCGGATTCATGCAGGCACTGACCCCAGTCCAGCAGCAGGCGCTCTGGTTCTGGCTCGAGGAGGGCCACCATGACGATCCTGCACTGCGCCCGCTGGCGGTGGAGCGAATCCGCGAACTCGGTGACCACGCCCAGGCGAACAGCATCGAGCTGAGCCTGGAGATGTATGAGGACACGTTCCTGGGCACTGCCGATGAGGCCGTGGCGTTCCACGCCGAGGTCGACCACCCCGCCGTGGGCCTGAACCCCGATCTCGGCAACTTCATCCGACTGCACCGGCCGATGCCGGCGTATGAGGAGATGTTCGAGAAGGTGCTCCCGCACGCGAACTTCTGGCACATCAAGAACTACACACGGGATGAAGACCCGGCGACGGGCGGCTACTCCTCGGCGCCGATGCCGCTGAAGTACGGCCAGATCAACTACCGCAAGATCATCCGCCGGGCACTCGAGCTCGGTTATGAGGGGCCGTTCTGCTGCGAGCACTACGGCTCCGACTCCATCGGAGTCTGCGCCGAGAACCGCGAGTACATCGCCCAGATCCTGACCTCGGCAGAGAACAGCCCGCTGCTCGGTGCCGCACGCCCAGCCACCAGCTGAGGCGGCAGCCATCGCGGCATGACCATCCACAGACAGCGCAACATGACGAAAGAGACTTGAGAACCATGGCTAAGACCATCAACACCGTGACAGTCGTCGGCGCCGGATACATGGGCGGTGGCATCGCCCAATCCCTGGCCCTGGCGGACCTGAAAGTCGAGATCGTCGACGTCGACGTCGAGGCGGCCAAGAAGGGACTGGAGCGGCTGCTCCAGGAGGCACAGGAGTTTGAGGACCAGGGGCTCTATGCCGCTGGATCCACCGAGACCATCAAGGCAAACCTGACGGCGGGCCGCACGCTGGAAGCAGCAGTCGCCGAGTCCGATTTCATCGAGGAAGCCGTCTTCGAGTCCCCCGAGGTCAAGCGGGAGGTGCTGGGAAAGATCTCCGAGCATGCTCGCGAAGACGCCATCATCGGCACGAACACCTCCACCATCCCGGTCCACGTGCTCGTCTCGGCGGTGAAGCACCCTGAGCGGTTCCTCACCGTGCACTTCTCCAACCCGGCCCCCTTCATCCCCGGCGTCGAGCTGGTCTCCGGCGTGGCCACCACTCCGGATGTGGTGGACGCCGTCAAAGATCTGCTGGCCCGCGCTGGCCGCGAGGGTGCAGAGGTCGCTGACACTCCCGGCATGGTGCTGAACCGGCTGCAGTATGCGCTGCTCAAAGAGGCTGCCTCGGTGGTGGAGGAGGGCATCGCGACAGCAGAAGACGTCGACACGGTGGTGCGCACCACCTTCGGCTTCCGACTCGGCTTCTTCGGGCCCTTCGCCATCGCGGACCAGGCAGGCCTCGATGTCTACGCCAATGGGTTCAACACGCTCTCCGAGGCCTACGGCGAGCGTCTCGCCCCGCCGAAGCTGCTCGAGGAGAACGTCGCGGCCGGCCGGCACGGCGTCAAGAACGGCAAGGGTTGGACCGGAGACTTCGACGACGAGACCAAGGCTGAGGTCATCGCCTACCGCAACAAGGCCTATGCCCGCATGGGAGACCTGCTGCGTGAGCTCGGCCCAGCACCGAAGGGCAAGAAATGACCGATGATCTGACGCTCGCCTTCGAGCTCCCCACCCCGGCCCTGCTCGGCCTGGCACTGGCCTCCATCATTCTGCTGCTGGTGCTGATCGTGAAGGTGAAGCTCCACGCCTTCTTCTCGCTGATCATCGTCTCGCTGATCACCGCACTGGCCGCCGGCATCGCCGTCGGCGACGTCCTCTCCGTCGTGGTCGACGGGTTCTCCACCACGGTGGGCAATGTTGCGCTGCTCATCGGCTTCGGCGCCGTGCTCGGACGCCTGGTCGAGATCTCCGGCGGCGCGCAGGTGCTGGCGGACAAGATGCTCGCCACCTTCGGGGAGAAGCGAGCGCCCCTGGCCCTCGCCGTGGCCTCGCTGTTCTACGCCTTCCCGATCTTCCTCGACGCGGGCTTCATCGTCATGCTCCCGGTGATCTACACCGTGGCGCGCAGGCTCGGCGGCAGCTTCATGCTCTACGTGCTGCCCTCCATCGGCGCATTCCTGATGATGCATGCGCTCACCCCGCCCCACCCCGGGCCGACGGCGGCCGCCACGGTCATGGGCGCGGACATCGGGCTGGTGCTGATCGTCGCCATGATGGTGGGCATCCCCACCTGGTACCTGGCGGGCTACCGGCTCGGACTGGTGATGGCCAAGGGCTACCCGAACTTCCCGGTCCCGAACCTCTTCGGCGAGTCCCGGGTCACCGAGGAGTATGCGCGGCCCGCCTTCGGCACCGTCATCTTCGTGCTGCTCCTGCCGCTGGCGCTGATCTTCTACAACGCACTGTCCAACACGCTGGAGGCCGATGGCCGCATCAGCGAGGACAGCTTCGGCTACGCGCTCTCCCAGCTCATCGGCCCCACTCCCGTGGCGCTGCTGATCGCGACTCTGGCCGCGATGTACCTGCTGTTCATCAAGCCGCGCAGGGGCTCGGGCGGACTCGGCGAGGCGATGTCTGACCTGATCGACAACGCGCTGGCTCCGGTCTGCTCGATCATTCTGATCACGGGTGCGGGCGGTGCCTTCGGCGCCGTGCTCACGGCCACTGGGATCGGCGGATCCATCGCCGAGGGGCTGGATGCGCTGGGTCTGCCGGTCATCCTCGCGGGATTCCTCGTCGCCGTGGTCATCCGCGTCGCCCAGGGCTCGGCCACCGTGGCCGCGACCACTGCGGGCGGCATCATGGCCCCCGGTGTCATGGAGCTGGGACTCGACGGCTTCGCCCTGGCGTCCCTCGTGGTCGCCATCGTGGCGGGTTCGATCACCTTCTCGCACTTCAATGACTCCGGCTTCTGGCTCGTGGGTCGCTTCTGCGGCTTCGACACGATCACCACCTTGAAGACCTGGTCCGTCATGGCGACCGCCATCGGCTTCATGGCCTTCTTCCTCAGCTGGGGCGTCTACGCCATCGCCGCCTGAGGACCCCAGTACCGCACGACACTCGTACCGCAAGCACATCGCTATTGATGAGGATAGGAATGATTTCTATGTGGGGTAAGAAGACCAAGCTGAGCACCGCGGTCCTCGCGGCAGGCGCAATGTTCGGGCTCTCCGCCTGCGGCGGGGGAGGCGACTCCGAGTCTTCGGGCGAGCCGGACGCCTGGGTGCTCAACGGTGGTGTCTGGAACGTCGTGGAAGAGGACTTCGCGGCCTGGAACGAGGAGAACCCGGACCAGTCCTTCACGGTGGAGAGCTTCGCCAACGACATCTATAAGGACCGCATCCGCACCGCAGTGGGTTCCGGTGAGGCTCCGACGCTGATCGTGGGCTGGACCGGCGGCGGACTGCTGGAGTACGTGGAGGGTGATTACGTCACCGACATCACCGAGGAGACCGAGGAGCTGCGCGAGGGCCTCATCGAGTCAGTGGTGGCCAACGGTGAAGTCGACGGCTCCACCTACGCCGTGCCGATGAACAACGTGCAGCCGGTCATGATGTATTACAACCAGGAGGTCTTCGACGAGGCCGGCATCGAGGTGCCCACCACCTGGGACGAGCTGCTCGAGGCCGTCGAGGTCTTCCAGGAGCAGGGCGTCCACCCCTTCTCGCTGGCTGGCGGTTCACTCTGGCCCATGCTGATGTGGGCCTCGTACCTGACCGATCGCATCGGCGGACCCGAGGCCTTCGAGGCAGTCGTGGCAGGAGAGCCGGACGCCTGGTCGCATCCGGCGATCATCGAAGCGATGGAGCGCTGCCAGGAACTGGTGGAAGCGGGAGCCTTCGACCCCGGCTTCGCCTCGGTCGTGGCGGACAACAACGAGGATGCGCACCTCGTGGCAGATGGCCTCTCCGCCATGGTCCTGCAGGGCTCCTGGGTCTACTCCCGGCTGCTCGAAGAGAGCCCCGAGTTCATGGAGACCGGCAACCTCGGCGTCACCACCTTCCCGGAGATCGAGGGAGGGGAGGGCGACCCGAACAGCATCGTCGGCAACCCGGCGAACTTCTGGTCGGTCTCTGCGAACGCCACCGAGGAGGAGCAGCAGGCCGGCGTGGACTACCTCTCCGAATGGCTCTTCAACGATGACTACGTGGACGGCATGCTCGAGACGGGAAACATCCCGCCGCTGAAGGGCCTTGAGGACAAGATCCAGGACACGGAGGCCCCCGAGTTCCTGAGCTTCGCCTATGACATGGTCCAGGAAGCTCCGAACTTCCAGCTCTCCTGGGACCAGGCCGTCGACCCTAGCCAGGAGCGTCCGCTGCTGGAGAACCTGGGGCAGATCTTCGCAGGGGACATCACTCCCGAGGAGTTCGCGGAGAACATGAACGAGACTCAGCCCAGCGAGTAATCGCTGGCTCTTCACAGACTGTGAGGCCTGGGCACCGGCAGAGGATCGCTGGTGACCAGGCCTTACGTCTGTGGTGCGGACCGGCCCGCGAGGACCCGCGGCGAGTTAAGTTTCACCATAAGACGCAAGTGTGACGTAGGTCATGGGTTGTGTCTTGACACACACTGATCAGACTATTTAGTCTTACGGCAAGACGAAATCCAGATCACAGTCTGTTCTCAGGTCCATTCGGGCTTCAGACCCGGATCTGGTTCGGACTGCGGCTCTGTGCTGCTGAGCATCCCATCCGGCCGATCCGGAGCACTGGGGAGACCTTGGCCATGTACCGGTACAGAGCTGGAGCTCGCACTGATGAGAAAGGACGCAACGATGCGTAAAGCAACTCGCATGGCAGCAGCAGGCCTCGGAGTCACCTCCCTGATGGCGATCTCCGCCTGCGGCGGCGGCGGAGACAACGGCGGCGGCGGAGACGCAGACGCCAACGCATGGATCCTGACCGGCGGCGGCTGGCCCGCCATCGAAGAAGACTTCAACCGTTGGAACGAATCCAACGAAGACGCTCAGATCGACGTCGAGGGCATCGAGAATGACTCGTACAAGGGCCAGATCCGCACCGCGGTCGGCTCCGGCGAGGCCCCCACGCTGATCATGTCCTGGACCGGTGGCGCGCTGCTGGAATACGCCGAGCAGGATGCGGTCGTGGACCTCACCGGCGAGACCGGTGACCTCGAAGAGCGCGTCTTCGACTCGGTCTGGCAGAACGGCCAGGTCGAGGACAGCACCTACGCCGTCCCGCTGAACGATGTGCAGCCAGTGGTCATGTACTACAACCAGGAGGTCTTCGACGAGGCCGGTGTCGAGATCCCTGAGACCTGGGAAGACGTCGAGGCGGCCATCGAGACCTTCAACGAGAACGATGTTGCGCCGTTCTCACTCGCCGGCGGCTCCGTCTGGCCCGCTCTGATGTGGCTGCAGTACCTCACCGACCGCCATGGCGGCGAAGAGGTCTTCCAGGCAGTGGTCGAGGGTGAAGAGGGAGCATGGGACAACGAGTCCATCCTCTTCGCACTGGAGACCATGCAGGACCTGGGCGAGAACGGTGGCTTCATCGACTCCTACAACTCCGTGACCGCGGATCAGAACGAGGATGCCCAGCTGCTGGCTGACGGTCAGGCCGCCATGCTGCTGCAGGGCTCCTGGGTCTATGCCACCATCAACAACGACTTCCCAGAGTTCGCTGATTCGGGCAACTTCGGCTTCACCTCCTTCCCCACACTGGAAGACGGAGCGGGAGACCCCTCGAACATCGTGGGCAACCCAGCCAACTTCTGGTCGGTCTCGGCTGATGCTTCGGAAGAAGAGCAGCAGATCGCCATGGACTACATCAGCGAGAACCTCTACAACGAGGAGACCGTGGATGCGATGCTCGAGGCCGGTTCGCTGCCGCCGCTCAATGACATCGAAGAGGAGATCGCTGCCACCGAGGACGCGGACTTCCTCGAGTTCTCCAGCCAGCTGGTCGGTGACGCCAACAACTTCCAGCTCTCCTGGGACCAGGCTGTTGCTCCTGAGGTGGCTCAGCCGCTGACCGACAACCTGTCCGGAATCCTCCGCGGGGAGATGACTCCGCAGGAGTTCGTCGACGCGATGAACGCGCTCTGACGAATCCCACAATCGGTTCGGGGCGGCCCTGACGGGTCGCCCCGAACCGTTTGCCTTGCACCGACAACAAGAATCTGAATCGAGCTCATGACTGAAACCGCTTCTCGAAGCAAGACGACCGGGCTTGGTCAAAAGGGACCCTCGTTCCTGATGGCGCTGCCCGCTGTCGCGTTCTTCGGAATATTCGCCCTGATCCCGCTCATCGGAGTGGTCGTGATCTCCTTCATGGAGTGGAACGTGCTGGGTTCCCCCGAGTGGGTGGGCCTGACCAACTGGGAGGCGGTGCTCTTCGATCGCCCCTTCACCTGGACGGCCCTCGGTCTGACGGTCACGTTCGTCATCGGCTCGTACCTCTTCCAGGCCCCTGTGGCGCTGCTCCTCGGCGTCTTCATGGCGGGCCAGCAGCGCTACCGCGCCCTGCTTGCGGTCCTGTACTTCCTTCCGCTGCTCTTCTCCTCGGTGGCCGTCGGTCTGACCTTCCAGTCGCTGTTCTCCCCGAACTACGGCCTCTCGGCGGCGCTGCCCTTCGAGTGGCTGCCCAACGACTGGCTGGCGAACTCCGACCTGGTCATGTGGGTCATGATCTTCGTGGTCGGCTGGTGCTTCGTGCCGTTCCACGGTCTGCTCTACCAGGCAGGCGTGCGCCAGATCCCCGCGTCCATGTATGAAGCCGCCACCATCGACGGTGCCGGTCGCCTGCGGCAGTTCTTCTCCATCACGCTGCCCCAGCTGCGCTACACCATCATCACCTCCTCCACGCTGATGCTGGTCGGCTCCCTCACCTACTTCGACCTGATCTACGTGCTCACCGGCGGGCAGCCTGCAGACGCAGTGCGCATCCTTCCGCTGGACATGTACGTGACCGGATTCGCCTCATACAACCTCGGCTACGCCTCGGTCATCGCGGTGATCCTCGTAGCAATCGGACTGACCCTCTCTCTCTTGCTGAACGTCCTTTCGGGCTCCTCCAAGATGGACAGCGACAAGGCAGGCGCATGATGACACACACCACAAGCAGCGAACCGGCGACTCCTGACGCCAAGACGCAGAAGGCGATCACCCCCGAGACTGCCGGCGGGGACCGCGGCAACATCAAGCAGAACAAGGTCCGGCGCACCGGCGCTCCGGGTGAGAAGCTGAACATCCTCGGTGGAATCGGCGGCTGGCTCTGGCTGGCAGTGATCATCCTCCCGATCTACTACATCGTCATCACCTCGTTCCGCACGAGTGAGGACCTCCGGGCGAACAACCAGCTGCTGCCCTCCACGAACCCGACGATCGCGCCGTTCATCAAGGTGCTGGAGAACGACTTCCTGCACTACTTCACCAACTCGCTGATCGTCACGCTCTCCACCGTGGCAGTGGTCCTCTCGGCCTCGGTGATGGCGGCGTACTACATCACGCGTTCGACCACTCTGGGCGGCAAGCGCCTGTTCCAGATCATCCTGCTCGGCATCGCGATTCCGGTGCAGGCGACGATCATCCCGGTGTACTACCTGATCCAGCAGCTGGGCCTCTATGACACCCTCTGGGCGCTGATCCTGCCGCAGATCGCGTTCGCGATACCGCTGAGCGTGCTCATCATCGTGAACTTCGTGCGCGACATCCCGGCCGAGCTCTTCGAATCCATGAAGGTCGACGGCGCAGGGGAGTGGCGGATCCTCACCTCGCTGGTGCTCCCGATGGCGAAGCCGGCGCTGATGACCGTGGGCATCTACCAGGCCCTGCAGGTCTGGAACAGCTTCCTGTTCCCGCTGGTGCTCACGCAGAGCAGCGAAGTGCGCGTGCTGCCGCTCTCGCTCTGGGAGTACAGCGGTCAGTTTGGCATCGACGTGCCGGCCACGCTGGCAGCCGTCGTGCTCTCGGCTCTGCCGCTGCTGATCGCCTATATCTTTGCCCGCCGCCACATCGTGGCGGGTCTGACCGCCGGCTTCGGCAAGTGAGAATCGGCGTCAACGCCTGACCCTCGACGCCGCCGCATCGATGCTGCCCACCAGCATCGATGCGGCGGTTTTGCCATGCCGATGCCTCATCGTCGCTGAAACAAACCAAGGAGTTCATCCGTGAGCAAACAGACCCCCGAACGAATCACCGGCCCCTGGAACGACCCCTCCCTCTCCGCTGAGCAGCGCGCAGATGCGCTGCTGGCAGAGATGACGCTCGAGGAGAAGGTCTCTCAGCTCGGCTCCCACTGGGAGATGCGCGAAGACCCGGACACCCAGGGTGAGGTCGCTCCGATGGAGGACGCCATGTCTGCGGGCAAGCTGCCCTTCGAATCCGAGATCCTCGACGGCGAGGGCCACCTGACCCGCACCTACGGCACGGTGGCCCTGTCAGTGCCCGAAGGTGCCGCGGATCTGCGTCAGCGCCAGGCCGCCGTGGTCGCCGCGAACCGCTTCGGCATCCCCGCGATCGCCCACGAGGAGTGCCTCACCGGCTACACCGCCTACCAGGCCACGGTCTACCCGACCTCGCTCGCCTGGGGCGCCACATTCGATCCGGAGCTCGTCGAGGAGATGGCCGCCGCGATCGGCGCCGACATGGCCGCCACCGGCGTCCAGCAGGGACTCTCCCCGGTGCTCGACGTCGTCCGTGATGCCCGCTGGGGCCGCGTGGAGGAGACCATAGGCGAGGACCCCTACGTGATCGGCACGCTGGCCACCGCCTACGTCAAAGGCCTGCAGTCCAGCGGCATCATCGCCACGCTCAAGCACTTCGCCGGCTATGCCGCCTCCCGTGCCGCGCGGAACCACGCGCCGGTTCACATGGGCAAGCGCGAGCTGATCGACATGATCTTCTACCCCTTCGAGCTCGCAGTCCGTGAGGGCAAGGTTGGCTCGGTGATGAACTCCTACGCCGACATCGACGGCGAGGCCCCGGCCGCCTCGCACTGGCTGCTCACCGAGGTGCTGCGCGAACAGTGGGGCTTCGAGGGCACCGTGGTCGCCGACTACTGGTCCGTGGCCTTCCTGGAGAAGATGCACCACGTGGCCGCCGATCAGGCCGAGGCCGCGCGGCTCGCCATCTCCGCGGGTCTCGACGTGGAGCTGCCCCACACCGGCGGCTACCGCACCCTGGCTCAGCAGGTCCGCGACGGACTGCTCGAGGAGTCCGTGCTGGACGCCTCGGTGCGCCGTGTGCTGCGGCAGAAGGCCGAGCTCGGTCTGCTCGACCGCGGCGACGACGACGCCGACTGGGAGCCCACCATCGATGAGTCGGTGAACCTGGACTCCCCCGAGAACCGCACGCTCGCCCGCACCGTGGCCGCAAAGTCACTGGTGCTGCTGAAGAACGACGGCGTGCTGCCGCTCGCCCCGGACTCCCAGGCCGCCAAGCGCGTCGCCGTGGTGGGCCCCTCGGCCGATGAGCCGCGCACCATGATGGGCTGCTACTCCTTCCCCAACCACGTGCTCGCGAAGTACCCGGCAGGGACCTTCCCGCACAAGGGCATCGGCGTGCCGATGCCGTCGGTCCTGGAGTCGCTGCGCGAGACCTACGCCGACGCCGAGGTCACCTACAGCTATGGCTCCCCGATCGTGACCCACGACGACAGCCAGATCGCTGCCGCAGCCGAGTCTGCCGCGGCCGCCGACATTGCGGTGGTCACCGTGGGTGACCTGGCCGGCATGTTCGGCGCGGGCACCTCCGGTGAGGGCTGCGACGTCGAGGACCTGAGGCTCCCCGGAGCCCAGCATGAGCTTGTGGAGGCCGTCCTGGACACCGGCACGCCCGTGGTGCTCGTGGTCATCTCCGGGCGTCCCTATGCACTGGGAGGCCTGGCTGAGCGCTGTGCCGCCGTGGTGCAGGGCTTCTTCCCCGGCGAAGAGGGCGGGCCCGCCATCGTGGATCTGCTCAGCGGAGCCATCGAGCCCACCGGTCGGCTGCCCATCGGCGTTCCGGCCCTGCCGGGCGGCCAGCCTGTCGGCTATATCGCCGCGCCGCTCGGACAGAACAGCCAGGGCGTCTCCAACCTGGATCCCACGCCGCTGTACCCCTTCGGGCACGGTCTCAGCTACACCACCGTGGAGTACTCCGAGCTCTCGGTCTCTGCGGCGGAGCTTGCCGTGGACGGTACGGCCCACGTGAGCGTGACGGTGACCAACACCGGGGCTCGGCCCACGGAGGAGGTCGTGCAGCTCTACTTCGGTGATCGCGTCGCCTCCGTGGCCCGCCCGGTCCGGCAGCTGCTCGGCTACACCAAGGTGGAGCTGGCCCCGGGCCAGAGCCGCACCGTGACCTTCGAGGTCCACGCCGACCGGTTCTCCTTCACCGGAGTGGACTACCGCCGGATCGTGGAGCCCGGCGCGATCGATCTCTACGCCGGTCCCTCGGTGGGTGAGCTGCCGCTGCAGGCTGAGCTGCACCTCACCGGGGCGGTCCGGGAGATCCAGGGCCACCGCGTGCTGATCACTCCGGCCACCGTGAACTGACTCGCTGCTGGACTGCACCCTGGTCCACCCACGGCCACGAGACCACCAAGCGAGCGAAGCCCCCGACGCAGCAGCGTCGGGGGCTTCGTCAGTCCTGGTCAGTCGTGTTCACGTTCCTCCGAGTGTCGCATCCCTATGCCATGTCCCATCGTTATTTCTGTTCAAAGCCGTGGGACACGGCACAGGGATGCGACCGCGCCGGGAGGTGTCCGGGTGAAGGGGCTTCGCTCGCTTCAGGGCCTGGTGAAGCTCAGTGCTTCTCGGCGATCAGCGACCGTCGGGCGGCATAGGCCTCGCGCACCTCGGGAGTGGGTGTGCCGCTGATGGTCTCAGACTCCACGGTGGTCCAGGACGGCGCCTCGGCGTCGCCGGAGAGCACCCATGCTGCCTGTCGGGCGGCACCATCGGCCACATACTCGCCGGGGGCGGGCACCTGGACTTCGCGGCCGAAGATCGCGGGTGCGATCTGCTGCACGGCTGCGGAGCGGGCAGCCCCACCGATGAGCTTGATGGACTGGACCGGCACGCCCAGCGAGGTCATCGCCTCCAGTCCGTCGGCGAGTCCGCAGAGCAGACCCTCCACGGCGGCACGTGCCACATCCTGCGGGTTCATCGAGGCCAGGGTGAGCCCGATGAAGGAACCGGTGGCATAGGGCAGGTTCGGCGTGCGCTCGCCCTCGAGGTAGGGCACCAGGGTCAGCCCATGGGCGCCGGGCTCGGCCGCCAGTGCCAGCTCGGCCAGTCCGGCGTGATCCACGCCGAGCATCCGGGCGGCGCCGTCCATGACGCGGGAGCCGTTGAGTGTGACCGCCAGCGGCAGGAACTGACCAGTCGCGTCAGCGAAGCCGGTGACCATTCCGGAGGGGTCCTGGATCGGCTCGGGCGAGACCGCGGAGACCACGCCCGAGGTGCCGATGGAGATCGCGACGTCGCCGGTGCTCATGCCCAGGCCCAGCGCGGCAGCGGCGTTGTCGCCCGCCCCCGGTCCGAGGAACAGGTGGCCCCAGCCCTGCGCATCGTCTCCGGTGCCGACCTGCTCGCGCGGGCCGCAGACCCGGGGGAGGATGATCGCCTTCGCCGCTTCCTCGCTGATCCGCAGGGCGCGGGCCAGCAGGTCATAGCGATAGGTGCCGGCGGCGGTGTCGAAGTACCCGGTGCCGGAGGCGTCCGAGCGGTCGGTGGCCAGGTCCTTGAGGTCTGTCGAGCCCGAGAGCTTCCAGGTCAGCCAGTCATGGGGGAGTGCGACGGCGGCCACGCGTCCAGCGTTCTCCGGCTCGGCGTCGGCCAGCCAGCGCAGCTTCGTCACAGTCAGTGAGGCCACCGGCACGGAGCCGGTCATGGAGGTCCACGCGGCCGCGCCCTCGGACCCGCCGCCGAATTCGTTGATCAGTTCTGCCGCGGCATCGGCGGAACGGGTGTCGTTCCACAGCAGCGCGGCGCGGATGACCTCGCCGTGGGCATCCAAGGCGACCATCCCATGCTGCTGACCGCCGACGGATGCGGCAGAGACATCGGCGAGCCCGCCGGCGGACTCGATGGCGCTGAGCAGGGCGTCCCACCAGGCCGCGGGGGCGACCTCGGTGCCCTCCGGATGCTTGGCGGAGCCGGTGCGCACCAGGGCGCCGGTCTCGGCGTCGCGGATGACGACCTTGCAGGACTGGGTGGAGGAATCTATTCCTGCGACGAGTGTGGGCACCGCAGTCTCCTTTCTTGAAGCCGCCGGTCAGGGCCGCTTCGGGGTGGGTGAAGAGCTGTGATCAGGATCTCACAGCGGTGGCCGGCCGCCCCAGAACACTGGGGCGACCGGCCACATCACGAAGCTCAGCTGAGAATCAGCCGATCAGGTGCTTCATCGCCAGCTGGTTCAGGTTCACGAAGCCGTATTCACGCTCGGCCGCCTTGTCCACGTCGAACTTCTCGTAGGTGGAGGTGTCGGCGAGGAAGTCGCTGAGCGACTCGCCGGCGGCGAGGGTGGTCTCGCCCAGCTCGTAGACGCCGGAGGCCTTCAGTGCAGCCTGCACCTCTGGGTCCGCACGGAAGGCCTTGGACTTGTCGGCGAGCATGGTGACCATCTCGACGTTGGCCTTCGCGGAGTCCCAGATGCCCTGGACGTAGTCGGTGCGGGAGGGCTTGTAGTCGAAGTGCAGCCATCCGTCGTACTTCGCTCCGCCACCGGGGAAGCCATTGACCAGCAGGTCGATGGTGAAGAACGCGGAAGCCAGCTCGCCGTGACCGAAGACCAGGTCCTGGTCGTACTTGATCGAGCGCTGACCGTTGAGGTCGATGTGGAAGAGCTTGCCTGCCCACAGCGCCTGGGCGATCCCGTGGGTGAAGTTCAGGCCGGCCATCTGCTCGTGGCCGGTCTCCGGGTTCAGTCCGACGATGTCGCCGTGCTCGAGCTTCGCGATGAAGCCCAGTGCGTGACCGATGGTCGGCAGGAAGATGTCGCCGCGCGGCTCGTTGGGCTTGGGCTCCAGCGCGATGCGCAGGTCGTAGCCCTTGTCCTTGATGTAGCTGGCGATGGTGTCCACGCCTTCGGCGTAGCGCTCGTGGGCTGCGAAGAGGTCCTTGGAGCCGTCGTACTCAGCGCCTTCACGGCCGCCCCACATCACGAAGGTCTCGGCGCCGAACTCAGCGGCGCGGTCGACGTTGCGCAGCAGCTTCCGCAGGCCGAAGCGGCGCACGGAGCGATCGTTGGAGGTGAGGCCGCCGTCCTTGAAGACCGGGTGGGAGAAGGTGTTGGTGGTGACCATCTCGACCTTCAGGCCGACCTCGTCTGCGACCTCCTTGAAGCGGGTGAAGTACTTCTCGCGCTCGGAGTCATCGGTGCCGAAGGGGGCGACGTCGTCGTCGTGGAAGGTGACGCCCGATGCGCCGGCTTCCTTGATCTTGGGCAGGTACTCCCATGGCTCGAACGCGGGGCGCGAGGCCGAACCGAACTGGTCCTGGGCGGTCCAACCGACGGTCCAGAGACCGAAGGAGAGCTTGTAGTCAGATGCTGGCGTCGATGCCATGGGGGCCTCCTGCAAGGGATAGTTCCGGGGTGCACCGGGAAGCTGTGACCCGGCACTCATTTTGTTTCTAGATGAAACCTAAATCGAATTGGGGCTAAGATCAAGTCCGTGACCCAAGACACTTCCAGCAAGACGGCGGGACCGAGACCCAGCACCGGCTTCGGTGTGACCTCTCGCGGCTCTTTGGCACGCCTCGGCCGCAGTTCAGGGGCCGACCATGCGGACTACGCCCGATCTCCGCGCAGCGAGGGATCGGCCTCGGCGCACAGCCCGCGCCCCGGCGCCCGCCAGGAGACGCTGCGCGAGACGAACCTGGTGCTGCTGACCGAAGAGATCTTCTCCGCAGGGGTGGCGCTCTCCCGGGCAGACCTCGCGCTGCGCACCGGCATGACGCGCTCCACCGTCTCCCGTCTGGTCGATGACCTGTTGGCGGCCCGCATCATCCGCGAGGGATCCCCCGCGGTCGGCGGCGGCGCCCGCGGTCGTCCCGCGGTGCCGCTGCATCCTGCGCGCGCGACCCTGGCAGGTCTCGGCGTGGAGATCAGCGTGGACTTCATGGCAGCTCGAGCGCTGGACCTGACCGGGGAGATCCTTGCCGAGGAGATCCTCGATGGAGACTTCCGCGGCTCCGATCCGGAGGCGGTGCTTCCCCAGGCCGGGGCGATGGCCATCCGAGTGGCGCGCACGGCCGCGGCGCGGGGCGCCACGATCGTCGGCACGGTGCTCGCCCTGCCCGGTCTGGTCGGCGCGGACGAGCACTCGCTGGTGCTCGCGCCGAACCTGGGCTGGCGCGGAGTGGACGCGGTCTCGCTGCTGGTCGGCGAGGAGCGAGAGGTCTTCGGCGGCTTCATCCACGCCGCCAATGAGGCCAAGCTCGCCGCGCTCGCCGTGGCCCAGGAGCTGGCCGCCGCAGACCAGCAGGAACAGACCTTCCTCTACGTCTCGGCGCAGATGGGCATCGGCGCCGCGGTGGTGATCGAATCCGTGGTCGACGTCGGACAGCACGGCTGGGCCGGGGAGATCGGACACATCTCAGTGGAGCCGAACGGACCGCAGTGCGGCTGTGGCGCCCTGGGCTGCCTGGAGACCTACGCCGGCAAGCGTTCGCTGCTCGCGGCCGCCGGGATGCCCCGCACCGCCACTGCCCAGGAGCTGGTGGAGCTGAGCCAGCGCGACGACGACGACGGCCGGAAGGCCTGCGCGGCGATCGACCGTGCCGGATGGGCGCTGGGTGTGGCCCTGGCCGGGGCGATGAACCTGCTGGACGTCCACGACATCGTGCTCGGAGGGGTCTACGGACCGCTGGCAGAGATGCTGAGCCCCCGGATCGAGGAGGAGCTCAACTCGCGGGTGCTCTCCGCGCAGTGGAGCACTTTCCGGGTGCGCACCGCCTCAGGGCAGCCCGCACCGGCCGCCACCGGCGGGGCGCTGCGCGCCATGCGCTGCGTGGTCGACGCCCCGCTGCAGTGGGTGCCGCTGCCGCTCTAGAGCCGGACCGTTCGTCCGAGCTGTGACTGCGCTCAGTCGACGCGGATGGCTTCGATGCTGTAGCCCATGCGGAACCATTCGCCGGGGGCCAGATGGACCAGGTCCTCTCCGGAGTTCAGCGCGTCGGGCGGGCAGCTCATCGGCTCGATGGCCACTCCCGCGCGATCAATGCGTTCGCCGGTGTAGACCTGCACCCAGGGCGAGTCGGCGATCATGCGCACCACGAACCCGGACGGGCCGTGCACGAGCTCGGCCGTCCAGCCTTCCGGGGGGAGGTCGGTGAAGGCATGGTCGATGCGTCGCCCGGCCAGCAGCGGTCCGTTGGTCAGATCGAAGTCCCCGGAGACGGTCTCACGTCCGGTCACCGCGCCATCGGGCGAGGTCTTGAGCACCGTGCGAGCGGGCAGTCGAAGGCGGCACTCCGTCAGCGAGGCGCCGCCCGCGGTCAGGTACGGGTGGAAGCCAGCGCCGAAGGGAGCCGTCTGCGGGGCGGCAGCTGCGACGTCGTCGTCCTGTGCCAGATCTGGCTCCGCCTGATCCTGCTCGGCGGCGGGCTCCTCATCGGTCTCCACGGATGCTTCGTCAGCGTCAGCGGCGGTGCCAGCGTCAGTGCCTGAGTCAGCGTCAGGGGAGGTCTCGGGTTCCAGCGGCTCGGACAGCGGGAGGTCCTCCGCCGCAGGGGCGTCGGTGGCTTCAGCCAGCTCGTCGGCGGTGAGCTCGGGCTCCACCTGCGGGCGGTAGCGGGCCATCAGTGTGGCGGAGAGTCCGATGTCGGCGGAGACGCGGTAGATCAGCGCGATGTCGAGTCCGAAGGGATAGCCCTCCGTGGGCTCCAGGAAGCCCTGCAGCTGCACCTCGGTGTCCTTATGGGCCTGCACGTGCAGCGGGAGGTCCACCATCAGACCATGCAGCGCGGCGCCGGTGGCCTCTTCGTTGACCGGGAGCGCGTAGTCCTGACCTGCGTAGGAGTACATGCCGCCCTGCGTGCGGTTGGGCCAGGGTGCCAGGACGGCACCGGGGAAGGCGCCGTCAGTGGAATCGCCTGCCGGAACGACGAGCTCGTCCTCGTGATGCTTGAGGCGCAGCAGCTGACCGCCGAGGAGGCTGATCTGTGCCGAGTATCCGCCGCCGTTGATGGATACCGAGTTCGTCGCGTCCATATATGGTGCCTCCTACGAAGCGTCGCAAAACCGTGCGTCTCCCTGACACTGCCCCGGCCAAGCTGAAGACCAGGCGGACGGTAGCAATGAAACGCAAAGTGACATGTAGGTCAACAGTACCCAAAAGGCTATAGTCCGGCCTATTCCTGGGCATCGGCGGCGCGGTGACGGTGTGAGACTGACCGATAAGGCATAATGGTCCGTTACCCTTTCGAACGAGTGTGATGACAATGAATACATCTGCAATGACAGCCTCTGAAGAATTCTCCATCCCGGCGGCCGGCTCCGGTGGCAGCTTCTCCCACGTCCAGGGCAAGAAGATGGTCTGCCTCGACGTGGACGGCACGATCGTCCACCACGACGGCCGGATGTCCGATGCCGTGAAGGAGATCGGACGTTCCCTCGTGGCTGAGGGGCACACTGTGGTGGTCTCCACGGGCCGCTCCCTGCCTGCCACTCTGCCGGTGGTCGAGACCTTCGGCATCGAGCACGGCTACGCGGTCTGCAGCAACGGCGGTGTCACTGTGCGCGTCGATGCCTCGCTCGAGGACGGCTATGAGGTGCTGGACCGGCGGATCTTCGATCCAGCCCCGGCACTGGACGCACTCATGGAGCGCCTCCCGAACGCGCGCTACGCCATCGAGACCTCGGTGGGAGACTTCCTCTCCACCGAGCGCTTCGAGGACATGTCCTTCGGCCTGGACGCTCGCGGCGTCAGCTTCCAGGAGATGAAGAGCACCGAGGCCGTGCGTCTCGTCGTGAACTCCACCGACTCCACGGCCGAAGACTTCACCGCCGCCGTCGAAGGCATCGGCCTGCACGGCGTCACCTACTCGGTGGGCTGGTCGGCCTGGCTGGACATCGCTGCGGCCGGAGTCACCAAGGGCTCATCGCTGGAGACGCTGCGCGAACGCCTCCAGGTGCCGGTCGAAGACACGGTCGCCGTGGGCGACGGTCGCAACGACATCGAGATGCTGCGCTGGGCCACGCTCGGTGTGGCCATGGGGCAGGCGCCTCAGGAGGTCATCGACGCCGCCGACGAGCTCACCGCCCCGGTGGAAGAAGATGGACTGGTCTCCGTGCTGCGGCGGGTGCTCGAGAGCTGAGGCCAGCTCCCCGTCGACGGCGGGGCTCTTCAGGCTGCCGTCACCTCGACGTCGACCCGGTCGGGATAGAACGCCAGGTGATCCCTGATCTCGGCCACCGCGGCATGCGGGCGCTCGTAGCTCCAGACCACATCGCCGAGCTCCGCGCCCCCGGCAAGCACCGTGAAGTAGCTCGCCTCGCCCTTATAGGGGCAGTAGGTCCCATGCTCGGTGCGCTGAAGCGCCGCCATCTGCACGTCGGCACGCGGGAGATAGTAGGCGGGCGGATACCCATGCTCACGCAGCACCAGCGCGGCGCGGGTGTCTGCAAGAGTGACACCCGCGGCCGTGACGCGCACACGCTCGGCGCTCGCGGTGACGCTGATGGGATGATCCGGACCAGGCTGGAGAACCGTCTTCTCGCTCATGGCGATCAACAACCGCGCCGCGGCGCGCCCCATTCCCTCGGGGCGCGCCGCTCACCTGCGGACTAGCGCAGCGGCAGCTTCTCGTCCTCGGTCAGCGCCACGTCGTCCTCGGGCTCCTTCTCCCCGCGCCAGGCCCGGTTCATCGACATGATGCATTCGGTGAGGACCCACACGGCGGCGAAGATGATGACCACGTTCAGCGAGAACAGCAGCCACTCGCCCTCGTTGAAGAAGCTGAACACCTGGACCACGGCGGCGTAGGAGCTCACCACCAGCACGAAGGCCATCGGGATCAGCACCGGCAGGAACGGGCGGTTCTTCTTCATCAGCATCACCACGATGATGCCCATCGTCAGCGCCGCCAGGAGCTGGTTGGTCGTGCCGAAGAGCGGCCAGATCAGCATGCCGCCTGAACCGTCGGCGCCCTGCGAGAAGGTGAGACCGCCGCCGATCACGATCACGATCAGCGTCGCGGCGATGATCCGGATCCTGATCTTGGCCAGCTCGCCGATCTCCTGCACCACGAAGCGCATCAGGCGCACGCCGGTGTCCATCGTGGTGGCGGCGAAGAGCACCGCCATGGTGGCCAGGATGGTGGCTGAGAGGCCCTCCGGGATCCCCAGGCCGGCGTTGACGATCGTCGCGCCGCCCTCCACGAAGTTCCCGACCGGGTTGTCGTTGAAGGAGGCGTAGACCTCTTCCCACTGGGCCAGCGACTGGAAGCCAGCGGTTGTGGCGATGATCGCGCCCAGCGCGAGCAGCCCCTCACCCACGGCTCCGAAGTAGCCCACGAACCGCGCATCGGACTCGCGGTCCAGCTGCTTGGAGGTGGTCCCGGTGGCGACCGTGCCGTGGAAGCCGGAGATCGCCCCGCAGGCTATGGTCACGAAGAGCAGCGGCACCATCGACGGTGTTCCTTCGGGAAGGTTCGTGTTGATGGCCGGAGCCACGATCGTCGGCGTCGCGATCAGGGTGGCCCCGTAGAGGATGCCCAGACCGATGAACAGCTGCACGCCGTTGATGTAGTCGCGCGGCTGCAGCAGCACCCACACCGGGAGCAGCGAGGCGATGCCGGCGTAGAGGAACAGCACGATGATCCAGACCCCATTGGGGGCCAGGCCGAACGTGCTCTCCGGCAGTTCGATGGGATAGGAGTTGCCCACCACGATCAGCGCATAGAGGGCGACGACGCCGACGATGGTCACCGCCAACAGGTTCATCCGGAACCGGTAGATCGCCTGACCGACCAGCAGCGCCACGATCAGCGCGCCCCAGGTGGGGATGACCGAGCCCGGCTCTGAGACCAGCAGGTTCGAGATCACCACGGCAAAGGCGGCGACCACCATGAGCAGCAGCAGGAAGACCACGACCAGGAACAGGTTGCGGCCGCGGGCGCTGATATAGCGCCCGGACAGCGTGCCGATGGACTGTCCACGGTTGCGCTGAGAGGCCCAGAGAGCGCCCAGGTCATGCATGCCCGCGATGAACACGGTGCCGAAGGTGACCCAGAGGAACGCTGGGAGCCAGCCCCAGATGACGGCGACGGCGGGTCCCACGATGGGCGCGGCTCCTGCCACCGAGGTGAAGTGGTGGCCCCAGAGCACGTAACGATTCGTGGGGACGAAGTCCACGCCGTCGTTGAACTGGTGGGAGGGGGTCTTGAACTCGGCGTTGAGCTTATAGACCTTCCGTGCCAGGAAGCGTGAATACAAGAAATAGCCGGTGAGCATCATGGCCACACCGATGATCGCGATGATCAGAGAGTTGATCCCGTCCATGTTCTCCTCCTCATTGAGGCGCGCCTGCCCGAGAGCGGGCGCGGATTGGGCGCAGTGATGTGATTCCCACCATGGTACGCAGTGTGAGGTGCTCGTCACACTGTCGACATGCGAGTTCCGGTGTCGGGCCACCTCCTCGGCGTCGGGCTCTGCTGTGACCGCCGATAGGATCGCGAGATGGCCGAACTCAGTGCAAAGCCCGTGACCGTGGAGTGGGTGCGCGCCGCGGTCCTCCACGCCCAGCGGATTCCAGACCCCGGAGGCCCCAGCTCCTACGCGACGGCGGCCGAGGTGCTCCGCGGGATCGGACTCATCCAGCTGGATCCGCTCACCCGCGTCTCCACCGCGCAGCGGCTCACCTCGCTGACCAGGCTTCCGCGGAGCGCCCGGGCCGAGGACGTCGATTCCTCGCTCTGGCCAGCTGGGGCGCCGCTGCATGAGCCTCCGGTCTCCTTCGAGGCCTTCACTAAGGTCGCCTGCGTGTTCCCGCTGGAGGACTGGCCGCTGCTGCAGCTGCGTCGCGAGCGGGTGCGTGAGACCTACGGAGATCAGATCGATCCCGGGATGCGTGAGCGGATCCTCGAGGTGGTCGCGCAGCGGCCGCAGGGCGCGCAGATCGGGGTGATCGAATCGGCACTGGGGGAATCTCGGACCACCGGGTGGAACTGGTCTGAGATCAAGAAGACGGCCGAGCTCATGGTGCGCACCGGGGACCTGGTGATCACCGCACGCAATGGCATCATCCGCCTCTTCGACCTGCCGGAGCGGGCGCTGCCGGCGCCGGTCCGTGAAGCCTCACATCTGCCCCCGGAGCAGCTGCGCGCAGGGCTCGCTCGCCGCGCGGCGGGCACGCTGGCAGTCATGACGGTGGGGGACTTCGCCCACCATTACCACCTCTCGGCCGCCGACGCCGCGCTGGGCATCGAGCTCGCCGGGCTGCTCCCGCTGCAGGTCGCCGGCTGGAAGGACCCTGCGTACTGCCTTCCGGAACTCCTCGACGCCATGCCGGCAGAGGAGCCCCAAGGCCCTGGTGCCGGACCGGCAGCCGCAGCCCGGCTCATCGGCCCCTTCGACCCGCTGCTTCGCGACCGAGGCCGTGCCCGGCGGATCTTCGGCTTCGACTACACCTTCGAGGCCTACGTCCCCAGGGACAAGCGGCTCTACGGGCATTACGTCATGGGGGTGCTCTCCGGCACCGAGATGCTCGGCCGCGTCGATCTTCAACGGGTCTCCGGCGTGCTGCAGCTCAACCGGATCTTCACCGAGTCCGGCCATGCCCAGCGATCGGTGAACGCCCGCGCACGGGCCGGAGCCAAGACGCTCGCCGCCCAGCTGGGGGTGCAGCTCTCGGGCGAGGCCGCGCGGTGAACCAGCACGTCTCCGGCGCGACGGACCCCGCGCCTGCCGGCGGGTCGGAATGTGTACGCTTGGCCCAGAGAAGGACGCGCTCGAGCCTGACCCGGAGGTCAGCCAGGCGCGAGACCCAGCACTGCCCTTGACGCACAATCAGAGGAGAACCCATGGCCCTGACTCACGATGTCACCGTCGAAATCCCCGAAGGCTCGCGCGTGAAGTACGAGATCGACCACGAGACCCATCGTCTCCGCCTCGACCGCGTGCTGTTCACCCCCATGCAGTACCCGACGCACTACGGCTACTTCGACGACACCCTCGGTGAGGATGGCGACCCGCTCGACGCGATGGTCTGGATCCCCGGTGTGGACCTGGTCCCCGGCGTCGTCGTCGAGTCACGTCCGGTGGGCGTGCTGAACATGACCGATGACGGGGGAGGGGACGCCAAGCTGCTGTGCGTCCCCAAGGACAAGCGCTTCGACCACATCCAGGAGCTCGTGGACGTCGACGAGTGGACCCGCAAGGAGATCGAGCACTTCTTCACCCGCTATAAGGACCTCGAGCCCGGCAAGTGGGTCAAGATCGAAGGCTGGGCAGGCCGCGCCGAGGCTGAGGCCGAGCTGACCCGCTCCATCGAGCGCTTCAAGGGCTGATCCAGCCCCGCTGAACACCTGCACGGCCATCTGGTGGGCGATCTGCGGGAATCTCTGCGCGTTCTGCGTGAAGATCGTCCCGAACATCGCCCACCAGAGGCATCCCTGCCGGCGCCTGCATCCTGCGCCCGGTCCACGAACTGCTCAGAGGCCCACCGCATGACCTCCACACAGCCCGTCGCCCTGGTCACAGGCGCCTCCTCGGGAATCGGCGCTGCCACTGCGCGCCGGCTCGCCGCCGCGGGGTATCTGGTCTATGGCGCTGCCCGCCGAGCCGATCGCCTGGAAGAGCTCCGCGGCGATGGTGTCCTCCCCCTGGTGGTGGACCTGCTCGAAGAGGCCTCCCTCACCACGGCCGTCGAGCACATCCGCGCAGAGGCTGGTCGACTCGATGTATTGGTCAACAACGCCGGCTACGGCGAATTCGGCGCGGTGGAGGACGTCCCGATCGCGCAGGCGCGCCGCCAGTTCGAGGTCAACCTCTTCGGCCTCGCCCGGCTGGTGCAGCTGAGCCTGCCGCTGATGCGCGCCCAAGGCGGCGGCACCATCATCAACATTTCTTCGGTGGCGGGCAGAGTCGCCGGCCCGCTCGGCGCCTGGTACCACGCCAGCAAGTTCGCGCTCGAGGGGTTCAGCGATTCGCTGCGCCAGGAGCTCGCCCCGTTCGGGGTGCGCGTCGTCGTCGTCCAACCGGGGGCGATCAGGACCGAATGGGGCGCCCACGCCCTGGATTCTGCGCGCGACGCCTCGGGGGCGGGCCGCTACTCCCGCCGCGTGGACGGCCTCGCCCGCGGGATCCTGAATCCGCACGGCACGCAGCGTCGCGCCTCTTCACCGGAGGTCATCGCCGCGGTGATCGAGCGGGCGGCGAAGGCTCGCCGTCCGCGCACGCGCTACGCGCTGGGGCACATGGCCCGGGTGGGGCTCACCGCCCGGCGCCTGCTCAGCGACCGACTCATGGATCAGGCCACCAGCCGCCTCATGGGCTGAGGTTCACCGGGCGACGACTCTGCGCCGGCACCGAGGTTGTTGTGATGTGATGGGGCGATGAACAGCATCTCCGAGGCCCACGCCGGCGACCTGATGATCAACTGGGAGATTGCCAGCACGACGGCGGCCAAGCTGGCCCCCGCCGGCCCCCGGTTCACCCCAGCTCAGGTCACCGAGGAGGTCGACGCTCTTCGCCGTGCCGCCGCGCAGGCCGTGGGCCACGTCCATCGGATCACGGGTCTGGACGTCGCCGAGAATCTGGGCACCGACCCGGCGGAGACCCTGGTCGTGGACCGGGCCACCTGGTCCAAGGCGAACGCGCAGAGCTTTCGTGAGCTGCTGGGGCCCGCACTGAAGGTCGTCCTGGAGCAGAAGCCCGAGCTGGGCAGGGAGGGCTCCAACGCCCAGGTCTTCGGGTCCTCCTTCGCCGGAGCAGAGCTCGGCGCCATGCTCTCCTTCCTCTCGGCCAACGTGCTCGGCCAGTTCGACCCCTTCGGACAGAACCGGCTGATCCTGGTCGCACCGAACATCGTGGAGATCAGCACCGAGCTCAACGTGGTGCGCGAGGACTTCCGGCTCTGGGTCTGCCTGCATGAGCAGACCCACCGCGTGCAGTTCGCCGCCGCGCCCTGGCTGGCGGACCATCTCCGGTCCAAGATCACCGAACTGAGCTCGTCCACCATGGGCATGGCCACCGGTTTCGGCGAACGTCTCGGCGAGATCATCTCCGAGGTGCGCAAGGGGCGAGGGCTCATCGAGGTCATCCAGTCCCCGGCAGACCGCGAGACCATGTCTCATCTGACAGCTGTGATGAGCCTGCTGGAAGGCCATGCCAACGTGATCATGGACTCGGTGGACTCCTCGATCGTGCCCAGCGTGAAGACCATCCGCCGACGCTTCGAGGCGCGCGGCAAGACGCGCACCCCGATGGAGAAGTTCATCCGCCGGCTGCTGCAGCTGGATCTCAAGGCCGCGCAGTACCGGGACGGCCAGAAGTTCGTCGGGCACATCGTCGAGGCTGTGGGCATGGACTCCTTCAACACCATCTGGGAGTCCCCGGAGCATCTGCCCACCGAGCACGAGCTGCACCATCCGCAGGAGTGGATCGAGCGCATGGGGCTGGTGTGAGCCCGCGCTTCCCAGACTCGCTCAATCGCGCCAGACGAGCCGTCGAGGCGGTCGTCGATCCCGCGGGGCTGACCCTGGTGGCCTGTTCAGGGGGCGCCGACTCGCTGGCGCTCGCGGTGGCCGCCGCGTTCCACCATCAGCGCAGCTCGGGGCCGCTGGCGCAGGCACGGGTGGGCGCCGTCGTCGTGGACCACCAGCTGCACCCGGACAGCGAAGCCGTCACCGCGACGGCGCTGCGCCAGCTGGAGAGTCTGGGTCTGGAGCCGCTGATCTCGCTGCCGGCAGCCGTGGACCCCAGCTCCAGGACCGGGCCCGAGGCCGCCGCGCGCACGGCGCGCTACACCGCCTTCAAGCAGGCGCTGGCCCGGACCGGTGCCAGCCGGATGCTGCTCGCCCACACGCAGGACGATCAGGCAGAACAGGTGCTGCTGGGCCTGGCTCGCGGCTCCGGCACCCGAACTCTGGCCGGGATCCCTGCCGAGCGGGGCCCCTTCCGCCGTCCGCTGCTGGGGCTCAGCCGCGCCGAGACCGAGGAGATCTGCGCCCACGCCGGCCTGACCCCCTGGCAGGACCCGGCCAACGCGGATCCGCGGTATCTGCGCTCCCGGGTGCGCACCCGGATCCTTCCGTTTCTGCAGGCCGAGCTCAGCGGCTCGATCCGTGAGTCGCTGGCGCGCACCGCGCAGATCGCGGCCGAGGACGCCGCCTATCTGGAGCAGGAGGCCAAACAGGTCTTCGCCGCCCTGCTGGAGGACCCCGGCGCCGAAGGTCAGCTGCGCATGGACCTTGCGGCGCTGCACCGGGCGCCACCGGCCATCCGCCGCCGGGTGATCGCGCTCGCCGTCGTCGCCGCGGGAGGGTCTGCACCATCCTTCGAACGCCTCGGCGCGGTGGAGAAGCTGCTGGTCACCGAGGGCTCCGCGGGGCCCGTGGAGCTGGAGGGACACCTGAGCGCGCACCGTGGCACACGCGAAAGCCCGGACTATGGGAAACTTGTCATCGTTCCACGCCTGAACTGAGGAACGCGAGACTCACCTACAAGGAGCTGGACACCGCCCATGGACGCTCAGGATGTCAGTGCAGATCTCACCGAGGTGCTCTACACCAAGGACGAGATCGACGCGAAGATCAAGGAACTGGCCGCGCAGATCGATCGCGACTACGCAGACAAGGACGTGCTGCTGGTCGGCGTGCTCAAGGGCGCGGTGATGGTGATGGCCGATCTTGCCCGGGCCATGAAGTCACACGTGACCATGGACTGGATGGCGGTGTCCTCCTACGGCTCCGGCACCAAGTCCTCCGGGGTGGTGCGCATCCTCAAGGACCTCGATGCGGATCTGATGAACCGGCACGTGCTCATCGTCGAGGACATCATCGACTCCGGGCTGACGCTGTCCTGGCTCAAGACCAACCTGGAATCTCGCGGACCTGCCTCGCTGGAGATCTGCACGCTGCTGCGCAAGCCCGAGGCGGTCAAGGTCGAGATCGACGTGAAGTACGTCGGCATGGACATCCCCAACAAGTTCGTGGTCGGCTATGGCCTGGACTTCGCCGAGAAGTACCGCAACCTCGACTGCGTCGGGATCCTGGCTCCGCACGTCTACCAGTGAGCTGGCGGCGAACGTCGCCGGACCGGTTACCCGCGTGCCGCCCTGCCCGAGTACCTTTAGAGGCCCTAGCACCCTAGACAGGCTAGGCACATCTGCGTCTGACGGAGCTGCATGAACTTCAAGAAGATCTTCACCGGACCACTGTTCTGGATCCTCCTGGCAGTGGTGCTGCTGCTGCTCGTCGTGCCCATGATGTTCTCCTCCTCGGCCAATGGCCAGCGGGTGGACACCAATGTGGGCATGGAGCTGCTCGCTGACGGCGAGGTCGAAGAGGCCCAGGTCGAGGACGGGGACCAGCGGGTCACGCTGAACCTCAGCTCGCCCTATGAGCAGGACGGCGAAGAGGTCGGCGACGTCGTCCACTTCTTCTACTCCACTGCCCGCGCCGAGAACGTGGTCAACGCCATCTCCGACGCCGAGCTCGACGGCTACAGCGATGAGCCGGAGCAGTCGAACTGGCTGCTGTCCATGCTCGGCTTCATGATCCCGTTCCTGATCATCGCGCTGCTGTTCATCTGGCTGATCGGGCGGATGTCCGGCGGCAACTCCCGGGTCATGCAGTTCGGCAAGTCCAAGGCCAAGATGTTCGACAAGGACATGCCCCAGGTGGCCTTCGGCGATGTCGCGGGCGCCGAGGAGGCCGTCGAGGAGCTCCACGAGATCAAGGAGTTCCTCTCCGAGCCCGAGAAGTTCCAGCGCCTCGGTGCCAAGATCCCCAAGGGCGTGCTGCTCTACGGCGCGCCCGGCACCGGCAAGACCCTGCTCGCCAAGGCTGTGGCGGGCGAGGCCGGCGGTGCGTTCTACTCGATCTCCGGCTCGGACTTCGTGGAGATGTTCGTCGGTGTGGGCGCCTCCCGCGTCCGTGACCTGTTCAAGCAGGCCAAGGAGAACGCTCCGGCCATCATCTTCGTCGATGAGATCGACGCCGTGGGTCGCCAGCGCGGCGCCGGCGTGGGTGGTGGCAATGACGAGCGCGAGCAGACCCTGAACCAGCTGCTGGTGGAGATGGATGGCTTCGACGCCAACACCAACATCATCGTCATCGCGGCCACCAACCGTCCCGATGTCCTGGACCCGGCGCTGCTGCGTCCCGGACGCTTCGACCGGCAGATCCCCGTAGAGGCCCCCGACTTCGCCGGACGCCGCGCGATCCTCGAGGTCCACGCCAAGGGCAAGCCGATGGTCGATGACGTGGACCTCAAGGCCGTGGCCCGCAAGACCCCCGGCTACACCGGCGCCGACCTGGCGAACGTGCTCAACGAGGCCGCCCTGCTGACCGCCCGGTCCAATGCCGACCTGATCGATGACCGCGCGATCGATGAGGCCATCGACCGTGTCATGGCCGGACCGCAGAAGCGCACCCGGCTGATGAAGGATCACGAGCGTCGGGTCACCGCGTATCACGAGGGCGGGCACGCCCTGGTGGCGGCCGCGCTGAACTATTCGGCGCCGGTCACCAAGATCACGATCCTCCCGCGCGGACGCGCCCTGGGGTACACCATGGTGGTGCCCGAGGAGGACAAGTACTCCACGACCCGCAATGAGCTGCTCGACACGATCGCCTACGCCATGGGCGGGCGCGTGGCCGAGGAGATCGTCTTCCAGGATCCCTCCACCGGTGCGGCGAACGACATCGAGAAGGCCACCGACACGGCGCGCAGGATGGTCACCGAGTACGGCATGAGCGCCAAGATCGGCTCCGTGAAGCTCGGCACCGGGGACACCAGCCCGTTCCTGGGACGCGAGATGGCACAGGGCAAGGAGTACTCCGAGGAGCTCGCCGCCGTGATCGACACCGAGGTCCGCGCCATCATCGACGAGGCGCACGACGAGGCGTACCACGCGCTGCATGAGAATCGGCATGTGCTGGACCGCCTCGCCGAAGAGCTGCTCCGAGTGGAGACGCTCAACGCCCACGAGGTCGCCGCCATCTTCCACGACGTGATCAAGCGTCCGGTGCGCCAGGTCTGGGAGTCCTCTCCCGGGCGTCCGGTCACCATCACCTCCGAAGTGGTCCCCGAGGATGAGCGGGACCCCCAGTACCAGTTCGACGGTGAGCGCAGCGATGGCTGAGCATCCCGCCGTGGACCTGCCCCGCATCGAGGCCGCAGTGCGCGAGATCCTCCTCGCTGTGGGCGAGGATCCCGAGCGCGACGGCCTCAAGGGCACCCCGGCACGCGTGGCGCGGGCCTATGAGGAGGCCTTCCAGGGCCTCCGCGAGGACCCCGCGGAGCTGATGTCGACCACCTTCGACATCGGCCACGAGGAGCTCGTGCTGGTCCGCGATGTGCCCTTCTACTCCATGTGCGAGCACCACCTGGTGCCGTTCTTCGGCCACGCGCACATCGGCTACATCCCCTCCCCGGAGGGCAAGGTCACCGGCCTGAGCAAGCTCGCCCGGCTGGTGGACATCTTCGCCAAGCGCCCACAGGTCCAGGAGCAGCTCACCACCCAGGTGGTCGACGCCCTGGTGGAGCATCTGGCCCCGGGCGGGGCGATCGTCGTCGTCGAGGCGGAGCACCTGTGCATGTCGATGCGGGGAGTCTCCAAGCCCGGTGCGCGCACCATCACCTCGGCAGTGCGTGGCCAGCTGCGTGACGCGGCCACCCGCTCCGAGGCGATGAGCCTGATGCTCCACGGCCGGCCCAGCTGAGCCTCCTCGCCCTCGTACATCGGCGCACCCCAGGGGCATAATGGGAGCCCAGCCATCGAGGCTGCCCTGCCATGCCTGTTGCCCAGTCCCAGCCGAAGCGAGTCTCAGATGCGCACCTCCATCATGGGGATCCTCAACCTCACCCCCGACTCCTTCTCCGACGGCGGCCGGTTCGACGACGGCGCAGGCTCGCCCGACGTCGTGGCCGCGGTGACCGAGGCGATGCGCATGACGCAGGACGGGGCCGAGATCATCGACGTCGGCGGGGAATCCACCCGACCCGGGGCGCAGCCCACTGCGGTGGAGGAGGAGCAGCGCAGGATCCTCCCGGTGCTCAGCGAGCTCTTCGGCTGCGGCATCCGCGTGTCGGTGGACACCCGCCGCGCCGCGACGGCCCTGGCCGCGCTGAAATCCGCCGATCAGGCGGGGGTCGATCCACGCGAACTGATCATCAACGACGTCTCCGGCCTGCTCACCGACCCTGCGATGCCGGACCTGATCGCCGAGACCGGCGCGCAGATCGTGATCACCCACAACCGCGGCGATGCCCAGACCATGGGCTCGCTCACCGGCTACGACTCCCTGCTCGAAGACGTCATCCAGGAGCTCACCGGGCTGCGCGATCGCTATCTGGCGGCGGGGGCCCGTCGGGAACAGATCATCCTGGACCCGGGGATCGGCTTCTCCAAGACCCACGAGCAGAACTGGGAACTCGTCCGCGGCCTGGAGAGCTTCGTCGGGCTCGGACACCGAGTGCTCTTCGGCGCCTCCCGCAAGGGGTTCCTCGGCTCGGTCTCGGCTGCGGGCGCCAGCGCCTCCAGGACAGATGCGTCGGCATCTCGTGAGTCCGGCGCGGCAGGGACCGGTGCGCCAAGGTCCGGTGCGGCGGCGTTCGGAGCCGCCCATCCGCGAGACGCCGCCACGGCGGTGCTCTCCGCAGTCGCGGCGGAGGCCGGAGTCTGGGGCATTCGCGTCCACGACGTGCAGGGAAGCCGAGATGCTGTGCAAGTGATCTCCAAGCTGAGAAGCTAGGGGCATGCCCAGCAGGAGCGATCTCAGCGACACCATCCGGCTCACGGGTCTCACGGCCACCGGCCACCACGGTGTCTTCGACTTCGAGAAGCGCGAGGGTCAGCCCTTCCGGGTCGACGCCGAGCTGACCCTGGACTTCCGGGCAGCGGGCCGCAGCGACGAGCTGCAGGACACCGTCTCCTACGTCGAGATCGCCGAGCTCATCGAAGCAGCGATCACCGGTGAGCCCTTTGACCTGATCGAAGCCCTCGCCGATCATCTTGCGCGGGAAATCCTGCGCAGCGACGCACGCCTCCTCGCCGCCGAGATCACAGTGCACAAGCCCCAGGCGCCGCTGCCCCAGAGCTTCCAGGATGTCTCCGTGACGGCTCGCCGGACACGCGCGGACCTGTCGCCGCGTTCAGTGGGCGAGGATGCTCGGACGTCGGAGGACGCTGAGGCCTCTGCGGGGGTCGGTGCCCCCGAGGGTGCGGCGACCACCGATGCCGAGGTGCGCGCCGTCCTGGCGCTGGGCTCGAATCTCGGCGACTCGACGGCGACCCTCGCCTCGGCAGTGACCTCGCTGCGCAGCCGTGCCGGGCTCCGCGTGCTCGCCGCCTCACCGCTGGCGCGCACCCGCCCGGTCGGCGGGCCCCCGGATCAGCCAGACTTCCTCAACCAGGTGATCGAGGTCGCGACGACCAAGAGCCCGCAGGAACTTCTCGCGCTGACCCAGCAGGTCGAGGCAGAGCACCACCGGGCCCGCGGCGCCGAGAACGGAGAGATCCACTGGGGTCCGCGGACGCTGGACATCGACATCATCACCTACGGCTCCGCGCGCGTCTCCACACCTGCCCTGCAGATCCCTCATCCGCGTGCCGCCCAGCGTGGCTTCGTGCTGGTGCCCTGGACGTGGATGGACCCGCAGGCGACCCTCGGCGGCGTCTTCGTGGCCGAACTCGCCGCGCAGGCCGCAGACTCGGCCACCGTGGAGCTCGCCGAGGAACACCTGAACACTGGGGTGAGACCATGAGCCGGCTGCGTCCACTGTGGCTGCTGATCATCGCCGCCGCCGCCGCGCTCGGCGGCCTCCTCGCCACAGCGCTCATGGCCTCGGCAGGGTTCGGGTCACCGGTGCTTCCCCGCACCTCACTGATCACGCTGCTCGGCATCGCCCTGATCATCCTGACCCTGGGGCTGCTGGTCTACAGGGACCAGCGGCAGATCGCCCGCGCGGCGGAACAGGGACTCCGCGCACCGCGCACTCCGCGCAGGCTGCACCCCCTGCAGGCGGTCCGAGTGGTCGCCGCGGGCCAGGCCGGCGCCTATGCCGGAGCGCTGATCGCTGGCTGGCATGCGGGAGTCCTGATGGATCTGATGCCCTCGGTCTCGCTCACAGCACCTACAGTGATCTCATCCCTTCTGATGATCACGGGGGGAGCGATCTGGGTCATCATAGGATTCGTCGTGGAGCTGCTCTGCCGCATTCCCCCGGATGAGAATCCCCCAGAAGGGGACCGGACCGAGGGCAGGGAGCGTCGCCGCAGCACAGGATCGATACCAGAGGAGGGCTATGCCCGCGGAACCCATTGACCCCACAGGTGTCACCTGGACCCGGGTGGACGATCGGTACATCACCGTCAAGTTCATCACCGGAATCATCGGATGGGTGATCACCCTGGCAGCAGTGGCGACGCCCATAGTCCTGGATGCTCTCGGAGTGATCGGCAACATTCCCGGCTGGATCGAGATCCTCGTCGTCGGCGTGCTGCTGCTCTGGGCCGCGGCTGACCTGGCGCTCGTCCCACGGCGCATCCGCTCGATCGGATACCACGAGCGCGAGGACGATCTCCTGATCCGGCGAGGGATCCTCTTCCAGCGGGTCGTCGCGGTGCCCTACGGGCGGCTGCAGTACGTCGACATCGAGGCGGGTCCGCTCATGCGCCGCTTCGGCCTCTGCACGGTGCAGCTCAAGACCGCCGCCGCGGCCACCGATGCGGTCATCCCCGGCGCCTCGCGCCAGGAGGGCGCCCGGCTGCGTGAGGAGCTCTCCGTCCGTGGCCAGGCACGACTGGCTGGGTTGTGAGCGCACACATGAGCGAAGGAACCACGGACCAGCCCCCGGGCACGCAGTCCGCAGCCACGCAGCCCACGAGCACCGACTCTGGTCCCGAACGCTGGTTCGATCCCAGCTGGACCAAGGTCCACCCGCTGAGCCCGTTCGTGCGCGGCTGGGTCACCGTGATCGCCATTCCGGGCATCGTCTTCGGCTACAACTGGCAGATGTGGGCGGATGCCTGGCAGGCCGTCCAGAGCGGTGAGATCCAGCGCGACGTCTCGGCGAACCCGATGCCCTTCATCCTCGGCGGAGTCGGTGCGCTGCTGATCATCGTGCTGATCTTCGGCAGCTTCGTGCTCACCTGGTGGTTCACCCGATACAAGATCACCGCCGAGCACGTGATGGTGAAGTCGGGTGTGTTCGTGCGCCAGCACCGCCAGGCACGCATCGATCGAGTCCAGGCAGTGGACCTTCGCCAGCCGCTGGCGGCGAGGATCACCGGTCTGGCCGAGCTGAAGTTCGAGGTGGCCGAGGGTGACGGGACAGCCGCCACCCTGGCGTTCCTGAAGAAGGCGCAGGCGGAGGAGCTCCGCGCCGAGATCATGGACCGCGCCGCGGGCAACCCGCCCAGCTCCCCCACCACTGCACAGGACTCGACCGGGCCAGTCCCCGGCGCCGAGCCGGAGGGCACTGCGACCGCCGACGGCGAGTGGCGCGCGCCTGCGGATTCGCACAGCCAGCCGACGGCGCCCCCAGGGAGCCCCGACCGGCTCGTCGCGAAGGTCCCCACCGGGCGGCTGATCGGTTCAGTGCTCAGCGGCTGGGGGACGATCTTCGTGCTGCTGCTGATCCTCGTCGCGGTCGGCGCAGTGATCGCTGGCCTCATCACCGCCTCGCTGGACCCTGCTGAAGGTTTCGGAGCGGTCTGGCCGGTGGTCGCCGCCCTCGGCATTCCCACGTTCCTGCCCATGGCGATCGCCGCGATCACCATCTATTACCAACAGTTCAGCTCGGGCTTCGGGTTCACCTCCACCGCCACCAGTGCGGGGCTGCGGATCCGCTACGGGCTGCTGGAGACCACGAACCAGACCATCCCTCCGGGCAGGGTCCAGGCGCTGCAGGTTCAGCAGCCGGTGCTCTGGCGGCCCTTCAAGTGGTTCCGCATCGTGGTCACCGTGGCCGGCTACGGGATCGGCGAGAAGCGCTCGGTGCTGCTTCCGGTCGGCCGGATCGAGGACGTCATGGCCACCGTCGCCGAGATGTTCCCGGATCTGCAGGTGGAGAACCCGGAGGAGGTCTTCACGGCAGGGCTGTTGAACAGCGGCACCGAGTTGAACTTCACCGAAGTGCCCCGCCGAGCGCGGCTCTTCGACCCGTACGTGCGCCGTCGTCGTGGGTTCCGCACCACCCCGGCTGCGCTGATGTTCCGCGATGGGCGTGCCGCGCGACGGCTGACGATGATCCCGCATGAGCGCATCCAGTCGCTGAGCATGCACCAGGGACCGCTGCAGCGTGGGCGGGCGGTGGCGGACATCTTCGTGCATTCCCCCGCAGGCCCCTTCCAGTCGAGGCTGAAGAACCAGGACCTGGACGCGGTGCAGGAACTCTTCGAGTACGAGTCGGCTCAGGCTGCGACGGCCCGACGCTACAGCGATCGCAACCACTGGATGCGCCCGGAGGAGCTGCAGGAGTTCGAACGCAAGGCGGCAGAGGCGACCGCCCCGGCCGACGGCGACGCCGAGGCCCCGGCCAGCACAGCAGACCAGCCAGAATCCCCAGACCACCAGGCACCTGCAGATCAGCAGGTGCAGGCACGCCATGGGACAGCCGAAGACCACCAGGAAGAGGAGCGGCATCTCCGTGAACGCTGAGCAGCCCGTCGACCCCTATGCGGCGGAGCTGCCGCCTTCGCGGCGGGAGGGCCGCCTCGGCGTCGGCATCATCTCGGCTGGCAAGGTCGGCGCAGTGCTGGGGGCCGCGCTGCGCGGCGCCGGGCACTCGGTCCTCGGTGTCCACGCGGTCTCCGAGGACTCCCGCAATCGCGCGGAATCTCTGCTCGGCGGGGTCCCGGTGCTGGAGATCCCGGAGATCATGCGCCGAGCCGAACTGGTGCTGCTCGCGGTGCCCGATGATGCCCTCGGCGAGCTGGTCTCCGGACTGGCCGAGGCCGGGCACGTCCAGGCCGGACAGCTGATCGTGCACACCTCCGGGCGCTTCGGCACCGAGGTGCTCGCACCGGCGATGGGCCGCGGAGCCATCGGGCTGGCGATCCACCCTGCGATGACCTTCACCGGGCTGAGCATGGACCTGCAGAAGCTGCACACCTGCGCCTTCGGTGTGACCGCGCCGGCACCGGTGCTGCCCATCGCGCAGGCGCTCGTGGTGGAGATGGGCGGGGAGCCCGTGGTGATCCAGGAGGCCGATCGGCTGACCTATCACGCCGCGCTGGCCCACGCCTCGAACCATCTGAACACGATCACCGGCCAGTCCGCTGAGATGCTGCACCGGATCGGGGTCGAGCATGCCGAGACCGTGCTGCGCCCCCTTATGCAGGCCTCTCTGGACAATGCCCTGGCCTCGGGGGAGGGCGCGCTGACCGGACCCGTGGCGCGCGGAGACGTGGGCACGGTCAGCCATCATGTGCAGCTGCTGGCCTCCTCGGACCTGCCCGCCGATATCCGCACCGCATATCTGACCATGGCCCGCGCGACGACCCAGCGCGCGCTGGACCGCGGGCTGATCTCCGCCGGCAAGGCCGCGGAGCTGCTGGACGCCCTCGGGGACTGAATCGCACCGCCATTCCAGCTCTCCTGAGCGTCTGTCGCATGTCTGTGCCATGTCCCATCGCTATATCCGTCCAAAGCCATGGGACATGGCACGGGGATGCGACAGCTCAGGGAGCCCAGCGTGATCGCGGGGTGGTGGACGGACCTAGACTGGATCGGTGACTCAGCCGCAGGTTCCCACCACCATCGCCAGTTTCCGTGCCGCGCTCGCCGAGACCGTCGCCGCACACGTCCGGGACGGCAGGGACGCCCCGGTCGTCGGGCTCGTCCCGACCATGGGTGCGCTGCACTCGGGTCACGCCGCGCTGATCGACGCCGCCCGGCAGCACTCCGACATCGTTCTCGCCTCGATCTTCGTGAATCCGCTGCAGTTCGACGACGACGCCGACTACCTCCACTATCCGCGCACGCCGGAGAAGGACATCGCGCTGCTGGGAGAGCACGGCGTGGACCTGGTCTTCGCGCCGGGGATCGAGCAGATGTACCCGGGCTACCCCGACGCGCCGCTGGTGACGCTCAGCGCCGGCGAGCTGGGACGCCGTTGGGAGGGCGCAGCTCGCCCCGGACACTTCGACGGGGTGCTCACCGTGGTCGCCAAGCTCTTCCACATCATGACCCCACCCGCCCCGGCAGTCTTCGAGGCGTGGTTCGGCGCCAAGGACGCCGAGCAGGTCGCGATCATCTCTCGGATGGTGGCGGACCTGGACCTGGAAGTGAGCATCCGGACCGTGCCGATCGTGCGCGATCAGAACGGATTGGCGCTCTCGAGCCGCAACCAGCGGCTCCAGGAGGAGGACTACGCCTCGGCGCTGGCGCTGCCCTTCGCACTGAGTGCCCTGGCCGAGGATGCGGCCTCCGGCAGACCCCTGGGACTGGCGGACCAGGTCGCGGAGCTCAGCTCCGCCGACGGTGTCGAGCTGGACTACCTGGTGGTCCTGGATCCAGCCTCGCTGCGCGAGATCGAGCCCGGCGGCTCCCTGCAGGACCACGACGGGGTCCTGCGCGGAGAAGCCCTGGCACTCATCGCTGCACGAGTGGGTCCGGTCCGACTGATCGACAACGCGCTGCTCGTCCCCGGAGGCTCTGCTGGGGAGAGCCCGGCAGGTCGCCGGGAGTAGTCAGCGGGTCGCCCGGAGTAGGCTGGGCGAATGACTGAGACCGCCAGCACCACCCCCCGCACAGCCAGCGCCGCGAGCTCGTTTCCCTATATCGATCACAGCGTGCGCCCCCAGGACGATCTGCAGAAGCACGTCAACGGCGAGTGGCTGAAGACCGCCGAGATTCCCGCTGATATGGACGCCTACGGCTCATTCCACGAGCTGCGGGACAAGGCCGAGGCGGATGTGCGCGAGATCCTGGAGCAGGCCGCCGCCTTCAGCGCGGGATCCAGCGCGACCGCGCCGGCCGATGCCGAACGCGCAGACGCCCCGGGTGAGAATCCCGCCATCGCCGCACGCATCGGGTCCTTCTACGCCTCCTTCATGGATGCCGAAGCCGCCGAACGCCGAGGTCTCACGCCGATCGAGCCGATGCTGGCCCAGCTCGAGCAGGTCGGCAGCATCGAGGACCTCATCCGACTTTCCGCGGCCTGGCAGCGTCAGGGCGTCGAGGGGATCTTCGTCGCCGGAGCCATGCGCGACGCAGGAGACCCCACCCGGATGCTCTGGCACATCATGCAGTCCGGGCTCGGTCTTCCTGATGAGTCCTATTACCGCGAGGAGAAGCTGGCCGAGATCCTCAGCGCCTACCAGGACTACCTGGTGCGGATGCTGCAGAACAGCGGGATCGAGGACGCAGAACGCGCGGCTGCCGCCGTCGTCGGCCTGGAGTCCGCGATCGCCGACCAGCACTGGGACAAGGTGACCACCCGTGATGCGCAGAAGCGCTACAACCTGGTCACTGAGTCGGAGGCGCTGGCCCTGATGCCCCTGCTGCGCGAAGCCTTCACCGGGTGGGGCCTGCAGCCGCGGCACACCGAAGAGCTCGTGCTCGCACAGCCGGATGTGCTCCCCGGCATGCAGACCGTGCTCACCGAGCACCCACTCGAGACCTGGAAGCTCTGGCTCCGGGTCCAGCTCGTGCGCTGGGCGGCGCCGCTGCTGCACAGCGACCTCGTGGAGCAGAACTTTGACTTCTACTCCAAGAAGCTCTCCGGGGCTCAGGCGCTCAAGGAGCGCTGGAAGCGCGGGGTGGCGCTGACCAACGCGAACCTCGGCGAAGACGTGGCCCAGATCTATGTAGCCCGGCACTATCCTGAGCAGGCCCGTTCGGCCATGGATGAGCTGATCGCCTCTCTCATTGCGGCCTACCGGCAGTCCATCAGCGGACTGAGCTGGATGGGCGAGGAGACCAAGGCCAAGGCGCTGGAGAAGCTCGATGCCTTCACGCCCATGGTCGGCTTCCCCGAGCGCTGGATCGACTACTCCGGAGTGGAGGTGGACGCCGAGGACGTGGTCGGCAACGTTCGGCGGGCCGCCGAGTTCGAATGGGGCCGCGACATCGCGAAGCTGGACGAGGGGCCGGACCCCGAGGAGTGGCATATGACCCCGCAGACGGTCAACGCCTATTACTCGCCGCTGGAGAACGTGATCTGCTTCCCCGCGGCCATCCTGCAGCCGCCGTTCTTCTCAGCCGAGCGAGACATGGCACAGAACTTCGGAGCGATCGGCGCGGTCATCGGCCATGAGCTTGGTCACGGCTTCGACGACCAGGGCTCGCGCTACGGGGCCGACGGCTCCCTGCAGAACTGGTGGACCGAGGCCGACCGCGAGGCATTCGAGGAGCGCACCACGAAGCTCGTCGATCAGTACAGCGCGCTCTCGCCCTCCCAGGCTCCGGAGCACACGGTCAATGGTGAGCTCACCCTCGGGGAGAACATCGGCGACCTCGGCGGACTGGGGATCGCCCACAAGGCGTATCGGCTCTGGCTTCAGCAGCAGGGGATCGAAGCCCCGGAGCTGGAGGGCTACAGCGCCGATCAGCGCTTCTTCTTCGCCTGGGCGCAGGCATGGCGCAACCTCACCCGTCCGGAGCGGGCGGTCACCTTGATCAGCATCGATCCCCATGCCCCTGCCGAGTTCCGCGCGAGCCAGGTGGTGCGCAATCTCGATGCCTTCCATGCGGCCTTCGAGACTCAGCCAGGTGACGGGATGTACATGCCGCAGCAGGACCGCGTCACGATCTGGTGAACTGAGGTTCCGGTCCCGCAGCTCGAGAGGCCGTCAGGCGCCGGGCACGTAGAATGGCGGACTGTGACTGACCAGACTCCCGCCCCAGCCGGCAAAAAAGACATCGACAACAACGATCAGCGCGCGGTGCGCCTGGACAAGCGTGAGCGTCTGCTCGAATCAGGCGTCCAGGCCTACCCGGTCACGGTCGAGCGCACCGCTTCGCTCACCGAGGTGCGTGAGCGCTTCCCCGACCTGGAGCCCGGTGCCTCCACGGGGGAGACCGTCTCCGTGGCCGGTCGTGTGATGTTCGTGCGCAACACCGGCAAGCTGTGCTTCGCCACCCTTCAAGAGGGTGGTCCGGACGGTACCGGGACTCGCCTGCAGGCTATGCTCTCGCTGGCCGAGATCGGCGAGGAGGCCCTCGCCCAGTGGAAGTCGCTGGTCGATCTGGGTGACCACGTGCAGGTGACGGGAGAGGTCATCGCCTCCCGCCGGGGTGAGCTCTCCATCATGGCCAGCTCCTTCGAGGTCGCCTCCAAGTCGGTGCGTCCGCTGCCGGTGCTGCACGCCGAGCTCAATGAAGAGACTCGCGTGCGCCAGCGGTACGCGGATCTGATCGTCCGCGACGAGGCTCGTCAGATGGTGTACCAGCGCGCGGCGATCACGCGTTCCATTCGTGAGACCCTGCACGGTCGCGGCTATGTGGAGGTGGAGACCCCCATGCTCCAGCTCATCCATGGCGGCGCCCAGGCTCGTCCATTCCAGACCCATCTCAATGCCTTTGATCAGGACATGACGCTGCGCATCGCCACTGAGCTCTACCTTAAGCGTGCGGTGGTCGGCGGGATTGACCGGGTCTTCGAGATCGGCCGGGTCTTCCGCAATGAAGGTGTGGACTCCACTCATTCTCCCGAGTTCACCACGCTTGAATCCTATGAGGCGTGGGCGGACATGTATGTGATGGCCGAGCGCATGCGCGAGATGATTCTGGCCGCCGCGGACGCGGCCGGGGTCAGCCGACAGATCCAGACCGACGCCGGTGTCATCGACCTCGACGCCGAATGGAAGTGGCTCTCGGTCTACCCGGGACTCTCCGAGGCGGTGGGCCAGGAGGTCACGCCCGAGACATCCGTCGCGCAGCTGCGGGAGATCGCTGGGACCCATGAGGTCTCCGTGGACCCGGCGTGGGACGCGCAGAAGCTGGTCATCGAACTCTTCGGTGAGATCGTCGAGCCGAAGCTGATCCAGCCCACCTTCGTCTGCGACTACCCTCCGGCCGCCCAGCCGCTTGCTCGCGCCCACCGTGAGAAGCCGGGTGTCATCGAGGCCTGGGATCTGATCATCGGCGGCATGGAACGTGGAACGGCGTTCTCCGAGCTGGTGGATCCCGTGCTGCAGCGTGAGCGCCTCGTGGAACAGTCGCGACTGGCCGCCGCCGGCGACGACGAGGCGATGCAGCATGACGAGGACTTCCTGCGCGCGCTGGAGTATGGCGCTCCGCCGATGGGCGGCATCGGTCTGGGGATCGATCGTCTGGTGATGCTGTTCACGGGCGCCGGTATTCGGGAGACGATCCTGTTCCCGCTGCTCAAGCCTGAGGCCCAGGCCTGAACCTGCTCTTATACTCGGGTGCAGGTCGAGAAATTCTCACGAATGTCCCGTGAAACCTGAATGTAGGCAAGGAATTTAATGGAAAACTTCTGGACGTACTTTGAGGTTCTTGTCCCGTCCGTCGGGGTGGGCCTGGTGTTCTGGTTCGCCATGCGCGCCATCTTCCGCGCTGACCGCAATGAGCGCGCTGCAGAGGCCCAGGTGCGCGAAGATGCTTCTCAGCGGGCCGAGCGGAGCAGTCATGAGGCGACGGACGGGTCTGCGAATTCTGCGCCGAGCCCACGCTGAAAAACCCAAACGTCAGGACTGTTCTCGTTGAACGACCTGGTTACCGGTGAGAAACTTGTTCTCAGCTGAAAAAAGGCTGAAAGCTTCCAGCTTGACCGCAAATTGTATTTCTTGAAATACTCACTCCTACATAGATCGTTTCTGGTCTGTCGTCGTGTGTTAAGCGTCGGAAGAGATGAGTTCGACTGCCTCCCGGCGTGTGAGTGAGCAGTGAGGTGTTAGAGATGGCTCAGAAGGTAGAAGTGGTTCTCGTCGATGATCTTGACGGCAGCGAAGCAAAGGAGACTGTCACATTCGGCCTGGATTCCAGGTTTTATGAGATAGATCTCAGTGATGACCATGCCAAAGAGCTTCGCGAGACACTGAAGAAGTACATCCGCAAAGGTCGGGCCATCGCCCCGCCTTCGCCACAGAACGAGGCCCGTCAGATTCGTGACTGGGCCGTGAAGAATGGGTATCAGGTCTCCAGCCGAGGTCGCTTGCACCGCGACATCGTCGAGGCCTATCGCAACGCCAAGAAGCGATAAATCACCAAGTTTCTCCCCGTTCCGCGTGGAGCCCGGATGCAGCATGACGCTGCACCGGGCTCCACGCATGTCCGGGGGAACTTTCCCCTATGGCGAACAGCGGCGACGCGGCCGCTGAAGGCCCGTAGCCTTGAGGCAGAGCACCAACGCTAGGAGTGTCTGTGGCTATGTTCGAGAGATTTACTGATCGCGCCCGGCGCGTGGTTGTGCTTGCCCAAGAAGAGGCACGCATGCTGAACCACAACTACATCGGTACCGAGCACATTCTGCTCGGTCTCATCCATGAAGGTGAGGGTGTCGCGGCCAAAGCCCTTGAGTCGCTGGACATCTCACTGACCGGCGTGCGCGAAAAGGTGCAGGAGAAGATCGGTCCCGGCCAGAACGCGCCGAGCGGTCACATCCCCTTCACCCCGCGCGCCAAGAAGGTCCTGGAGCTCTCGCTGCGCGAGGCGCTTCAGCTGGGCCACAACTACATCGGCACCGAGCACATTCTGCTCGGGCTGATCCGCGAGGGCGAGGGTGTCGCCGCCCAGGTCCTGGTGGAGCTCAATGCCGACCTGAACAAGGTCCGCCAGCAGGTCATCCAGCTGCTCTCCGGCTACTCCGGGGGCAACCAGGAGAAGACCGGAGCCGGCGTCGGCCAGTCCAGCTCGAATGAGGGCACCCCCGCAGGTTCGGTGGTGCTGGATCAGTTCGGTCGCAACCTCACCGCAGCAGCCCGAGAGGCGCAGCTGGATCCGGTGGTGGGACGCGACTACGAGCGTGAGCGCGTGATGCAGGTGCTGTCCCGCCGCACCAAGAACAATCCGGTGCTGATCGGTGAGCCCGGTGTCGGCAAGACCGCCGTCGTCGAGGGCCTGGCGCAGGCCATCGTCAACGGCGATGTGCCGGAGCTCCTCAAGGACAAGCAGCTCTACACGCTTGACCTGGGCTCCCTGGTGGCCGGCTCGCGGTACCGCGGTGACTTCGAGGAGCGCCTCAAGAAGGTGCTCAAGGAGATCCGCACCCGCGGCGACATCATCCTGTTCATCGATGAGATCCACACCCTGGTCGGTGCAGGTGCCGCCGAGGGTGCCATCGACGCCGCCAACATCCTGAAGCCGCTGCTGGCCCGCGGTGAGCTGCAGACCATCGGTGCGACCACGCTCGATGAGTACCGCAAGCACATCGAGAAGGATGCCGCGCTGGAGCGTCGCTTCCAGCCGATCCAGGTGGAGGAGCCCTCGGTCGAGGTGACAGTGCAGATCCTCCGCGGTCTGCGCGACCGCTACGAGGCCCACCACAAGGTCTCCATCACCGAAGAGGCCCTCGAAGCGGCCGCCTCGCTGGCGAACCGCTACATCAATGACCGCTTCCTCCCGGACAAGGCCATCGACCTGATCGATGAGGCCGGAGCCCGGCTGCGGATCCAGAAGATGACGGCCCCGCCGGAGCTCAAGGAGTTCGACGCGAAGATCGAGGACGTCCGGCGGGAGAAGGAATCCGCCATCGACGCCCAGGACTTCGAGGGTGCGGCCAGCCTGCGCGACAAGGAACAGAAGCTCGTCGAGGAGCGCCAGGCGAAGGAAGACGCGTGGAAGTCGAGCTCCAACGATGAGATCGCCGAGGTCGACGCGGATCTGATCGCTGAAGTGCTCGCGTTCTCCACCGGCATCCCGGTGTTCAAGCTCACCGAGCAGGAGTCGGACCGCCTCCGCCGCATGGAGGAGGAGCTGCACAAGCGGGTCATCGGTCAGGACGAGGCAGTGAAATCCCTGTCCCGCGCCATCCGCCGCACCCGAGCCGGGCTGAAGGACCCGAACCGGCCCTCGGGCTCGTTCATCTTCGCCGGACCCACGGGCGTCGGCAAGACCGAGCTGGCCAAGTCCCTGGCCGAGTTCCTCTTCGGCGACGAAGAGGCGATGATCACCCTGGACATGTCCGAGTTCTCCGAGAAGCACACGGTCTCGCGGCTCTTCGGTGCCCCTCCAGGCTATGTGGGCTACGAGGAGGGTGGACAGCTCACCGAGAAGGTGCGGCGTCGTCCGTTCTCCGTCGTGCTCTTCGACGAGGTCGAGAAGGCCCACTCGGATCTGTTCAACTCGCTGCTGCAGATCCTCGAGGATGGTCGTCTGACCGACTCGCAGGGTCGCGTGGTGGACTTCAAGAACACCGTGATCATCATGACCACGAACCTGGGTACCCGGGACATCTCCAAGGGCGTGATGACCGGCTTCACCTCCAGCGAAGACACCACGACCAACTACGAGCGGATGAAGGCCACGGTCAGCCAGGAGCTGCGCCAGCACTTCCGGCCCGAGTTCCTCAACCGTGTGGATGACACCATCGTCTTCCCGCAGCTGAAGCAGGAAGAGATCGTCCAGATCGTGGATCTGTTCGTGAACCGTCTGCGCTCCAGGCTCTCCGAGCAGGCGATGACCCTCGAGGTCACCCAGCCGGCTCGGGTGTTCCTCGCGGAGACCGGCTACGATCCGGCGATGGGTGCCCGGCCACTGCGCCGCACCATCCAGACCCTGATCGAGGACGAGCTCTCCGAGCGGATCCTCTACGGCGAGATCCCCCACGGCGCCGGCATCGAGATCGGCGTCACCGGCGAAGGCAAGGAGCGCAAGCTCTCCTTCGAGTGGCACGAGCCGAAGGATCAGATCGAGGCAGCTGAGGAGCCCGCCGCGATCGAGAGCTGATCAGCGCAGCCGGGCCCTTGCGGTCCACGTGAGTGGAGCGCCGTCGGAATCTTCCGGCGGCGCTTCACTCATCTCTGCGGTCCTGCCCCACTGACGTAGGGGCAGCTCAGGAGCCGGGCGGGCCGATCACCAGCAGCGCCACAAAGACCAGGACGACGACGCCGGCCAGCGCCCCGCCTATCAGTGCTGGCTTCTGCAGCAGCACTCGCAGCGCGCGGTCATGCCAGCTGTGATCTCTGGGATCGGCGGTGGCCTCGGTGCGCCATGGGCCGTCGAGCCGACCGCTGCGCGCGAGCCAGAGATCCACCGGGATGGTCGCGTAGGGGATGACAGCGCTGATCAGCGCGATCGTCGTCGGCCCGGGTGACCAGCGCTGATTCTTCGCGACGATCACGGCGGTGGCGCCGTAGGCCAGGAATACGAAGCCGTGGATGCCTCCGCCGATGCTCACGGCGACGTCAAGGTCGTTGGTGGCGCGCAGGATCATCCCGCCGATGAGCAGGGTCCAGGACACCGCCTCGGCGAAGGCCAGCACACGGAAGAAGATCTTGGGGGAGCGGAACACGGATCTCCTGAGAATCGGCGGGGAGGGGGCTCCGAGCATCGTACGGGGTCCGCCTGGGGCGAGCAGGGTGCGCGCCGGAATATGTCAGTGCCCGGCGGTAACGTAGGGTCCATGGCAACTCGCACCGCCTCACGGAGCAGCTCGCGCTCCAAAGGGTCCCCAGCTTTCGAATGCACCGAATGTGGTTGGCAGACCGTGAAATGGGTCGGTCGCTGCCCCGAATGTCAGGCCTGGGGCTCGGTGGAGGAGAAGGGCCAGGTCACATCCAGGACGACCGCGGCCAGCCAGCTCGCCACCCCGGCGCGGGTCATTCATGAGGTGGACGCCTCGGAGGCTGAGTTCCGACCCACCTCGATCGGGGAGCTGGACCGCGTCCTGGGTGGAGGCCTGGTCCCCGGCGCCGTGATCCTGATGGCCGGCGAACCCGGGGTGGGAAAGTCCACTCTGCTGCTGCAGGTGGCTGCGGCGGTGGCGCGGGCACACACCAGCTCGCCGGTGCTCTACATGACTGGAGAGGAATCGGCCGCCCAGGTGAAGAAGCGCGCCGAGCGCATCGACGCCATCTCTGACGGGCTCTATCTCTCCGCCGAATCCGATCTCGGCCAGGCCCTGGGTCAGGTGGAGAAGCTCTCCCCGCAGCTGACCATCATGGACTCGGTGCAGACCTTCTCCTCCGCCGAGGTGGACGGCGCTGCAGGTGGGGTGACGCAGATCCGCGAGGTCACCGCCTCGATGATCGAGGCCGCGAAGCGCAAGAACATGACCACCATCCTGGTCGGACATGTGACCAAGGACGGCAACATCGCTGGACCCCGGATGCTCGAGCACCTGGTGGACGTGGTCTGCCAGTTCGAGGGTGATCGGCACTCCCGGCTGCGCCTGCTCCGCGCGGTGAAGAACCGCTACGGACCCACCGATGACGTGGGCTGCTTCGACCTCAACGAGGACGGGCTGACCTCGCTCGCCGATCCCAGTGGCCTCTTCGTCTCGGCGATGACCGAGCGCGTTCCGGGCACCTGCATCACCATCACCCTGGAGGGTCGGCGCCCGCTCACCGCTGAGGTCCAGGCGCTGGTGGCCGAGTCCCAGGCGGCTCAGCCGCGCCGTGCAGTCTCCGGCCTGGATTCGCCGCGGGTCTCGATGCTGCTGGCAGTGCTCCAGCGCCGGGCGAAGCTGACCGCCCTGATGAAATCTGAGGCTTACGTGGCCACAGTCGGTGGGGTCAAGATCACCGAGCCGGCGGCGGATCTCTCCATAGCCCTGGCGGTGGCCTCCGCCGCGTTGGAGAAGCCGCTGCCGAATCGCTTCGTGGCCTTCGGTGAGGTCGGACTCGCGGGGGAGGTGCGGCCCGTCCCCGGGCTGCGTCAGCGGTTGGAGGAGGCTCAGCGGCTGGGCTTCACCCACGCGATCGTCCCGCGGAAGTCCACCGGGACCGAGAAGGAAGCGGTGCCCGAGGGGATGCGGGTCCGCGAGGTGGGCTCCCTCTCCGAGGCGCTGAGTCTGGTGCTCGACGGAGGACAGTCCGGCTGAACCGAAGGACGTCGGGCCGAGCTGAGGCCAGCCGCCTGTCGCCTAGGCCCCGGGCAGGCTGACGAGGGCCCCGGTCTGCGCGGCGAGCCCGTCACGGATCAGCGAATCCAGGCAGCGTGAGCGCTGCTCGGGTGAGGCCTCGGGAAGCGGGAGCGCCTCAAGCAGCTGATCCCGCTCCACCGGATCTCCGGTGCGCAGCACGGCCATGATGGCTCCCCGCACCTGCCGGTCGGTCCCGGCCCAGCCCTGCCCGCGGGTCTGCTGCTCTTCGGTGGGAGCTGGGGAACCGGCAGCCCTCCAGGCGCAGAGGTCGGCCACCGGGCAGATCTCGCACTGCGGGGCGCGAGCGGTGCAGATCAGCGCCCCGAGCTCCATGGCCGAGGCGTTCCAGGCGCAGGCAGTGGCTCCGGCGTCGGGCGCTGTGTCCGGCATCAGGTCCGCGGCGAGTCTGCGCTGGGCGGAGGTGTAGGTCTTTCCGGGCAGAGCATGCCCCGTGAAGGCGCGGGCGTGAACCCGGCGAATGTTGGTGTCCACCACCACCTCGGGCTGGTTGAAGGCGAAGCAGGCCACCGCCGCGGCGGTGTATTCACCCACGCCGGGCAGTTCCCGCAGCGTCTCGGCGGTGTCGGGCACCTCTCCGGAGTGTCGCTCCACCATGGCCTGGGCTGCGGCCTGCAGGCGCAGGGCCCGGCGCGGATAGCCCAGTCGGTCCCATGCTGTGAGCACCTCGGCCGTCGGAGCCTGGGCGAGATCGATCGGACGGGGCCAGCGCTGCATCCAGTCCTGCCAGCGCGGCAGGACGCGCACCACCGGGGTCTGCTGGAGCATGACCTCGCTGACCATGACGCCCCAGGGAGAACATTCGGGTGCGCGCCAGGGCAGGTCTCTGGCGTGGACCTCGAACCAGTCGATCACGCGCTCATGGACCAGCGTGGGCTCGGGGGTGAATCCGATGTCCGCCCGGGCCGAGGCTGGTGCAGTCGCAGAGTCACCGGCGGGGACAGCTGGGGGGACTGATCCAGGGGCAGCTGGGCCCGGGTCGTCGGTCGTGGCGGGAGATGTCATCGCCCTCGAGTCTAGAGACTCGCGGCATTACCCGTGGCGCGTGAAGGTCCTAGACCTTTACGTTCAGTGAGCCCACCAGCTCTTGGACCCGGCCGCGGATGTCGTCGCGGATGGTGCGGACCGTCTCGAGGTTCTGACCGGCAGGGTCATCGAGCGTCCAGTCCTCGTAGCGCTTGCCCGGGTAGAAGGGGCATTCATCTCCGCAGCCCATGGTGATGACCACATCGGACTCCTGGACAGCCTCATCGGAGAGTTTCTGGGGCAGGCTCTGCGAGATGTCGATGCCGATCTCCGCCATGGCCTCCACGGCGATCGGATTCACCGCATCCTTCGGCTGGGTGCCGCCGGAGCGAACCTCTACGGCTTCCCCCACGATCTCGCGCAGGAATCCGGCGGCCATCTGCGACCTGCCGGCGTTGTGGACGCAGACGAACAGAACGGTGGGCCTATCGGTGCTCATGATGTTCCTCCCGGTACGGGTACGTGTCTCGGCGGCGGATGCCCTCGAGGAGGGGTGGCTGACAGAGGCTGGGCAGCGGGTCGCTAGAGCGTGGTGGGGCGCGTTCCAGCGATGGCGTTCTCCCGCTGGGAACCGACACCTGAACCGGTGAAGAACCGCCGGGTCCACAGTGCGACGTAGACCAGCGCGACGAGCACCGGCACCTCGATCAGCGGACCGACGACGCCGGCGAGAGCCTGGCCGCTGGTGGCGCCGAAGGTCGCGATGGACACTGCGATGGCGAGTTCGAAGTTGTTGCCGGCAGCGGTGAAGGACAGCGTGGTGGTGCGCTCATAGCCCATCCGCAGTAGCCAGCCGATGACCATCGAGGCGCCGAAGATCACCACGAAGTACACCAGCAGCGGCAGAGCGATCCGGACCACGTCCATCGGATTGGTCAACACCTGCTCGCCCTGCAGCGCGAAGAGCACCACGATGGTGAACAGCAGGCCGTAGAGCGCCCAGGGACCGATCTTCGGCAGGACCTTGGACTCGTAGAACTCGCGGCCGCGAGCGCGTTCACCGAGCGTGCGGGTCAGGAATCCAGCGACCAGCGGTATGCCGAGGAAGACCAGCACCGAGACGGTGATCGCGACGATCGAAAATTCTGCGGAGGTGGTCTCCAGGCCCAGCCAGCCGGGCAGCACCTGGAGGTAGAACCAGCCCAGCACTCCGAACATGAAGACCTGGAAGACCGAGTTGATCGCGACCAGCACGGCAGCGGCCTCGCGATCCCCGCAGGCGAGGTCGTTCCAGATCAGCACCATGGCGATGCAGCGGGCGAGTCCCACGATGATCAGGCCGGTCCGGTACTCCGGCAGATCCGGCAGGAAGACCCAGGCCAGCGCGAACATGAACGCGGGCGCCAGCAGCCAGTTGATCAGCAGAGAGGTGACCACGAGCTTCTTGTCCGTCAGGACCCGCCCGGTCTCGTTGTAGCGGACCTTGGCCAGCACGGGATACATCATGACCAGCAGCCCGATCGCGATGGGCAGGGAGACTCCGGCGACTTCCATGGATTCCATCGCCACGCCCACCTGGGGGACGATGGCGCCGAGTGCGAGGCCCAGTCCCATGGCGGCGAGGATCCACACCGGAAGGAACCGGTCCAGGAGCGAGAGCTTGGCCACCACGGCTGTGGTGTCCGGGACGGGTGGGGCAGACTGGCTCACGGTGCTCCTGGAGAGATCGACAAACTTCGATGCCCCGAGTATCGTCAGAAACATCGATGGATGTCAATCCATCCCGTATGACCGCGCTGCGAGCAGGATCGAAGGAGACGTCATGACCACTCAGACCGACTGCCAGGCCACCGCGCCGGCACGCGTCTCCATCGATCCCGAAGAGGCTGCCGAACTGGCGGTGGGCTTCAAGGCGCTCGCCGATCCGAACCGGATCACTCTGCTCACGCTGATCGCCGCGGAGCAGAAGGGGGAGGCCTGTGTGTGCGACCTCACCGAACCGCTGGGCCTGGGTCAGCCCACGGTGTCCCACCATCTCAAGGTTCTGGTCGACGCCGGCTTCCTCTCTCGCGAGAAGCGCGGGACCTGGTCCTATTATTCTCTCGTGCAGGGTGCCCTGCCCGAACTCTTCCATGCCATGACCGAAAGGACCGATCAGTGACTGAGCGAGCAGCTGTGAACAGCCAGGACGCCTCCACCCATCCGGCCGACCAGCCGGTACGCGGAGCAGAGGAAGAGATCGCCCCGGTGGCGGAGCCTGCGGCGCGCACCCAGACCCCCGCGGTGCTCTTCGTCTGCGTGAAGAACGGCGGCAAGTCCCAGATGGCTGCAGGCCTGCTCCGGCATGATCTCGCCGTCGCAGGAAAGGAGGGCGCCGTCCTCGTCTCCTCGGCTGGTACGCAGCCCGGCTCGAAGATCAATGCGCTCTCCGCCGAGGTGCTTCAGGAGATCGGTGCAGACATCGGCGGTGAGACCCCTGCCCAGCTGACTCCCGAAGCCATGCGTGAGGCTGGGCACGTCGTGGTCATCGGTGCCGAAGCCGTTGTTGAGGAGCTTGACGGGGTCACCCTCGAGCGCTGGGAGATCGATGAGCCCAGCGACCGCGGCATCGAAGGACGCGAGCGCATGGAGCTGGTCCGCGACGACATCCACCTGCGAGTGCGCGAGCTGCGCGAACGACTGCTCGGCTGAGAATCACCACCGGGGTCCTCAGCTAACCTGGGGCCATGGATTCGAAGCGAAGGCGGCAGTCTGCCGAGGTCTACAGGCGTCGTCGCATCCTCGTGGGAATCCTCGCCGTATTGCTGATGGCACTCGGCGGTCTGCTCACACTTCTTGTTCTCGGCTGGTTCAGCGCCGACGACCAGTCCGAGCCCGGCTCAGATTCCGCACCTGCCAGCGTCTCTGGCTCTGCGGATGAAGGAGCTTCAGACTCAGAGACCGAAGAGGGTGAACCGACCAGCCCCGACTCTGGAGGCCCTGACTCGGAGGACTCTGGGAACGACTCTTCGGAGCCCCAGGAGTCCGAGGAAGCGGCTCCGGAGGACGGCAGCTGCCGCTCCGGTGACCTGCTGGTGCGTGCTGAGACCGGATCGGAGTCCTATGCGCCCGGATTCGCGCCGATGCTCGTCATGGAGGTGGAGAACACCGCGGACTATGCCTGCACCGCTGACCTCGGAACCGCCGAGCAGGAGTTCGTCGTCGCCCACGCCGGTGCCACCGTCTTCTCCACGGCGGAGTGCTCGCTGTCTCGCGAGAACCTCGAGGTGGAGCTGGAGCCCGGGCAGGTGGAACGCGCGAACTTCACCTGGCCTCGCTCAGACTCCTCGGAGGACTGCTCCCAGCCTGACAGCTCGCTGGGCCCCGGCAGCTACGAGCTCACGGTGAGTCTGCGCGGAGTCCGCTCGGAGCCGCAGGAGTTCATCCTCAGCGAGGGCTGAGTGTTCCGCCGCCTAGACTGAGCAGATGGGTTCCTTCATCACCAGGCCTGCGCGCACAGCCGACGTCTCAGCGATCATGGGGATGGCAGAGCCGCTGGTCGATCAGCGGGTGCTCGTGCCCAAGGAGGCAGTCGCCTACTACGAGGCCATCCAGGAATTTGTGGTGGCCGAGGCGCAGGACGGCACCCTCATCGGATTCGGTGCGCTGCATGTGATGTGGAAGGACCTTGCCGAGGTGCGCACCCTTGCCACAGATTCCCGGTGGCGCGGCCATGGAGTGGGCTCCGCGCTGCTGCAGGACCTGAGGCTTCGCGCCGAACAGCTCGGCGTCAGCCGCGTCTTCTGTCTGACCTTCGAGGTCGACTTCTTCACCCGCCACGGATTCGGCATCATGAACGACCAGGAGACCGTGGACCCCGAGGTCTATACCGAGCTTCTCCGGTCACCCGATGAAGGCGTCGCCGAGTTCCTCGACCTCGCCCGAGTCAAGCCGAACACGCTGGGCAACACCCGCATGATCCTGCAGCTCTGAGGCCCGAGGCGTGCCGGTCCGGGCTCAGAGCTCGGGAAGCTGATCGCGGGCATCCGCATGGGTGGATCCGGCGGCCTGCAGCAGATCCACGACCAGTGTGCGCAGCAGCAGCACCACGGTCTCACCTTCGAGGGTCACAATGCCCAGAGATTTGGGATGCAGGTGCTGAGCCAGTGATGCCAGCGCATCCTGGGCGGTCTCCATCCGCTGCGCGTAGGCGGGCCCCGGCTCCGAGACAGCCTGCGAGAGCAGCAACGAGGCGTCGGCGAACTCATCCAGCACGGCCGAGAGGTTCTCCACGCCCGCATCGGTCAGTGACGCATTGTCCACCGTGCTGATGATCCGCCGCGCCACCACCCGCATGCTGCGCACGGCGAGATCCACCTGGTCGGCCACCTCCGCCATATGCCGGACATAGTGCCGGTGCTTGCGGTAGGCCGGAGAGAAGCTGGTGAGCTCTTTGGCTGAGTTCACGGCAGTGCGCAGCTCATCGATCTGCGGCTGCAGACCGCGGCAGCGGATCAGCGAGTGCCAGGCCTGCCGGGAGTCGGAGCTGCGCACGGCCTCCGCGACGTCGCGCAGCGAGGCGGTCATCGCATCCACCACGCTCTTGAGCTCGGCGATGGGCTCCCGTCTGGGGTCCTTGGGCGTCAGCAGGGTGATCAGCAGAGCCACTGCTCCGCCGACTATGGCATCGGCGCTGCGTGTGAAGGGTCCGAGCAGTCCCACCTCGGGCGGGGGTATGAGCACCACCAGCAGAGCCTGGAGTCCCATCTGCATCGCCAGGACCGGTCCCGGATCGAGGAACCGGGCCAGCATGATGGAGAGGAACAGCACCAGTGCCGCAGTGGCCAGGTTGGAACCCAAGAGCTGGAGCAGCACATCTCCGATGAGGATGCCCAGAGTGCATCCCACACTGACCTCGAGCACCTTGCGCATCCGCGGTTCCTTGGAGAACCCCAGGGCGATCAGCGCCGCGATGGCGGCGAAGAGGGGAGCTTCGTGGCCGAGAAGCTGTTCCGCCACGGTATAGGCGCCCACCCCGGCCACCGTCATCTGCAGGGCGGGAATCACTGAATGCCGCGCCCTGCGGAAACCCACCCGCGCCCGACGTCTGGTGAAACGGCGCGCACGGGCGAGCGAGGAGTCGGTGCTGCGCTCAGATGTCACCCCAAGAGTCTATTGCGCAGGACGTTCCAGGGATACGAGCGCGCTCACATTCGGAGCCGAGGCTTGTTCACCGACCGTTCACCTAACGTGGAGGCGCACGCCACCTGGGGAGGGTCGCGGTGTCACCTGCCCTGCCTAATGTGAATCGAGGTTCGCCGGACGCACCCCCGGAAGAACCGCACAGACTCCTTCAAATGGCGCGATTGACGCCTGATGAAACCTCAGAGAGGCAATTAAACGTGAAGATGAAGAGCTTCGGCCGCACAGCGGCCATCCTGTCCGTGGCATCCCTGGCCCTTGTGGGCTGTGGAGAATCCAACACCCCTGCCGCTGAGGGCGACTCCGAGGGCGAGGGCGCGAGCAGCGAAGTTGCGGGCACCCTGGTCGGCGGCGGCGCTTCCTCCCAGGAGGCTGCGATGACGGCATGGACCGACGGCTTCACCTCGGTTGCTCCCGACGCGCAGGTCAACTACGCCTCCGTGGGCTCCGGCGGCGGCCGCGACGGCTTCCTCGGCGGCGAGTACGACTTCGCTGGATCCGACGCGGCGATGAGCGATGAGGAGTGGGAGTCCTCCAAGGAGATCTGCGGTCCCGAGGGAGCATTCCACGTGCCGTCCTACATCTCCCCCGTGGCAGTCGCGTTCAACGTCGAAGGCATCGACGACACCCTGAACCTCGACGCCGACACCATCGCCTCCATCTTCGCCGGCGAGGTCACGAGCTGGGACGATGAGGCCATCGCCGAGCACAACCCGGACATCGAACTGCCCTCCACCCCGATCACCGTCGTGCACCGCGCAGACGACTCCGGGACCACCGAGAACTTCGTGGACTACCTCGCAACAGCGTCGGACGTCTGGGACTACGAGGTCTCCGGTGAATGGCCGGGCGAGATCGCCGCGGAATCTGCTCAGCAGACTTCCGGCGTCGTCGGCCTGACTTCAGATACCGATGGCGCCATCACCTACGCGGACGCTTCCCAGATCGGTGATCTGGGCACGGTTGCCGTGCAGGTCGGCGAAGAGTACGTCGAGTACTCACCTGAGGCAGCCTCGCAGGCAGTGGCATCGTCCTCCCCGGTGGAGGGACAGGCTTCGAACAACATGGCCTACGAGCTGGATCGCAGGACCGAAGAGTCCGGCGCCTACCCGGTCGTGCTGGTCAGCTACCACATCTTCTGCAACGAGTACCCGGACCAGGAGACAGCTGACCTTGCCGTCGCCTTCGGCGAGTACGTTCTCTCCGAGGACGGTCAGGCCACGGCTGAGGCAGCGGCAGGAAACGCTCCGATCTCCGAGGACCTGCGCAGCGGAGCCATGGAGTCCCTCTCCGCCATCACCGTGGCAGAGTGAGCTTGAACGGCAACTGCAGCGTATGACGTGCGCGGACCTCGGGCGGGGGAGTCTGAATCCAGGCTTCTTCCGCCCGAGGTCCGTCCATGCTGCACCAGCACTTATCGACCACAGATTTGAGAGGCAGACCAGGTGAGCAGCTCACTGACTCAGTCCGATAAACGGGGAGTCGCAGGAGACCGCGTCTTTTCAGCGCTGACGGTCTCCGCCGGCGTCTTGATCCTGCTGACCCTTGCCTTCGTGGTCCTGTTCCTCGCGGCAAACTCCAGGGACGCGGTCTACCAGGAGGACCAGGGCGGATGGATCATCGGCGCATTCCTGGAGTACGCCTACCCGCTGGTGATCGGCACGCTCGTCGCTTCGCTGATCGCCATCGTGCTCGCTGCCCCGGTGGCAGTGGGGGTGGCGCTGTACATCTCGCACTACGCGCCGCCGCGCTGGTCCAAGTCCATCGGATACGTCATCGACCTCCTCGCGGCCATCCCCTCCGTGGTCTATGGCGCGTGGGGCATGAGCTTCCTGGGCCCGGAGCTGATCCCGGTCTACAACTGGCTCCATGAGAATCTCGGGTTCCTGCCGTTCTTCGCCGGTGACCCGTCACAGACCGGCCGAACCATCTTCACCGCAGGAATCGTGCTCGGCGTGATGATCCTTCCGATCATCACCTCGGTATGCCGCGAGATCTTCATCCAGACCCCCAAGCTGCACGAAGAGGCCGCCCTGGCGCTGGGAGCCACGCGCTGGGAGATGATCAAGATGTCTGTCTTCCCGTTCGCCCGGGCGGGCATCATCTCGGGGATCATGCTGGGGCTCGGCCGCGCGCTGGGTGAGACCATGGCAGTGGCCCTCGTGCTCTCCCCGGGCATGCTCACCGCCTCGCTGATCTCCAACGGAAACAGCACCATCCCTGCCGAGATCGCCCTCGGGTTCCCTGAGGCGCCCCCCGGCTCTGAGCGGCAGGCCCAGCTCATCGCCATCGGCCTGGTGCTGTTCATCATCACCCTTCTGGTGAACATGACAGCGCGCTGGATCGTCAGCCGCCACAAGGAATTCTCGGGAGCCAACTGATGACACAGACCCCCACTCCTACCTCCGTGCAGAGCCCCTCCGGCCCGCCCCAGCTGAGCGAAGGCAATCGACGCCGCAGCTCGCTGACGCAGAACACGCTTCCCTCCTGGCTGTGGATGGCTCTGCTCGCCGCCGCCGTGGTGATCGGCGCAGCGCTCTCGGCGCTCCTCGGGTTCAACCTCGCCACCTGGTTCATCTTCACCGCCGTGATCTATGTGGCGAGCAGCTACTTCATCACGCGCACCCGGGTGAATCGCCGCAGGGCCACAGACGCGCTCTGGACAAACCTGATCTACCTGGCCTTCGCTCTCGCGCTCATGCCGCTGGTCTCGGTGATCTGGTCGGTGTCCTCCGTGGGCATCCAGGGATTGACGGAACCAGGATTCTTGAACTCGGAGATGCAGGGCGTCACAGGCCTCGTCGACGAGCAGTCCCAGACCGAGGGCACGCCGGTCCTCGGCGGCATCCGCCACGCCATGATCGGGTCACTGCTGATCACCCTGGCGGCCACCGCGATCTCCGTGCCCATCGGACTGATGACTTCGATCTACCTGGTCGAATACTCCCGCGGGGGCCCGCTCTCCCGCGCCATCACCTTCTTCGTCGATGTGATGACCGGCATCCCGTCCATCGTCGCCGGCCTGTTCGCCGGTGCGGCCATGGCATGGTTCCTCTCGGTCTTCAGCAGTGTGACCGGGCTGCTCTCCACCCAGCGCTCAACACTGGGCATCACGGCGGCGATTGCGCTTTCCGTGCTGATGGTGCCGGTGGTGGTCAGGACCACCGAGGAGATGCTCCGGGTGGTGCCCAATGAGCTGCGTGAAGCCTCCTATGCCCTGGGGGTGCGCAAATGGCGCACCATCCTCAAGGTGGTGCTTCCCACCGCCATCTCCGGCATCGCCTCTGGTGTCACCCTGGCCATCGCACGTGTGATCGGCGAGACCGCTCCGATCCTTGTCACGGCGGGCTTCGTGGTCAACACGAACTGGAATCTCTTCCAGGGCTGGATGACCGCGCTGCCGGTGTACATCTTCCGTCAGTTCCAGAACCCCACCTCGCCGAACTTCTCGGACCCCTCCGAGCAGCGCGCCTGGGCGGCGGCGCTGGTGCTTATCCTGATCGTGATGGGGCTGAACCTCTTCGCTCGGCTCATCGCCACGCTCTTCGCGCCCAAGCAGGCCGGGCGCTGACCGCCGCCACCGCGGTCTACCCTTGATCTCTCCAGAGAAAGTGTGATTACAAGTTATGTCTAAGCGTGTAGATGCCGTCGATCTCAACGTCTACTACGGGGATTTCCTCGCAGTGGAGGGCATCAATATGAGCATCGACGCCCGTGCCGTGACAGCGTTCATCGGCCCATCCGGCTGCGGCAAGACCACCTTCCTGAGGTCGCTGAACCGCATGCACGAGGTGCTTCCCGGCGCTCGGGTCAAAGGCGAGCTGCTCCTTGACGGAGAGGACATCTATGCTCCGGGCGTGGACCCGGTGACCGTGCGGACACAGGTCGGCATGGTGTTCCAGCGGCCGAACCCGTTCCCGACGATGAGCCTGCGGGAGAACGTCCTCGCCGGCTATAAGCTCAACGGCGCTCGGCTGTCCAGGTCCGAGTCCGATGACATCGTGGAGTCTGCCCTGAGCAGCGCCAACCTCTGGACCGAGGTCAAGGACAGGCTCGACAAGCCGGGCTCGGGCCTTTCCGGTGGCCAGCAGCAGCGTCTCTGCATTGCGCGCACGATCGCCGTGAAGCCCGATGTGATCCTCATGGACGAGCCGTGCTCCGCCCTGGACCCGATCTCCACGCTGGCGATCGAAGATCTGATCGGTGAGCTGCAGCGGGACTACACGGTGATCATCGTGACCCACAACATGCAGCAGGCGGCCCGCGTCTCGCAGAAGACCGCGTTCTTCAACATCGCCGGCACCGGAAAGCCCGGCAAGCTGATCGAGTACGACGACACCACCTCGATCTTCAACACCCCCAAGGAGAAGTCCACCGAGGATTACGTCTCCGGCCGCTTCGGCTGATCCAGCTCGACTGATCTCTGTCGGATGGTCGGCCAGCCGATCCAGCTCGGGTGAGTCGGCTCCCTCAGCCCAGGAGTGGGCTCATGGCCAGGGTGAAGATGGCGGTCGCCGTGCCCGCGGCCAGAGGCGTCAGCACCCAGTAGAGGCAGATCCGGCGGAACTGCCGCCAGTGCACGGTGGCGAATCGCTGGTTGGACCCGGCCCCGATGATGGTCGAGGCTGCGGTCAGCGAGGTCGACAGCGGCAGTGCGAAGCCCAGCGACCCGATGAACAGCAGCGCGGAGGTCGTCGTCGTCGCGACCATCCCACGCAGCGGGTCGATATCCACCAGCCGGTGTCCCAACGTGTGTCCGATCCGCCACCCACCGGTCAGACAGCCCGCTCCGATCAACACGGCGAAGCCGACATAGACATAGGGAAGCCATTGCTCGGCGTCCTCCACCTGCGCCGCGACCAGCGCGGTCAGCAGGACGAAGGAGAGCCGCTGTCCCTGCTGCAGCCCGGTGCCCAGCGAGGTCACCCCTACGCTGACCGACTGCGCCATCCGCGAGGTGGTGTTCACCGAATCCGGGTCTTCACCGCGCGCAAAGCGCACGGCGACGAAGACCAGAAGATAAGCCAGCCCGAAGGCCACCAGCGGTGAGAGCAGCAGCGTCATCACCGCGCCCGCCCACGGCATCGCGAGCACCTCTGCGATGTTCAGATCAGCGACGGTGGAGGCCGCCACAGTGCCGCCGAGAAACGCGGCCAGCAGCGCGTGCGTGGTGGATGTGGGCATTCCGCGCATATAGGTGAACAGGTTCCAGCCCAGCAGCGAGACCGAGGCCGACAGGACGACGGCGAGCAGCAGGCTCGGGTCCATGCGGGGGAACTCGAACCAGGTGTAGAGGTAGATGCCCAGCGGAAGCGCCAGCAGGACGCCTAGGGCATTGAACCCCGCCGCCATGCGGGTCGCGGATCGTGCACTGAGGGCTCGCGTGCGCACCGGGATGGCGATCGCGTTGGGGACATCATGCAGTCCGGCGACGAACGCGTTCGGGACCAGCAGCACGCAGATGAGACCCAGCAGCATCGACTCCACGGAGCCGCCTCAGGACTCGCGGACGATGATCGAGCCGGCAGTGACCGCGACCGTCCGCTGGTCCTCGACGGCCGCGAGCAGCGCGTCGGCGACCTGCGCCTGCTGCAGCGCGATGTTCGGCTGGAAGGCGTTGTCGGTGGAGGTCATCCACGCACGGTGGGTTCTGTTCGCCTGCTTGGTCAGGCGCTGCATCTGGATCCAATACTCTTCCAGCAGATCGAAGTCCTCCAGCCGGGACATGGCTGCCACTGTGAGGTCCAGCTGTCGGCTCAGCGTCTCCAGCTGATCGGCGCTCTGTGTCGGGAGGCTCAGGTTCGGACGGGCCAGAATAAGGTCCCCGGCGGCCACGACGTGTTCCATCGTGCGGTTGAGCTGCTGGGAGAGGGCGTAGATGTCCTGCCGCGGCAGCGGAGTGAGGAACACGCTGCGGATGTGGGTCATGAGGTTGAAGTGCAGATCCATCGCGCGACCCTCGAACTCGATCAGCTGCTCCCGCAGGGCTGCTCGGTCGTCCTGGGTGCTCCCCAGGAGTTGGGAGATCAGCTGGACACCGGCGCGCACTTCACGGGCGATGCTCGCGAGAATGTCGGTGGCCTCAGGCTGGCGCTGGCCTCTGCGTACGATCATGCGGTGCGTGTCCCCAGGGTGAACGGTTGTCGACGTGTCGGCCCTGAGTGTATAGCGCGGAGATGAACACCCCTGCGAGGCCGGGGCAGAGAACGCCAGGTCAGCGCCCGAGACGCGCAAGGGAGAGCCCGCACCTGTGCAGGTCCATGAGGAGAGGGGGTGTGCCGGGCTGGGAACGCCTCACGGCGCGTGGCCGCTCGAAGCGGCTCGAGAATGGAGCCCGGGGGTTACCGCAGCCCGGCACATCTCCAGTGTGCTCCTTGTTCGGGGGCAAGGTCAACTGCACCCTGAGCGCCTCTGGGGACCCCGTCATCTCCCGGTGGGAATGAGTGATGCCCAGGTCAACGCCGGAGCGCTGACCCGGGCATCACTGTCTTCCTGGACGGAGGCCGGTGGGCCCTGCGGGACTCGAACCCGCGACCAGCGGATTAAAAGTCCGATGCTCTACCAACTGAGCTAAAGGCCCCTTCAGAAGCCCTGAAGACGTGCCCTATGGTATCGCCGCCGCGGCCTGCGGCATAATGACGGACACCATGCGAGCACGGCGATGATGCCGATGACGGACCGAAGCGAATCTCTTCTAGGAGGACGCGATGAGCAGCCAGCCTCGCCACCGCAGGCCCAGGTATACCGAACCAGCAGCATTCGATCAGCGGGAGGGCGGGGCTGACCCTGCCATCATCTCCCAGGCGGCCCATGACACCGCGCACGCCCTGGTGTTCCACGGTCGGGACTCCGATGACCCCGAGGTGACCGAGCGCTTCATCCGGCTGGCCGAGACCGAAGGCATCGAGGCGATCGCTGAGCTCTGGTCCGATTCACCCGCGCACTCGCTGGCCGGCGGTCTCTGGAGGATCTACGCGATCCGTGCCGCCGTGAACAAGGACCCACAGCGGATGAGCGAGTACTACACCCTGGGAAAGACCGACTCCGCGCCGCACGCCATCGCCGGCGTGGCAGAGCCGCCCACGGCCCAGGAGATGGACCGCCTGGCTGACCTGGTGCTGGCCGGGATGTATCGCGGCGACATCGATTCAGCGTTCGACCGGGCGGGAGCGTTCTGCCGAGTCGTCGCGCGCGGCCAGGCTCTCTGGGCCGGCGGCTCCGAGAGACACAGTCCCGAGGCCGCCCGCCGCCTCACCGAACGGGCGAATCAGCTGCTGCGCACGGCAGAAGAGCTGGAGAGCGCGGCCCGCGGCTCCCGGGCCGGCACCCTCGACTGAATCAATCCCCGTCAATAGGCGGAATCAGGCTGATCTGGCAGTACTGTTTCATCTCAGGGGCGCGTGTCATGCAGACTCGCGCCTCCGCGACCAGGCCACGGGGGGTTTGGCGTGTTGGAGACGGTCATGAGTCAGCTCGTGCTGGCAGCAATGGGGGCATCACATGTCAGATCAGCGACCCGACTACGGTCAGCAGGGGTATGGCCAGCAGGGATATGGCCAGCAGGGCTACGGCCAGCAGGGCCCGGGCGGGCCAGGCGGATATCCCAGCGGAGGCAGCGACCCGATGTACCCGCAGGGCCCGGGCGGTCCCAGCAAAGGTGGTGGGATGAGCAAAGGGGTGCTCTGGGCGCTGATCGGGGTCGGTGTGATCGTGGTGATCGCCGTCGTGTCTCTCATCGTCCTGCTGCTGCGAGGCGACGAGGCCGCGGCAGACGATGACGCCGCATCGTCTGAGGATTCTGCAGCATCCGAGCAGGCGGCCCCGGCTGCCGAAAGCCCTCAGGCTGCGGTGGAGGCCTACTTCACCGCGCTGGCAGACGGCGACGCCGAGGCGGCGCGGACGCTGCTCTACGAGGTCACGGATGACAGCTTCATGACTGACGACGTGCTGGCCGCATCCTTGGAGCTGGCCCCCATCACCGAGCTCGAGGTCACCGAGCCCGGCGCGGCCGAGGAGGCCGCATATTCCCAAGAGGTTCAGGTGAGCTACACCCTCGGCGACGCCGGCGTGACGAAGCGGGTCTACACGTACCAGAACCCGGACACCGACGCATGGGAGGTGGACGCCTCCGCCGAACTGATGGCCCCAGATCTGGGCGACCTCGCGACCACTGTGAACGGACAGCCCCTCGAGTCCCAGGAGGCCACCGTGTTCCTGGGGCTGATGTATGAGCTTGCCATCGACGACGAGAACTTCACGTTCGACGGCGACGGTGTGCTCGAAGTGACTGAGAGCTACACGAGCGCCAGCACCCTCGAGGTTGCGCTCACAGAAGAGGCCACCGAGACGTGGCGCGAGCTCATCCTCGCCGACGTCGAGGAATGCGTGGCCTCCAAGGAGATGGAGGCTGGCTGTGGCTTGGACATGCCCCAGGATGTCTCTGGTGCCACCGTCGTGGAGGGAAGCATCTCTCGTTCCCTCACCACCGAGACCGAGCAGGCGCTGCAGCGGCTCACCCCGGTGCCCAGCTACACGACCCCCACGCTGGTGGAGGCCGAATACTTCAGCGGTCAGGTCGACGTCGAGTATGAAGCCGAGCAGGGAGGAGTGACCAGCCTCTACGAGCTCTACTTCGGTGAGCCCGGCACACTCGGGACCCCGCTGGTCGATATGACGGCGGATGAGCTCGAGGTCATCTGGGAGTAGTGGCCCGGGCCGGGTGGCTTACACTCTCCTCGTGCACCAGAACACCTCGACGCCTCCGACGGCGCTGCCCACGGGAGAATCGGTCCTGCAGAATCTGCCCTGGCGGTGGAACACGCAGGGTCGGATCTTCATCGTCGGCGGGCTCGGGTTCATGTTCGACGCCTGGGACGTCTCGCTTAACGGGATTCTGATCCCGCTGCTCTCCGAGGAGTGGAACCTCACCTCCTCGGATGCAGCCTGGATCGGCACCGCAAACCTCATCGGCATGGCCGTCGGGGCGGTCCTCTGGGGCACCATCGCGGACCGGATCGGTCGCAAGAAGGCGTTCGCATGGACTCTTCTGATCTTCTCGGTGTTCACGCTGGCGGGGGTGCTGACCGGCAGCCTCGAATGGTTCGTGCTGTTCCGCTTCCTGGCGGGCGTCGGACTCGGCGGCTGCATCCCGGTGGACTACGCCCTGGTGGGCGAGTTCACCCCAGCCAGACATCGCGGGCGCGTGCTGACCGCGATGGACGGCTGGTGGCCGCTGGGAGCCGCGCTCGCGGGCTTCGTCTCGGCCTGGCTCATCGGCACCTGGGGAGACTGGCGGCTGCCGCTGCTGGCCATGATCCTGCCCGCGCTTCTGGTCTTCGCCGTGCGGCTCTTCGTCCCCGAGTCCCCGATGTACCTGATGCGGCAGGGCCAGATGGACGAGGCCCGCAAGGTCATCGACTCCATGGTCACCCGCACCGGCGCGCCGGTGCGCCACTACACGCTGGCGCCCACCCAGGCGCCGCCGAAACTGAGCTTCAGCGCCATCGGCGAGCAGCTCAAGCTGGTCTGGGCCCATAGCTGGCGAGTCACCACCGTCTCCTGGGTGCTCTTCCTCGCGATCATGACCGTCTACTACATCGCCATCCAGTGGATGCCCACGCTGCTGATCGAAGCCGGCTATGAGCAGGACCAGGCCTTCATCCGTACAGCGGGGATGGCCGCCGTCGGACTTCTCGGCGTGGTGATCTCCACGGTCCTGGTCGAGCTCACCGGGCGCAGAGCCCTGCTCGCCGTCTCCGCGCCCGTCGCCACAGCGATGCTGGTGGTGCTCGGATTCTCGATGCACCTGCCCACCGCGGTGCTGCTGCTCCTGCTCGGTTTCGGCATGGTGATCCAGATCAGCATCCCGGTCCTCTACACCTACGTGTCAGAGCTCTATCCCACCGAGGTCCGCGGCTCGGGATTCGGCTGGGCCTCGACCGTCTCTCGGATCGGAGCGGGGCTGGGCCCGCTGGTCTTCATCGCCTGGATGGAACCGACCTTCGGACTCGCCGGAGCCTTCGGGATCTGCCTCTTCGGCGTGATCGCAGCGGTGCTGCTGATGCTGAAACTCGCCCCCGACACGACCTCCAAGCAGCTCGACTGAACTGTGAAGCCCGTCATCGCGGCGGTGAACATCCCAGAAACATCGGTGCAATGTTTGGCGTGAGAATCTGTCGTACTATTGCCTGCATCACTCGTTTCACGGCACCCTCCTGGGTGCCGTTCTTGCACCATGAGGAGCATCCCCATGAAGAGGTCCTTCAAGACCAGCGGCGCGTTCGCCGTCACCGCAGCCGCCGCACTCGTTCTGTCGTCCTGCGGCGAAGCACCCGAGGAAGAGTCGGACAACGGCGAGGCCGCGGCCTCCGAGGAGACTGACTACAAGGCCTGTGTGGTCTCCGATGAAGGTGGCTGGGACGATCGTTCCTTCAACCAGTCAGCCTATGAGGGTCTGCAGATGGCCATCGATGAGATGAACATCCAGCACGCCGAGGCTCAGTCCACTGCCGAATCCGAATACGCACCCAACGTCGACACCATGGTCCAGCAGGACTGCGACGTCGTCTTCGGCGTCGGCTTCCTGCTCGAAGAGGGCCTGCGCCTCGCGGCTGAGAGCAACGAGGACACCAACTTCGCGCTGATCGACTCTTACTTCAATGAGGAAGAGCTCGAGGGTGAGCTGGAGAACGGCAAGCCGCTGGTGTTCAACACCGGTGAGGCCGCCTACCTTGCAGGCTACGTCGCCGCCGCCACGACCGAGACCGGAACTGTCGGCACCTGGGGCGGTATCCAGATCCCCTCAGTGACCGTGTTCATGGACGGCTTTGCCGATGGTGTGACTCGATACAACGACGACAACGACGGCGACGTCGAGCTCGTCGGCTGGGACAAGGAAGAGCAGTCGGGCACCTTCTCCGGCGACTTCAGCGATCAGACCCAGGGCGGCGAGGTCACCGAACAGCTGCTCAGCCAGGGCGCGGACATCGTCATGCCCGTGGCCGGCAACGCGGGCGTCGGGGCAGGACCAGTTCTGGAAGACGCCGATGCCAAGATGATCTGGGTCGACTCCGATGGCTACGAGTCCACTGACTTCCCGGACATCATGCTGACCTCGGTGATGAAGGAGATCGGCCAGTCGGTGTACGCCACCATCGAAGAGGGCGTCGCCGGAGAGTTCACCAGCGAGCCCTATGTCGGCACCCTGGAGAACGAGGGCGTCGGCCTGGCACCCTTCCACGATTTCGAGGACGAGGTGCCCTCCGAGGTGCAGGACGCGATCGAGCAGCTCCGCCAGGAGATCATCGATGGCGAGACCGTCATCGAGTCCGAGAACGCCCCTTCCTGACCCACGCTTAGCTGATTGGTGACACCGCAGAGATGAAGCTTGAGCTGAGAGGGGTCACTAAGCGGTTCGGCTCCTTCACCGCCAACGACCGGATATCGCTCACCGTCGAGCCGGGAGAGATCCACGCGCTCCTCGGCGAGAACGGGGCCGGCAAGTCAACCCTGATGAACACCATCTACGGGCTCTACGCCCCGGATGACGGTGAGATTCGGCTGGATGATGAGCCGGTCAGCTTCAACGGACCCGGAGACGCAGTGGCCGCCGGGATCGGCATGGTGCACCAGCACTTCATGCTGATCCCGGTGTTCACCGTCACCGAGTCCGTGGCGCTGGGCTACGAGCCCACCCGCGCCGGCGGCATCATGGATATGAAGCAGGCACGCGAGAAGGTGCTGGAGATCTCCGGGCGCTTCGGCTTCGACGTGGATCCTGATGCTCGCATCGAGGACCTCCCCGTCGGTGCCCAGCAGCGCGTGGAGATCATCAAGGCGCTTTCTCGTGACGCACGGGTGCTCATCCTCGATGAGCCCACCGCCGTGCTGACCCCGCAGGAGACCGACGAACTGATCAGCATCATGGGCCAGCTACGGGACTCCGGCACCTCCATCGTCTTCATCACGCACAAGCTGCGTGAGGTGCGTGCCGTGGCGGATCGCATCACCGTGATTCGACGCGGCGCTGTGGTGGGGGAGACCACCCCCGAGTCCACGGAGACCGAGCTTGCGGGACTGATGGTGGGCCGCGAGGTCAACCTCACGACCGCCAAAGAGCCCGGAGTACCGGGTGAGGTCGGTTTCGCGGTCCAGGGTCTGACCGTGCTCAGCCCGATGGACAAGGTCGTGGTCGACAATGTCGACCTGGAGGTGCGACGCGGGGAGATCCTCGTGATCGCCGGCGTCGACGGCAACGGCCAGAGCGAACTCGCCCAGGCCATCCTCGGCATCCGCGAACCAGTCGCGGGCCGGATCCTGCTCGATGATCAGGACCTGGCGCCGCTCAGCGTCAAGCAGCGCCTGGCCGCAGGACTGGGCTTCGTGCCCGAGGATCGCAGCACCGACGGCGTGATCGGGGCCTTCACCGTCACCGAGAACTATGTGCTGGACACCTATGACACGGCTCCCTACGCCGGAGGCCCAGGCAACGTCGCCCTTCGCCTGCCAGTGATGCGCAAGGCCGCGCAGACCCAGGCGGAACGCTTCGACGTACGCATGGGCAGCGTGGACGACCCGATCTCCACGCTCTCCGGCGGCAACCAGCAGAAGGTCGTTCTGGCCCGGGAGATGAGCCGCGACCTTCGCCTGTTCGTGGCCAGCCAGCCCACCCGAGGGCTCGACGTCGGCTCCATCGAATTCGTGCACCGCACAGTCATCGAGGAGCGGGACAAGGGCACTCCCTGTGTGATCGTCTCCACCGAGCTCGACGAGGCGCTGAACCTCGCCGACCGGATCGCGGTGATGTACCGCGGCCGCATCGTGGGAATCGTCCCGGCGACCACCAGCCGAGACGTGCTGGGCCTGATGATGGCCGGAGTCCCCCTCGAAGAGGCCAAACAGCAGGCCGCCACCCACCACACCACGCTGTCCGAGGCCGATGAGATGGCCGAAGCAGAGGAGAACAAGTGACCGATTCAGGGTCCCAGCCGGGGACTTCCCCTGCCCAGACGTCGAAGCAGGAGGGTCCGTGGGCCGAGGCCGAGGGACGGCTCTCACGTGCCCTTCGTGACCTGGGCCAGACCTCCTGGCTGGTGACGGTGCTCTCCGTCGTCGTTGCCCTGGTGGTCGGAGCCGTGCTGATCCTCGGCGCGAACGAGCAGGTCCAGGGGAGTCTGAGCTACTTCTTCGCTCAGCCCACCGACTTCCTCGAGACCTCCTTCCAGGTGCTTCGTGAGGCGTACTCATCGCTGTTCCGCGGCGCCGTCTTCGACTGGCAGGCACCCTCGGTGGAGCGAGCCTTCCGTCCGCTGACCGAGACGATGGTCTACTCCGTGCCGCTGATCCTGGCGGGCCTGGGCATCGCCATCGGCTTCCGCTCGGGGATGCTGAACATCGGCGGCCAGGGACAGATCATCCTCGGCGCGACCTCCGCCGGCTTCCTCGGCTACGCCCTCTCCCTTCCGGTCGGGCTCCATGTGCTCCTGGCAGTCGCCGGAGGCATCATCGGTGGTGCGATCTGGGGCGGCATCGCAGGCGTGCTCAAGGCGCGCACCGGGGCGAACGAGGTGATCGTGACGATCATGCTCAACAACATCGCCATCTACCTGCTGGCCTGGCTGCTGAAGCAGGAATGGTTCAAGCAGACGGGTTCCAATCAGCCCCTCTCGAGCTCGGTGGACGATTCGGCTCAGCTCTTCTCCCTCCTGGGCCCCGGTTTTCGGCTCCACGCGGGGTTCCTCATCGCGATCCTGGCCACCGTCTTCGTCTGGTGGCTGCTGGAGCGTTCCACCATCGGGTTCGAATTCCGTGCCATCGGGGAGAACCCTGAGGCGGCACGCACGGCCGGCATCAACGTCACCAAGGCCACAGCTCTGGTCCTGATCGTCGCCGGCGGGCTCGCCGGGCTCGGCGGGGCCGCTCATGTGCTGGGCACCGAATACCGAGTGGCCGGCGGAATCGCGGGCACTCTCGGCTTCGATGCGATCACGGTGGCCCTGCTCGGACGCTCCAAGCCGCTGGGGACCTTCCTGGCAGGCCTGCTGCTGGGAGGTCTGCGCGCCGGCGGCGTGCTGATGCAGGCCCAGACCGGCACCCCGATCGACATCGTCCTGGTGCTCCAGGCAGTGATCGTGCTGATGATCGCGGCCCCGCCGCTGGTGCGCACCATCTTCTTCCTGCCCCGCGCTGACGGGCGACCACGGTTGAAGAAGAACCGTCGCCGGGCACAGGGCGCCGACGCCGAGGACTCCGCCCCGCGCGAGTCCGCCCTCGCCACGGCCGATTCCGGCTCAGCTCCGACTACGACACAGGAGGCGGACAAGTGAGCCAGACCGTCGAGACCAACGCCGTCACGGCACAGACGTCCGAGGACGCTTCCACCGGAGTGCGCCCCATCTCCTGGAAGTACCCCATCACCTATGCGGTCCTCGCGGTGCTGGCGCTGATCTTCGCGCTGACCAATCCAGCGGGGGCTCGCACGCACTTCAGGTTCGCCTCAGCCGGGGACTTCTTCGAGATCCCGATCATCGAGCTGCCCTCCCGCCCCGCAGGATGGGTGCTGGCAGTGGTCCTGCTCGCCCTCGCTGCGTTCGCCTTCCGGCAGGCTGCCCGGCGAGCGCGCACCGGGCTCTGGCTGCCGCTTCTCTTCGGAGTCCTCTTCGTGCTCGCCTTCCTGGTCTGGGCAGGTGCGGACCGCGGCGCGGTCATCCCCCTGGTCACCATGCTCACCGGTGCTCTCGCGCTCTCGGTGCCGCTGATCTTCGGGGCCATGTGCGGACTCGTGGGTGAACGCTCCGGCGTCATCAACATCGCCATCGAAGCCCAGCTGCTGGCCGGCGCCTTCCTGGCCGCCGTCGCCGCCTCGGTCTTCACCAATGCCTACATGGGCCTGCTGTTCTCGCCGCTGGCAGGTGCCATGGTCGGTGCAGTGCTGGTCTTCTTCTCGGTGAGATACCAGGTCAACCAGATCATCGTCGGCGTGGTGCTCAACGTCCTCGTCATCGGTCTGACCGGGTTCTTGTTCTCCACTGCGCTCTCCGACAACGCCGCGCTGTGGAACACCCGCCAGCAGCTCCCCGACCTGCCGATTCCGCTGCTCTCGCAGATCCCAGTGATCGGTCCCGTGCTCTTCGACCAGACGATCCTGGTCTACCTGATGTACATCCTGGTCGCGGTGCTCAACGTCTTCCTCTTCCGTTCCCGCTGGGGACTGCGCACGCGCGCGGTGGGCGAGCACCCCAAGGCGGCAGACACGGTGGGCATCAAGGTCAACCGGATGCGCGTCTACAACGTCATCCTCGCCGGTGGCATCGCCGGACTCGGCGGTTCCTTCTTCACCATCGGCCAGGGCCTGGCCTTCGGCAAGGAGATGTCCGCTGGAGCGGGGTTCATCGCCCTCGCGGCCATGATCCTCGGCCGCTGGAATCCCATCGGGGCTGTGCTCGCCGCCCTGCTGTTCGGGTTCTCCACCTCGCTGGGCAATGTGCTGGCAGCCATCGGCACCCCGGTACCCTCCGAGGCGCTGCTGATGCTGCCCTACGTGATCACGATCTTCGCCGTGGCAGGATTCGTGGGACGGATCAGACCTCCAGCCGCGAACGGCACGCCCTATGTGAAGTAACGTGGCGGCATGAGAATTGCAGTCACAGGATCAACAGGCAAGCTCGGCTCTGTCGTCGCCCGAGAACTCCGCGCGGCAGGACACGAGGTTCTCGGTCTCGACGTGGCGGGTGTCCGCGGACCGGGGTTCGTGAAGCTGGACCTGACCGACTACGGACAGGTGATCGATGCCCTCGGGGGAGTCGGTGATCAGCACGACGGCGTGGACGCCGTGGTGCACCTGGCAGCGGTGCCCGCCCCCGGGATCCGTCCGGATGCCGCCACCTTCCACAACAACATGACCGCGAGCTTCAACGTCTTCTGGGCTGCGATTCGGCTGGGCATCGAGCGCATCGTCTACGCCTCCAGCGAGACTGTGCTCGGCCTGCCCTTCGACACTCCCCCTCCCTATATTCCGGTCGACGAGGAGTATCCGGCACGCCCCGAGTCCACCTACTCGCTGGTGAAGCACCTCGAGGAGACCATGGCCATCGAGCTGGTCCGCTGGAACCCGCAGCTCTCGATCACCGCGCTGCGCTTCTCCAACGTCATGAACCCGGAAGACTATGCAGAGTTCCCAGCCTTCGACGCCGATGCGATGGCGCGCAAGTGGAACCTGTGGGGCTACATCGATGCCCGCGATGGTGCCCAGGCCATCGAGCGTGCGCTGCAGGTGGCAGGTCCCGGCTTCGAGCGCTACATCATCGCCGCCGCCGACACCGTCATGTCTCGCCCCAACCCAGAACTCGTCGCGGAGGTCTTCCCGGACGTGCCGCTGAAGGGTGACCTCGGCACGAACGAGACGCTGCTCTCCATCGAGAAGGCCCGGCGGAAACTCGGCTACTCACCGCAGCACTCCTGGCGCGAGGCCTGAGCACCAGCCTTCAGGGCACCTTCTCGGCCCACGCGCAGACACAGGGATAGGCATAGGCGCAGAGACAGGCGGCCCCCGCTCCATCACTGGAGCGCGGGCCGCCTGTCTGTCGGAGAACCGGCTGAGTCAGCCGATCCGGTCTCAGGACCGCACGGCAGCTCGTGTCTGCGGGTAGCGGATCTCTTCGACCATCTCCTGGACCACCTGGCTCGGTGGGGCGGTCAGCTTGGAGACCACCACGGTGACGATGAAGTTCACCGCAGCACCCACAGCGCCGATCCCTTCGGGGGAGACGTTGAGGATGTGATCGTTCGCGCCGGTGCCGAAGACCTCCAGCGTGTAGATCATGTAGGTCGCGGTGAACACCAGACCGCTGAGCATGCCTGCCGTCGCTCCGGGGCCGTTCGCCTTCTTCCAGAAGATGCCCAGTATCAGGATCGGGAAGAAGGTGGATGCGGCGAGTCCGAAGGCGAAAGCGACCACCTGAGCCACGAAGGCCGGCGGGTTGATGCCGGCCCAGATGGCCACCAGGATCGCCACTGCCATGGCGATGCGCCCGACGAGCATCTGCTCCTTGTCGGAGGCCCCGGTCTTCTTGATGACCCGGAAGTACAGGTCATGGGAAGCGGCCGAGGAGATGACCAGCAACAGGCCGGCCGCGGTGGACATGGCTGCCGCCATGCCGCCTGCAGCCATCAGGCCGACGATCGGGGCGGGGAGGCCGCCGATCTCGGGGGAAGCGAGGACCAGGATGTCGTTGTTGACGATCAGGTCTGCACCGGAGGTTGCGATGTTGGAGACCGACTGGATCGTCTCCGCATCCTGGTTGACCGTCACCAGCCCTGTGGCTCCCCAGGTGTTGATCCAGTCCGGAAGGGTGTCGGGGCTCTGCCCCTGGACGCCCTGGAGCAGGTTCAGCTTGGTGAAGGCGCCCACTGCGGGAGCCGTGAGGTAGAGCAGCGAGATGAAGAACAGCGCCCAGAACGCCGAGTAGCGAGCGCCGCGGACCGTCTTGGTCGTGTAGAAGCGGATGATCACGTGCGGTAGGCCGGCCGTGCCGAGCATCAGCGACAGCGTCACCAGGAAGACGTCGACCTGACCGCCGGCGCGCCCTGCGAAGGCCTCCGTGAAGGCGGCCAGTCCGAACTCCGCACTGAGTGCGTCCAGCTCAGCGAGAATCTGCCCGTAGGAGATCTGCGGAATCGGAATGCCGGTGGTCTGGTAGGCCACGGCGAACGCGGGGATCAGGTAGGCGATGATGAGCACGGTGTACTGCGCCACCTGGGTGTAGGTGATGCCCTTCATGCCGCCGAGCACTGCATAGAAGAAGATGACGACGGCGACCAGCACGACGCCCCACTCGATGGACAGGCCCAGGAAGCGGCTGAAGACGATGCCGCCACCGGCCATCTGGCCGACGACGTAGGTGAAGGAGACGACGATCGCGCAGATCGCGGCGACCAGGCGCACCGACTCCGAATAGCGATCCCCGACGAACTCGGGCACCGTGAACTTGCCCCATTTGCGCAGGTAGGGGGCCAGCAGCAGTGCAAGCAGAACGTAGCCGCCGGTCCAGCCCATGAGGTAGACCGAGCCGTCCGATCCGAGGAACGCGATCAGCCCGGCCATGCCGATGAAGCTCGCAGCACTCATCCAGTCGGCGGCGATGGCCGCGCCGTTGGCGAGCGTGGGCACGCCCTGAGAGGCGACGTAGAACTCCTTGGTCTCCTTCACCCGGGAGCGCCACGCGATGATGATGTAGATCCCGAAGGTCAGGATGATGAAGAAGAAGGTCCAGAACTGGGTCTCAGTCACTTGTAGCCTCCCTCGTCATTGCGCTCGGCCACGCCGAACTCATCATCGATCTTGTCCATCCACAGCGCGTAGACGAGGATCAGGATCAGGAACGTGTAGACGGACCCCTGCTGCGCGAACCAGAGCCCGAGCGGGAAGCCGAGGATCACGATGTTGTTCAGCGGCTCGATCAGCAGGATGCCGAAACCGAACGAGACCGTGAACCAGACGGCCAGGAGCACGAGCATCAGCCGCAGGTTCTTCTTCCAATAGCGCTGCCGCCAGCTGATGTCCTCCGCTTCAGGCGGTACGCCGGAGTTTCCCTCATGTGCCACATCGGACATGGGAGGCTCCCTTCTTATCTGTGCGAGGCGATTCACCCGCACGGGATGCGCGGGGCCGTGTCTAAGCCACTCAAAATGTGAAGCAGATCACAAGAGCGACGCCTCTCAGTGGTGCATCTGTGTTTGCCAACGGCGGGTATTCGTCGACGAACGGAGAGTCCACTCCAAGAGGCCGCTCGCCGGACGATAGGTGCTGCTCAGCGCCCCAAACCCGCCGCTGGCTGGAATCTCGGTCGAAGATTGCTGCTGTGGCGTCGATCACACCTAGGATGGCCGCATGACCACGACTGCTGACAAGGGCATCTACGGCGGCCTCTCTGCCCGCCTCAAGGCTGGACGCGCCACCGGCTGGGGAGTGTTCCACCCCGGCAGTCGTGCCATGATCCTCGGCGGACTGATGCTGATCGTCTCGGCCTTCCTGCCGTGGGTCTACCTGCCCTTCATGGAGCAGGTCACCGGTGAGACCTATGCCCTGCGCGGCACCGACGGTCCCGGTGTCATCACGCTGGCGGTGGGCTTCCTCGCCTTCGCCGGAGCGTTCGTCCCGCGGCGTCGGCTCGCCATCGCCCACGCGATCATCCCTGGACTGCTCGTGGCGGCGATCGTTCTGCTCCAGGCCTGGAACATCCTCGCGTTCTCGGCCCAGGCAGATGCCTGGGGCGGGCTGCTGCCGGGGATGGGGCTCGTGCTCGCCGGCGGTGGAGCCGTCGTGCTGATCAAGTCCGCCTGGAACATGTACCGGACGTGGATGCCCGCCTGAGCCGAGGCGAGACCGAGGTGGCGCTGCCTGATATCGGCGCATCTTCCGACCGGGAGGTGCGCGACACCCCCGCCGAGGTCGATGCCGCCTTCCGCGCTCAGCGCGCGATCGCGCTGGCCTACTTCTTCCTGTTCCTGATCCTCGTCGCCGCGTTTCCGGTGCTGACCATCACCCTTCAGTGGTGGACCGGTGCGCGCGTGCTCGGTGGTCTCAGTCCTGGTTTCGTGGCGGCGGCCGGAGGGCTCTATCTGGTCTTCGCGGTGATCGGCATCGCCGCCGCTCGGCTCAGCGCCTCGGTGGAATCGCGCATGCTCGGCGGGCAGAAGGAGCTCGATGACCCGGAGATCTCCGCTGAGGAGGCCCCCCGGTGACCTCCACAGCAGTGGTGACCTTGGCTGCTGTCCTGGTGATCGTGCTCGGGGTCTCCTTCCTCAGTCGCCCGCGCGGCCCGTCCACGGTGGACTTCTACCTCGCCGGGCAGCGTGTGGGGGTGATGACGAACTCCTGGGCGATCTGCGGCGACTATCTCTCCGCGGCCTCGTTCCTCGGCGTCGCCGCCGCCGTCTATGTCTCAGGTCTGGATGGCGCCTGGTATGCGGTGGGGTTCGCCGCCGGATTTGTTCCGGTGCTGCTGCTGATCGCCGCCCCGCTGCGCCGGTTCGGGGAGTTCTCGCTGGCGGACTTCCTGGGCCGTCGGATGGACTCTGATCCGGTGCGTCTGGCCTCGGTGGGGGTCGTGCAGCTGGTCATCCTCTGCTATCTCGTCCCGCAGTCCGTGGGCGGGGGGATCACCTGGGAGCTGCTCGTCGGACAGGGGCTGCTCGGGCTCTCGCCCTATGCGACCGGAGTGCTGCTCTCCACGGCGGTGGTCGCCGTCGTCGTCGCCTTCGGCGGCATGCGCGGGACCACCTGGAATCAGGCGGTCCAGTTCCTGCTGCTCTTCGCCGCGCTGGTCTGGCTGGCCGTGGTGGTGACCGCAGACGGCTTCCGCTATGGCGATGCCGTGCACAGTCTCAGCCAGGCGCCGCTGGCCAACCCCACGCTCGGCGGGCCCGAGGGCCAGGACTGGGTGCTCACCGAGGAGACCAATCAGATGCACCCCGGAGAGCCCGCGCTCTTCGGGGAGCCGGGGGCGCGCTACGGCCCCCTGGGTCAGGTGGCGCTGGTGGTGACCCTGGGTCTCGGCACCGCAGGACTGCCGCATGTGATGAATCGATACTTCACCTCGCCCACCGGCAAGGCTGCCCGCACCACCACGGTCTGGGTGCTGATGCTTATCGGTGCCTTCTACGCCATGGCGATCATGCTCGGCACCGCCGCGCGGGACATCATCCCCGACGCCGTCGCCGGCCGGCCCTGGCTCGAGGAGCTCACCGTCAACGGCGTGCTGCACACACCAGAACATGCGCTGCCGGTGCTGGGACGCATCTACGGGGAGCAGTCCGGACTCGGCCTGATCGCCGCCGCCGCGCTGATCGCCGCCATGTCCACCGTCGCGGGGCTGCTGCTCGCCTCGGCGGCGACCTGGGGCCACGACGTCTATGAGCGCCACATCAATCCCAAGGCCACTCAGCGCCAGGCCGTCTGGGCAGGGCGGATCACCACGCTGCTCGGCGCCGCCCTCGCGGCGGGCCTGGCCATCGCGCTGCGTCCCGAGGCCTTCGCCCCGGCCATGCCCTCGCTGGTCGCCACCATGGTGACCTGGGCCTTCGCCGTCGCAGGGTCCGCTCTGACGCCGGTGCTGGTGCTGGCGATCTGGTGGCACAGGACGACGGCGGCCGGGGCGCTCGCCGGTCTGCTCACGGGCGCGGGGCTTTCGGTGAGCATGTTCCTCACTGCGGGCCTGATTGACACCACCTGGCTGCGCGAGCTGCTTGCCGCGCCCACCTTGGTGGTGGCCCCGATCACCGTGGCGGTCGTGGTGCTGGTCTCGCGGCGCACCAGCGCGCCGGCGGGTGTGCAGGCACACTGGGTGCAGATGCACGGGACCGCCGCGGATCGCCGCGCGGAACGCATGGCCCGACTGACGCGAGGGGGAATGGATGCGCGGTAGCGCGATACTGGCGGCGGCGGTGACGCTGATCTGGGTGCTGGTCTACGTCGGCACCCAGGTCCTCGCCGATCCGGCGCTGCCCATGGTCCCCACCCTGGGGCTCGGGCTCTTCCTGACCATCGGAGCGGTGCTGGGATATCCCTCGGCGCTGCGCGGGGCCACCGGGCGGCGTCGGCAGCGTCCGGTCTCTCCTCGTGAGGTCGAGGTGAGCCGCGGGGTGCGAGATCTCGCCGCGGCAGGGCGTTCCATGCCGCTGCGTGCAGGCCTGACCCCGGAGGCCGCGCGGCGCACCTGCGAGCTGCTGCGTCCGATGCTCTCCGGCGACGCGGTCTCGATCACGGACCGCGAGCAGATCCTCGCCTATGTCGGCCCCGGTGCGGACCACCACCGCGAGGGCGCGCAGATGCAGACTTCTGCGGCGCCTCGCACGATCGCCAGGGGCAAGACCCAGGTGGTCCGTGACCGGGCGTCCGTGGGCTGCCGCACCACAGATTGTGAGGTGACCTCAGCGGTGATCGTTCCGCTGCGCGTGGGCAGTCGCGTGATCGGAACGCTGGGGGTCTACCAGGCCGAGACTGAGATCCCGCCGCGCCGGCTCGTGGAGGATATGGCCGCGATGCTGTCGCTGCACCTGGAGCTGGCGGAGCTGGACCGGGAGAAGCAGCTCGCCACGGACGCTCGTCTGAACGCGCTGCGGGCCCAGATCAACCCACACTTCCTGTTCAACATTCTCAACACCATCGCTTCGAAGGCGCGCACTCGCCCGGACGAGGCGCGCGAGCTGCTGCTGAGACTCTCCGAGTTCTTCCGTTATGCGGTGCGGCAGGAGGGCCACTACGCGGAGTTCGCGCAGGAGTACTACTTCGTGCGCACCTATGTCTCTCTGGAGCAGGCTCGCTTCGGGGACCGGCTCAAGGTCCGCTATGACATCGACCCACAGGTGCTCACCACCCGGGTGCCGGTGCTGATGATCCAGCCGCTGGTGGAGAATGCGGTCAAGCATGGGATCGCGGGCAAGCCCGCAGGGGGCACCGTGCATCTGCGTGCCCGGGTGGATCCTCTGGCCCGCACCACCAGCATCAGGGTCAGCGACGACGGCGTCGGCATGGCCCCCGAGGTGCTGGCCAAGATGGCCGACAGTGCCCGGGAGCTTCGCGGCCTGGATTCGATCCAGGAGGATCCCAGCCACGCCGGTGTGGGGCTGCAGAACATCACGGAGCGGCTCAACTCGTTGTTCGGGGACCGTTACGACCTCTCCATCTCCACTCCGCGGTCCGGTGGCACCGTGGTGGAACTGACCATTCCGCTCCGGTGATGCGAATCACATAAACCTGAACATCAGCTCTATACTGGGCGGATGCACCCCCGGGCCCTGATCGTCGACGATGAGGCGCCGGCCCGTGAGGAATTGCGATTTCTGCTGGAGGAGATCGGCGGTGTCCAGGTGGTCGGCGAGGCCACCAATGGCGAAGAGGCGTTGCTGCTGCTGAACTCGCTGGCCTATGACCTGGTCTTTCTGGATATACGGATGCCTGGGCTGACCGGACTCCAGGTTGCCGAGCGGCTGCGCGGATCGGCGGGCGCTCAGGGAGCTCGGCGCCCCCAGGTCATCTTCACCACGGCCTACCCCGATCACGCCGTGGAGGCCTTCGATCTGGCGGCGGCCGACTATCTGGTCAAGCCCTTTTCTGCGGAGCGGCTGCAGCGTTCGGTGGAACGAGCCCTGGCCGGTGCTGAGACCTCAGCGACCCCGGCCTCTGCGGACTCAGCAGCTCGGTCGGCGCCAGTCGCTGCAGCCTCAGGCGAGACGGCTCCCGCGGAACGCTCAGCGCAGCATCAGCTGGTGCGGATCCCCGTGCAGAAGGACGGGCGCACCGTGTTGGTGGAGGGCGACGCGATCGCCTACGCCGTGGCGGCGCGCGGGTATGCCTCGCTGAAGCTGGCGGATGACCGTGTGCTGGTTTCCTTCTCGCTCAACGAGCTCGAGCGCAGGCTGCAGGGTCACTTCTTCCGTGTTCACCGCTCATATCTGGTGAACCTGCGCTACGTCCGCGAACTCGTGCCGGACTTCCGAGGCACCCTGGTGCTGGTGCTCAACGATCGCCAGCGCAGTCGGGTCGAGGTGTCCCGCCGGCATGCGCCCGAGCTGCGCCGACGCCTCGGCCTGTGAACCGCTCTCGCGGCGATCGGGCCGGTGGTCGGCTCGGCTGCGAGTGCGAGCCAGGCCAGCGCCCCGCTCAACTGCGCGGGCGGTCCTCCGGCAGGCTCTGCGGCATCGGCTTGGTGGGCTGAGCCTGCCCTGCCGGGGCGGATTCCTGCCGCGGCGCCGAGGCCGGCGCGGAGGCTGGTGCCGGCGAAGCAGGATCTCGGTCCAGTCCCTTGCGCTGCTCGGCCTCTCCCACGGGCTTCTTCCCGGAGTCCTTCGCAGCGTTGTGATTCTTGCTCGTGTCCTTCCGGGGGGCTGGTGCACTCTGGCGGCCCCAGGCCTTGATGCATCCGAGCATCACGTAGGCGATCAGCAGCGCCAGTGTCAGCAGCCCATGCAGGACCATGTTCGCGGTGGAGCCGGCGGCGTCCTGATTGCTGAAGGCCAGCACGAACATGCCGGCGCTGTGCAGGATGGTCAGCTCCATCAGTCCTGGGTAGGCCCGTGGGCGCCACGCGACCAGCGCGAAGAGGCCCGCGAAGACGACCAGGCCGAAGGCATGCCAGGCTTCCGCGAGGAACGTCTCGGGGCCGGACTGCTGGAGCTGGGCCATGGACCAGCCGGCGAAACCAGCGGTGCCCAGGGCTGAGACGATCAGCAGGGTCCGCCCGGTGGCGCGGCGTCGTGACGTGGTGACCTCTGCTGGCATGGTGTTTCCTCTGCGATCGGCGTGGGGCGGATGTGTCCGGTGCTGATCTCAGCCTAAGCCCGCGGGCAACCGCTGACCAGTGAGGACAGGCTCGTATGATGCGTGGAGGGCATCCAGGAGTGTCTGTGGTTCACCACATGGAATGAACCTGTCCATGTGGTGGTTCGCAGTTTATGAGAGCAAGGATGCTCCCGAACATGCACGGAGTACTAGAAAGGTTTCCATGGCTACTGTTCCCACCATCACACTCAACGACGGCGCTGAGATCCCTCAGCTCGGCTTCGGCGTCTGGCAGGTCCCTGCGGATGATGCCGAGAAGGTCGTCACCGAAGCACTGAAGGTCGGCTACCGACACATCGACAACGCTGCCGTCTACGGCAACGAAGAAGGTGTCGGCCGGGCGATCGCCGCCTCGGACGTGCCTCGCGAAGACCTGTTCATCACCACGAAGGTCTGGGTCAACGACTTCAAGGCGGGCAAGACCCGACAGGCCCTGGAGACTTCGCTGCAGAAGCTGGGCCTGGACTACGTGGATCTGTTCCTGATCCACTGGCCTTCACCGGAGGACGAGGCATACCTCGACGCCTGGAAGACCATGGAGGAGCTGCAGTCGGAGGGACTGACGCGCAGCATCGGTGTCTCCAACTTCCTCCCGGAGCACCTGGACCGGGTCCTCGAGGCCGGCACCATCGTGCCTGCGATCAACCAGGTGGAGATCCACCCGGCGCTGCAGCAGCGCGACATCCAGGAGGCCAACGAAAAGCACGGCATCAAGACGCAGGCCTGGAGCCCCTTGGCTCAGGGCGCGGTCTTCGAAGATGAGCCGGTCAAAGCCGCAGCCGAGGCGCACAACGTCTCACCCGCACAGGTGGTCATCCGTTGGCACCTGCAGCGTGGTCGCATCCTCTTCCCCAAGTCCGTCACCCCGGAGCGCATCGCCTCGAACTTCGATGTCTTCGGCTTCGAGCTCAGCGAGGACGAGCTCACCGCCATTGATTCGCTGGAGCGCGACGGCAGGAGCGGGCCCAACCCGGGAGAGTTCAACCCCTCCTGAGGCGACGCTCGGGGAGCTTCGGTCGATGAGCTGAAGCATCATCAGAGCGAGGCAGCACCAGAAAGAGCCGCAAGAAGAGCAGGGCCCCATTTCGATGAGAACTGGGGCCCTGCTCTTCTTATGCGACCGAGTCGCTCAGCGGGTCAGCGCTGAGTCTTGTCCTCGGTCGTCTTGGGGTCAGTCGGCTCGACGTCGCCGTTGCTGACTGCCTCGTCATAGATCTGCTCGGACTCCCACTGCTGACCGGTGGCCGATTCAGCGAACTCGGGAGTCTCGAAGACCTGATCCGCGATCGGATCGTTGAACGCCACGTCTTCGTCCCAGCCGATGGTGCCCGTCTCCGGGTTGACCGTGGTGGAATGCGATGGCACGTCCTGGATGGCGAAGACCATGTCATCGGCGGCGAACTCCGGCGGGATCTCTGCGCCCTTCGCGGTGGGCTTGTCCAGACCGGACAGAGTTGCTGAGGTGCTGCCGAAGAAGCCTCTCAGCGCGGCGCGCTGTCCGGTGACCATCGTGCGAAGGTTGCGGTGAACGCCGGGAGTGGAGTTCTCGCCGCCGGCGGCGCTGCGTGCAGTGTCCACGAGTGCCGCCTTGCTCGCCGTCGGACGGATCCGCACATAGCGAGGCATGGTGGCGGTTTCATAGTTGAACATCCGCACCTGCGCGATCACTGCCAACACCATCACGATGGACAGCGGGGCTGCCGCGGCGATGGAGGTGACCTGAAGCACGCGCAATGCTGCATCGGCAGCCTCGCCGCCCGCTGCCAGCAGCACGATCGCCGTGATGGCGATGAAGATGGTCCAGAAGACTCGGGTCAGTTTCGGAGTGTCGGTGCGCCCGCCGTAGGCGAGCACATCGGTGACCAGCGAACCCGAGTCGCCCGAGGTGATGAAGAAGATCGCGATCACCAGGATCGCCACCACGGCTGTGATGGAGGCCAGAGGCAGCTGCTCGAGCAGCGTGAAGGTGGCCCCCACGGTGTCGATGTTGCCGTCGTCGACCATGACGCCTTCGGTCATCTGGTAGTAGATGCCCGAGGAGCCGAAGATGGTGAACCAGAGAAGGCTCACCAGGGTCGGTGCCAGCAGCACGCCCATGACGAACTGTCGGATGGTGCGACCGCGGGAGATGCGCGCGATGAACATGCCCACGAACGGCGACCAGCTCATCCACCAGCCCCAGTAGTAGATGGTCCAGTCAGCGGACCAGCCGGCCTCGTCGCCACCGACGTAGTTGGCCCCGGTTTCGAACATGAGCTCGGGGAAGGCCATGAAGTACTCGCCCAGGTTCCCGACGAAGGACTGCAGCAGGAACAGAGTCGGCCCGGCGATCAGCACGAACAGTGCGAGGATCGCGGCCATCACCATGTTGAAGTTGGAGAGCCACTTCAGACCCTTGTTCACGCCGGTGATCACCGAGAAGGTGGCGATCGCCATGATGACCACGATGATCGCCGTCAGCAGCACGGTGTTGGACGGATCTTCGATCCAGCCCATGAAGCCCAGCCCGGACGCGATCTGCTGCGTGCCGATGCCAAGGGAGGTGACGATGCCGAAGACGGTGCCCACGATGGCGACCACGTCGATGACGTGGCCCACCCAGGACTCGATGAGCTTGCGCCCGAAGATCGGTTCCAGCAGCCAGCGGATGGACAGCGGACGCCCACGGCGGAAGGTCATATACGCCAGACCTAGTCCGACGACCACGTAGATGGCCCAGGCGTGCAGGCCCCAGTGGAATGCTGCCTGACCCATGGCAGTTCCGGAGAGCGCAGTCTCCGACGCGTTCACCACGTCACCGTTGGCATCCACGCCCGTTGCACCCGTGACATCCGGGGGAGCGATGAAGTGCCACAGCGGTTCAGCGACGCCCCAGAAGACGAGGCCGATGCCCATGCCGGCGGCGAAGAGCATGGTGAACCATGAGCCCAGCGAGAATTCGGGCTTCTCGTCGTCGCGTCCCAGCCGGATGTTGCCGGCCTTGGACAGACCTGCCCACAGTGCAAAGACCACGAAGCCGGTGGCGATCAGGACGTACCACCAGCCGATGGTGTCCACGATGGTGGAGTTCAGCGTCTCGAACGCATCGGCGCCGTTCGCCGATCCCCAGATGGTGGCGAAGATCAGGCCGACGACGATGATGAGCACCGCCGGAATGAAGACGGGCTTGTTCAGGCCGCGCCAGGCATCAGCCGGCGACCAGTCCCGCAGTTGAGCTTCGGGTTCCGAAGCCATGAAGTCCTCCTCAGTCAGGTGAGAGTGTTCTCTAGTTATGTGCAAGGTGATTCACCTCTTGCGCACTCGATTCAGGCCAGACACAGAAAAACGACGCCGACTCTGATGCCTCACCAGGTGGGTGTGATCCCAGCCCGGTGTGACAGGCGGCAGAGATCCTGCGTCGTCGTCAGAAGGGTCTTGACACCTGCGTTCCTGCGCGGGTGAATCGGTAGCGTCCACCTACTATTTACACACTCAATGCGCTTATAATGCAACTGCCGTCCGCCGTATGGGACCTCCCGAGGGGCGCTTCAGAGCGGCCCCGCCCAGGCCAGAGGCCCCCTGGATCCCGACTGTCACGCCTTCATAACTGTTTCCCCAAGACCGCTTCTGGGGTTGGCAGGGCGAGGCCACGGGGTTACGGTGTAACCCATGCCCACTGGCCAGATGCACCCTGCGCTCCGTACCAGGGGAGTCTTCAAAGGCGCCACGTCTGCCTGCCTGGTGGCCTCACTGATGGTGGCAGGCTCCGCTGCAGCGCGGGCCTCTACCCCGGAGCCCGCCGTCACCGCGCAGCTCCCCGGCTACCCGACTCCCGGCCAGCCGGTGTCCCCTTCTGCTGACGAGCAGCCCTCCACGACCGTCGAGAAGGACGCCAGCGATCTCCGAGTGGCCACGCTACACGCGGGTCTGCGCTCCGGGTCCTCCGCTGAACTCCTGGACGATCTTCAGGGGGGAATGCATCCTGCGGCGCGGGTGCTCGCGGAGACCGTGCAGGCCAACGCCCCGGACGTCCTGGTGCTCACCGGCATCAGCTACGACGAGAACCAGGAGATCGCGGAGACCCTGAACAGTCAGTACCTTGCCCGCGGCCAGAACGGGCAGACGGGCATGCAGTACTCCTACACCTACACGGCTCCCACAAACTCGGGGATCGATTCCGGTGCCGACCTCGACGGTGATGGGCGCGTGGGCGGACCTGCTGACGCGATCGGCTATGGGAGTCATCCCGGGGAGCGCGGCATGGCAGTGTTCTCGGCTCACCCCATCGCTGAGGATGAGGTCCGCACCTTCCAGGAGTTCCTCTGGGAGGACATGCCCGACAACTCGATGCCGGAGGGGCAGTTCTCTGACCTCGAGAAGTCAGTGCTGCGACTTCCCAGCACCAGCATGTGGGACATCCCGGTAGAGGTCCCGGGTGAGCCCGGACATGTTCACGTGGTAGCCACCGACCTCAACAGCTCACCACGGTCCGCGCGCCCCGGCGAGGCGCGCAACGAGGACCAGCGTCGCATGGTCGCCGACTTCGTCTCCGGCTCAGCCTGGTATCTCTACGACGACGACGGCGCCCGCGGTGGTCTCGGGGCAGAGGATTCCTTTGTGGTCGCCGGCAGCCTGGCCGACGAGGATGAACTGGCGACGTCGCCCGCCGACAAGGTTCCAGAGCTCTCCAGTCTGCTCAAGAGTGAGGTGTTGCAGGACCCAGCTCCGGAAGCCGTGACCGATGAGCCGCTTCCCGAGCGTGACGAGGCGGCGGACCCGCAGGCTACTCAGGGGCTGAGCAACGGTGAAGCGGTGCGCTCCTCCTATGTGCTTCCCGCAACCGCCCTCGAGGTGGATGGGGCGGGCGTCTTCTGGCCGGCCGAGGGCGAGTTCGGCTTCAACCTGGTGGACCCGGCGGAGTCGGCCTCGCCCTCAGGCCGGCTGGTCTGGCTCGACATCGCCACCAGCTGAGCGCTCACCTCGCAGTCAGGGTGAAGCTCTAGACTGAAGCCATGGCACCGACGAAACGGACGCTCATGCGCACAGCAGCCACCGGGTTCTTCGTCCAGCGGACGGTCTCCGCGGTCAAGGATCACGCCTTCGACGATCGCGGGAGTCTGACGCCCCGCGCCGAGTCCATGTTGACTCGGGCGGTCACCGTCCAGCGTCCCATCGTGCTGGCCAATCTGCGCAGGCTGCGCAAGGCCCATCCAGACTTCTCCAACCGACAGCTCGCAGCTCAGCTGGAGCGAGAGTTCGTGCGCGGACTGACCGGTGGCGGCGCGCTCATCGGAGCCACGGCAGCGGTTCCCGCGGTGGGCACGCTCACTTCGCTGGGCCTCTCCGCCGCAGCCACAGGCACCTTCCTCGAGGGTTGCGCCCTCTACGCCCAGTCCATGGCAGAGCTTTCCGGGATCAGCACCGAGGACCCGGAACGGGCGAAGCTGCTCGTGATGGGCGTGATGCTGGGAGAACAGGGCCGCAAGCTGCTCAGCGAACTCTCACAGCAGGCCGGAGGCAAGGGATCAGGACCCTTCGCCTCACTCGTGCCCATGAACTCATCCTCCAGCTCCGCAGGGATGACGGGCGTGCTGGTCAACCAGATCAAGCGACAGTTCGTCCGCCGATTCTTCATCCGTCAGGGCACCTCCATGGTGGGCCGGGCGATACCCTTCGGCATCGGCGCCGTCGTCGGCGGGGCCGCCAATCACAGCCTCGCTCGTCAGATCGTGAAATCGGCGCACATGACCTTCGGCGATCTCCCCGAGCACACACCGGAGTCCCTGCTGCACGACCTGAAGCGCGCCAAGGAACGTGAGCGTCAGCGCGCCGAACGCCGGCAGCGGCGGGGGCGCAAGCGCGAGATCCTCGCGCAGCGCGGGGCGACTGGACGGGACAGCGGGAGCGCCACGCCTGAACTTGCGGCGGAGAACAGCTCCGAGACGCCGGCCAAGACCACCAGACGCTGACGCACTGTCCAGCGAGGGATCCTAGGTCACGCCATGTTCATCTCCTCTTCCCCCGAGACGCCGCACAATGGACGTGTCCCGTTGTCCTTCGCGGCGCAGCATGAGCCTGTGACCACTGACCTAGTGCAGACCCACGATCTTCCCAACACCGTGCCGGTGGCGCCCCCAGTCAGTCGGAGCCCGCGAGACCACGGCCTGTTCTCCCCGGCAGAGGCACCGGATGGGCGAGCTCGTGCCGCGTCGCGCCAGGCGATCATCTTCGCCCACCGCGGAGCATCGGGACTCTTTCCCGAGCACAGCCGAGCCGCCTATCAGCGCGCGATCGAAGAAGGCGCCGACGGTTTGGAGATCGATCTGCACCTGACCGCCGACGGTGAGCCGGTCTGCTTCCATGACGCGACCGTGGACCGCACCAGCAATGGCACGGGGGCCGTGGCCGAGCTGAGCCTGGCCGAGCTGAGGTCCCTGGACGTGACCAGCTGGAAGACCCCGCGACTGCCCGCAGAGTACGGAGTCCGCCACCAGCAGCTGATGACGCTCTCCGATGTGTTGGAGATGCTCCTCGACGCCGGGCGCGATATCAGCCTCGCCATCGAGTTCAAGCATCCGTCCCCCTATGGTGACCGGCTCGAGACCAAAGTGCTGCGGACCCTGCTGAGCTTCGGGTGGGACCCCGAGACCTCCGTGATTCCTGCGGGAGATGCCTCTGAGTACTCGGTGACGGTCTCCTTCATGAGCTTCTACCCGGGTTCTCTACTCTACCTCACGGAGATGGTGGCTCCGGACAAGCTGTGCGCCCTGATGAGCAACGTCACCGAGGCGCAGGTGCGGAAGCGGCTGCGTGGGGTTCCGATGGCCTTCGCCGCCCGGCCCGTGGTGGCCGCAGTGATGCGCGGGACTCTGCGAGATTCAGAGGCCCTGGTGTGGAAGGGACGCGCCGGCATCGCCGGTCCGGGTCTCGCCTACCTGAAGAAGCATCGGGCCGAGGTGAAGGCGTGGCTCGCGCGGGGCACGCGTCTGCGGGTCTGGACCGTGGATGATCCGCAGGACGCCCGATTCCTGCTGGATCTCGGCGTCCAGGAGATGACCACGAACTATCCCGCACGGCTGCTGGAGGCCGTGACGCCGGCTCGCTGAAACACCCGCGGATGTCTCAGCCCGCATGTGAGCGATATCATGGGCGCAAGCTGACCGCCTACGGCCTTCAGGAGCTCGCCATGACTGACCCACGAACCCACGATTCCCATGAGGCTGACTCGACGATGAAGCCGCGCGGCGTCGTCGTCGGGGTCGACGGCTCCGAGCAGTCCCTGCGCGCCGCGCACTGGGCGGCCGCCGAGGCGCATCGCCGTATGCTTCCGCTGACGGTGGTCACCGCCTATTCGATCCCCGCCTTCGCGGCCTCGTCCATGGACGGCGGGTATGCCCTGATGGATGACTCAGCGCTGCGGCAGGGGTCCGAGAAGGTCATCGAACAAGCGGCCGAGTTCCTGCGGGACTACCCCGGTGAGATCCACTACGAGGTGGAATCGGGCGATCCCTCAGGAGTCCTGCTGGACTACTCGCACGAGGCCGTCGTACTGGTGGTCGGCAGCAGGGGTCGGGGAGGGTTCCTCGGACGTCTGCTCGGTTCGGTCTCCTCGGCGCTGCCGGCCCACGCCAAGTGTCCGACCGTGCTGGTGCCGCTGAAGTTCTCCGCCAAAGAGTCCAACGCGGTGACCACGTCCACCGGCGCCATCCCGATCGTCTCGGCGTCGCAGCGCCCGGGGACGGCTGCGCCGGAGTCCGTCATCGCAGAGGGTGCCCACCCCATCCGGCCCAAGGACGCCCGTCCGGTCACGGCAGGGGTGGACGGTTCAGACTTTGGTCGCGTCGCGGCATTGGTAGCGGCGCGGGAGGCCAGTGAACGGGGGACCAGCCTGCGCATCGTCTGCGCGCTGCCCCCGGTGGGCGCCACACTGGTGTGGATCCCGACCAACATCGACAATGATTCGGCGCTCAAGGAGCTTCGCGAGAAGCTCGAGGCGGGGAAGCGGTGGCTGCACAGCCACTACCCGGAGCTGCAGATCGACGCCGAGGTCATCGACGGCACCGCAGTGGATGTCCTGGTGCAGGAGACCCGCGGCGCGCAGCTCACGGTGATCGGTACGCGGGGCCGTGGCGGATTCGCAGGGATGCTGCTGGGATCTACCTCCCAGGGCGTCCTGCACCACGCAGAGGGGCCCCTGATGGTGGTTCCCGATCACGAAGACACCCGACTCGGCAACCGCAGCGAGTTCGGACCCGTGCTGGGCGGGTGAGTCTGCGGAGCCGCCACTCCCACGACGCCAGGACCGACCACGGCTGAACAACTCCAGAGACGAAAAGAAGAGGGCTCCCGGTGTCCGACGCCGGGAGCCCTCTTCTGTTCAGATCATCTCAGCGCCCTACCGCGAGCGAGAGAATCCAGTGAGAGGTTATTCAGTTGTGAGTCTTCTCGATCAGACCACTCGGCGGACTGCCGAGGGTGTCTGATACACCGAGCGGACGGTGAGTCCGCGTGAGGGATTCGAGGCGTCGACCATCTGCCCATTGCCCAGGTAGATGCCCACATGCCCCGGCGCGCTGGCGCTGCCGAAGAAGAGCAGGTCGCCGCGGCGCATGTCACCACGGGAGACTCCCTGACCCTCGTAGACCTGTGTGTAGGTGGTCCGGCTGAGGCTGACCCCGGCCTGAGCGAAGGCCTGCTGCACGAGCGAGGAGCAGTCGAAGGCGTTCGGCCCGTTGGCGCCCAGCACGTAGCGGACATCGCTGCGATTGGCCTGTGACACGGCCCAGTTGATCGCGATCTCGGCAGCGTTCGAGTTGCTGCTGGCCGGGACCACATTCGAGGACTGCGACTGGCTCTGCGACTGAGTCGGGGCAGGCTCCTCGCGACGCTCGGGTTCTGGCTCCGGCTCGGGCTCTGGCTCTGGCTCGGGTTCCGGCTCGACCTGGTCGCGCAGGTAGTCGATGTGCCAGCGCATCTGGGTCCAGGAGGCGTTGCCGTCGGCGTTGGTCAGCGAACCGTTGCTCAGCACGGCCCGGTAGTAGTCCTGGGCTCCGCCGCTGAAGCCGGACTCCAGGTCGGCGCCCTGACGCATCAGGGTCTGCATGCTGGTGCTGAGATCACCGAAGGACGCGATGACGGGTTCCGGCTCAGGCTCTGGTTCCGGCTCTGGTTCTGGCTCCGGGGCTGGCTCAGGCTCAGGCTCAGGTTCTGGTTCCGGCTCTGCCTGGTCGCGCAGGTAGTCCACGTGTCCACGGAGCTGCGTCCAGGAGGCGTTGCCGTCGGCGTTGGTCAGCGACTCGTTGCTGAGCACCGTCCGGTAGTAGTCCTCGGCGCTTCCGCTGGACTCAAGCTCGGCACCCTGGCGCAGCAGCGTCTGCATGCTGGTGCTGAGATCACCGAAGGAGGCGATGGCCGGCTCAGGTGCGGATTGTGGTTCCTCGGAAGGTGCGGCTTCCCCATCCGCACCTTCCGAGGAAGTCTCTTCGGCCTCGGCAGCGGCGGCCTCTTCGGCAGCCTCTGCCTCGGCGGCAGCGGCGTCTGCTTCAGCCTGCTCTGCCTCGGCGGCGTCTGCCTCTGCGGCAGCGGCGTCTGCTTCAGCCTGCTCTGCCTCGGCGGCGTCTGCCTCTGCGGCCTCGGCTTCAGCAGCCTCTTCAGCTGCGGCTGCCTCCTCGGCGGCTTCGGCTTCAGCGGCCTCAACTTCTTCGGCAGCCTCTGCCTCGGCGGCTTCAGCGGCCGCGGTCTCTTCAGCTTCAGCGGCCTCGTCCTCGTCGGTGGCCTCAGCCCCTTCGTCCTCGACGGGAGCCTCTTCGGCGTCCTCGTCCGTGACCTGGGCCTGCTCGGCATCGGCGCGAAGGGCGGTGATGCGGTAGGTCAGCTCCTCGTTGTCGACCTGGCCGTCCTCGTCGATGAAGTCCGTGTTGCCGAGGACATGCTCGAAGAAGCTCTGCAGATCGCCATCCCAGCCCTCGAGCTCCATGAGAGTCCGCAGCAGATCCTGGAGGGTCTCGCCCACCTGCTCCACGTCGGTACGTGTGGTCTCGGTGGCGCGATCAGCGTTCTCGTTGGCCTCGGCGGCGCTGGTGGAGTTCTGTCGAGCCTGCTCGGCGAGGCTCTCTGCCTCCTGGGCGGCCTGCTCGGCAGCGACGGCATCCTGTTCAGCCTGGTCTTCCAGCTGAGTGTCGGTCGCGGCGTCGGCCAGGCTGTCCTCTTCGGTGAGCAGGACTTCTGCGGCGGAGGTGTCGCGCTCCTGGTATTCCTCGGCGGCAGCGGCCTGGGACTCTTCAGCTGCGGCGCGGGCCTCCTCGGCGGCGGCTGCGGCTTCATCGGCCTCGACCTGGGACTGCACAGCGGCCTGGTGCTGCTCCTGCATGGCCGTTTCCAGTTCCAACGCTCGCTGGCTGGCCTGAGAGATGCGATCGGCGATCTCGTCGATCATCTGCTCGGTGGCCTGCGAGGAGTCCCGGGCGGTAGAGATCTCTTTGGCGGAGGGAACGGCAGGGAGCTCGGTCAGGGCGACGGAGTCGGAGACGTTGTTGTCATTTTGTTCGACAGAATTGGCGGCACGGTCTGCCACCAGATCGGGGAGAGTTGTCCCGACCAATGCTGTCGTCACGACGGCGGCAGTAACTGCGGCCACCGCAAGATTGCGACGGTATTTCACGGTAGATCCTCACTTAGTCCTCACTGGGGCAGCGCCGCAGCCCTTCTCAGGGGGCCGGTCGAAACGCGGGTGCCTCAGCTCCTGAGCTCACATGGCCAGGCGGGACTTGGGAAGAAGTCTGGGAAACGCTCATCCATCAAATGATCGCCGTGCGGTGCTAGCCATGTGATTCAGAGGCCGAAGCGGAACTATGGGAACCGCGGTTCGAGCCTTTTGGCGCTACGCCGGCAACGATAGTTGTGGATTTGTCATGTTGGCAACAGGTCGTGTCGTTCCTGTGATCAAGCTGTGAACGCTACTTCCGCGTCATTCCGGGGATGTAGAGGCGAAATCTGCTTGTCTCAACCTTCAAGTAGGTTGAAGGTTGAAGCTTCCGAGACTTTGGAATCACTCTGTGCTACGGAGATTTGATATACAAATTTGATAGCGCAATTGGCTCAGCACTCTTTGAACACTCAGCCCCAACCGAGGCGATGCAGCGTCTGATCATCGATGCCGAAGAAGTGCGCCACCTCGTGGATCACGGTGACCGTGACCTGGGTGATGACCTCTTCCCTGGTCTGGCACATCTGCAGGATTGGTTCCTTATATAGGGTGATGCGATCCGGCATGGACCAGCCTTCGCCGCCGCGTTCGGTCAGCGGGATTCCTTCGTAGAGCCCCAGCAGCACGGTGGAGGGGTTCTCCCAGGACTGGGGCTCGTACGTGTCCTCCACGAAGATGGCGACGTTGTCCAGCTGGTCGGCCAGATCTGGGGGAATCAGATCCAGCGCCTCAGTGGTGGCGGAGTCGAACTCCTCGTCGCTCATCTGGAAAGCCATGTGGTCAGTCTAAGGATCTCGGTCATCCAGGCAGTGTTGCGTGATCCCCGGATTTGCTCTGCGGGAGCTGTTCGACCTAAACTTTTACAGTTCCCTTGCAGGGATCGGGCCCCCATCGTCTAGCGGCCTAGGACACCGCCCTTTCACGGCGGCGGCACGGGTTCGAATCCCGTTGGGGGTACGCTTCAGCAATGAAGAGCAGTGATTTGGACAGCAAGGGTGAGACTGGTAAAGTTTCTCTCCGTGCCAAGGCACAAAGTAAGGCCCTGTAGCGCAGTTGGTTAGCGCGCCGCCCTGTCACGGCGGAGGTCGCGGGTTCAAGTCCCGTCAGGGTCGCTTCACTCTCTGTACAGAGGATCTGGCCGGAGAGCGAGTCGCCGCTTGAGATGGCGTCGATGGCTCTGTAGCTCAGTTGGTAGAGCGTTCGACTGAAAATCGAAAGGTCACCGGATCGACGCCGGTCGGAGCCACCTTTAACCCATATAGGGTATGAAAACCCCCGGAAATCCGGGGGTTTTCTTGTGTCTGGCCTCAGAAGTAGAAGTGCTTTCAGTCAGGTGTTCCGCATAAATTCCGTAAATTCAAATCAGTCCAACCAGCTGCTTCTCCATGACCCTGGCTGCTTCTGTCGCAGGCCCTGGGCGCGGGGTCTCTGGCGCCAGTCGATAATCCACCGACAACACAACCACCCCGAGAGCCTGAGCCCAATCTAGAATTTCAGCAAGCCGGTCCGATCGTGGCCCGTCACCATGCACCCGCCGTGTCCGTGATAGACGGCCGCTACTTTTCCGCTCGCGGCTGTCGGTCGGCAAATCAACACCGGCTACTTCGGGAGACCGTTCCAAGCCAGGCACGACGCGCTCATACACTTCGAACGTACCTCTTCGGGCCAACTCCTGATTGGATGGCGCTTCCATTCCACTCCGGACTCGCAGAGGTATCGGGAGCGCATCAAGGGCGACGGAGACCGGGGGTGAGGCGCCTTGTCTCAACACCAATGCAATAGCGACATCTGGACCAAATCGTGGTGGTGTGCTCAACTGCATTGTGCCGTCGAGCGGTTCCGGTGATTGGGTCTCCCCCTCACAGTGGCGTGCTGGCAACTGAGATGTTGCATTGCTAGCTCACCTCGGCCCTAGGAACATCCGCACCTCTCGCACGGGCCGCCACTGACGTCCCCGTTGTTCCACCAGGGCATGGTGATAGGACCAGACCTTGTCAATCGGGGGGGGGGCAGGAGGGCCGATACGATGGCCAGATGGACGCAAGTGAGGTCACCAAGGGCGCCCCGACAGACACGTCTCAGCTCGCACGCCTATACAGGGCCGCGCAGCTTTACTACGAGCAGGGCGCCACCCAGGCCGAAGTCGCAGAACAGCTTGACGTGTCTCGACCCTCGGCCAGCCGCATGCTCGCAGAAGCTAGAGCGCAGGGGATCGTGGAGATTCGCGTCCATCGGCCCGCGTCCACAGGTCTGGACGAACTCAGCGAGCGATTGCAACGAAAGCTGGGCATCGAAGCTGTGTATTTGGCGCCGGGCGATCAGTCCCAGCGCGTCGGTCTGGGTCTGGGGCCGCTTACGCGCCGAGCATTGGCGGCCACGAATCTGCGCGCCGGCGATGTGCTGCTCTTGGCCTCCGGGGAAACGACGTACGCTCTCGCCCAGCAAAAGCTGGGGGACTTCTCTGGAGTGGTCGTCGCCCCGACGGTGGGCGGTCAGGCCGAACCGGACCCGTGGCACCAGACCAATGAGGTGGTGCGGGCGTTCGCAGCCACCTCTCGGGGGTACCCACATTATCTCTTCGCACCATCGATGCCTTCCCCTGCCTTACTCGCCGCACTTCAGGATGATCCCGGCTACCGTCAGGTCGTGGCCGACTGGGGTTCTGCCAAGGTGGCGCTGGTGGGCATCGGTGCCGCCCCGCTCTCGCGCAGCTCGATCGCACAGTCGGTTCCCCGCCATCATCCGAATCTCGCGACGTCGATCGGCGATGTCTGCCTAGCCTTCTACGACGCCCAGGGTAACGAGGTGACATTCCCGGGAAGTGAACGCATGGTCCGTGTACCGGGCCAGACACTTCGTGCAGTCCCGGCGCGCATCGCAGCGGCCGTCGGAACACACAAGGCGCCGAGTATTCTCGCCGCCGCCACCGCCGGGTGGTTCAACATATTGGTCACCGATGAGTTCACGGCAAGAGCCGTGGACCGGCAGATTCCGAGAGAGTTCTAGTCACAGCTGTCGGTGTCCTCATAGCTGGTGATCGCGCCGACCTTGGCGACAGAGGCGCTCGATGGGTCGAACTCATGCTTAAGCCACTCATCGGTGAGTTTGCGGGTAAGCTCCCGGCCGATCACACGCTGTCCCATGCAGAGAACCTGGGCGTTGTTCGAAAGCACGCCGCGCTCCACGGAGTAGGCATCATGGGCAGTGACGGCGCGAATACCCTTGACCTTGTTCGCTGAGATGGCGACGCCGAGCCCAGTGCCGCAGAGCAACAGCCCTCGGTCGGCCTCGCCGGCCACGACCTTCTCGGCCGCCGCGACGCCAATACTGGGATACGCGGTCTTGTCGGCGTCGTCGCCGACTGCGACGTCAATGACTGACGAGACCCGAGGATCGGCCTCCAAGTCAGCCTTGAGGACCTTTTTATAGGCGAAACCGGCTTCATCGCTGCCGATGACGACTCGAAACTGACTTTTCATGATGGCTCCTCGAGAAACTTCGGAGTTCATACGCTGCGATTTGGCATTTTTTCTGTGCCCCGCCTATGACGCTTTGACCGCGTAGGCGGGGGCAGGTGGTCAAGAGCACGGAACGCTCAGTAGCGATTTGAAGACCGGCTGGCCTCCCGGTGATTTTGCCCGCTCAGCTCCAGTGTTGGGTTGTATGACCTCAGCGGTAGAGACAGCCAACGCCAGAAAGGGGACCCAGTCAACACAATCGCGAACGTCAAGAAGGACCCAAGCAGAGCGATCTGCCACGCGAAGCAACGGGGCCCTCCCCAGTCTCTCAATGGATTGTCTAAGGCCACCAGGGGGATGGGAATACTTCTGAGGTGTTGGCTAGAGCCAACGGCATTAAACCCTGGCGCCGTCCGAGCTGACAACGTCAAAGCCGTGAACTGTCCCCAAGTTCGACAGAAGCGCGTCCCGCGCTAGGTCGTGAGTCCGTAGTCTGCGGGCATCGTCTCGCCCGCGGGCACTGGACTCACGACCACGCCACTGAAGAAATCGAGCAGCATCAGTTACGTATCCCTGACCTGTGCCACCCAACTGTCTACGGTGTCCGCCCCACGCGCTAACTGATGGCTGATTCGATCTCAGAGAACATGCCTTCGGCTGCTTCCTCTGGGGACATTCGGTCGAAAATGACCTCTTCCTCGAATCGGAAGATGATGTCCTGGACGGCCCCGTAGCCAACAGGCGGGACTGGTGGGATGGGAGAGATATCGGGCTCCAATTCTTCCTGGTAGTCCACGATCACCTGTGCGCCGCCAGCAAGGTCGGGCAGGATCGCTTCGCGGACCGTCTCGTTGCCAGGCAGACCGCGGTCTATACCGGTCAGGCTTCCGGCTTCCTCGCTATTGACCAGATAGTCGATGAAGAGTTGAGCCTCTTCCGGGTGCTCCGAACTCGCAGAGGCCGAGTAGAACATCGCAGGCTTGAAGAACTGTTCCGAGTCGGAGGCGCTGCCCGTAACTGTGGGGAACCTCAAGGGCACGAGGTTCTCGTTTTCCCCACCAGCGATTGACATGATTGTGGTATCCCACTCGACATACATCGCCGCTTCCCCCGATACCACTAGAGTTTGCTCCAAAGCTGCGCCCCTGTCCTCAGACGCGGCAGAGGCAGAAGCCATTGAGCCGGATTCGGTCATGTCCTGGAGCATCTGGAAATAGGGGACGCTGTCCTCAGGGGTATAACCGAGTTGTCCATCCTCGGTGACGATATCGGTCCCCGCGTGCTGGCGTAGCCAGACCTCAAATCCAAAGTCGCCCAGTGGGCGGGCGAGACCGGCCGCGTCAGAGTTGTCGCTGACTTCTTGTGCGATTTCCTCAAAGTCTTCCCATGTCCACGTCTCATCATCCGGGAATTCGACACCGGCTTCTTCGAACACCTCCCGGTTTGCAACGAACGAGGGGACAGTGCTTCCGCTGGGTATTCCGTATTGCTCACCGTCGATGACACCCCCTTCAAGGACTGCTGGAGAGATATCGTCCACGTTGACGGCTTCGAGGGGAAGGAACTGCCCACTGCTGATGTACTCGCGCATGTAGCGCAACTCCATTTGGATAACGTCGGGCAGGTCACGTCCAGCCGCTTGCGTCGCAAGCTTGTCCCAGTACCCGCCCCAGTCGCTATATTCGGCAGAGATGCTGATATTTGGGTTTTCTTTCTCGAAATTGTCGATAATTTCTTGAGTATATTCCTGGCGGCTGTCCCCACCCCACCACGTGAAGCGCAGCTCGATGTCGCCTTCTCCGCCAGCCGCGGCATCATCTCCTCCGCTACCGCATGACGATAGGAGAACTGATGCCATGACGGCAGTCGCTACAGCTGAGGAAAGTCTGGTTGCACGAGCCATTTAGATCTCCTTGTATGAGAGTAGAAACCCTCTAGAACGGGGTGTGAGGCAAGTCATATTTACGATAGATGCGATCCCAATCATATGTCAAGGCACATCTGTTCAACCTGCCATCTGCTGATAGACGCGCCCTGAGGGTTGCTGAGTGAAGCGCCCAGAGCTCCCCGGAATTGGGTGTCTGAGTTGTGCCCACCCGCGCCTCAATCCCGCGCGATACAGGGATGGTCGCCCCTCATGTCGCAGATTAAGGAGAAACGCCGGTCGTCTCATGCTTGACTTTGTAATGTGGCTTACACGAAGATGTTTAGAGACGCACACTCGAAGGGAACAGATGTTCACAGCGCGAGCTGATCTGAACTATCGCCTCTAAAATCCGGCAAATATGTCGCCGAGGTCGCCTCCCTTGGGCTTCCCCAGCCATCTGAACGTCACAGGAAATAGGCGAACTAAATCTTTCAATTAACACAATTATTTTGTCTGTCGCGATGTAAATGTGTCCGGAATATTCAGGTTAACGACCGATTGTTTATATCGGCAGTTCGTGTTTATATCCGTCCATCCTCATGCACGTTGTGGCAACCCGGTGCGCGGATGAGTGAGCGAGTTGCTTCGCGATCCCGCCATGGGGCTGACGGAAGCACCCAACCAAGACCGATAGAGATGGAGAACCGTGTCTAATACCGAAAAACCTGTCCGCGCTGCGCTCGTTGGAGCTGGGGGGATCGCCGTGTATAAACACCTTCCTGCCCTTTACGCGCACAGAGATCGCATCGAGATTGTTGGCGTAGCCGAGCCAAACGCTGAGCGTCTCGGTACGGTCGCAGACGAATGGGGGATCCCGGGACGATACTCGACTACCGAGGAGCTCCTTGAAGCAGAGAAACCCGACCTCCTGGTGGTGTGTACCCCACCAGTGGCACACAGGGATGCCGTCATCGCGGGACTTCAGGCTGGCGCCTGGGTCTGGTGCGAGAAACCACCGATGCTCTCATTGTCCGAGTACGACGAGGTTGCCATCTATGAAGGACATGAAGGGCCGTTCGCCTCATATGTCTTCCAGCACCGTTTCGGCTCCGCCGCGCAACGCCTACGTCGGCACCTAGCTGAGAAGACCTTGGGGCGCCCACTGGTTTCTGTGTGCCATACGTTGTGGTTCCGCACTCACGAGTACTACGAGGTGCCGTGGCGAGGAAAGTGGGAGACAGAAGGAGGCGGCCCCACGATGGGGCACGGAATCCACCAGATGGACCTGCTGTTAGAGATTCTCGGAGACTGGACTGAAGTCACCGCCCGAGCGGATGTTCAAGACCGTGATCTCGAAACGGAGGACGTTTCCATGGCCATGGTGAAATTTTCCTCTGGCGCCTTAGCATCCGTGGTGAACAGTGTGGTCTCCCCCCGCGAGACATCGTACTTGCGCTTTGACTTCCAAGACGCGACGGTCGAGGTGGAGCACGTCTACGGATACGACAACACATCTTGGCGGTGGACGCCCGCCCCTCACCTAGCAAGCGAATCCGCAGAACCCTCCGAGTCCTGGCTGCCAGAAGAGAACGTTCCCAGCTCCCATATCCAGCAACTCGACGAACTGCTCGATGCGATGGAAAAGAACTCGCGCCCGCGAGCCTCCGGCGATGATGGACGGCGAGTTCTCGAATTCATCGCCGCCCTCTACGAATCTGCCGAGACTGGCCGCACCGTACGACGAAGCGACCTCAAGCAGAGCGGTCCCTACTACACCGGAATGCACGACCCTTCACACACCTACTCCCTGAGCCCCGACAACGCTGCAACGAATCGAAAGCGCAAGAATGTCTAACCAATTCGAGATCGAGTCTTCAGACACTGAAATCGTAGTTCGCGCGGGTGAGGTTGAGATCGCAACTTATGCGTTCCGGCCCGAAACCCCAGCACGAGAAGCACCGAAACCGTACCTGTACCCTCTCCGGTTCCTCGATGGCGGCCCGGCAGCCGTGCGTCGGCCCTGGGACCATCGGTGGCATGTCGGGCTGCAGTTCACTTGGTCTCATGTGGATACTCAGAACTTCTGGGGCGGGCCCACGTTCTCTCGTGAACACGGGTACCAGTACCTTGACAACAAGGGCTCGATGCGACACGTCGAGTTCAGGAACAAGCCGACGGGCGGAAGCGAAGTGCTGCTCGACGAGTCTTTGGAGTGGATCACTAGCACAGGAGAGCATTGGTTCGATGAGCATCGCCTTCATCGGTTCCACTCATTGGATACTGAACGCGGTGTTTGGGCCGTGGATCTGACGACGGTGCTCACGAACGTTCGTGGCTCGACTATCCCTCTTGGTAGTCCAACCACCGCGGGACGGCCCGACGCTGGGTATACCGGTTGGTTTTGGCGAGGACCGCGGTCTTGGACAGGGTGTGAACTCATGTCGTCTGACGCTCTCGTGGACCAGAATGAAATCATGGGGACCGCTGCTTCGCGGTGGGTCGCTTTCCAAAATCAGCACGACGAGCAAGATGGTGGCGGTACCGTGATCGCTTACCGCGGTACAGCAAGCAGCGCCGACGCCGACGTGCCGCCAGTCAAATGGTTTACCCGAACGACTCCGTTTGCCGTAGCAAGCCAGTCTCCAGCTTTTGACCAAGAGATTTTGCTTCCCAATCATGGTGTACTCCGACTCAACCACCGCTTTGTATTCGCAGCTGGCATCCGGGACTCGGAGCAAGTCATGCGGCTCGCAGAAGACCTTGCTCTGTAGGCCATACGAAGGGACCTCATGCGACCCGATGAGGACTGATCTGCAGGACTTCGGACCTGCAAACAGCGACGCCGAAACACCGGAGCCTCTAGAACGCAGGCTCGCGCCAGTCTTTACCCCGTCTCTTGGACGTGGGAGATTGTCTTCCGTGCTGCAAAGGAGAGACTCCTCGATGTCCCTTACCCCGAGAGGGCCCAGCATGGTGAATTCTGCACCTACCCGCTACGATTCCTCGGCAGCTATGCATCCGCGGTGTGCCGTCCCTAGAATCACAGCCGGCGCACCGGTCGGCAATTCTCCTGGTGTCGTACTGCGGGCCGACTGGTTCACCAGCACCTTGAGCTCGACCGGTGCGCGGCAGGTTCTGGCCGTCGAGGGAGAACTCCAGCTGCAGGATCGTAATACGCCGTGGTGGGGGCTCCGTCCGCCGATTATCGCCGGAGTCCTGGATGCAAGCGAGCGAGATGAACTCGGCGAGGTCGCATCACCATGAGCAATCATTCTCCAAACCTTCGCTCGCTACCTCGGTTCCCCGGCGGAACCTCGCTGAGCCACCTGTGCGTCTACGACTGGGAAGCCGCCGACGGATTGCACGGAGGGACCCCTCATTTACATACTGTCTCCACCGAGGCGTATGTAGTCACCAGCGGCCGCGGCGCGGTCCACACCATCAGTTCGGCCGGTCCAGCCCAGGACTCACTTTCAGCGGGCTCGTTGCTCTGGTTCACTCCTGGTACCGTTCATCGGTTGATCAACCACGACCAGCTTGAACTGCAGGTAATCATGTCCAATGCGGGCCTTCCCGAAGCGGGTGACGCAGTGCTGACTTTTCCAGAAGAGATCGTGGCCGACCCACAGAAGTATCGAGCGGCAGTGGCTTTACCCGTGGGCGAGGGCGAAATAGCGCGCGCCCAGGCGGCGCGCGCCCGTCGGGACCTAGCCATCGAGGGTTATGGGCAGTTGCTCGAAGGGATTGTGGAGCACGGTCGCCCCGCCTTGGAACGGTTTTATACTCATGCTGTAGATCTCGTCCGGCCCCTCATCGGGGACTGGCAGCACATCTGGGAGCACAACGTCCAGATGGAAGCCGAACAGACCCGAGCCCAGCTTGACGCCCTAGCATCCGGCGACCGCAGGCATCTATCCACCGCGACCGTCATCCGCGGTGAGCCACGTCCGGGGCCCAGACTCTGGGGCATGTGCGGGCGGCTCCAGACCTGGTCCGGTGAGGTTTAGAGTCGGAGGAAAGGGCGGACACGCAAGAGGTCGACTCGGAGACGGAGCTCTGAGGGCCCTGTGGATGACCGGACTCCCGCTGGAGCACTAGTTCAAGAGGCTGGCCAGCACTCGGATCAGAAGGACGAGGACGGACTCGCGTTCCGGATCTGTTCCGGAGAAACCCTTGATAGAAGCTGACTCTTGATCGAAAGGTCACCGGATCGACGCCGGTCGGAGCCACTGTTACAAGAAAGCCCCTGGATTCCCAGGGGCTTTCTTGCGTCTGAGGTCGCGTGGAGACCTCACTGATCTACACCGAGACGACCAGGAAACACTCAGGCCGGGCGCAGAATGTAGCGCTGGACGGTGCAGGGAGGCCCGCCTCAGCTCTTGATGTAGCCGTTCGGGTTGAGGACGAACTTCTTGGCCGCGCCCTTATCGAACTCCGCATACGCTGCCGGGGCCTCGTCGAGCGGTATTGCAGTGGCTTTGACTGCTTTGGCGATCTCCACCTTGTCCTGAAGGATCGCCTGCATGAGGTGTCGGTGATACAACATCACCGGGCATTGACCGGTGGCGAAGGACAGCGATTTTGCCCAGCCCAGACCGAGACGGATGGAGAGCGAGCCAACCTGGGCCGCTTCGTCGACTCCGCCCGGGTCACCGGTGACGTAGAGGCCGGGAATGCCGAGTGCTCCACCGGCCTGCGTCAGGTCCATCAGGGAGTTGAGGACCGTTGCTGGCGCTTCCTGTGCCGAATCGGCTCCATGTCCCCGAGCCTCGAAGCCGACGGCGTCAACGCCGCACTCGACCTCCGGCACGCCGAGGATCTGTTCTATCTGCTCGCGTGGATCCCCTTGGGAGACATCCACGGTTTCACATCCAAAGGACCTGGCCTGCGCTAGTCGGTCCGCATTGAGGTCACCGACTATCACGGCGCTCGCGCCCAGCAGCTGTGCGCCGACGGCAGCGGCAAGTCCGACCGGGCCGGCCCCGGCGATGTAGACGGTGGATCCAGGTCCGACGCCCGCGGTGTAAGCCCCGTGGAATCCGGTCGGAAAGATGTCGGAGAGCATGGTCAGATCGAGTATCTTCTCCAGGGCCTGTTCCCGGTCGGGGAACTTGAGCAGGTTCCAGTCGGCGTAGGGCGTCAGCACGTATTCCGCCTGTCCTCCGACCCAGCCACCCATGTCCACATATCCGTAAGCACTTCCGGGGCGATCCGGGTTCACGTTGAGGCAGATGCCGGTCTTGCGCTCCTTGCAGTTGCGACACCGGCCACATGAGATGTTGAAGGGCACGGAGACGATGTCTCCGACCTTGGTGAATTCAACGTCAGGGCCGACTTCAATGACTTCGCCGGTGATCTCATGCCCGAGGACCAGCCCGGCCGGCGCCGTGGTCCGTCCTCGCACCATGTGTTGATCGGAGCCACAGATGTTCGTGGCGACTGTCCGAAGGATCGCGCCATGCGGAACCTTGCGTCCAATGTTCGCGGGGTTCACCCCAGGGCCATCCTTGAGCTCAAACTCGGGGTATGGAGTATCCACAACTTCCACCACACCGGGACTCTTGTATGCGATCGCTCTGTTCTCAGACATTGCTAGCCTCATTTCTCGACGGTGATCAGCGGGCTGCATCACACGACTTGAGTCTCCATCCGGGTCAGAAGCGCCTCAATGACCCATCAGGCGGGCCGGAGCCCTACCTTTGGGTAGGTCTCTTCCCTAGGATCTGAACCATGGATCGCGCCGCGCTGTCCGATGCTCTGCTCCACCAGCTTTACGAGGTGCTCGCCTCTCCGCTGGGGTCGATCGGTCGTGGCCTCTCTGAGCTTCTGACTCCCTTCGTGGCGCATTCGGCGCTGGTCCTGCTGACTGCCGATGTCAGCGGTGGTCGCCTCCAGTGGTGGGGCGATCCCACGATTCACCAAGGGATGAGCGGACTTGCTGTGGACCGGCTCCGCAGCACAAGCGGCAGTGCGGAGGGCATCCGCCGGGCTTTTCTGCACATCGATGACGCCCAGCGCCCGGTTCTGCAGTTGGTGGCTCGCAACGGCGCCCTTCTCCTCTTGGTCGATCCAGGTCCGGTCTCACGTCCGAGGACCGTGACGGACCTCTGGAACATCGTCTCGCTGCACGTGCAGGAGCGGGCTGATGAAGCCGCGCCGGAGTATCTGCGGCACGCCCGATCCACTGCAGGGGTGCGCCTTCTGGCGTTGAACGAGATCAGAGACGAGTATTCGGCGACCCTCGAGGGCGTTCTTGGTCCACTGAGGGCGGGACGGCTCTCCGATGCCTCGGCCCGGGAAGCTGCCCTGAATCGATCCGTCGCCGGGCTTGATCGTCTCCGGGCGATGTCCGGTCAGGCGCGCACCCTCGCCCAGGAGACGGTGAGCGTCTCCTTCGCGCGCCTGAAAGACGAGCTCAGGTCCGCGGCGCGCTACTGGCATGGTCAGCTCGAGTTCATCGGCCCCTCGTGCGGCGATCACCCGGTGCCCGACGAGGTCGCTCGGGGAGCCCGCGCAGTGGTCCAACGAGTCATCCTCAGTCGTATGGAGTGTTCCGAGGTCAGCCGCATGCGGGTGCAGTGGGAGTGCGACGGAACCCAGCTCCTCATCGACCTCCGCGATGATGGGGCTGGCGGAGCTGCGGACGCCGAGGCGCTGCTGGAGATTGCCCGGCAAAGGGTGGACGCGCTGCGGGGTCAGGTTTCGTTCACCGAAACCTCAGGGTGGGGTGCGGAACTCTCGGTGAGTCTGCCGCTGGATCCACCTCCGGTTCGCCCTTCCACTGCCGCGATCGCTGGTCTTCGGCCACGGGAGATGCAGGTCGCCAAACTGCTGACAGCAGGCAGCAGGAACCGCACGATTGCTCACGAGCTGGGGATCAGCGAGAACACGGTCAAGTTCCACATCTCGCGCATTCTGCGCACCCTGAACGCGAACTCCCGCGCTGAGGCCATCGCTGCACTCCTCTCGGAACAGCGGGCCTGAGGTTCCTTGCAGGGTCACCGACGTGCAGGCCCAGATTCAGAGCTCCTCGGGGTAAGGCCCTGAAGATGCGGCCTCCGCGACAAAATCCTCGACTGTTCATGAGGGCTCGTATAGGTTGTGTTCAGGGCGGAGCGACCGCACTTCACAGGAGGCGTCATGACTCAGAACCCAGGACCCTACGGACCCGAGGACGGCGAGGGGCCCGCGGGCGGCAACAGGCCGCAGGGTGGTCAGCCCCCGCAGAGCCCCGGTCCCTATGGTCAGCCGACTCCGCCCGCCCAGAGCGGTTCACCCTACGGGTACGGGGGAGGGCAGCCGTACCCCCAGCAGTCCCCGCCGCCGAACTACCCGCCGCCGCAGTCGCCCAACCGGAACGCCGTGGAGGGCAAGAACTTCTTCGCCGCGCTGTTCGACTTCTCATTCCAGAGCTTCGTGACGGTGAAGTTCGCGAAGTTCATCTACGCGATCCTGATCCTGTTCATCGCGCTCGGCTACCTGATCGTGATCGTCACAGCTTTTCTCGATAGTGCGGCCGCGGGGCTCTTCGTGCTGCTGCTGGGCTGGATCCCGGCGATGATCTATCTCATCCTGTTCCGCATCACGCTTGAGTTCATGATCGCGCTGGTGCGCACCTCGCAGAACACCGCCGGGACTCGGGCGGAGATCGAAGCGCTGCGCTCAGACTTGAAGAACCGCGGCTGAATCCCGCTTTCCAGCGGACACAACGACGACGGCGCCCGATCCACCACGTGGAGGATCATGCGCCGTCGTCGTTGTGTTGGCTGAAGCTCAGCTCAGCTCAGCTCAACGATCACGGGAGCGTGGTCCGAGGCGCCCTTGCCCTTGCGCTCCTCGCGGTCGATGGAGGCGGAGCTGACACGTGTCGTCAGGGCGGGGGAGCCCAGGACGAAGTCGATCCGCATGCCTTCCTTCTTCGGGAAGCGCAGCTTGGTGTAGTCCCAGTAGGTGTAGACCCCGGGGCCGGGGGTGTGGGGTCGCACCACCTCGGTGTACCCGCTGTCCAGGAAGCCCTGGAAGGCGGCACGTTCGGGGGCGGAGACGTGGGTGAGGCCCTGGTCGCGGAAGAAGTCGATGTCCCAGACGTCCTCGTCCTGCGGGGCGATGTTGAAATCACCCATGAGCGCGATCTGAGCCTGCGGGTCCTCGTTCAACCAGCCCTGGGCATTGTCATTGAGCTGACGCAGCCAGTTGAGCTTGTACTCCATGTGCTCGTCTTCGAGCGAGCGGCCGTTGGGGACATACAGGCTCCAGATGCGCACTCCGCCACAGGTCGCGGCGATGGCGCGGGCCTCTTGGATGGGGTCCTTGCCACCTTTGCCGAAGACCGGCTGATCCGCGAAGGTGCGCTCCACGTCTTTCATGCCCACGCGGGAGGCGATGGCCACGCCGTTCCACTGGCTCAGACCGAAATGCGCGACGTCATAGCCGTTGGCCTCGAAGACCTCCCAGGGGAAGTTCTCGTCCTTGCACTTGGTCTCCTGGATCGCCAGGACGTCTACGTCGGAGCGGTCCAGCCAGGCCTCGACCCGATCGGCTCGAGCCCGCATTGAGTTCACATTCCATGTCGCAATCCGCATGGATTCAAACTACCAGCGCGCTCCTCGCCACCAAGCGTCGGGGGTAGAAGGTGCGGAGCCGGAGGTGCTGGCTCAGCTTTGGCGCCACCAGTCGTCCTGGATCGTCACCGGCACCGTGCGCTTGTGTCGGGTGCGCAGGAAGTGCTTCTCCAGAACTTCCGCTTCGCTGTCCGGGATTTCGCGACCCTCGAGGTAGTCGTCGATGTGGTCGTAGCTGATCCCCAGCTCGGTCTCATCGAGCTGACCGGGGGTGTCATCGAGCAGGTCGGCGGTGGGGGCCTTGGACCAGAGGGTCTCCGAGGCGCCGAGATGCTTCAGCAGGTGACGGACCTGGCGTTTGTTCAGAGTGAACAACGGCAGGACATCGGCCCCGCCGTCGCCGTATTTGGTGAAGAAGCCCGTGGTGGATTCTGCTCCGTGATCAGTGCCGACCACCAGCAGTCCATGCTCGCCACCGACGGCGTACTGCACCGTCATGCGCAGGCGCGCCTTCACGTTGCCGCGGTGGTAGTCCTGCATGCCCCTGCCGAAGGTGTCATTGAAGGCGCTGTCCACGCCGGTGACGGCCTTCTCGATGTTGAACGAGTCCGTCCGGTCCGGAGAGATGAACTCCAGGGCGGCCGCGGCGTCGTCGGCGTCGTGCTGCACGCCGTGGGGCAGGCGCAGTGCGTGGAAATGGACATCATGTCCCTGCTCCCGGAGCTTCTCCGCGGCGAGCTGGCAGAGTCGGCCGGCGAGCGAGGAGTCCACTCCGCCGGAGATGCCCAGCACGAAACCGTTCACCCCCGCGGACTTCGCGTAGTCCACCAGGAAGTCCACCCGGCGGGCGACCTCCTCAGCGGGATCGATCTCAGGCTTCACGCCCATTTCTTCGACGATGACACTCTGTAGCTCACGCATGAGGCGAGTCTACTCAGCGCAAGGTTTCGCCGGTGTCACTTGTGTCTGGGTGTTGGCCAGACGCGCTCGCCGGGCGGGGCCGGTCGACGAGCCCTGCAGGTTCAATAGGATGGAGACCATGACTGAGACTGCCGCCCGTGCCCCGCAGCCCGCCTTCGATCCCGCCGCTGACCGCCGTCGACTGCAGGAGCTCATCAGCGAGCTCGCCGTCGTGCGCGGAAAGGTGACGCTCTCCTCCGGGAAGGAGGCTGACTACTACATCGATCTGCGCCGCATCACGCTGCAGCACGAGGCCGCTCCGCTGGTGGGGCGGGTCATGCGTCATCTGCTCGCCGGGGCTGACATCGACTACGTCGCCGCCGGTGGTCTCACCATGGGCGCAGACCCTGTGGGCACTGCCGTGATGCATGCCGCCGCGCAGCAGGGACAGGCCACGGACACCTTCGTGGTGCGCAAGGCGCAGAAGTCCCATGGCATGGGACGTCAGGTCGAAGGTCCGAGCGTCGAGGGGCAGAAGGTCGTGGTGCTCGAAGACACCTCCACCACCGGCGGCTCAGCCCTCACCGCGGTCGACGCCGTCCGTGCCGCTGGCGGACTGGTCCAAGCTGTGGCCGTGATCGTGGACCGCGACACCGGAGCCAAGGAGCACATCGAAGCGACAGCTGGTGTGCCCTACCTGTTCGCATTCTCGAAGAACGATCTGGGTCTCGACTGACTGAAGCCTACGGGCTGCATTGACGTTCATCGATGCGCCGCGCTAGTCTCGGCATATCGAAGAAGATCGATGTTTATCGATGCGGGAAGCGCCTCCCGGGTTCTCTGGATTCCTCCGGGATCCCCTGAGCTCCGCAGGGCTCCCTCGAGGATCCCTGGGGCTCTCCCGCGTCGACCGCCGAGATGGAGCCACGATGTCAGCCACGTCCGCCACCACTGCTGAACTGCCCGTCGTCGTCATCGGGGGCGGTCCGATCGGTCTCGCCGCTGCGGTGCACCTGTTGGAACAGGGCCTCGAGCCGCTGATTCTGGAGGCCGAGTCCCAGGTGGGCGCCGCGGTCCGGGAATGGGGCCACATCAAGCTCTTCTCTCCCTGGCGGTACAACATCGACTCCGCATGCTCCGCGATGCTGGAGGCCACCGGCTGGGAGTCGCCGCGCCCCACCGCCCTGCCCACCGGAGCTGAACTGGTGCGGGACTACCTCAAGCCGCTCGCAGCGCTCCCCGATCTCGCCGGTCGGATCTGGACGGATCACCGAGTCCTCGCCATCAGTCGTGGCGGGCGGGACAAGACCCATGTGCAGGCGCGCGCCGGTCAGCCCTTCATCCTGCGGGTCGCCCACGCGTCGGCGGTGACCGAGCTGCATGCGCGCGCGGTGATCGACGCCTCCGGCACCTGGGGCAGCCCGAACCCGCTCGGCGCCGCCGGACTTCCTGCCCTGGGCGAGGACACCGCGGCGGTGGCCGACCGGCTGCTCGGTTCCCTGCCCGATGTCCTCGGCGCCGAGTCGCAGCGGCTCGCCGGGCGCCACACGCTGGTCGTCGGTTCCGGACACAGTGCGATCAACACGCTGCTCAACCTCGCCGCGCTCAAGCGCCAGGACCACGCCACCACCATCACCTGGGCCGTCCGTGGGGACTCTGCCGAGCGCGTCTACGGCGGAGGAGACGCAGATCAGCTCCCCGCTCGCGGCGCCCTGGGGCAGCGGCTGCGCCGACTCGTCGAGGAAGGCGAGATCACGCTGCTCACCGGCGCCGAGATCCACGCCCTGGCCGCTCCGGAGGCGCGAGCCCAGACCCCGGACGACGACGCCGCGCCCACCTCCACGCTGCAGGTCGAGTTCGCAGATGGTCGCCAGATCACGGCGGACCACCTCGCCGCAGCCACGGGCTTCCACCCGCAGCTCGAGATGCTGCGCGAGCTGCGCCTGGAGCTTGATCCCGCCGTGGAATCCCCGCGCCGACTCGCCGCCCTCATCGATCCGGAGTTCCACTCCTGCGGCACCGTGGAGGCCCATGGAGCCGATGTGCTGGCGCACCCGGAGGAAGGATTCTTCCTCGCCGGGATGAAGTCCTACGGGCGGGCGCCCACCTTCCTGCTGGCTACCGGCTACGAACAGGTCCGTTCCATCGCAGCGCACCTCGCTGGCGCCGACGCGGCGGCCCGGAATCTGAACCTGCCAGAGACCGGGGTCTGCTCCGGAGTGAGCGCGTCGGACCCGGAAGAACCGCAGTCCTGCGGCGCCCCCGAGCTGACGGCCGGGGAGGCGCAGTCCTGTAGCGCACCCGAGCTTGCCGCTGTCGGTGGAGCGGCCGATGAGGCTAGGGCCGGCATCTCCACCGGCGTGCTGCACGGACGCCGCGGCTGAGCTCGGTCCCGTCCGGTCCCTTCCCATCCGCTCCTGGTGTCTTTCGATATGCTCCGCCATTTAGTGGGCGATTTTCGGGATTTTCGAAGCAAGATCTGGCCTGAACTTCCCGAATATCGCCCAGTAGATGTGAGGTTGTGGAGAAACGGCTAACCATCCGGCAATGGTCGTCAGACTTGCGAGATGGACGCGCTTCCGCCGCAGCTCACCACGCGAGCTTTCACGGCCGCCGAAGCTCTTCGCGAGGGTCTGCCCCGAGAGCGCCTTCGACGCAGGGACATCCTCGCGTTGGGGTCCGGTGTCCACGTTGCCCGGGCGCTCGCCGATGTGTGCACTCCCCAGGAGACCCTCGAGATCAAAGCGGCGGCCCTCCTCCGAGATCGGCCAGAGATGTGGGTCTCGCACCAAACCGCCGCCGAAATCCACGGGTTGTGGCTGCCAGACAGGTTGCAGAAGGACGGGCGCCTGCACCTTGCCCACCCAGCGGGCCCGGACGTCTGGACGCGGCGCGGAGGTGTCTGCGGGCACCGGGTCTCGCTCCGACGCCAGGATGTGGTGACTCGTAGGGGCTCAGAGTCGCGACACCAGCCCGCACATGGTTGGATCTGGGCAGGCTCTGCACCGTCCGCGAGCTGATCATCATCGGCGACCAGCTGGTGCGGCATCCCTACCCGCGCTTCGAAGGACGGGCTGCGCCCCATGCCACACTCGCCGAACTTCGGGGCCTCCTGGAGGAAAGCCCCGGCACGCCAGGCCGACGACGCTGCCTCGCCGCGCTGACCTGGATCCGTGTCGGCGCAGACTCCGTCCCGGAAACGCTTCTCCGGCTCGCGCTGATCCGCGCAGGCTTGCAGGAGCCGCAGCTGCAGGTCCCCGCCCAGCCGAGATTCCGCTGGTCACCCCGCGCCGATCTGGGCTACCCGGCGTTGAAGATCGCCATCCAGTACGACGGCGAGACCCATTTCACGCCGCACCAGCAGCGCGCTGATCAGCGGCGCGACAACGTCTTCTTTGCCGAGGGTTGGAGGCTGCTGCGCTTCAACCAGCAGGACCATCGCGAAGGATTTGAGCGGGCGGTCGGGCAGGTGCGCTCAGCACTCCGTCTCGGGTAGGCAACCCCACCACACCTCTCATGCGAGCCGAGCCTCCCGAGCAAGGATCGCGGCCTGCATCCGTGAGCTCAGCTGCTGCTTCGACAGGATGCTGGACACATGCGTCTTGACGGTCGCCAGACTGACGAAGAGCTCCTGAGCAATCTGGGCGTTGGAGAGCCCGCGACCGAGCGCTGCGAGGACGTCGAGCTCCCTTCGCGTCAGGTGTTCTGAGACTTCCGCAGGGGCATCGTCGGACGACGACGGCGATGCGTTCGCCTCCAAATCGTCCCCGCCGGCGAACTCGCGAAGCAGCTTGCGTGTCACTTCCGGGGCGAGGACCCCGTCGCCGGCCGCCACCCTCCGGATCGCGTCGATCAGCTGATCCGGCTCCACCGACTTCAACAGGAAACCGGACGCACCAGCGCGCAACGCACCGAATACGACCTCATCCAGGTCGAAAGTGGTGAGCATCAACACCTGAGCCGCAGAATCTGCCACGATCCTGCGGGTGGCGGCGATGCCGTCCGTGCCTGGCATCCGCGCGTCCATCAGCACCACATCAGGTCGCAGCGCAAACGCTTGACTCACCGCAGCGGCTCCGTCGGCAGCCTCTCCAACGACGTCGATCCCCTCCGCGGTCTCCAGCAGCAACCTCAGCCCGGCGCGGATGCTGGAGTGGTCATCGGCGAGGACCACGGTGATGCGCTCCTGGTTCATCTCTGCTCCTGATTCAGCGGAAGTTCGGCCTCGACCATCCAGAGCTGTGAGCCCCTGCGAACCCTGGTCGGGTTCTCGCCCATCGGGCCGGCGTTCAAGGACCCTCCGATCAGCTGTACCCGTTCACGCATCACCGCCAAGCCCACGCCGGTTCCGAGGGGTGCGTCGTCGTCGTTCCCCTTGGGTACGCCGTCGGAATCGGCCGGATCATCCGCCACTGGGGACGTGACTGTGAGCTGCAGGCGTTTGCGCTTCTGACGCAGGGTCACAGCTGCTTGCGCATCGCCATGCTTCGCGGCGTTGGTCAGCGATTCCTGCAGCACTCGCAGCAGCACATGATGCTGGCCTGTTGTCAGATTCGCCGGTGGTTCGCCCGTCACGCTGATCTCCATTCCGCGGTCTCTCGCCCGGGTGAGCACGTCCTCCCAGCTGGTTCCGTCGAGCAGCTCCTGGTAGTTCAGGGACTCCGCCTCGGGCGACCCTCCCTCACCGCGCAGCAGCAGGACCATCTCTCGCAGCTGCGCGAGAGCCTCCACGCTGATGCTCCGGATGCTTCCCAGGGCACGCCGATCCCGTTCGGTGTCGGCCACAGAATTCAGCACGGCCCCAGAGGTCAGCGCGATCGCGGAGACCTGCGAGGAGACCACATCGTGGAGCTCCCGTGCCATGCGCTGCCGTTCCTGATCCACAGCTTCGCGACGCTTGCTCGCCTGTCGGCGGAGCATGCTGGCGTGGCGTTCGGCCTCCAGCTGGTGTCGGGCGTCAGGCTCCTGCCAGAGCGGGTAGCCGCGCCGGACCTCCGCCGCCCACCACAGGGGCATCAACAGCACGGCGAGACCGACGAGGGCAATGCTCAGCGCTCCCTCCCAGTCCGCACCCACGAAAAGGCCCAGCGCGGATGACGCCAGGGTGATGCCGGTCAACGCAGCCGCAGAGGCCACGACTGCCCGCGGCGACCCTCGGATGCCGAGGTTGTACACCAGGTCAGACAGGCACAGCAGGATCCCCACATTCACGCCGATACTGAGGTCCAGCACGACGATGCCACACCCCAAAGTCAGCGCAAGCGTCGGTCGACGGATCCGCAGCAGCAGCGCTCCGGCCATCAGCGTCAGCGGAATCAGGTGCCACCACAGTTCTGGAGTGACGCCGAGGGCGCTCCACCACGGAAGCTCGGCCACACCGGCCCAGCCCACCGCGAGGATCAGCACCGCGACGCCGAGCGTCAGCAGTGACTGCAGGTGTGCCCGGACGCTCGGCCTCATGACCATATTCGATCACAGAGAAGCCCAACCCGCTTCCGACCAAAGGTTGAGAATGAGGACGCCGTCGACCGGGATTCGATCCTTTGACCGATGTGCTCTGCGGGCCGGGCGGGCGAGTCTAAGCGCATGATCAATGAACTGCTGGCCAGCGTGGACACCCTATGGGCGTTGCTGGGCGCGCTGACCGTGCTTGCACTTCTGGACTCGACGAGCTTCGGGACATTGTTGATTCCAGTGTGGCTGCTGATGGCGTCGGGTCGGCTTCGGGCGGGGCGAGTCCTGGTCTACCTCGCAGTGGTGGCCGGTGCCTATGCCGTGATCGGGCTCCTGCTCTTGCTGAGCCTGCTGCTGTTCGGGACCCAGCTGGTCGACGGTCTGACGCGAGCCCAACAGATGCCGGCGGTGTTGCTCGCCCAGGTGGGGCTGGGCATTGGTCTGATCGTCTACAGCTTTCGGCTGGATCCGCTCAGCACGGCGGGGAAGGAGCGCAAGCGTCAGCGGGAGGAGGCCAGTGGGTCAGCGGGGCGGGTTCGTCGCTTCCGGGAGCGGGCGGTGGGGGAGGGCGCCCGAGCTGGGATCAGGCCGCTGGTCCTGTTGGGGGTGGCGGCGGTAGGTCTGGAGGTCGCGACGTTGCTGCCCTATCTGGCCGGGATCGGGCTTGTGGCGGCGTTCGACCCGGGAGTGCCCGCAGCCCCGGCGCTGATTCTCTTCTATTGCGCGGTCATGATCACACCGGCGCTGGTGTTGCTGGCGACACGGGTGTTCGCGGCCCGCGCAGTGGAGCGGCCGTTGCGGTGGTTGGAAGGGTTCCTCAGTCGACACGCGAACGGCACCGTGGCGCTGATCCTGTTCCTGGTGGGCCTCTGGGTGGGACTGAACGGGCTCGGTGGATTGGAAGAGGCGGGATGGAATGTGGGTTGAGTGACGGGTTCAAGCCCCGTCGCTCTCGCCGTGCCTGACCCTCATCTCCCCAGTGAGCGCTGCATCAGGATCGTGCTCAACGTGCGTCCGCGCTTGACCCCGACGTCGGCCAGTCGTCCCACCTCGGTGAAGCCCAGCTTTTCGTGCAGCACATACGAGGCGCGGGTGGACTCGTCCTCTGAGAGCACCGCGATGACCTGGCGGTGCCCGGCCTCCTCGCAGCGAATCAGCAGCTCAGCGAGCAGCGCGCGACCGATCCCGCGCCCCTGGGCTCCTGGGCGCAGGTACACGGTGTCCTCCACGGTGTGGCGGTATGCGGACTTGCGCCGCCAGTGTCCGGCATAGGCGAACCCCTGCACGACGCCGGCCTCCGCGGCGACCAGGAAGGGGTGGCCTGCCGCCCGCTTCTCCGCCAGCTCGGCGGCCCACTCGGAGACACCCATCGGCTCCTCGCTGAAGGTGATCACCGTGTGGTGGGCGTAGTGGGTCTGGATCATCACGACTTGGGCGAGGTCGCGGGGTTCGGCGGGTCGAATAGTGAGCGAAGCTTCAGCCATATCTGGAGCATATGCCCGTAGCGGCTCTGGACCGGTGAACCATTCCCGGCAGTGCGCTCGCGGGCCTAGGGTGCTGACATGGGTGAAATGGACAATGCATGGACAGCTGTAGATGACTACCTCATCGAACGCCTGGTGCCGGAGGATGAGGCGCTCGCCGAGACTCGGCGCAGTTCCGCGGAGACTGTGACCCCGGGGATCGACGTCACGGCCAATATGGGCGCCTTCCTGGCGCTCCTCGTGCAGATCTCCGGCGCCAAGCGGGTGCTGGAGTTCGGCACCCTGGCGGGGTATTCGAGCATCTGGATGGCACGAGCCATGGACGACGACGGCGCAGTGGTCACCTTGGACATCGATCCGGCGGCGGCCCAGGTGGCCCGGAGGAACTTTACGGCTGCCGGTGTGGCGGAGCGCGTACACGTGCGGGTGGGCCCGGCATTGGAGTCTGCACAGATGCTGGTCGAGGAACAGGAAGAACCCTTCGACCTGGTGTTCATCGACGCTGACAAGGCGAACAATCCGCACTACCTCGAGGCTTCGCTGACGCTGTCACACCCCGGCACCGTGATCGTGATCGACAACGTGGTGCGCGGCGGTGCGGTGGTGGATGAAGACAGCACCGACCCGGACATCCAGGGCATCCGTACCCTGATGGATCGGATCGAGACCGACGAACGGCTCACCGCCACCGCGCTGCAGACGGTGGGACTCAAGGGCTGGGACGGGTTCCTCCTGGCGCGGGTGAACTAGTCGGACGCTCATCGGCGGCACCGGGCGCAGAGGCTGTGAGATTCCACCAGAGCAGGTGGGATAGCCTCGAACCCATGGAGCAGCAGGGGCAGGCCGACGGCGCAGCGCAGCCCACCGAACGCGAGATCGGTGTGGGCCCGTGGGAGGGACCGTGGCCCCAGGGCGAGCACTACGACCCAGAGCTGCTGCGCGAAGGTGACCGCCGCAACGTCATCGATGAGTACCGCTACTGGTCCCACGCGGCCATCGTCGAAGACCTCGACTCACGCCGCCACGACTTCCATGTGGCGATCGAGAACTGGCAGCATGACTTCAACATCGGCACCGTGGTGCGCACCGCCAATGCATTCATGGCCAAAGAGGTGCACATCATCGGGCGCCGGCGCTGGAACCGCCGAGGCGCGATGGTGACCGATCGGTACCAGCACGTCCGGCACCACCCAACAGTGGAGGACTTCGTGGCCTGGGCGGAATCCGAGGGACTGCCGGTGCTCGGCGTCGACCTCTTTCCCGATTCCAGGCCCATCGAGACCTACGAGCTGCCCCAGCGGTGCGTGCTGGTCTTCGGTCAGGAAGGCCCCGGACTCAGCGAAGAAGTGCGGGAAGCCGCGCAGGACACGCTTTCCATCGCGCAGTTCGGCTCCACCCGGTCCATCAATGCGGGCACTGCGGCAGGGATCGCCATGCACGCCTGGATCCGGCAGCACCGCTTCAGCGGCTGACGCTACGGCGTCTCTCCGCGGTCCAGCTTCTCGATGAACCGCTCGATCCTGCGGGCCCGGGTCACCGGGTTCGCCGCAATCATCAGCTGGTGCAGCACGTGGTACCTGCCCTGGCTGCCCAGCGCCTCGAAGGTCGACTTCGCCGTGGGGGAGACCTCCAGCGCAGCTGCCAGATCTGCTGGCACTTCTGCCCCGGCCTGACCGGCATAGGCTCGATCCCACCTGCCATCGGCCTGAGCCCGTTGGATCTCGGCCACACCTCGCTCACGCATGCGCCCGGAAGCGATCAGCGCCTCCACGTAGCCGACGTTGCGCTGCGACCAGATCGAGGTCCTGCGCCGCGGCGTGAACCGCTGCAGGAAGGTGTTCTCATCGCGGGACTTCCGCTGCCCGTCGATCCACCCGCTGCACAGCGCCTCCTGCAGCGCGTCTGCGTAGCCCAGCGAGTTCGGACTGGTGATGCCCTTCTTCGCCATCACCAGCCAGACTCCGTCCGAGCTGTCCTCATGCTGATCCAGCCAGGCGCGCCAGGCGGCGACGTCGGGCAGGGTCAGCTCGGGAGACTCAGTCACCGCGGCCGGCCCGGGTGCGCGTCGGGTCTCCGGCCCACCGGCTGAGGAACTCGGCGCCGGCCTCATCGTGGATGGCACCGGTGGACGAGGTGAGCACCTCGTACTCGGTCTCCGGGATGCCGTCCTTGGGGCGGACATCAACATGGCTGACGGGAAGACCCCGTTCATGCAGCCAGGTGGCCATGGCGTAGTCGCTGCGCGAGTCCCCCATGGTGAACCAGGTCTCGGCGATGATGCCGCGGGCCTCGAGCAGGCTCAGGCTGCGACGGGCGCCGAGGTCCTTGCCGACTCCTTCGTGCTCCACGTCGGTGGAGATGATGGTGGGGTCGATGCGCACATGCTCCAGCTCGTGCTTCTCGAGCAGGTCCGGGATCGCGGCGTCGAAGTCCTTCTGAGCTTCGAGGTAGTCCTTGTTCTCCACCTCGGTGGACTGCTCCACGGAGACCATGGCGCGCTTGGTCTCATCGAAGAACATCAGCTCGCTGAAGCGCTCCGCCACCAGATCGCGGATGTCGTCGAAGAGGGCGGTGGGGAGCTTGAGCTCTTCGTCGACATTGATCTCGCCGAGCCCTTCGGGGGTCACCTCAGCCCAGACTGCGCCCTTCTCGCTCACCGTGAAGACCGGAGAGTCGGGGAGCAGGCCCGCCGCGCGCATCGGCGGGATCACCTGCTTGGCGATGAAGTCATCGGAGCGCCCGGTGTTGAAGATGACGGGGATGCCCTGATTGGCCATGGCGGTCAGATCTCGCGCGATGGACTCGATGGCGACGCTCCGGCTCACCGGAGAGGCGATGGGCCCGTCGACGTCGAGCAGGAGTCCGAAGGGCGGGGTGGGATTGAAGACGGCAGTCTCAGCAGAAGAAGTCACCTATCCATTATCCTGTACAGGTCGACGTCGCGCGTGCGGTTCTTCGGAGAAGTTCGGTTCGCGTGGTCGTCGGCTCGGTATGGGGCTATAGCTCAGCTGGTAGAGCGCGTCGTTCGCATCGACGAGGTCAGGGGTTCGACTCCCCTTAGCTCCACTCTCACTCCCGCACGCACCTGGCCTCTGTATGCACCCAGCCTCGCCCGTCCCCTGCGGCGTGCCTCTGACCGCGAAGAATGTGGACTAAAGTTTCGGAATGCTCTTCAAATTTGCACTTCCTTGTGTAAACATATCTCTGATGGAGTGACCGGTCTGGTCCCTCGCCAGAGGTGGAGTGACAAGTGGCAGTAGAGATTACGCATGTTCGGTACGGTGCAACGTCGAAAACCGAATCGCAGATTGTGGCCTACCAGTGGCGCAACCCCGACGACGGACATTCCGGGTCCAGCAATAAGCTCATCATGGTGGATCGGGTGGAGAACAAGCGGGGAACCGCCTACGTGGAGACCGGAGGGTTCAGGGCCAGCGTCGCCGTCGTGCGGCCGGATCAGGGTCAGCCGTATCTTCGAACTCGCGCCGACCAGGCCTGGACGAACAATCTGCTTCAGCTCCCCGAGTTCTAGTCTCCTCCGGCACGACTCTTGATCCAATGATGCGGCTCGACTTCCTCGGTTCGCAGTTTTTCAGGAGTCATTCAAGTCTCCGTTTTTTTGCTCGTTCAGCGAGAAACGTGTTCAAGCTGCGGAGTTCTTCAAGTGACGGATTGTTGGAGCGCAGTGCTCCTCATTCTCACCGGTCCGGATTCGCTTCCTATTTGACCGCACCCATGGAGAGCCCGCGCACCAGCTGCTTCTGTGCGACCCAGCCGGCCAGGACCACGGGCAGCGACGCCAGCACCGAGGCGGCCGAGAGTCGTGCCAGGAAGAGCCCTTCGGAGGTCATGGTGCTCAGCAGATAGATGGGTGCTGTGGCCGCATTCGCCGCGGTGAGGTTCAGGGCGAAGAAGAACTCGTTCCAGGCGAAGATCACGCAGATCAGCGCGGTGGCGGCGATGCCGGGAGCGACCATGGGGATCAACACCCGCCGCATGGTGCCGAGCAGCGAGGCGCCATCAAGTGACGCCGCCTCCAGCACCTCTCCGGGGACCTCCAGGAAGAAGGAGCGCATCATCCAGACCGCAATCGGCAGGTTCATGGCGGTGTAGAGGATGATCAGCGTCGCGATGTTATCCAACATCTTGATCTGACCTGCGATGACATAGATCGGCATGATCACCGCGACGACGGGGAGCATCTTGGTGGAGATGAAGAAGAACAGCGCATCCTGTGTCCGCTTCACCGGTCGGATGCTCAGCGCGTAGGCGGCCGGGATGGCGAGCACCAGCACCAGGACGGTGGAGGCGACCGTGGCGATCACCGAGTTCATGAAGTATGGACCGGCGTCGGAGGCGAAGATCGCCCGGTACTGGTCCAAGGTGGGCTCGAAGAAGAAGCTGGGAGGCGAGCTTGCGGCGTCGGTCTCTTGCTTGAAGCTGGTGAGCACCATCCACGCCACTGGGGCGAAGAAGATCAGCGCGATGATCCAGGTGGCCACGGAGAGCAGGCGGCCCCATATCGGATTCTTCATGACTGCTCCTTCGCGTTGATGCTGGTGAAGATGAGCCGCAGCGCCAGCAGCGCAAGGGCGATGGTGGCGATCACGGTGACCACGCCCATGGCGGCAGACTGTCCGATGTCGAAGCCGAGGAATGCGCGCTGGTAGATGTAGAACGGCAGGTTCGCACTTGCCGTCCCGGGGCCGCCGGCGGTCATGAGGTAGATGTGATCGAAGGTGTTCACCACGTAGATCGCGCCCAGAAGAACTGAAAGCTCCAGGTAGAAGCGCAGATGCGGCAGGGTGATGTAGCGGAACGTCTGCCAGGCCGAGGCGCCGTCGACCGAGGCGGCCTCGAGGGCATCACGTGCCTGAGACTGCAGCCCTGCCAGCAGCAGGAGCATCATGAACGGCGTCCACTGCCACACCAGGGCGACGATGACGGAGGTCATCGGGTATTCGCTGGTCCAGTCCACCGGTGAGATTCCCACGAGTCCGATCAGCCAGTTCACCAGCCCGTAGGTCGGGTTGAACATGGAGATGCTCCAGAGCAGCGCTCCGGCCACCGGCATGATCAGGAACGGGGTGATCAGCAGGGTGCGCACGATCCCGCGACCGAAGAACTTCCGGTCCAGCAGCAGCGCCAGCCCCAGTCCGAGGAGCATGGCGATGAACACGCAGCCGAAGGTGATCAGCACCGAGTTCAGAGCCGCTTGCCTGAAGGTGGAGTCGAGGAAGAGGTCGCCGTAGTTGCTCAGGCCGACGAACTGTTCACCCTCGGGGCGCAGGAGGTTGCGGGAGCGCAGCGAGTACCAGATGGTCAGCAGGAACGGGACCTGGGTGACGATGATGACGAAGATCAACGCTGGCATGAGCGGCGCGCGGCGGCGCCAGGCGTCCGCTCGATCAGCCTTCTGCTGCGACTTCTGTTGTGAGGCTGGCTTCGTGGTGCGGGTGTCGCCGGTGACGGCGGTAGGTGGATTCTGCGTCGTCGTCATCTCAGGACTCCCATCCGTAGGTCATGGCGACGGCTTCCGCGAAGCGCTGGGATTGGTCCAGAGCTTCCGTCACCGTCTGTTGACCGGCGATGGCGGCTGAGATCTGCTGACCCACGCGGGTGCCCAGGTCCTGGAACTCGGGAATCGCCACGAACTGCAGCCCGTCGTAGGGCACCTCGTGGACCATGCAGTTCTCCTGGTTCGCGTTGCCCATGGCGGTCAGCGTCGGCTCGGCGTAGTTGCTGGCGATCTCGGCGTACTCCGGAATCTCGTAGGTGGACTCGCGGGAGCCCGGCGGGAGTCCCTCCCAGCCGATCTCGTTGCCCACGAGCTGGAAGTAGTCCGGGTGGGTCATCCACGCGATGAACTCCCAGGCCGCCTGTTTGCGCGGACTGGTCTCCGGGACGGCCAGGCTCCAGGCATAGAGCCACCCTGCATAGTCCGTCTCCGCGGTGGGGGCCAGGGCGTAGTTGACCTTGTCCGCCACGGTGGAGGACCCGGGGTCCTGGATGCCGTTGACCATCGACGAGGCGTCGTACCACATGGCCGCGTTGCCCTGGGCGACCTGGGTGAGGCAGTCACCGAACCCTGCTGTGGCGGCACCAGGCTGGCCCCAGGTCCGCACCGTGTCCACGTAGGTGTTCACCGCGGCTTCGACCTCGGGCGAGTCCAGCATCGGACGCCAATCCATATCGAACCAGCGACCGCCGTAGGTATTGATCACCGTGTTCAGCGGCGCGAGGTTCTCGCCCCAGCCGGCCAGGCCACGCAGTGCGATTCCTGCACGTCCTTGATCGGGTGAGTGGAGGACCTCTGCGAACTCGCGGACCTGATCCCAGGTGGGCCGTTCCGGCATGCTGAGTCCGGCCTCTTCAAAGAGGTCCTCTCGGTAGACCATGAAGCTGGACTCGCCGTAGAACGGCACCGCGTACTGGGTGTCCTCGTAGGAGAGTGCATCACGGATGGTGGTGATGAAGTCATCGGGGTCATACCCCGGAGTCTCGGACATATAGGAGTCAAGACTGGTCAGCCAGCCGTTGGCCGCCCAGATGGGGGTCTCGTAGTTGGAGATCATCACGACGTCGAACTCGCCGCCGCCGGAAGCGACCGAGGCGGTGATCTTCGCGCGGGCCTCATTCTCCGGCAGCGAGACGAAGCGGACATCGATGTTCGGATGGTCGCGCCGGAAGTTTTCGATCAACCCGATGGCGTCCTGCATCTGCGGGTTGGACACGATGGCGACGACGATCGACTCGCGTCCCCCGCTGCCGGTTCTCCCGCCGCTGCATCCACTCAGCGTCAGCGCCGCACCGCCAAGGCCGGCGCCGAGCAGCGTCCGCCTTGTCAGCCGTGGTCCGTTGCTTCCCATAGTGATATCCGTTCTGCGAGGTCCAGCAGGGGCGAGGTTCGCTCATTTGATAGGATTATTTCGCTCAGTTGTTAGGTGACTGTAGTCACAATTCTGAAACGGGGCAACGTGTGTGGAGGTCTGGCGCTGGCGTCTCTGGCTCGCCGGAGAGGCTCCCGGGACCTGAATTCAGCCGCAGCGCAGGCGCCCGTTATGCTCACATGAACTGAGCATGGAGGAACGATGGCTGCGGATCATTTGGTGTTGCTGGCAACACTTGCCACCGAGCACTTCAAGGAGGGGCTCTCTAAAGTTGAGCTCGCGCGCCGGCATGGCGTCTCTCGATTCCAGGTGGCCCGCTTGTTGGACGAGGCGCTCGAGACAGGGATCGTCCGCATCACCATCTTGGACCCGACGGATCCGGGTCCGCAGTTCTCTGGACTTCATGAGGCCTTGGGGATCAACTCAGTGACGGTGGTGCCCCAGCGCGCCACTGAACTGATGCGTCCGGCGTTGGCGCGGCACGCCGCGACCCTGCTCCCGCACCGGTTGCACGAGGGCGGCCGACTGGGGGTTGCCTGGTCGCGCACGCTGATGCACCTGCCCGACTACCTGAGCGATCTGCCTCAGGTGGATGTGGTGCAGCTCGTCGGGGCGCTGAGTGCGCCGGGAACTTCGACGGCGGCCTCCTCGGCATTGATCCACTCTGTAGGCGCTGCAGCCGGCGGGGAGGTCTGGCCGCTTCCCACGCCGTTGATCATGGACACCGCCGAGTCAGCAGCGGCGCTGCGCGGGGTGGCGGAAGTCAGTGCTGCACTCAAAGCCGCCGATGATCTCGACGTCGCCGTCGTCGCCATCGGCGCGTGGGGCCCCGGAACCTCCACCTTCTGGGGGCGCCTGAATGCCGAGGAACAGGCGCAGGCGCAGAAGGGCGGCGTGGTGTCTGAGTGCTCCGGAATCCTCATGGATGCCGACGGTGAGATTGCACTCTCCGGAATGGAGGATCGGGTGATCGGTGTGCGCCCCGAGCAGCTGCGCAGGGCGCATGTGGTCGCCGTCGCCGCCGCTGTGGATCATCCGGAGGCTGTGATCGCCGCGGCGCGAGCCGGCTTCGTCGACGATCTGGTGGTGCCGACCGAGCTTGCTGCTCGGCTCAGTGAGTCCCTCTAGTAATCTCATCTGAGAAATTTTCAGTGCTCAAATGAGTGCACGCTTGGTACAGTGTGGGCATGATCACACTCAATGCCTCCTCACTGAATCAGATCGCGGATGCTTCCGGCGCGCCGGCAGTGCCCACCTATGACCTGGCCCAGCGCCAGGTGGGGATCGTGCATTTCGGGGTGGGCGGTTTCCACCGAGCACACCAGGCGCTGTACTTGGATCGGCTGATGAACGACGGCGAGGCCATGGATTGGGCCATCTGTGGGGTGGGTCTCCTGCCCGGTGATGCGCGGATGCGAGATGCCCTTCTCCCGCAGGACACGCTCTACACGTTGGTGACCAAAGCGCCCGACGGCAGCCGGGACGCCCGGGTGATCGGAACGCTGGCTGAGTACCTCTTCGCCCCTGATGATCCGGAGGCTGTCCTCACCCGGATGACGGACCCCGCGGTGCGCATCGTGTCCCTGACCGTGACCGAGGGCGGCTACAACTACAACGCCTCCACCGGGGAGTTCCAGTTCGAGACTCCTGCTGTGTCCGAGGATCTGGAGGCTGACTTCGCCTCCGGTGCGACCCCGAAGACCATGTTCGGCTACGTGATCGAGGCGCTGCGTCGTCGTCGTGAAGCGGGGGAACAGGCCTTCACAGTGCTCTCCTGCGACAACGTGCGCGGAAATGGCGACCTGGCTCGTCGCATGCTGCTCGCCTATGCCCAGCGCAAGGATCCGGAGCTGGGGGAGTGGATTGCGGAGCATGTGACGTTCCCCAACTGCATGGTGGATCGCATCACGCCGGTCACCGCCGATTCGGACCGTGCCATGGTGGCCGAGAGCTTCGGAGTGCAGGATGCCTGGCCAGTGGTCAGCGAGGACTTCATCCAGTGGGTGCTGGAGGACCGCTTTCCCGCCGGCCGACCGGCGTTCGAGCGGGTCGGGGTGCAGATGGTCGACGACGTCGAACCCTACGAGCTGATGAAACTTCGTCTGCTGAACTGCAGCCACCAGGCCATCGCCTACTTCGGCCTGCTGCTGGGGCACACCTACGCCCACGAGGCAGTCAATGACGAGGACCTGGCTCGGTTTACCCGCAAGAGCTACATGGATGACGAGGGCACCCCCGCTGTGGGCGAGGTCCCGGGAACGGATCTGGAGCAGTACAAGGACCAGCTCATGGAGCGTTTCGGCAACGAGTACGTGGCGGATGCCCTGGCGCGACTGGCTGCGGAGTCCAGTGACCGGATCCCCACCTGGTTGGTCCCGGTGATCCGGGAAAACCTCGCTGCCGGGCGAGACGTGACGGCCTCCGCCGCGATCGTGGCCTCCTGGGCTCGCTACGCCGAGGGCGTTGGTGAGAACGGTGAGCAGTGGGATGTGGTGGACAGGCAGCGTGAACGTGTGATGGCTCGAGCCGCCACCCACGACGAGGACCTCCTGGCGTTCCTGCGCGACGAGGAGCTCTTCGGCGATCTGGTGGAACAGTCAGCCTTCACGGAGCCCTATGCCGAGGCGTTGAAGACCCTGCGTGCCGAGGGTGCACGGGTTCTGCTGCAGCAGATCGTGGCCTGAGGCCACTGGTCTAGCTGCGTGCAGGTGGTGCCGGGGCGCCCTTGGGAGGAGTGATCTTCGCATACTGCCCGTTGGTGCCGGCCGCAGGAGCGTCCGTAGAGGACCGTTCGGGCTGGTCAGGCCGGTGGGGAGAGGCATCCCAGCCCCGGTCGACGACGCGACGCTGCACCAGGATCGCGGCACCAAGAATCAGCAGCCCCAGAGCTGCGACGACGACGATGCCGCCGATCGAGCCGATGCCTGCGCCGTAGCCGACGAGGATCCCAAACCAGCCGAAGTCTGTGTCCCCGAACGTGGTGTTGGCAGAGCCGAAGTCACCAAGGACAAGGAGCAGCAGTGCCGGCAGGAACGTGATGAGCAGACCGTTGACGAAACCGCCTGCCACCGCGCCGCGACGACCACCGGTCGCGTTGCCATAGACGCCGGCTGCGCCACCGGTGAAGAAGTGTGGCACCAGGCCCGGCAGAATCAGGGCGAGGCCGAGCGCGGGGTTGAGCCACAGGGTCAGCGCTGCGAGTCCGACGAGTCCGCCGGTGAAGCTGGAGAGGAAGCCGATCAGCACTGCGTTCTGCGCGTAGGGGAACACGATCGGTGCATCGAGGGCAGGGATGGCGCCGGGCACGATCTTGGCTGCGATGCCCTGGAACGCAGGGACGATCTCGCCAAGGATGGTGCGGACACCGAAGAGGATCACCGCGACGGCGATGCCGAACTGCAGTCCCTGTGTCACCGAGAGCATGATGAAGTTGCCGGGATTCTCCGCGCCGCCGTCGAACGCCTCATAGGCGGCTTCGCCTTCGCGGGCGAAGAAGATCAGCGCGACGACGACGTACATGATCACCATGGACAGGGCGGTCGCGACCATGGAGTCCCGGAGGAATCGCAGTCCTTCGGGGAGCTTCAGGTCTTCCGTGGAGCGGCTGGACTTGCCGCCGACCAGCCGGCCCACGGTTCCTGCCGCGACGTAGCCCGCGGTGCCGAAGTGCCCCATGGCAATGCTGTCATCACCGGTGATCTTGCGGGTGAAGGGCTGCGAGAAGGCCGGGAGTGAGACCATCAGAATCCCGAGCAGCGCGCCGCCGACACCGACTGTGAGCGGCCCGGAGTACCCGGCAGTGGCGAGGACGATCGTGAGCAGCGTGGCCATGAAGAGGATGTGGTGGCCGGTGAGGAAGACATAGCTCAGCGGAGTGAAGCGGGCTAACACCAGACTGATGGCGAATCCAAGGATCATCAGCCACGCCACCTGCGCACCGTAGGTCTCTTGTGCGATCCCGACGATGGCCTCGTTGGTGGGGATGACGCCCTGGGCGCCGGTGGCACCCTGGATCATGATCCCCAGCGGGTCCAAGGATGCGACGACGAGGCCGGCGCCTGCACCGATGAGCAGGAACCCGAGGATCGCCTTCATGGCGCCACCGATGATCTGTCCGGTGGACTTCTTCAGCGCGATCAATCCCACGGCGACGATGATGCCGATCAGGAACGCTGGGACGGAGAGAATCTCGTTGACGAGGAATTCGGGGATTGCGACGAGCCAGTCCATGTGTGTTCCTTAGACGTCGTAGAGCTCGCGCAATGCGCTGTCGAGCTCGTTCTTGCTGGTGAAGTTTTCGATGACCTTGACCGGGATGCCGACATCACCCAGGGACTTGGCGATCTCTCCGGAGGTGAGAATCGCCTTGGCCTCTGAGGCTCGGCCGCGGGCAGAGATGGTGTCGGTGGCCTCGACGTTGAGGAAGCGGCCCCAGCCCCACGTGTCCAAAACACCTTCGAGGGTGTTCTTCAGAAAGAGGGAAGTCCCAAGGCCGTTGCCGCAGACAGTAAGGATCAGATGCTGTTCGGAGCCGCCCGACGACTTTTTCGTGGTCTCGGGAGTCTTTGTGGGCTGGTCCTCTCCACGGAGAATTGCAGTGATTGCCTCGGGAGAGGGGGCTGTATCCACGGCGGCGCGCAAGTCGTCATCGCCCAGGACGCCACTGAGCTCGGCAAGGGCGTGCGTGTGGTCTTTGGAGTCCACAGCGGCAAGAGCCACGACTAAGGAGACCGGATCGTTGTCGCCGCTTCCGAAGTCCACCGGGTCCTTGAGCCGCACCCAGGACATTCCAGTGCGGTGAACAGCCTCGGAGGGACGTGCGTGCGCGAACGCGAAGCCGGGTGCGATGACGATGTACGGGCCGTTGTCGACGACGTTGTCGACCATCGCTTGGGTGTACTCGGCGGACGCAATACCTGCCTGTTCCAGAAGGCCACCCGCAAGGCGCACAGCTGACTGCCAATCTGTTGCCTCGGCATCCAACAGAATCGAGTCCTCGTGAATGAGTTCCGGAAGAGATGAGGTCATGGTTGATCCGTTCTGCTCAGACCTGGTGGTGTCACAGCGGCGATGCTGGCTTTGGAGGCTAGGAGACAGTACCACCAGCTGACGGGAGGGCCCTAGGATGTGAGACCTCGAAAGACGGCAAGTCCTGCATTCATTTGACCCAGATTGAGCAGCGGAGCCGAGAAGCTAGACGCTCCCCGACTCCGCCGATTCATGGTCTCCTACATGTTGCGACAGGTGCCGCGCTCCGGATCGCCGTTCGTTCCGCTACGCCGGTTCTCCGGGGGGATCTGCATTCCACTCGGACAGTTGCTCCGAGTGTGGTGGACATGGGGTGGCTCGTGGATGACCCGGCGCATGAGGTCGGTGCGTGGGTTCGAACTATCGAGTGGAGCCACGTCTTTACAGTTGCTCGAACGCGAGTGGGCCCACCCAGCCCCTCCTCTCGAAACTGTGCACCCGGTAGGATCGCCCCAACGTCGCCACAATGGGGTGGCGGCGCCATGAGTTGAGGGAGACCGCAGTTATGTTCTCGAAGATCCTGGTTGCCAATCGCGGGGAGATCGCCATCCGTGCGTTCCGCGCCGGCGTCGAACTCGGTGCTCGCACCGTGGCCGTCTACCCGCATGAGGACCGCAACTCCTTCCATCGGCAGAAGGCCGATGAGGCCTACCGGATCGGCGAAGAGGGCCATGCCGTCCGCGCCTACCTGGACATCGAAGAGATCATCCGCGTCGCCAAGGACGCCGGCGTGGATGCCATCTACCCCGGTTACGGCTTTCTCTCTGAGAACCCCGATCTCGCCCGCGCCGCCGAAGCCGCCGGGATCACTTTCATCGGCCCGCCCGCCGATGTCCTGGAATCCACCGGGGACAAGGTCAAAGCTCTCCGCGCCGCCAGATCAGCCGGCGTCCCGGTCCTGCAGAGCTCCGAACCTTCCAAGGACACCGAGGAGCTCACCAAGGCCGCCGAGGAGATCGGCTTCCCGATCTTCGTCAAAGCAGTCGCCGGCGGTGGAGGCCGGGGGATGCGCCGTGTGGACAAGCGTGAAGATCTCGCCGAATCCCTCCGCTCAGCCATGCATGAGGCGGAGACCGCCTTCGGCAACCCGACAGTTTTTCTGGAACAGGCTGTCTTGCGCCCCCGCCACATCGAGGTCCAGATCCTTGCCGACGGGGAAGGCAATGTGGTTCACCTCTTCGAGCGCGACTGTTCCCTGCAGCGCCGCTACCAGAAGGTCGTGGAGATCGCCCCGGCCCCGCATCTGGATGAGGAGATCCGCCAAGCGCTGCACCGGGACGCCGTCGCCTTCGCCAAGGCCATGAACTACCGCAACGCCGGCACCGTGGAGTTCCTCGTGGACACCGTCGGGGAGCGCGCCGGGCAGCACGTGTTCATCGAGATGAACCCGCGCATCCAAGTGGAGCACACGGTCACCGAAGAGATCACCGACATCGACTTGGTCTCCGCGCAGATGCGCATCGCGGCCGGTGAGACCCTCGAGGACCTCGACATCCGCCAGGAGGATCTGCGAGTGCGCGGCTCGGCCATGCAGTGCCGGATCACCACCGAGGACCCCGCCAATGACTTCCGTCCGGACATCGGCACCGTCACCGTCTACCGATCCGCCGGCGGGTCCGGCATCCGACTCGACGGCGGCACCGTCTACACCGGCGCGGAGATCAGCCCGCACTTCGACTCCATGCTGGTGAAGCTCACCGCCCGCGGGCGCAATCACCAGACCGCCATCGCCCGGGCTCGCCGCGCGCTCTCCGAGTTCCGCATCCGCGGCGTCGCCACCAATATCCCGTTCCTGCTCAACGTGCTGGACTCCAAGGAGTTCCTCGCCGGGGACGTGGCCACCGATTTCATCGACGCCCACCCCGAGCTCGCCAAGATCAACCGCTCACTGGACCGCGGATCCAAGGCTCTGCAGTACCTGGCCGACATCACCGTGAACCAGCCGCACGGCCCCCGGGTGGAGGGCATCGACCCGCGGGACAAGCTCCCGCACTTCCCCGGAGACAAGCGTGACGAGCCCGACCGCAGCCCCTTCGACGGCCCCTCGGATCACCCCAGACCCGACGGCTGGCGCCAGGTGCTCCTCGCCGAGGGCCCCGAAGTCTTCGCCCGCAAGCTCCGCGAACAGAGCGCACTCGCCGTCACCGACACCACCTTCCGGGACGCCCACCAGTCACTGCTCGCCACCCGCGTGCGCACCCGAGACCTGCTCGCCGCTGCGCCCGCCGTCGCGCATGTGACACCCGGGCTGCTCTCGGTGGAGGCCTGGGGTGGCGCCACGTACGACGTCGCGCTGCGATTCCTCTCTGAGGACCCGTGGGACCGGCTGCGTCTGCTGCGCGCGGAGCTGCCGAACATCCCGCTCCAGATGCTGCTGCGCGGCCGCAACACCGTGGGCTACACCCCCTACCCCCTGGAGGTCACCGACGCGTTCGTGGCCGAGGCCGCCGCCACCGGGGTGGACATCTTCCGGATCTTCGACGCGCTCAATGACGTGAACCAGATCGTCCCGGCCATCGAGGCGGTCCGCAAGACCGGGACCGCCGTGGCCGAGGCCGCTCTCTGCTACACCGGCAACCTCAGTGACCCCGCCGAGGACCTCTACACCCTGGACTACTATCTGGGTCTGGCCCAGCAGATGGTCGACGCCGGCGCGCACATCCTGGCGATCAAGGACATGGCCGGACTCCTGCGTCCTTCCGCGGCGAAGACCCTGGTCACCGCCCTGCGGGAACGTTTCGACCTGCCAGTGCACCTGCACACCCACGACACCGCCGGTGGACAGCTCGCCACCCTGCTGGCAGCCGCCGAGGCCGGAGTGGACGCCGTCGACGTCGCTGTGGCCTCCATGGCGGCGACCACCTCGCAGCCGCCGGCCTCAGCGCTGGTGGCAGCCCTGGAGCACACCGAGCGCGACACCGGGCTGGGTCTGGAAGCCGTGGCCTCGATGGAGCCCTATTGGGAGGCCGTGCGCTCGATCTACACTCCGTTCGAATCCGGACTGCCCAGCCCGACAGGCCGCGTCTACCGGCACGAGATCCCGGGCGGTCAGCTCTCAAACCTGCGCCAACAGGCCATCGCGCTGGGCCTGGGGGAGCGGTTCGAATCCATCGAGGACATGTACCACGCGGCCGACACCATGCTGGGCCGGCTGGTGAAGGTCACCCCGTCCTCGAAGGTGGTCGGGGACCTCGCCCTGCAGCTGGTGGGCATGGATGTGGACCCCAAGGAATTCGAGGCCAATCCGCAGAGCTTCGACCTGCCCGATTCGGTGATCCAACTCCTCGCCGGGCAGCTCGGGGACCCGCCGGGCGGCTGGCCCGAGCCGTTCCGGTCCAAGGCGCTTGAAGGCCGCACGGTCAAACCGCTGGCGCAGGAGCTCTCCGAAGAGGACTCCCAGGCGCTGGCCTCCGAGGACGCCGGGCAGCGGCGCCGCACACTGAATCGGCTGCTCTTCCCGGGCCCGACCAAGGACTTCGAGGCCGCGCGGGACAAGTACGGCGACGTGCAGGTGCTGCACACCCGTGACTTCCTCTACGGACTGCGCACCGGCTACGAGCACGTCATCTCCCTGGGCAAAGGAGTGCGACTCCTGGTCACCCTGCAGACCGTCTCAGAACCTGACCCGAAGGGCGTCAGGACCGTGATGTGCACACTCAATGGACAGGCCCGTCAGGTCGGGGCCCGCGATGACTCCGTGGAAGCCTCCGTCGCGGTCGCCGAGAAGGCCGACACCTCCAAGCAGGGCCACGTGGCTGCACCCTTCGCCGGAGCGGTCTCACTCACGGTCGAGGAAGGTGGCACCGTCGAGGCCGGGCAGAACGTGGCGACCATTGAGGCGATGAAGATGGAAGCCGGGATCACGACTCCGGTAGGCGGGACCGTCTCCCGGGTGGTCCTCACCGGCGTGCAACAGGTGGACGGCGGAGACCTGCTCCTCGTCGTCGAATAGCTGACTTCGGGCCGGAATCCGGGCTCCGTGCCGGAAGCCGGGTTCAGGCTCGGAAGTCAGTGGCCGACCGCGCGCGGCCGGCCCCGAGTCCAGCCGACAGCTGACGGTGACCCCGGTCTCGGTCTTCCCAGGAAGCAGCGAGGTCGCTGATGTCCTCCGGTGAGCGGGCCGCCACGGCGGCCACCCAGCCTCGCGGCGAGGGAATCAGAGTGCTCCACATCCCCTCCACCCGGCTGTCCCCGGTCTCCACCACCGGAGCCCAGCGCAGCTCCGCGCTGCCCGTGCGGCCGTGCCAGCGCGTGGAGACCTCAGGGGTGCCCAGCAGCAGCGCCCCGGGGGGATGGTTCAGCCCCACCCCGGCGGCCTTGAGCACGGCCTCTTTCAACACCCAGTGCTCGATCACCGCGGGGATCTGCGCCGCAGCTGCCAGTCGCTGTAGAGCCCCCCGCTCAGTCCGGTGGAGGGCGTACTCCGTGAACTCGGGGGAGAGCCGTTCCGGAATCGCTTCGACGTCCACGCCGACGTCCCGCCCGGGGGCTGCGGCGCCGGTGAGCACGTGCCGGGCCGAGCTTGAGCTGCTCAGACTGATCCCATCCAGCTGGGGGCGTCCATGCGGGCCGCCGCATTGCTCACATTGCCGCCGGATCTGAAGCTGTGCTGCCTCCTGCGCCCCTGCCCCGAGGTGCGTGGCGGCGGTCAGTCGCAGTGCGCACCGGGCAGTGAGCACGCGCTGCTGGTCTGCCGGGTCGAGCTTGGCCGCGGCAGCCGCCTGGTCCTGCACAGTCACCGCCTCCTCAAGACGGACCAGTCTCCCGCCGGTCAGGCGTGGAAGCCGTGCCTGGAGCTCGGCGCTTGAGGTCAGCAGGACCGAGATCATCGCCGGCTGATGCGCCGGTACTGGGTCACTGCGATCGGTGCGAAGACGGCGATGATCGCCACGCAGCACAGGGTGGCGTAGAGCATCGCGTTCTCCGCGGGCCAGCCACCGGCCACCTGGAACTGTGCGGGGGCGGTGTTGCCGAAGCCCTGCCGGGCGGCGGTGGCGATGGCGGTGACCGGGTTCCACTCCGCGATCCCGCGCAGCGGACCCGGCAGCGAGTCCGCCGAGACGAAGGCGCCGGAGACGAAACAGACCGGGAACAGCCAAAGCAGCCCCAGGCTCTGTGCCACTTCCACGCTGCGCGCGGTCAGCGCGACGACGGCGCCGACCCAGGCAATAGCGAAGGCGTAGAGCAGCAGCAGCAGGAAGGTCAGGGTGATTGTGAGCGGATCCGTGGTGGCTCGCCACCCGATCATCAGCCCGCAGAGCACCAAGACCACTGTGGAGATCACACTGGTGATCAGGTCAGACCAGGTGCGGCCGAGCACGACACCGACCCGTGACATCGGCAGCACCCGGAAGCGGTCCACGATTCCCTGGTGCAGGTCCTTGGCCAGGTAGACCGCGGTGAAGGAGGAGTTGAAGGTCAGGGTCTGCGCGAGCAGTCCGCCGATGAGGAACTCCCGGTAGTCAGCCCCACCCAGCGCGCCGCCGAAGACGAAGGCCATGATCAGCACGAAGATGATCGGCTGGGCCACACCGGTGACCAGGGCCCCGGGGGTCCGGCGTACATTGGTGAAGTTTCGGCGCGCGATGATCCCGCCGTCCCGTACTGCGGTGATCACGCTCATGAGCGGACCTCCTCTCGGGTCGCTGCCTCGGCGTGCCGGGTGGAGGGATCGGTGGCGGAGTCCTCGCCGGAGCGGACCCCGGCCGGCTTCTGGGTGATCTGCAGGAAGACGTCGTCCAGGGTGGGCTGGCGCAACGAGGCTTCGACGACCTCGATCTGCGCCTCCCTCAGCGCGATGAGTGCCGCTTGCAGGCTTTCCTGACGGTGTGGCGCTGTCGCACTGAGCCGCAGCGCGGCATCATCCGCGGTGACCTCCAGGCCGATGTGACTCAGTGCGGCGCGAGCCGCAGGGACCGTGCCGCCGTGCTCAAAGACCATGTCGATGCGGGCACCTCCGGCCTCTGTCTTCAACGCCGCGGGGGTGCCCTCGGCCACGATCCGCCCGCCGTCGATCACCGCGATCGAGTCCGCGAGCTCGTCAGCTTCCTCGAGATACTGGGTGGTCAGCAGCACCGCGGTTCCGTCCTCGGCGAGCGCGGAGATGGCATCCCAGGTGTCGCGTCTACCGCGGGGGTCCAATCCGGTGGTGGGCTCGTCGAGGATCACCACCGGGGGGCGGGCGACCAGGGCCCCGGCAAGGTCCAACCGGCGTCGCATCCCGCCGGAGTAGGAGCCTGCTCGCTGTCCCTTGGGCACGCCGTCGAGCCGGAAGTGTTCCAGCAGCTCGTGCGCGCGGGTTTTCGCGGCCCGGCGTCGCATCCCGTAGAGCTGACCCACCAGGGTGAGGTTCTCGAGTCCGGTGAGCTTGTCGTCCACAGCGGCGTACTGCCCGGAGACCCCAAGGCTGCGCCGCGCTGCATGGCCCTGCGTGCGCACGCTGTGCCCCGCGATGAACGCGTCTCCGCCGTCAGGCTCTAGCAGCGTCGTCAGCACGCGCACCGTCGTCGTCTTGCCCGCCCCGTTGGGGCCCAGCAGGCCTTGGACCGTGCCGGCTTCGACCTCGAGGTCCACGCCGTCCAGCGCCTGGAAGCCGCCGAAGCTCTTGGTGATCGACTGCAGCGAGATCAAGACACAGCCAGGTCGCGTTCGAACACCGGGGTGATGTCCTGCCAGTGCTGCTCGACGTAGTCGAGGCAGTCCTGGCGCGCGGCCGCACCGAAGACGGCCACCCAGCCGCTGGGAACATCGGCGAACTCAGGCCAGAGCGAATGCTGGCCGAGCTCATTGATGACTACCCGGAACTGCACATCATCTCGGTCAAAGGGGTTGGTCATCGCAGCACTCCTGGGTCGGTTTCTCGTCACTCGCCGCATTGGTTCCCGCGGCGCCATGAGTAGTTCGTAACCGGACCGTGATCAGATGGTCGTCTTCTGCAACTTTTCAGGACCTTCCGAGAGCCTCAGCCACCGATCAGTCCTCAGTCAACACCGCGGCGAGGGCGTGGACTCCAGCGGGCTCCAACATGCGCTCGTGGGGAAGCTCTGCCTGTTCCACGATGATCTCCCCGGTGACATGCGGGGTCCAGGCGCTGGGCGCCGGACGGTTCGCTGGGACATCCGTGGTGGCCTCCACCAGGTGGAGGTCGCCACGGTAGACCGGGACCGGGCTGCGATCGAAGAGTGTTCCGATGGTGCGGAAACGTGTGGCGCTGCGCCGCATGGTCTCCTCCGGCACCGAGGCCAGTGGGCTTCCGGCTTCGCGCAGCAGAGACCGGGCGCGGCCGACCGAGAGTCGACCGTGAGCCGGGGCGGGGACACCTTGGGCGCCGAGGAACGCACGCCAGAGGCTCTGCTCATCGGTGATCCCGGCCATCGACTCCTTCGCCGGGTAGGCGTCGAGCACCGCGAGCGTGCCCACCACGTGACCCTGTTCCTGCAGTGCGGCCGCGATGGCGTGGGCCAGCCGACCCCCGAAGGACCAGCCCACGAGGTGGAAGGGGCCCTCCGGCTGTTCGCTGAGGATCACATCCACGTACTGCCCGATCAGCTCCTGCATCGTGGCGGGCTCCGTGGGCATCGGCTCATCGGGGGCGATGCCCGGCATCTGCAGACCGAGGATCGGTCGCGCAGTGTCCAGGTGGGTCACCAAGGAGGAGAAGGACCAGCTCACACCGCTGCCGGGGTGCACGGCGAAGAGCGGGTTGCCCGTCCCCTCCCTGCGCAGCGGTAGTACCGCGCGCAGGCTCTCTGCGACGTCGGCCGCACCGGAGTCCACCAGTGCAGCGAGTCCCTCCACGGTGGGCGCCTGGAAGATCGCCTGCACCGGCAGGTCCGCAGTCAGGGCGGTGTTGATCGCCGAGATGACCGGCTGGGCCAGGAATGAGTGGCCGCCGAGGTCGAAGAAGGAGTCCTCCACTGTGACCGCTGCCGCGCCCAGCACCTGCGAGAACGCGTCCGCCACGGCCTGCTCGGTGTGGTCCCGCGGGGCGCGCCCCTCGCGGCGGGCCGTCGAGGACTCAGGCGTCGGCAGTGCGCGGTCATCGACCTTGCCGTTGGGGGTCAGCGGGATCTCGTCCAGCAGGCTGACCGCCGCAGGGACCATATATCCCGGAAGCGCGGCACGCAGCCGACGCATCAGCTCCGACTGCAGGTCAGGCTGCGGCGTGGCGTCCGGTCCTTCCCCGGAGCCCAGGGTCACCCAGGCCAGCAGCTCGGTACCGCGCTCCAGGGCACGCGGACGGACCACGGCCTGCGAGATCTCAGACATCCCACGCAGCACAGACTCCACCTCGGCCGGCTCCACGCGGTAGCCGCGGATCTTCACCTGTGTATCGGCTCGTCCCAGGGACCGCACGCGAGGTCGCTGTCCCTCCGCTCCGGATTCGACGACGACGAGGTCGCCAGTCCGGTACATCCGCCCGCCCACGGCGGAGAACGGATCCGCGACGAAGCGGCTGGCAGTCTCAGCGGACCTGCCCCGGTAGCCGTCGGCCAGCTGAGACCCGGCCAGCCAGAGCTCACCCACTGACCCATCGGGAACCGGGCGAAGCCGCTCATCGAGCACGTAGGCCGTCGTGCCGGCGGTGGGGGAGCCCAGGTCAGGCTGGGAGTCACCGGCCAACGAAGCGATCAGGGAATCCACTCCCACCTCGGTGGGGCCATAGAGGTTCCAGGAGGTGGTGGTGCTGCGCTGTCGCAGCCACCCCCACAGGTCGGGATCCACCGGCTCCCCACCCAGCAGCAGCACGAAGGGATCCTCCGGGCTGCTTGCGTCGAGGTGATCTCCCAGTCCGGCGTGCGCGGTCAGGGCGCTGACATAGCTGGGCGTGGTCTCCCAGGCCGTGATCCGATGCTCCCGGAAGTAGCCGACCAGCGCCTGCGGGTCCCGACGGGTGGTGTCTTCGATCAGGTGCACCTGGTGCCCGGCGGCCAGCCAGAGGATCGGGTCCATGGCGGCGTCAAAGCCCACCCCCGTGGTGTGCGCCAGCCGCTTGGGCTGTTCCTGTGCCGCGGGCATCAGCGTCGCACGGTGCGACGCCAGCAGGTGTTCCAGCGCGCCATGCGGCACCTGCACGCCCTTCGGTGTCCCGGTGGTGCCCGAGGTGAAGATCAGATACGCCGCGTCCTGGGAGCGTGCCGTTTCAGGGCGAGGGTCCTGGCCGGAGAGCGGGTCCCCCACGGGAGCGTCCGGGTTGAGCAGGGAGTCCATCCCGAGCAGCTCCGCGCCGTTGAGGGCAGCCCGCTCCGCGGCGTCGCGTGCCAGTTCGGCAGAACTCCTCAGCGGCCCTGGGGCCACGGTCTCGTCCCCGTGCAGCACCATCCGAGGCGCTGCCGCGGCGAGCATCGCCGCGACCCTGGACTCCGGCAAGGTGGTATCGATCGGCATCGCGACCGCGCCGGCCCACCAGCTGCCGAGCAGGGCCGCCACGGTGTCCACAGAGCGCGGCAGACACAGCGCCACCACATCTCCGGGCTGGACCCCGTGCGCTGCGAGTCCCGCAGCGATCGCCCGGGTGCGAGCTTCAAGCTCGCCGAAGCTCAGGCTTGACCCGGCTGCGACCAGCGCGGTGGCATCAGGTCCTCGGCGCACGCTCGTGGCAAAGGACTCCAACACTGCGGCTGGACGGCCCTCCGGCTGCGAGGCCGCCGGCCAGGGCGTCAGATCAGACGCGGTTCCGGCCAGCTCAGCGTCCAGCATCGGCCGGTCCGGGGCCTGCCCGACATCGTCCAGGAACCGCGTCCAGCCATGAATCAGGGCCTGAGCGGCACGTTCGGAGAAGAGCGCCGCATTGAACTCCAGCACGCCGTCCACATCGGCGTCCTTGCCAGCGCCGGGACGCAGCGTGAAGGACAGGTCCACCTTGGCGCTGCCGGTAGTCCCGGGGTCCAGTGGGGTGGCCGTGACGTTGGGCAGGTCCAGACTGACGTCGGTGGGCTGCTCCACCGAGAGCATGGTCTGGAACAGCGGATGGCGGCCGAGCTGGCGCTCCGGGCGCACCCGTTCCACGATCTGCTCGAAGGGGACGTGTTCGTCCTCCAGCGCAGCGAGCGTCTGCTGGCGGGCCAGTGACACCGCGTCGGCGAAGCTCAGTGATTCCTCAGAGAGGTCCAGACGCAGCGGCAGGGTGTTCACGAAGAACCCGATCAGCTCCTCGACGTCCGGATCGGTGCGACCCGCCGAGGGGGAGCCGATGACGACGTCCTCCCCGGCGCCGATGCGCCGCAGGTATCCGGCCAGCCCGGCGAGCCAGCCGTGGAAGCGGCTGGCGGACTGCGCGGTGGCCGCGGCTGTGACCTTCCCGGCGAGCTCAGCTGGGATGGTGAAGCGCAGCTGCCCGGCTGGCTGGCTCGCGGTCTGCACCCGCTGCCCGTCCGTCGGCAGCGCCAGTTCGGTGGGCACTGCGTCGAGCCGGTCCACCCAGCGCAGCAGGGCGGGATCCTCCTCGCCGCGTGCCTGGATCAGCTCCTGCAGGTGAGCTTCGCGGCGCGCCACATCACCGAACTGCACGCTCAGCGGTCGGCGCAGAGCAGTGCCGCCGCAGGCCCGGGCGGTGTAGGAGGCCGCAAGGTCGCGCACCAGCGGTGCCAGGGAGGCGCCGTCGGTGGCGATGTGGTGCAGCACAAGCTCCAGACGCCAGGTCTGCTCCGCCTCCTCTGCTTCCTCGCCTGCATCTGTCTCACCCTCGAGGGCGACCAGTGCGGCGCGCAGCGGCTTCTCCTTGCTCAGGTCGAACCCAACGGAGATGCTCAGCGGTTCATCCCCGAGCACCCCGGATCGGGGTTCATGCACGAGCTGCACCGGCCGCGCCTCAGCGGCAGCCGGTGCATCTGACTCGTCCGGTGCGCCCGAGGCAGACGGTGAGCGGGTTCCCTGTGCGGGGAAGGTTGTGCGCAGCACTTCGTGGCGGGCCACAAGATCATCGATCGCCCCGCTCATCGCGGCGGTGTCCAGCGCCCCGCGCAGCTCCACGTGCAGGACCACGTTGTACTCAGCCGAGGAGGGGTCCAGCTGGTTCAGGAACCAGAGCCTGGTCTGACCCGCGGTGAGCGGCAGTTCCGCGCCATCGAGGCGAGGGTGTTCCTGGACCCAGGTCTGCAACGAACCGACCGTCGGCTCGGCAGATCTCGAGGAGGTGTTCTCGCCTCCCGACCCCGCATCAGCGGCGGCTGGCCGTGCCCCGATGCGCAGCAGCTGCGCCGGAGTCCCGGCCTCGAACACTGCGCGCAGCGGGATCGAGAGTCCCAGCTGCTGCTCCAGTCGTCCCACCAGAGTGACCGCGAGCAGCGAGTGCCCGCCGAGCGCGAAGAAGTCGTCATCGAGCCCGACGCTTGGCACTCCGAGCACCTCGCTCATCACGTCGCAGACGGCCTGTTCCCGCTCCGTCTCGGGTTGCCGCGCACCTGCGGTGACCTGAGGCTCCGGGAGCGCTGCGACGTCGACCTTCCCGTGTGAGGTCAACGGGATCTCCTCGACCCCAAGGATCCGTGTGGGGAGCATGTACTCGGGAAGCAGCCCTGACGCGGCGGACTTGAGGTCCTCCGGGCTGCGTGAGCTGACCACCCAGGCGGCCAGCTGTGCGGTGTCCGCGCCGCCGGGAGTCACCACCCGAACGACGGCGGACTCCACGCCCTCGACCGCGCCGAGAACGGATTCCACCTCGGCCACCTCGATCCGGTGCCCGCGGATCTTGACCTGGTCATCATCGCGGCGCAGGAACTCCAGAGTGCCGTCCTGCCTGCGGCGAACCACGTCCCCGGTCCGGTACATCCGTCCGCCGGTGCTCCAGGGGTCCGCGACGAATGCCGAGGCGGTCTCCGCGGGGCGTCCACGGTAGCCGTGCGCCTCCGAGATCCCGGCGAGGTAGAGGTCTCCCTCCACGCCCGGGGGCACCAGCGCAAGCGAGGAATCCAGCACTCGCGCGGTGAGGTTGTTGATGGGTCGACCGATATGCGGTTCGTCCCCGGTGATCGGGGTCAGGACGGAGTCCACGGTGAACTCGCTGGGGCCATAGAGGTTCCAGCCCTGGAGTCGCGGCGAGTCTGCGACGGTGCGCCAGAGCGCGCCCGAGATCGCCTCGCCTCCCAGGGCCAGCGTGAGGTGTCGATCCTGGCGCTCGAGGGCTTCCGGCAGGCCCAGGCTGAGCAGCTGCTGGGCGTAGGACGGGGTGGTCTCCACCACATCGATACCGGCCCCGGGGGTCCGGTGGGCGCCACGGGCGTCCGGGGTGGGATCGCTGGTTCCGGTGAGCAGTCCCACGACGGCCTCGGCGTCGACGCGCTGAGCCTCCTTGGGGATCACCACGGTGGTGCCGGAGACTAGCCAGAGGATCGGGTCCCAGGCGGCGTCGAAGCCCAGTCCGCTCAGGTGCAGCATCCTCGGCAGCGCCGGCGCGCAGCGCTCCTGGGCAGGACTGATCAGCCGGTGCTGGTGGTGGTCCAACACGTTGCGCAATGCGCTGTGGGGCACCTGCACGCCCTTCGGTGTGCCCGTGGTCCCTGAGGTGTGGACCAGGTACGCCGCGTCCGCGGGCTGCGGAGCCGGCGGTACGGCGGCACCGGTGGGCCGTTTGAGGTCCTCAGTGTGCAGCCGCAGCAGCTCAGGGCGCTGCCGCAGCAGCTCCTGCTCCAGCTCCAGCTCCCGGAAGTCTGTGGCCTCGGGCAGGATCGCGGCCCGCGGTGAGGCGCTGGCGGCGATCTGGCTGATCCTGCCCACCGGGTAGCTCACGTCCACCGGGACGGCGATCGCACCGGCGCGCAGGATTCCCAGCAGGGCGCTCAGGGCGTCGACGCTGCGTGGCAGAGCCAGCAGCACCGGCGCGCCGCTGCGCACCCCTGCCTGGTGCAGGTTCGCCGCAATGGTCTCCACCTGATGCATCAGCTCCGCGAAGCACAGCTGATGATCTACGTCCTGCAGCGCCGGGGACTCCGGGCGGCGCGCGGCGGTCTGTTCCAGGGCGTCCAAGATCGTGCCGGATGTGGCCAGCGCCGGGGCCGTGCTGTGCTCCTCGAGCCAGCTGCGGGTCTCCTGATCCACCGCGCTCAGCCCGGACAGGCGCGTTTCTGGCGCCTCAGCCAGGGTGTGCAGCCCGCGCAGCAGAGTGTCCAGGACGCGCTGGGCGCTCGCGGGGGAGAACAGCGCGGCGTCGTAGGTCAGGGCGAGGTGCAGCCCGCCGTCGTCGCCCGCAGGGGCGCTGACGTCGACCATCAGGTCCGTCTTGACCCCGGCGCTGGTCATCTGGGCGGGCACGGTGATCTCCACCCCGTCCAGCTCGACCCGGGCGGGCTCGGTGTTCTGCAGGGTCAGCATCACCTGGAAGATCGGGTGCATCTGTGCGGTGCGCGGTGGGTTCACGGCGTCGACCACCGCGTCGAAGGGTAGCTCCTGGTGCGCGTAGGCGCGGGTGTTCGCCTCGCGCACCCGCTCGAGCACCTCAGCCAGCTCGGGATCCTGGTGCAGGCGGGTGCGCAGCACCAGGGTGTTGACGAAGAACCCGACCAGCTCATCGAGCTGCGGGTCGCTGCGTCCGGCCACCGGGGTGCCCACCACGATGTCCTCCCCGGCGCCATGTTGCTTCAGCGTCACGGCCAGGGCCGACTGCAGCACCATGAACAGGCTGGCGCTGTGACTCGCGGCCAGGCTCCGCAGCTGCGCGTGCAGGGCGGGGCTGATCTCGGCGTCGAGCTGCCCGACGCCGACCTCCGGGTCCTGTGGCAGGATCCGGTCTGCTGCCGAGTCGGTGGTGTTCTCCATTGCGTCGTGCGGTGCGCTGGTTCGTGCACCGTGGGGCGCGACGCCGCGCGCTCGGTCCCGCGGCAGCGCGATCTCAGCGGGCGCGCCGTCGAGCTCACGGCGCCAGAACTCGGCCTGGGTGTGCGCCTCGCTCCCTGCATCGGTGGGATCCCCGAGGTGCTCGCGCTGCCACAGGCTGAAATCGCTGTACTCCAGGGCGAGCTCGCCCAGCTCCGGCTCCTGGCCTGCGGCGCGCGCGGCGTAGGCGCGGGAAAGATCGGTGGCGAAAGGCCGCAGCGACCAGCCGTCGGACGCGATGTGATGCATGACAGCCACCAGCGTGTGATCGATGGCCGAAGAGCTCAGCAGAAGGCCTCGCAGCGGGGTCTCCACAGTGATGTCGAAGGGCCGAAGGGCTTCCTCTGTCACCACGTGGTCAACGCGTTCCGCCGGCACCGAGACGGCGAGGAAGCTTGGGCGAGCTGCTTCTCCGCCGAGCACCTTCTGGATGGGTTCTCCCTCTTGCAGCGGGAAGACGGTGCGCAGCGGCTCGTGCCGGGCGGCGACGTCGGCGAACGCCTCGTGCAGAGCTGCGGTGTCGATCAGGCCCTTCAGCTTCAGCACCACGGGAATGTTGTAGGCCGCGGACTCAGGTTCCAGGCGGTTGAGGAACCAGAGTCGGCGCTGGGTCAGCGAGACCGGTAGCGTCTCCGGGTGGGGCATCCGGTGCAGCGGTGCCGGGCCGTCCGCTGCCTCGCCCTGCTGCAGGCGTTCGGCCAGACCGGCCACGGTGGGACGCTCAAACACATCCCGGACGCTCACGTGAGACTCGGCGGGGGAGGAGAGGAGCGAGGCCAGCTGGGTGGCCAGCAGCGAGTGACCGCCCGCGGCGAAGAAGTCCTCGTCGACCCCGATGCCATCGACATCGAGCTGGAGGACCTCAGCGAACGCCTCGGCCACGCGCCGCTGCATCGCGGTGCGGGGCCGCTGAGAGCTTGCCGCGGCGGTGGCCTGTGGGCTCGGCAGCGCCTTGCGGTCAAGTTTGCCGTTCGGGGTGAGCGGGAAGCCGTCCAGGACCATGATGACGCTGGGCACCATGTAGTCCGGAAGTTCGGCACGGAGCTGGTCCCGCATCGCATGACCGTCCACGGGAGAGGCGCCCCCCGGGTTGGCAACGCCAGCGACGTATCCGGTCAGCCGGGCGGTCGGACCTTCGCCATGGACCAGGGCGGCGGCCTGGTCGACTCCTGGCTGGCTGCGCAGCGCGGCCTCGATCTCGCTGAGCTCGACCCGGTAGCCGCGGATCTTGACCTGGTCGTCCATGCGGCCCAGGAAGCGCAGCGAACCGTCGCTGCGACGCCGGACGACGTCGCCTGTGCGGTACATCCTCGAGCCGTCGGCAGCGAAGGGGTCCGCCACGAAGCGCGCGGAGCTCATGCCCGGCTGCCCCACGTAGCCGCGGGCCACGTTGGCGCCAGCCAGATAGAGCTCTCCGACGGCACGATGCGGGACCGGTTGCAGCGCACTGTCCAGGATGTAATGGCGGCTGTTGCGCACGGAGCCTCCGATGTGCGGCTTGGTGTCCGCGGTGATCGGTGCCACCAGGCTGTCCACGGTGGTCTCGGTGGGTCCGTAGAGGTTCACGGCATGCACGTCTTCCAGAGCGGCGAGGCGGTTCCACAGGTCAGGTCCGACCTCTTCGCCCCCGACGGCGATCACACTGGGATGGTGCCGCTCGGGAATGGTCGCGCTGGCTTCGAAGAGTCCGGTGGACAGCAGCGCCTCGGCGAAGGAGGGAGTGGTCTCGATGAAGTCGATCTCGCGCTCGCTGAGCAGCTGTGCCAGACGCTGCGGGTCGCGTCGGTCCTCGTCGCTGATCATGTGCAGCTCGTGGCCGCCGAAGAGCCACAGCAGCGGATCCCAGGCCGCGTCGAAGGAGAGCCCGGCGGTATGGGCGACCCTGGCTCGCCGGCCGAGGCGCTTTTGGGTCGGGTCGAAGAGCTCGTCCCGGTGTTCCTGGAAGAGGTTGCGCAGCGCGAGCCGTTCGACACCCACCCCCTTGGGGCGGCCGGTGCTGCCCGAGGTGAACACCACGTAGGCGAGGTCGTTGGGGGAGACCAGCGGTAGCGTGCTGGGGTCATCGGTCGCCCTGCGCCAGGCCTGTTCCGTGTCCGCGTCGACCGCCATGGTGGGCAGCTTCCAGTCGGCGCCCGCTGCCCGGTCCGAATCTGCCTGCGCGCGGCTGGTGAGCAGCAGGGCAGGGGCGGAGTCCTCGATCATCCCCTGGACCCGATCGATCGGGTATTCCGGGTCCAGCGGGACGTAGGCGCCGCCGGACTTCAGCACCGCCAGCACCAGCAGCGGCAGGTTGACGCTTCGCTCGATCCGCACCGCCACCAACGCTCCCGGACCCACGCCGCGGCGGCGCAGGTGGTGGGCCAGCCGTGTGGAGTCCGCCTCGAGCTGCTGGAAGCTCAGCACGCCGTCCTCAGCGACCACTGCGCGCGCCTCGGGGTGTGCCGCTGTGGCGGCGGTGAAGGCCTGCAGCGCGGTCTCCGCCGTGATCGAGAGGTCCGGTCCCTGACCGTGGTCCAACAGGGCGGCAGTCTCCGGCGCTGTGGTGAGCGGGAGCTGTCCCACGCTGGTTCCGGGCTCCGCGGTCAGTGCCGCCGTGATCAGGGCACGCAGCCGCTCGCCATGTTCGCGCAGCGTCTGATCCGAGTGCAGTGCGGCGTCACCCTCCAGCTGGAGGGTGGGGGTCGCTGCCTGGCTGTCGATGCCTGAGATCACGAAGGAGAGGTCATGGACCGGTCCGGTGGAGAGGATGTGCACCTTTCCCGTGGTGCTGCCGAACTTGAGGTCCGCGACCACAGGCAGCAGGTTCACCGAGGGTCCGGCCATGCCGGTTGCGCCTGGAAGGGTCTCCACTCGGAAGCGCTGATGCCGCACTGCAGCGCGCACAGTATCGCCGGCTGAGCCGACGATGTCGGTGATGCTGGCATCAGGGGTGATGCTCACGTGCAGCGGCAAGATGTTGGAGAGCATCGAAGGCGTGGACTTTGCTACCTTGCCACGCCGTGCGGTCACCGGCAGGCCCACGGAGACGTGGTCCTGGCCGGTGATTCTGGCGAGATAGACAGCGATGATGCCGACCAGGGTCTTGGGTGCATCCCGGCCGAGTTCGCGCAGTAGCTTCGACTCATCGGGGTCCAGAGGCAGGGCGACGCGCACTACCTGACGGGCGGGTCCAGTGGGGGTGCCCTCGAGTCCCTCCACGGAGGCCTCGCTCTGGACTTGGTCTCGCCAGAAAGCCTCGTCTTCGGCGTGCTGTTCCGATGCGGTATAGCGGTGGAGATCTTTGAGGAGTTCTTGGTGACTGGGAAAGGGGGATTCTCGCTTGGCTGCGATCTTCCCCAGCACCTTCCTGACCGGTCCGCGCGCCAGGCTGTGAGGGACTCGCGCCGCGAGGGCCGAGTAGACCCCGGCCAGGTAGTGCAGGGCGATCACCGCGGAGTAGCCGTCGAGCATGATGTGATGCACCCGCTGGAACAGCCAGTTTTCACCGTCTGGCAGCTTGAAGAGCACAGCGGCACACAGATCTGTGGCGTCGAGGACACGTGCCTTCTCCATATCCGCGTCGATGCGTCGCCTGGCCTCTGCGCGTGCCGTGTCGAGTCCCGCGAATTTCGAGAGGTCCACCACGCTGAGCAGCGCGGCTGCCGGATCAGGCTTCACCAGGGTGGCGAAGGGGCCCTTCGCGTCCTCATGAAAGCGCATGGACAACGAGTCGATGTCTCGAAGCGTTTTGGTCCAGGCCAGACTCAGGATGTTGGTATCGACAGGTCCATCCAACTCCAGATACTGCCCGATCTGGTAGGTCGCATTCTCCGGGTCCAACTGCTGGGCATACCAGATGCCGCGCTGCGCCGATGTCAGCTCGAGTCTCGAATCAAGAGTTGAGCCGGATGTCGGCGGCGCGAGTTCAGCCATGGGTGATGGTGCTCCTTTGAAGATGAATGCTGAGGGATGTCGCGTGACCGGGACGGCGCCGCGCGGCGGTATTACTGCTGGAACTGGCCGATCTGGAGGTCGCTGAGCGTGTTCCCCAGGTCCAGCAGCGGCCCGTCGACCAGGGGGCCATTGATGAGCGTGAGTCCGGCAGTGGCGAAGTCCAGCAGCGCTCCGTTGCCCACCGTCAACAGCATGGCGGCGAGGATAAGCAGTGCAGCCGCTGCAGTTGCCTGAAAGGGTGCCTGGCCGAGAACAGGAGTCGGGGCAGTGGTATCTGCGGTGGTTTCGGTAGTCATGAAGCTCTCCTTCGTGTGATTCAACAGCGAGATGTGGCGCCTTGGTCGTAGTGCTGTTCGGAGCGAAGCCTCACTCGGATGGGTCGTGGAGGAGATGCTGAACTGAACCGCAGGGGGGGGGCGATGTCTCGGACGCGGCCTCCCAGCTTCGTGACGTGCATCCTGCGCACGCTTCAGCTCCCGGCGCTCAGGGGTGGATCCCTGCGACTGATTCTGCTGTTCCTCGCTGAGCAGTGAGGAATGCATCCATGGAGGCGGCGTCCCTGACCATAAACCGCGAAAGACAGTTCTAGACCCCTGTCACAGAAACCCATCACCGATAGGATGGCGGCAGTGCACCGAAGACGCTGCCGTCTTTGACTCAACGCAAAAAGGAGCTCACACGTGGCTATTGCAACCCCGGACAAGTACAACCAGATGATCGATTCCGCGAAGGCCGGCGGATACGCCTACCCCGCGGCCAACGTGACCAGCTCGCAGACCCTGAACGCTGCCATCCGCGGCTTCGCCGAGGCCGAGTCTGACGGCATCATCCAGGTCTCCACCGGCGGTGCCGCGTACTGGTCCGGCGCCAGCATCAAGGACATGGTGGTCGGCTCCCTGGGCTTCGCCGCCTTCGCCAAGCAGGTCGCCAAGAGCTACGGCGTGAACATCGCCCTGCACACCGATCACTGCCCCAAGGACAAGCTTGACGGCTTCGTGCTGCCGCTGCTCGCCGCCTCCGAGGCCGAGGTTAAGGCCGGCCGCGACCCGATCTTCAACTCCCACATGTGGGACGGCTCCGCCGAGACCCTCGAGGAGAACCTGCGCATCGCCGCCGAGCTGCTGCCCCGCAGCGCCGCCGCCAAGCAGATCCTCGAGGTCGAGATCGGCACCGTCGGTGGCGAGGAGGACGGCGTGGAGAACGAGATCAATGAGAAGCTCTATACCACCATCGAAGACGCCACCGCGACCATCGAGGCCCTCGGCCTGGGTGAGCACGGCCGCTACATGACCGCGCTGACCTTCGGCAACGTGCACGGCGTCTACAAGCCCGGCGGCGTGAAGCTGCGCCCGGAGATCCTCAAGGCCATCCAGGAGCAGGCCGCTGCGAAGTACGGCAAGGACGCCCCCTTCGATCTGGTCTTCCACGGCGGCTCCGGCTCCTCTGAGCAAGAGATCTCCGACGCCGTCTCCTACGGCGTGATCAAGATGAACATCGACACCGACACCCAGTACGCCTTCACTCGCCCGGTGGCCGGTCACATGCTCGCCAACTACGACGGCGTGCTGAAGATCGACGGCGAGGTCGGCAACAAGAAGACCTACGACCCGCGCGTCTGGGGCGCCAAGGCCGAAGAGTCCATGGCCGCCCGCATCATCGAGGCCTCCCAGCGCCTCGGCTCCGCAGGCAAGTCCATCAAGTAATTCGGTTCGCCCGGCTCCAGAAGTCGACGACGACGGCGGCCGCACCTCCCACGCGAGGGGTGCGCCCGCCGTCGTCGTATGACCCGCCAACCCTCGGCCTCGGCCGCCCCCGCCGCGGAAAAATCGTAGAGCTCTAGCAAGTCGTATCGCTATAGCACTACGACAAGTCCACAGCTCTACGATTATTTGACCGAGGGGTCGGTCTTCACGCTCCGTGATCCGCTCATCGTCGGAATCCACCCTCGGTGTTGATGGTCTGCTCAGTGATCCAGCCGGCCTCATCGGTGCACAGCCATGCGATCAGCCGCGCGGGATCGTCAGGCTCGCCGAAGCGACCCAGCGGGAACATGTGCGACATCTGCTTCCACGCCTCGGGCCCGAGGTAGCCGGTGTCCACCGGGCCGGGGTTCACCGTGTTGACCCGGATGTTGTCGCTGATCAGCTGCTCCGAGAGCGTCGCAGTGATGCCGGCGAGCGCGGCCTTGGTCGCGGCGTAGGCCACCTCGCCAGGCATCGGACCCAGGGTCTGTCCCGAGGTCAGGAAGATGATCGACCCCGGGGTTTCTCCTGAATGCCGGTGGTGGAAGGCCTGCGCCAGAAGGATCGAGGCCCGGGTGTTCACCGCCCAATGCTCATCGAGCTTCGCGGCAGTGAGCTCCCCGAGTGCTCCGTCCCGACCGTTGAGCGCCTGGTTGCAGACCAGCGCATCGACGGTGCCCAGCTCAGCGATCGCCGCTGCCATCACATGCTCCGCGCCCTCAGGATCGGACAGGTCGGCATGGACTTCGCCGAGCCGAGCGTCTCCCGCCAGGTGGCCCCGGACGCCGTCGAGCACCATCGAGAGGTCGTCCTCACCCCAGGGCTGCTCCCGGTCATGTGGGGAGTAGTGGTGGCAGAAGACGCTGGCGCCATAGGCGGCCATCCGGCATGCCGTCGCGTAGCCGATGCCCGCCCTGCGACTGACACCGGTGACCAGCACGTTGCGGCCACGAAGCGGAAGCGGGTCGCGGGAGAGATCAGGGGTGCGGGGCTGCTCCATGGGCTCATTGGACCACATCAGACCTCCCAGTTGGAGCTGTAGCTGCGGTGTGAGAGCAGTGCGGCGAGTTCCGCGTGGACCGCGACGGTCTTCTCGAGCCGCGACTGTCGATCGGGGACCAGTCCGCCGTCGTCGTCCCACTCTTGGCTGCTGAAGTAGCCCACGTAGGGATTGATCACGCACTTGAAGTCCAGCATCAATGACGAGGCCAACTGGCTCGTGGCCATGTAGGACTGCGGCAGACCCGCGGCGCAGAGGAACGTGACCACCTTGTCGAACCAGGCAGCGGACGTCCCATCGTCACCGGTTGCCCCGGTGGCTTCGATCAGGCTCTTGGTGGCCGCGGAGGGGGCCCAGTTGTAGATCGGCGTGGCGAGAATGATGCCGTCTGCTTCTGCAATCGCGCGATGCAGTCGGGCAAAGGGTTCGGTTTCGAAGACGCTGGAGTTGTCGAAGGCCGGAAGAGCGTGGTCACGCAGGTCGAGGACCGGCGCATGGTGCCCGGCAGACTTCAGCAGTTCTGCGGCCTGCGTGGCAAGGTCCCGGCTTCTGCTCTCCGGATCGAGGCTGCAGGAGATCACCGGAAGCAGGAGTCCATTCATGCCGTGAGGTTACCGGAGTACTTCCACTAACCAGTCGGCCGGACGGCTCAATGTTCTGCGCGACCCCTTCGTCCCACTCGAATCCCTGCCATGAATCCGGCGAGTACCAGGCCGAGGACCAGCACGACTGCACCGCTCGCATTCAACACGTGTGTCATCCCGTACGCGCCGGGGATGTAGGAGGTGCTGGCCAGGGGAGCCGTGGCGACCCAGCCGAAATCGGTGGAGAGGTTTCGCACGACGAGCAGCGTAACGATGCCGCCTACGGTCAGAGCGACCGCGGCCACCCAACTGATCAGCTCCCTGCGCGGCGATTCCATCCCCCGATCGTAGCCATCGCGCCGCCGGCCAGGCAGAGGCTCGCTGCCAGCACGGCCATCGCCGTCGGACTCCAGGTGTCCTGGAGCAGCCCGAACCCAGCCGCGCCCACCGCCTGTCCCGTCGCCACGGCGATGAACAGCACGGAGGTTCCCGCCCCCGCGTGATCCGGCCAGAGACGCCGCGCCCACAGGATCAACACCCCGGTCAGCGCCATGTACCCCGCACCGAAGATGGCCATGCTGGCGTAGGCGAGAGCAGCGTGATCTCCGAGCAGCGCCCAGGCCAGGACCCCGCTGGCAGTCGCGAGCACGCCGGCTGTGATGCTCCACCCGACAGGTTCGCCCACCCGGGTCACGAGCACCCCGGTGAGCGTGCCCAACAGTCCGCCCGCCCCCAGGACGATCCAGAGCCAGCCGACCTGATCCGCAGCGACCGCGCCCGAATCCGTGACCAACAGCGGTCCGAAGGTCCAGAGCAGCGCAGACCCTGACCCGACGACGACGGCGGCGCTGCCTGGGAGCAGCATCTGCCGCCACGCGTGGGCTCTGACCTCGGGGGAGGGGTTCAGGCTCGCGCCCGCCCCGGAATCAGCACCCCAGGATGTCGACGACGTGGCGGGCTCGCGGCGAGGCGAGCTCAGCTCGGTACGCCCGCGCAGTGGAAGCAGCACCGACGCGGCAGCGGCTCCCGCCAGGCCCGCCATCACCACCCATGCCATTCCCACTGACGGTGCGATAAACGCCACCAGACCTGCCCCGATCACTCCCACTCCGGTCCCGGTGTTCACCATGGATTGAGCAGTGGATCTCGCACGGAGAGCGACCATTGCGTCGATCACCGGCACCAGGGCCGGGGAGGCGAAGCCCCCGCCCATCCCTGCGATGACCACAGAGGCGATGAAGAACAGCGGCTCCGAGGCGACGGCCACTCCGAGTGACCCGAGGGTCGCGGTGGACCCTGCGAGGACCAGCCCCGTTCGCGGTCGTCGGTCCGCCAATCGTCCGGCGATCACAGCTGCCACCGAGTAGGCGATGAACTGGGCTGCTGCCGCCCAGCCGAGGACCTCGATCAGTTCGGGGCGCTCGGCAGCCAGCCTCGGGGCGAAGAGCCCGACGCCGAAGCGTGCCATGCCGTAGGTCGCGGCGATCAAGAGCATCCCCGCCACAGCGATTCCCAGCCCCGAGCTGCTTGCGGGTGGATTCGCGCTCTCTGTGGCCGGGGTCGTCCTGGCGGCGCCGATGGGGGATGCCTGGGTTCCTGGGGTGTCGAGCATGAGCAGCCTCCGAAAGATGGCGTCTGGGGTATAACGAACGTTTCACTGTAACGAACGTTATACTAGTTTCATGCCAGATCCACAACGCACCAGAGACCGTGTGCTCGACGCTGCAGAGAACCTCTTCTTCCAAGAGGGCATCAGCATCACCGGCGTGGACCGGGTCGCGGCCGGCGCCGGCGTCTCCATCGTGACGCTCTATAAGCACTTCGGATCCAAGGACAACCTGCTCCGCGAGGTTCTCGACCGCAGGCTCACCGAGTGGACCGAACACTGGGACGCAGCCGTCACGGCGGCGGACTCGCCCCAGTCGCGGCTGCTCTCGATCTTCGACGCCATCGACACCTTCCGGGCCTCCGCGGGTGCAACTCAGTGGTGCTGTTTCCTGGCGACAGCTTCCGAGCGTCCAGCCCCCAAGCCGGACAGCGAGGACCCGGTCTTCGAACTCATTCACCAGGACACGGAGCTGGTGACCCGGCGACTGCGTCAGTTCACGGTGGAAGCAGGATGCCCCGACCCCGACGCGGGCGCATCGATGTTCCTGCTCCTCTATAACGGGGTGCTCTCCAGCCTGCTGCGTGGCGCACCGGTGAATCCGGTCAGTCAGGCTCGAACGACGGCGCAGCAGCTCATCGCCGCCTGGTGAGCCGCCCCGGGAAAAAATCGTAGAGCTATGCGCCTGTCGTAGAGCTATAGCTCTACGATTCGCTACAGCTCTACGATTTTTTCCAGGAGGGGCGGGGGCTCAACCACGCACCCCTACCAACAGTCCCTCCCCGGGGAATGGAGCGGGTCTCGGTAGGGTTGAGCCTTGGGAAATCTTGTTCCGCGGCCGACCCCTCGGACGGCCGCACGTCCACCACAGCTCGGAGAACCTCATGAACCTGTCCTCAATCGCACTGCGCGCCGTGCCCGGCGCCTTCATCCTCAATGCCGGCATCGGCAAGCTGAAGCTCGACGCCGAGACGTACGCCGGCATGCAGGGAATGGCCGCCACCGGCGTCCCTGCCGTCAAGCAGCTTTCCCCCGAGCAGTTCGGCAAGGCTCTGGCCTGGGGTGAGATCACCCTCGGCACCGCGCTCCTGGCGCCGTTCGTGAGCAACCGGGTGGCCGGCGTGGCGCTGGGCACCTTCGCCAGCGGCATGCTCAGCATGTACTTCCGCAACGACGGAATGACCCAGGACGACGGCATTCGCCCCACGCAGGACGGCACACCGATCGCCAAGGATGCCTGGCTCGCCGCGATCGCCATCGCACTGGTCGACCTGGGCAAGTCGAAGAAGTCCAAGAAGGCCCGCAAGTAACAGGCTGACCCCGCGAGAAAGCGACCCCCATGACGCGTGAGAAGCTGCTCCTGCTCGATTTCGACGGCACGCTGTGCCTGGGTGATGACCCGGTGCTCTTCTACGCCGACCAGGTGGACGCTCAGCTGGCGGCCCGGAATCTGGCAGGGCACTTCGAGGGCACCACAGTCCGTGGGATCGTGACCCGCGCCTTCGCGGCGAACACCCTGCTCGCCGCCGAGATCCAGTACGACGCGGCAGGAACCCCGCTCACCGTGGGCACCGAACCCACCCACGACGACGCCAAGGCGCACCCCGTCTCCTGGCCGCTGCAGGACGGCTATCAGCTCGTCCAGCTGCTCGCCCGGCAGGCGGGGCTCACCGACGCCGAGTCCGGAGAGTGCTTCCGTGCGGCACGCAGGGATCTGCTGGCTCATGGGCTCGAGCAGGCCGATGTCCATGCACCCTCCGGGGCGAAGGAACTGGTGGCGAAGATCGCTGAGTGCGCCGTCGTCGTGCTGGTGACGAACTCGCCGGCCGAGGTCTTCGCGCCCTGGCTGGAGGCGCTCGGGCTGACTGAGGCCTTCGATCTGGTCATCAATGATGCGCGCAAGCCCTTCGGCATGCCGGAGGCGCTGGAGCGAGCCCGCGCCGTCGGGGCCGCCGGGACCGCCGCCGGAACCGGATCGGCAGCCTCGCCCGGGCAGCCGATCCACCCCCACGAGGTCCTCTCAGTGGGGGACATCTGGCGCAATGACCTCGAACATGTCGCGTCCCTCGGGGGAGGCACGGTCCTGATCGACCGCTTCCACACGGGGCTGGGGGAGCCCGATCACCGCGTGGAGGGCTTCGACGGCGCCGCCCAGGCGATCCTGACCTGGTCCGATAGCGCAGCAAGGGTGTAATCTGCGTCACAGCGCTGATAACCGTGTGTTAACAGTGTGTGACGGGTTGTCGAACAGCCCCGTCGCAGGTTGGAGGGGGCCTGAGGTGGCCCTTAGAGTGAATCCAGAATCGCCCGTCGTCAGCGTCGTCACTGCGCTGACCTGGGGCGTGACTCGCCGAGTACCGCAGCACTGAGAGTTCTACGGTGGGCCGGACCGGTGTCGCCCTTGCATCTTGATGAAGAGGAAACTCCATATGCGTATGAAGACCAAGTCCACGTTCGCCCTGGCGGGCGTGCTGACGCTCGCCCTCTCCGGCTGTGTCGCTGATGAGGGAGAGACCGGCGGCGGCGACGATGCCGAAGAGACCACCGACTCCGAGGCGGCGATCTCCAGCGTCGACGAGATCGTGATTGCACTGGTCCCCTCCAATGACGTCGACAACATCGTCGAGAGCGCCGAGCCGCTGGCCGAGGCGCTCAGCGACGCCCTCGACGGATTCCCGGTCCGCGCAGAGGAGACCCAGGACTACCTCGGCGCCATCACCGCCATGCAGACCGGTGACGCTCAGGTCGTCATGTCCGGTCCTGTGGGCATGATCCAGGCTGAGGAGCAGGCTGACGCGGTGCCGATCACTCAGTCGGTGCGCTACGGCTCAGAGGTCTACGTGACCCAGTGGTTCACCAACGACCCGGACACCTACTGCATGGACGAACCCGTCGACGTTCCCGACGACGAGGGCAACACCATGCTCTTCTGCAACGGCACCGATGAGGCCGAGCCAGGTGCCGTCGGCACCGAGGCGCTGGAGCAGATCGAAGAGGGCACCACGGTCTCCTACGTGGACCAGGGCTCAGCCTCGGGCTACTACTACCCGGCCACCCAGCTCAACGATCTGCTGGGCTTCGCCCCGGGCGAGGGTGACATCGACGAGCAGTTCGCCGGCAGCCACGACAACTCCGTGATCAACGTCTACAACGGCAGCGCCACCATCGGCACCTCCTTCGACGACGCTCGCGAGAACGTCGTCGCAGAGAACCCCGATGTGGGAGAAGAAGTCGTCGTCTTCGCCTGGGCCGGACCGATCCCGAACGACGGCATCGTCGTCTCGAACGAGTTCACCGAAGAAGAGCAGCAGGTCCTGACCGATGCCTGGCTCGCCGTGGCAGAGGACGAAGATGGCCTGGCAGCTCTGGACGAGGTCTACGAGATCGAGGGCATGGTTGAAGCTGATCAGGAGGCGCTCGACGGCGCACGCCAGGTCTACAACGACTTCGGCGATGAGTGAGCTCTAGCAACCCCTTCTGAGAGGAAACAGTCCTCCATCAGTCCGCGGTCCGGGTGCGAAGCTCTTACGCTTGAAGCGTGAGCTTCGCACCCGGACTCGGCTAGGACACCAGACCATGATCACTTTCGAGAACATCGACGTCGTCTACCCCAATGGTTTCAAGGGGCTGAGCAACGTCAATCTGCAGATCAACAAGGGCGAGTTCGTGGCCATCGTCGGGCTCTCCGGGGCGGGCAAGTCCACGCTGATCCGGACGGTGAACGGGCTGGTGCCCTTCACCTCGGGCACGCTGACCGTGGGCGACGTCGTCGTCGATCCGCGCAGCAAGGCGAAGCTGCGCCGGCTCCGGTCTCGCGTGGGGATGATCTTCCAGTCCTTCAACCTGGTCACCCGCGTCTCCGTGCTGAACAACGTGCTGGTCGGACGCTCCGCGGAGACCCCCACCTGGCGCTCGCTGCTCGGCTGGTACCGCGCGGAGGACAAGGAGCTCGCCTTCCAGTCGCTGGAACGCGTCGGGATCGTGGACAAGGCCTATATGCGCGCCGCCTCGCTCTCCGGCGGCCAGCAGCAGCGCGTGGCCATCGCCCGCGTGCTCGCTCAGGACCCCGAGGTGATCCTCGCCGACGAGCCGGTCGCCTCCCTGGACCCGCCCACCGCGCACAAGGTGATGCGCGACCTGCGCCGCATCCAGCAGGAACTGGGCATCACCACCATCGTGAACATGCACCACCTGGATCTCGCGCGCAGCTACGCCGATCGCGTGATCGGCATGCGTGCCGGTGAGGTGGTCTTTGACGGACCCGTGGAAGAAGCCACAGACGAGGTCATCGAAGAGGTCTACCAGCGCTCGCTGACCGCGGAGGACATCGTCACCGCTGAAGCGACCCAGGAGTAACGCGTGGTCACCACTTCCACCGCGGAGCGCCGCCCCGCCCCGCAGGCTTCGACCACGGTTCGGCCGGAGCCCCCGCGGCCCAGCGGCCTGGTCTACCTGGGCCTTGCCGGGCTCGCGCTGCTCGCCTTCATCGTCTTCTGGGCCATTCAGGAGTCCGGAGATGTCCTGCTCATCCCACTGGGCTTCGTGACGCTATGGGCCCCGTTGAACCCGGTCATCGGTCTGCTTGTGATGCTGGTGGCGCTCGCGGTCTGCTTCAAGGCCAGGATCGGCACGATGGCGGCCTTCGGAACGCTCGCCTTCATCATCATGAGCTACTGGGCCGGTGCCACCGTCGGCTTCACGCTGCTCGAGATCCCCGAGCGCTGGTCCAACGTGGAGCCTCGCCTCATGGCGTTCCTGGACCCCAACTGGAGCTATATCTGGACCGTCCGGGACCAGTGGCTGATCACGATCTCCATGGCGGTGGTGGCCACGCTGATCGGCTGCGCCATCGGACTCGTCCTGGCCATGTACGCCTCGCCCGTCTCTAGCCCCAATAAGGGGACCTCACAGGCGATCAAGGCCGCGAACTCGGTCATCCGCTCCATCCCCGATGTCGGCTGGGCGCTGCTCTTCGTCGCCTTCATCGGCGGCACCGCCCACGGGCTCGGCCCCATGGCAGGCATCCTGGCGCTGCTGATGTTCAACATCGGGATCGTGGCCAAGCTGACGAGCGAGACCATCGACGCCGTGAATCCGGGTCCCGTGGAAGCAGCCGATGCCTCGGGGGCGAACCTGACCCAGCGCAACCGGCTCGCGATCCTTCCCCAGGTGCTGCCCGGCTTCGTCTCCTACGGCCTCTACGTCTTTGAGCTGAACATCCGCGCCTCTGCCGCCCTGGGCATCGTCGGTGTGGGTGGCATCGGCTCGGCCATGATGTTGCAGCTGAACCGCTTCCAATTCGAGAACGTCGCCGCCATCCTGATCGCCCTGGTCGTGGTGGTCCTGCTGGTGGACATGTTCTCCATGTACATCCGGAGGAAGCTGCTGTGAGCAATACACGCCTCAACGCCGGCCCGGGGAGCACCTCGCAGGCGGAACCCCGCTTCGCTGAAGACGCGCTGGACCGCCGTCCGGTGCGCCCGTCCAAGCTTCGCTACAACCTCGGCATGCTCGCTGTGGGCATCATCTTCATCGCCGCCGTTTACGGCGCCGGCATGGACTTCGGTGCGCTGCTGAATCTTCCGGCCAGCATCATCCAGTACGGCCAGCTCATGGCTGCGGGTGTCTTCCAGTTCCCGGATGAGACGGTGGCCGGGTACTGGACGCAGTCCTTCGACGCGATGTTCGAATCCGTGGCCATCGCCTGGGTCGGCACCATGGTCGGCGCGCTGTTCTCCCTGCCCATGGGCTTCCTGGCCGCCCGCAACATGTCCCCGCTGCCGGTGTACATCGTGGTGCGCTTCGTCCTCTCGGTCATCCGCGCGGTGCCGGAGATCATCTTCGCCATCGCGATCATGCTGCCGCTCTTCGGCTTCGGCTCCGGCGGCGGCGGCGCCCTCGCCGGCGCCATGGCGCTGGGCGTCAGCTCCATCGGCACCCTCTCCAAGCTCATCTCCGAGGCCATCGAGGCGGTGGATGGAGGTCCCTTGGAGTCCTCCCGCGCCTCGGGCAGCAACCAGATGCAGATGATCCGCTGGGCGGTGCTGCCGCAGGTCATGCCCGAGATCATCGCGATCTGGCTGTACCGCTTCGAGGTCAACATCCGCGCCTCGGCCATTCTCGGTGTCCTGGGAGCCGGTGGCATCGGTTCCCTGCTCTCCACAGTGTTCGGCGCCCGCGAATGGGACCGCATCGGCATCGTCCTGGTGGTCATCATCGTGGTGACCATGCTCGTCGATCAGATCTCAGCATTCATCCGGCACCGGGTCATCCATGGCGGTGACGCCCGCAGTGACGGCGGGGAGCCGCAGGAGGACGACGACGCACCAGGTCCGGGCCCGGAGGATGGTCCCCGGGTGCAGAATGATCCTGCTCCCAAGGAGAACCGGGCGGCTGCCGGACTGTAGGTGTGGGTCGCCCAAGGTGGAGGGTTCCTCAGCCTGGCCTTCGAGCGAGATCAGCGGCGGTCCCTGGTGAACGCTTGGCAGTAGGATGGTTCCATGAGCATCGTCGGTCACAATTTGATGGAACCGGAGCCCACGCTGCTTCCGGCTGAACCCGAAGTCTCTGAATCGCTGGTCGCCGGTGAAGAGCCTGTTGACCTGGCGGCGAAGCACCCGGAGTCCTCACAGGTCTGGGCGCTGCTCGCCGAGGATGCGCTGGATCAGGGCTACACCGTGGAGGGCTACGCGTACGCCCGTGTGGGGTACCACCGCGGCCTCGACGCCCTGCGTGGTGCCGGCTGGCGCGGTGCCGGCCCCGTCCCATGGAGCCATGAGCCCAACCGCGGTTTCCTCCGTGCGCTCGGAGCGCTGGGCCAGGCCGCGGCCGCGATCGGAGAGACCGCCGAGGTGGAGCGGATCTCTCAGCTCTTGCGGGACTGCGATCCTTCGGCCCCTGAAGCGATCGCCCGCCTGCGCTGAATCCAGACTGCCCGCGCAGACCTGCGACCGCGTTCGGCGGTCTGCGCAGACCTTCACTGACACGCACGCTGGGAGGGTGGTCTCACCATGGCTAAGCTCTATTTCCGCTACGGCGCCATGAACTCGGGGAAGTCCACCGGCCTGCTGCAGGCCGCGTTCAACTACGAGGAGCGCGGCCAGCGCGTGCTTCTGGCCAAGCCTCAGGTGGACACCAAGGGTGAGGATGAGATCGTCTCCCGCCTCGGGGTGACCCGCAATGTGGATTTTCTTATCCCCCCGGGGGCGCCCCTGCGCGAACTCGTCGCGCAGCATGCGCACGGCACCACGCCTGGGACCCTGCTGGATGACATGGAAGCCGAATCGGGCGCACTGAACCGGCAGATCAAGCCCGTGGCCTGCCTGCTGGTCGATGAGGCCCAGTTCCTCGCGCCCGAGCAGGTCGAGGACCTGCTGCGCATCGCGGTCCTCGACGACGTCCCGGTGCTCGCCTATGGAATCCGCACGGACTTTCGCACCACGGCGTTCCCCGGCTCCGCGCGGCTTATGGACCTCGCGCATGCGCTGGAGGAGCTCAAGACCATCTGCCGCTGCGGCCGCAAGGCGGTGTTCAACACCCGCCGTGCCGGTGAGGCCATCATCTTCGACGGAGATCAGGTAGCGATCGACGGGACCGACATCTGGTACGAGTCCCTCTGTGCCGGCTGTTATCTGGAAGCTTCGGGCGGACGGCTCGGCTAGTCAGATGACGGCCCGCAGGGTCCGGGTTGAACCGCGTTGATAGAATCTCCCGGGATGCCTTCGCCGTCGCGCGAGCTCCCAGACCAGCTCAGCCCGGGAAAGGACTGCCATGCCAGCCATTGTGATCGTCGGAGCCCAGTGGGGCGACGAAGGTAAGGGCAAGGCTACAGACCTGCTCGGTTCACGAGTCGACTATGTGGTGAAGCCCAACGGTGGCAACAACGCCGGCCACACCGTGGTCGTCGGCGGCGAGAAGTTCGAGCTCAAGCTCCTTCCTGCTGGCATCCTCTCCCCGAACGCCGTGCCGGTCATCGGCAACGGGGTCGTGGTCAACCTCGAGGCACTGTTCCATGAGATCGACGGACTCGAAGCTCGAGGCGCGGACACCTCCAGGCTGAAGATCTCGGCCAACGCCCACCTGGTGGCTCCGTATCACCAGACGATGGACAAAGTGGCCGAACGCTTCCTCGGCAAGCGCGCCATCGGCACCACCGGGCGGGGCATCGGCCCGACCTACATGGACAAGGTGGCCCGTCTGGGCATCCGCGTGCAGGACATCTTCGATGAGTCGATTCTGCGCCAGAAGATTGAAGGCGCACTGCGCCAGAAGAACGAGCTGCTGGTCAAGCTCTACAACCGTCGTGCGATCGCCGTGGACGAGATCGCCGAGTACTTCCTGGACTTCGCCGAACGGCTGCGGCCCATGGTCGTGGACACCACGATCCTGCTCAATGACGCGCTGGACCGTGGGGACGTGGTGCTGATGGAGGGCGGCCAGGCGACCTACCTCGACGTCGACCACGGCACCTACCCGTTCGTGACCTCGTCGAACCCCACCGCGGGCGGGGCGTCGGTCGGCTCCGGCATTGGGCCTACACGCATCAAGCGCTCCATCGGCATCGTGAAGGCCTACACCACCCGCGTGGGTGCGGGGCCGTTCCCGACCGAACTCTTCGATGAGTGGGGTGAATACCTGCAGAAGACCGGCGGGGAGTTCGGGGTCAACACCGGCCGGCCACGCCGCTGCGGCTGGTACGACGCCGTGATGGCCCGCTATGCCTCCCGCATCAACGGCTTCACCGACTTCTTCCTGACCAAGCTCGACGTGCTCACCGGAATCGAGCAGATTCCCGTGTGCGTGGCCTACGAGATCGACGGCGTGCGCCACGACGAGATGCCGATGACGCAGACCGAGTTCCACCACGCGAAGCCGGTCTTCGAGAACTACCCAGGTTGGACCGAGGACATCTCCGGTGCACGCACCCTGGACGACCTGCCGGTCAATGCACGGAACTACGTGCTGGCCCTGGAGAAGCTCAGCGGCTGCCGCATCTCCGGCGTCGGCGTGGGCCCCGGGCGCGACCAGGTGATCGCTATCCACGATCTGATCGAGGACTGATGCAGGCGGCCTAGCACCGCGCGACGAGCCGGGCGTACGGATCAACGATCCGCACGCCCGGCTTTTTTGTGTCTGCTTCGAGCCACTCCAAAGCACGGGCGAAGAAAATGATCAACAGGTGTTTTTGCCCTTCCAAAAGTTTTTCGAAGACTAGGCCCTGGCTGTAAGCATCAAAATGCTTCGCGCGTACTCTCGCTGTGACCGATTCGTTCAATCAAAATCGCCCTGTTCGTGACCTTGACGTGACCTGAAAGTCTGCGGTTGCATTGTTATGTCCGATCGTGGCTCAAGTCACGTTGTTGAACAAAACGGATATATGTAGACCGCATTCACTCGCTCCGTCCATGGACGGCAAGTGGCGCAACAGGTCACGTGCGGCACGCAGGGGGCGTGCATACGGGGCGGGAGAACCTACCTATGAGGGGACCCCGTAATGAGGGAATCAGTAACAAAAGAGTCGAGGCCGAGGCCTCCAGGGCAGCATCCTCGTTGGAGACGCTGGACCGCCTTCGCATCCAGCTTCGTGCTGGCCTCCGGGCTGACCATCGCTGGGGCGGCTCCGGCATCTGCGGTGGAGCATCGAAGTGGCGGTCTTGCAGAGTTGGTAAACGCGGACACGCTTGGGCTAGACGTTGCGGATGCATTTTCAGCCGAGACGTTCTTTCCTGGCAACGAGGGGCCCGACTCCGCAGATATCGATGCCGCTGCCCTCGAGCAGCTAGTCAATCTGAACCTCGGCGGCATCTCGGTGCCGTTGGGTCTCAGTGGCGCCGTTGAAGCTGGGCTGTTGAACTCATACTCTCAGTCGTCTGCACCGACCGAGTCGTACGCGACGTCAGGAGCCGTAGGCAGCGACGGGTCGGTAAGCGTGAACCCCGGAAACACCTTCGGGTATGCCTCCGTGGACTTGACGTCGGCCTTGTCGAGCCTGGGACTGGGTACTGAAGGATTGGTAGACGATCTCTCCCTGCAACTCGGAGCGCTCGCCACGACCGCGACGTCGAACGAGGGAGGGACCGACCTTGGCTACACGTTGGCAGGGTCACGTCTGAGCATTGATGCGCCCGCGTTGGACGGACTCGTCAGCGCTGCGACTGGAGACAGCGGCGTCGTGGCCGAGCTCGATACGACTGTGAACAACTTGGCTGGGTCGGACGGCACGCTGCAGAGCGCCATCAATGGAATCGGAGAAATCACCCAGCCCGTTAGCGGACTTCTTGATGTTGGAGTAGAGGGCACTGAAATCAGTGTGACCACAGATCTACAAGCCGTCGCGGAAGGCGTTCTGACTCAACAGCTCACTAGCGATAATGGATCTGTCGTCATCGACCTTGGTGAAGGCCAGATCTACGTGGACCTCGCGGCTATCAATGGCGGTTCACTCAATGGTCTGGACCCGAACACACCTGTCCTGTCCAGCGGCCAGGTCGGAGAGATCGTCACGGAGGTGACATCCCTGCTGACTAACGTGCAGGGACAGCTTGAAACGGCGCTCACCGAATCGCTCGAAAACTCGATCTTGACTGTCGAGCTCGATCTGGAGCTAGATGTCGAATTGCCGGTGGTGGGCTCCGTCGCGAGTACGACGACGGGCGCGACGGTTTCAGGGACGTTGCTTCAGTTCGCGACGGATGCAGGTCAGCCAACGGTGGCTATTGCTCCGCCTACATTCGGTGGCTCGATCGGAACAATCCTGAACGCACTGGGAGTGGGTAGCATCGGGGAGCTGGTGACCGGCCTACTCAACCCGGTACTCGGCGCGGTGGTCGGCGCAGCCGGAGACTCGGTCTCCACCGCGCTGGAAGCCACAGACGAGGTTGGGAATCAAGTCGACGGCATCGTCCAACCGGTGCTGAGTGGACTGACTCCCGTCCTGCAGGGCATCGAAAACGTTGTTTCTGTGACCGTCAACGTACAACCTGACGTGGGAGACCTTGGAGAAGGATCCGATACCGTCCGAGCAGTAGAAGTTCAGGTGCTTCCTGGTACAGGACTGGCTGGGATCCGGTTGGCCTCCTCGACCGCGTACTCCCAAGCCCTCGGTGACGTGTTTGTGACCTCGATTGGGGCGACGGACGCGGTGCAGGGTGGTTCCACCACGGTCGTTGGTGAGGGCTTCGCTGCTGAAGAGTCGGTCACGGTGAGCATCCCCGGTGCGGCTGAGGGTGATGATCCGATCACGGAGACGGTCACCACGGACGCTGAGGGTGAGTTCACTGTGGATCTTCCGATCCCGGGGGATTACCCGACCGGTGAGGTGGACGTGACTGCTGTGGGCGAGGTCTCTGAGACCCCGGCCGAGGCCACGTTCAACGTCACCGCTGCTGACGATGACGGCGACGAGTTCGTGACCTCGATTGGGGCGACGGACGCGGTGCAGGGTGGTTCCACCACGGTCGTTGGTGAGGGCTTCGCTGCTGAAGAGTCGGTCACGGTGAGCATCCCCGGTGCGGCTGAGGGTGATGATCCGATCACGGAGACGGTCACCACGGACGCTGAGGGTGAGTTCACTGTGGATCTTCCGATCCCGGGGGATTACCCGACCGGTGAGGTGGACGTGACTGCTGTGGGCGAGGTCTCTGAGACCCCGGCCGAGGCCACGTTCAACGTCACCGCTGCTGATGATGACGGCGACGAGTTCGTGACCTCGATTGGGGCGACGGACGCGGTGCAGGGTGGTTCTACCAGGGTTGTTGGTGAGGGCTTCGCTGCTGAAGAGTCGGTGACGGTGAGCATCCCTGGTGCGGCTGAGGGTGATGATCCGATCACGGAGACGGTCACCACGGACGCTGAGGGTGGGTTCACTGTGGATCTTCCGATCCCGGGGGATTACCCGACTGGTGACGTGGACGTGACTGCTGTGGGCGAGGTCTCTGAGACCCCGGCCGAAGCCACTATCAACGTTGCGGCGGACGGTGGCCCGGATGCGGGTGCCGACGCAGCTGCTGATCCGGGTGCGAATGTTGATGCTTCGGCGTCGGCTTCTGCTTCGGCTGATGCGGACGCCAATGCTGATCCGGCGGCGCAGGCTGCTGCGCAGGTCGCGGCGGATGCGGATGCTGAGACCACGGCCTCTGCGGATGCTTCGGCTGCTGCCGATGCTGATGCGGACCCGGCGGCGCAGGCTGCTGCTGAGTCGGCTTCGGATGAGGACGCCTCCAGCGCTGCTTCGGCGGATGCTGATTCGGCGTCGGAGGCTGCTGCTCAGGCGGCGGCGACTGCGGATGCTGATTCCGAGGCTGCTGCTGATGCGACGGCTGCGGGTGATCCTGATGCGGCTGCGGCGGCCCAGGCTGCTGCCAACGCTGACGCATCTTCGGAAGCTTCGGCGGCGGCTGCTGCTGATGGTGCTGCTGATCCGGGTGCGAATGTTGATGCTTCGGCGTCGGCTTCTGCTTCGGCTGATGCGGACGCCGATGCTGATCCGGCGGCGCAGGCTGCTGCGCAGGTCGCGGCGGATGCGGATGCTGAGACCACGGCCTCTGCGGATGCTTCGGCTGCTGCCGATGCTGATGCGGACCCGGCGGCGCAGGCTGCTGCTGAGTCGGCTTCGGATGAGGACGCCTCCAGCGCTGCTTCGGCGGATGCTGATTCGGCGTCGGAGGCTGCTGCTCAGGCGGCGGCGACTGCGGATGCTGATTCCGAGGCTGCTGCTGATGCGACGGCTGCGGGTGATCCTGATGCGGCTGCGGCGGCCCAGGCTGCTGCCAACGCTGACGCATCTTCGGAAGCTTCGGCGGCGGCTGCTGCTGATGGTGCTGCTGATCCGGGTGCGAATGTTGATGCTTCGGCGTCGGCTTCTGCTTCGGCTGATGCGGACGCCGATGCTGATCCGGCGGCGCAGGCTGCTGCGCAGGTCGCGGCGGATGCGGATGCTGAGACCACGGCCTCTGCGGATGCTTCGGCTGCTGCCGATGCTGATGCGGACCCGGCGGCGCAGGCTGCTGCTGAGTCGGCTTCGGATGAGGACGCCTCCAGCGCTGCTTCGGCGGATGCTGATTCGGCGTCGGAGGCTGCTGCTCAGGCGGCGGCGACTGCGGATGCTGATTCCGAGGCTGCTGCTGATGCGACGGCTGCGGGTGATCCTGATGCGGCTGCGGCGGCCCAGGCTGCTGCCAACGCTGACGCATCAACCGCGGCAGCCGCCGACGTCACTGGTGATTCTGACGCCTCGGCTGATGGTGACGGTGACGGGACCACCGATCCCTCGGTGGCCGTGCAGCCGGACTCAGTGGAGCCCGGTGCGGAGGTAGAGATCTCCGGTGGTGGGTTCGTCCCCGGCTCGACCGTGACGGTCACTGTCACAGATGCCGACGGCAATGTCGTCGACACTATCGATGGTGTCGAGGTCGATGACAACGGTCAGTTCGTCGCGACGTGGACGGTGCCGGAGGGGACTGATCCAGGTGAGTTCACGGTCACCGCTGCCGACGATTCGGATGGTGACATCGCCGACAGCGCCGTGCTCACCGTCACCGACGGAGTCGCCACCGCAGGTGAGTCTCCAGAGGCAGATGACGATGACGGGTTCCTGGCTCGTACCGGAGCTGCAGGTATCTGGCTCCTCAGCGGACTCAGCGTGTTGCTGCTGCTCGCAGGGGGCACAGCGCTCGTCATGCGTCATCGGATGAGTTCCACAGAGTAGGCACGGGTCAGGCAGTACCCGCCGCTGGGTGGGACTGCGGACTCTGCGGGGTCCGGGTGCGTGAGCACCCGGACCCCTGCTCATTGAATCCAGCCTGTAGAAGGAAAAGATATGAATCCCAGACTGCCTAGAACCCGGGGCAGGATCGTCAAGCGATTGGCGGTAACCGCGGCCGTCATCTTCACTGGTTGGCACTTGTTTGCCTCTTTTCTCTGGATTGCCCCTCCTTCCGCTCTGCGTGACGTCGTCCCCGGCAACGCATTGAGCGACTACATGATCCCTATGTTCGGCCAATCTTGGAGTGTCTTCGCCCCCGAACCCATCAACGGCGACTACTACCTCGACATCCGAGCGATTGTGGACAGTGACGGAGAGGAAGAGGTGACTGATTGGGTTCGCGCCACCGATGTTGAACAGTCCCTCGCAACGTATCGACCGTTCCCGCCCCGGGCCGCGAAGCTAGCCGTGGCACAGGCGTCCTCGCTGCGCGGAGAGTGGCACGGACTCAATGCTGACCAGCGGGCGGTCGTGGAACTGAACTACTACCAGGACGGGGATTGGTCAGACAGGCTGGAAGCTGCGCTGCTGGATTACTCGGAAGAGCCTGAAGAGCTCGAGGACTATCTCCGGGAGGAGTGGCACACGATCGCGTACGCCACGCAGGTCGCCCAGGCGGTTTGGGGCGAGGATGTGACACGCGTCCAGTTCCAGGTGGCCCGCCAGGATGTCGTTCCATGGGGTCAGAGGAACGATCCGAGTGCGCAGAGGCCTGATATCCAACCTGTCCCAGTGGGATGGCGAGGGGTGGTCGTTCAGGAACACCAGTCCCAGGAGGCGTTCGCCGACTACTTCTGTTCCGCTCCCGAGGAGGTGTGTGTCGTTGACGAAGACTGAAGTCCAGACCTCGAATGAAACCCAGGTGGACTCACGGACAGAAGCAGGGTCGGGAACGGTGGGGCTCGGACTCGCCCTGCGACAGAACTCACGGTATGTGATGAAACGGTCGACGGCGCTGCTGAGCCGCCTCGAAGAAGCGCTGACTGGAAGTTACAAGTCGACCTATGGGATCGCTGTCACTCGCATCCTCATCGGGTTCACTGGACTCGGACTGTTGGTGACCAACTTCAACTCCCGGCATTACACCTTTGGCGTTGGTTCCGCGTGGAATGGAGAGATCGCTCAACCCACCAGCGACTTCCCGCAGATGTGGATCTTCTCCCTCTTTCACCACGTCGCCGCCACTCCCTGGTTATTCACGCTGCTCTACCTCGCTCTGGCCGGCCTCGCGATCGTGGTGGCGCTCGGTTGGCGCACTCGCCTAGTCCTTCCCTTCTACTTGATCTTCTGGATCAGCTTCATCGAAGTGAATGACGCTGCCGGTGACCAAGGCGACAACGCCTACCGGATGTTCCTGCTAGCGATGCTCTTCACCAACTCATCCATGCGTTGGTCCCTGGATTCGCGACGACGGCGCAGGAACGAACGTGCGCCCCGTCCTATCGTGCAGAAGTACCGGTGGGTGCCGGTGACGTCTCACAACCTCGCACTCGTCGTCTTGGCGTTTCAGGTGTGCGCCATCTACGTGTCAGGGGGGCTCTATAAGGCCGGCGGAGATCCGTGGGCCCACGGGTATGCGATCTACGACCCTCTGCAGACCGCGCAGTTCGGCACCTGGCCAGTGCTCTCGGACTTGCTGACCACGTGGGGGCCATTGGTGGTGTTGATGACCTGGGGGTCACTGACGTTCCAGATCGCGTTCCCGTTCCTGCTGTTCAACAAGTACACGAAGATCATCGCGCTCCTAGGGATCTTGTCGTTCCACATCGCGATCGGCCTGCTCATGGGTCTGCCCTGGTTCTCGCTGACGATGATCGCGGTGGATGCGATCTTTGTCCGCGACCGCAGCTACAGACGTGTGGCTAGGAAGCTCAGCCAGTTGACGGGAAGGCGCGCTGGGGGAGGGCCCCATGACTTGTCTGACCGCAACTCTGTCAGCAAGAGGGACGAGGACGTGACTTTGGCGGAGAAACAGACAGGCCAGGCCCCAACATCTGGCGCCAACTTAACGCAGGGTGCTTCAAGAATGAGTCCGACCAAAGTCCCACGCAGTTAGGTGTTCTCTCCCTCCGCTCTCCCCGCGCGCGTATGGGGGGCGCTCCTCAGGAAGCGCTGCCACCACAGCTGGCGACCAGTCCCAGCGCCAGGTTGATGTTGACACCCTGGGAGGGCGCGGAACTCCAGCCGCTTTCAGCCTCGGTTCTGACGGTCGCGGTGAATTGATTGGAGACCGCTAGAAGATTTCCCAGTGTCTGGAGGAGACCAGTCGTCAGACGAACGCTGGTGGCGTTCGGATCCGAGATCACGTAGACACCTGTAGGGGCGGTCGAGGGCGCCGCCCCACGGGGGCGCAGCTCGAGAATGTAACCCTGGCGCGCGATAGCGGACCCTGGGTGTGACCATGAGACCGTCGGTGCCTGTAGCAGCGGCGCCCTGCAGGTCAGGTTGGTGGGTGGGGGAACGGTGCCGGCCTGAATCGCCCCTCGGGAGTGTGTGAGCTGGTCCAGAGGGCTTCGGTGTCACCTGTGAGCCTGGGAGCTTGGGTGCTTCCCAGCCCGGTGGCCAGCACAAGACACACCACTGCTGCAGCGAGGCCGCGTTGCCATCGCGCACCGCCCAGTGTCTCGTCTCGATGCGAATGACCAGAAAAACCAGACCGCCTCATGAATATTCACCGCCATCCTGCGGACCGTGGGTGTTGCGCCGCGAGTGCATGACCTTTCCAATCACCATCAGAGCAAGCGCCAGGATCAACAGACCAAGGTAGTTGACCCCGGTTTGCGCCAAGTTTCCTGGCCCACCTTCCGGATCTGCAGCAGCGGCAGCGGAGTCGTCACCAGATGCACTGTCGCCCCCTGTGCTCATCGAGATCTCGTCGCCGGCGACCTCGGCATGGACTCGGACGACCGCTGTGGAATCGGCCGACACGGTCTCCTCCACCGGGAGTGTGGTGTCCACTCGCAACCACACGTTCTCGGCGGAGGAGAACTCGTCCAACCAGTTCACCTTCTCAGTCGAAGCCAGAGTTTCGGATTTCAGGAGCACCTCGGCGTCACCTGGACACGCTTCCCCCGGGGTGGATGTGGAGGTGGGTCCGTCGGACCATGCTTGATCACAGGAGGTGATCGTGACCCGGAGCGGAAAATCCCCGGCCATGCTCAGCCCTGCGCGGCCTCTCAGTGTCTCAGGTGGGGTGAGTGAAACATCGATGTCCCACCGAGCCTTGTCTCCTGGTCGCATATTGATGCGTTGCCCGGGTACGTACGCAGAACGCAGACTCACGTATTCACTGCTCGCGGACTCTCGGACGACAGCACCCGAGTTATTTGTAGCGGAAGCCGGGATGGGCGTCATCAGGGTTGCGCCGGTGGCTCCCGTCGCGGCGACGAGGAGAAGTGCCCCTGAGTGACTGCGCCTGCGCCGACGTGCAGCGGAGGCGGGGGCGTGACGAGGAGCAGCGGGAGGGCTCTGCGGCCAGAAGGCCCATCCCACTAGGAGCGCTACCCCCACGGTGACCCCGCCAAGAACATAGGGATTGCCGAGCTGGTTGATGGTGTTCGCCAAACCCGGCACTGACCACAAGACCTTCCTGGCTTCCGTGATGACGTAGGGGAAAGGGTCATCCGATTCGTTGGCGTCGCCGCGCATGGTCACGACCCGCGTCGTTGCAGATTCTCCAGGAGCAACGGAGGTGACTCTGTGCGTCACGGGGAGCTGCCCCGCGCGGTCGATCGTGAGGATGTCACCGACCTCCACGCTGGACGCCTTGACCTCCTGAACCACAGCAACTGCACCGGTTGGGATGGTGGGTTCCATGGAGCCCGTTCGGAACATTATCAAGGAGATGTTGAAGAAATAGGCGGCTCCCACCAGCAACACGGCGAGCAGTCCCGCAGCGGCCGCGACCCACAGCAGCGTCTCGGTCAGCCAGAATCTAAGTCGCGCCGTCACAGTCTCGGCCCCTGAATGTCAGTCACCCGCTCACGCTCGTTCCCTGCACGATCCAGAGGGGGTTCACCGTCGTTCCCTGAGCCGAGTTCGGCGCGTCAGTTCGGAGGGTAAGCCTGAGGCAGTAGTTCACCGTGTTCCCGGCATTCGCCTCCAGGGTCTGTGAAGTAGTGGAGGATGTGCCCAGCGGGCTAGAGGCTGGAACGACCCCAGTGCCGGACGACTGACTGAATACATCGGCGTTGCAGGTCGTGCCAGAGATATGGCGCACGGCATACCTGTACTGGTCTGCCGCCCCGGTGGTCTGCGCGGCACCCTGAAACTGGACGCTGCCGGGAACTGACCCTGCCGCTGTTCTTACTTGAAACAGGGCGTAGGTGTGCCGTCCCGGAAACATCGCGTCCTTATTGGAGTCGTAGACCAATGACTTTGGCGTTTCAGTGGTGGTAGCGCTGAAGCCCGAGCTGTCGCCGCCGTTGCTTTCCAGAGCAAAGCTGGCCGCCGTGATGCTGCCTTGCGCGTATTCATTGTCGTTCCAGGCCGCCAGAGTGGTTGAGGCACCTATGCCGAGCACGAGTCCCGCAGCGAGGAGCGCGCGAAGTCTCCTTGAACGGTTTTGCATGGCCCGCTCCCTGGGGTGTTCTTGGTGCCGAATGTGCGCATCACCAGCTGAATAAGTCCCGGTGCCCATCAGCTGCGTACGAGTATTCCGCGAGCAACGGTCAGGCGTCGTCGGAGACTGCCAGGAACTCCCATGTCGCGGTGGCACTTGCCGATTCAACGAGATCGCTATCGTCCGCCGACACGACGAAGCAGAATGAGATGGTCTCTCCCGCGACGTCATCACCATTGGACTCGAGAGGGATTGCCTCAGCGAGTGGCACCGGCCCGGGCGCCAGACTGCCCGACTCGGCGATGGGTGTGCTCTCAGAAACTCCGCCCGAACTGCAATCGGATGTGCGGTGCAGGGAATACGCCAAGAACTCCGTGTTCTCGCCCTCCGCGGCAAGCTCGACACCCTCTGCCGCCTCAATGCTCCCGTCCACGGTGGTGTCTTCGTCTAGGCGCACGTGGAACGGGGCGTACACGGTCTCACCCGGGACGATGTTGCCTGCGTCGAATGTCAGCGCGGCGACTTCATCTGCTTCATTCACGTTGTGGTCTGTGAAGGATGATGGGTCGTCCTCGGTGGAGCCCACGAGGTTGAAGTTTCCTGCGGTGAAGATACCCTCGGCAAACTCAGAATCATTCCAGGCGGCGAGCGTGACAGCGGCACCGATGCCGAGCACAAGTCCTCCTGCGAGCACAGCCTGGACCTTCCTTCTGCGCTGCGGCACGTTCTGATGAGGCGTGTTCTCCGGCATTTGTCTCCTAGCGGTCTTAGTGGGGTGGCGACTACTGGGAGAAATAACCTGTTGAGGATTAGGTCATAACTGCTGAACATTAGTGCCTCGTGAGCAGTTAACGTAGTAAATGGTGGTGCGCAATTCAAGAGTTTTCCGAAAGAAACTCGAAGATAGTTACCGCGCGGTACCTCCAGAGGCGAACAAGGCTCAGACGCGCGAATGTGGGCGCTTGGCCCGAGCCGGATGGTCAGGTGACGAAGTGTCAGTCAAGCATTGGGCCGGGCTGGCTGGCGCGGGTGGTTTACCTTGCGTGGCCGCGCACTCCGCCCCCCCATTGCAGATGTGTGGCTTGTGCGGCCTATGTGCGTTGCGGCGACGGGCTTTGATCTGAAATTCCTGGATTCAGGATTGAACTGGGCGCACCGTGCTTAGCGCCGCCAGCGTAATCTGACAAGCGCAGTGATAAGCCGACAACGAGAGCCGTACTGTGAGCGGAGTTACATTCACAATATTGGAGGACTCTTTGGGCACTGAAGGTCCTCGCGTCGGACGCGAGCAGGAGCTTGCGCTGGTCCGACAGTCTGCACTCCTGGCGGCGGCGCGCCGGGCGCAGGTCGTCTATCTCGAGGGTTTTGCGGGCGTGGGCAAGGGGACGCTCCTTCGGGACGCGTTCGCGGACTTCGAGGACTGGCGGGAGATCGTCGTCGTCCTGGACCAGGCGCAGAGTGAGATCTCCGGAGATCTGCTGCGTCGGCTCGTGCTTCCACCTGAGACGCAGCTGCGCGACCAGAGCGTGGACGAGCTCGTGAGCGAAGGCCTGCAGCGGGCACAGACCCTGCGTCGTCCGACGGTGATCGCGCTGATCAACACCCAATGGATCGACAGTGAGTCGGCTGAGGCTCTTCTGCGCATCTGCACCCTGCTTCGAGACGCGCCAGTCCTGGTGGTGATGTCTGGACGCCCATCCGCCCGACCGGAGGTCAATCGGCTCAGCGCTTTCGCTCGGAACAGCCCGAACGGGACTCATATCCGGGTCGACCCGTTCCGTCCAGCCGAGACGAAAGAGCTCCTGGCGCAGTATCTGACCACTCCGCTGAGCGCCGGCGTGGTCGACACGGTGCAGGCGCAGACCGCCGGCTACCCTCTGCTGGTGCACGAGGTGGGGCGCCACCTCTCGGCCACTTCCATCGGTACCCGACGACTGGCCATGTCGATCAATGCGACGAAGGCCGGACCTGCAGCTCAGTGGATGCGGCGAGCATTCGAAGAGGCTCTGGTGCCGCTGAGTGAAGAGACGAGAGAGGTGCTGCGCCTCCTCGCCGTCTCTTCCGTGCCACTGGCAAAGCATCAGATCGCCTTCGCGCTGGATTCTCCTGCGGACCTTTCCGACGTCCTGGAATCAGGTCTGGCGGTCTGGCGAGAGGTTGTTCGGATACAAGATTCGCAACGGTCTCATCTGTGAAGCGCTGCTGGCGCTGCTGTGTCCCACGGAGTTTATGGAGCTTCACAGGAAACTGATAGGCATCGTCGATGGTGTTGCTGCCCTAACCCACCGCGTGGAGATCGCCCGAGTCCTGCCCGACTCTGAGCCCATCAGTGAGCTGATCCACGATCTGCGCGATGCCGCCGCGGATTCCCTCCTGCGCGGTGACCTGGAACAGGCGTTCCAACATTTCCTCGCCGTGACGAGCCTGAAGGCTGACGCGCAGGCACTCCAGGATCTGTTGTACTTCGGAGCGATCCTGGGGCACCTCGATTGCTTCCCGCCGTATGAGTCATCGCTCCGATGCCTCAAACCTGGTCCACTGTGACAAGGCGGGCTCGCACTCGTGGCGCTGGACCGCGACAACCTGCCGGAGGCCGTCGCAGCGCTGGAACGGCAGACCCGAGTCGAGCCCGAGGACCCCGCGGCACTGGTCTTCGCACAGGCCGTCGCCCTGGTGGCGGCGGACCTGGGCATCATGGGCACTCCTGGCCGCGCCGAGGCCGCAAAGCGTGAGACGCTGCGCATGCTTGCGGTCAGGGAGCAGCATCTCGACCAGCGCCTGGCCGCGCAGGACCATGGTGATGCACCTCGAGAGGCGATGGAATGGGAGCGAGCGCATGCGGCTGGTTTGAGCGCCTTCATTCAACTATGGCAGGTCTTCGATGCTCAGGATCCTCGCACGGTCCAGGAGGCCGAGGCTGAAATTTCTCACGAGATTCAGAGACTCGAGCAGATACCCAACTCCGAAGCCTTCCAGGTGGGTCTGAAGTCGGCGAGAGGCGCCAGGCGTCGCTATCTCGGCGACCCGGTCGGGGCGTATGCGGACCTCTCCGGTGTCATGGCGGTGACCCCTGACATGAGGTTCTTGACCTTCGCGAAGGCCCAGTTGGCTCGGGTGTTGTTCACGGCTGGACTCTGGAAAGAGGCGATGGACGTGGCGGTAGCCGCGACGGACAGCGCACTGCTGAGGCGAGAGGATGCCACGGCGCTTGTCGCCTATCTGACCTGGGCATTGATACCGATCAGCAGAGGTCGCTCCGCCGACGTCGCCCCCATGATCGAAGAGATCTCGGCTGTGCGCAAGGACGCGGGGGTGCTGGTGTCTTCTGCGCTGGAACACCTGTACGCCTGGACGGCCGTGGTGGATTCCGATCACGCGCGCGCCGTGCGGCACCTGCTGCGACTTCGTGATGAGGCCGGTGGCTGGATGAACGTCGAAATCGACGCGGTGCTGTTGCTGGTCCGTGCGGCCTACTACGCCGGACTGAGTTCCATGATCCCCTCGGTGCAACGCGTCGTCCAAGCCGGTGACTGCCCCGTCGCGCCGCAGTTCGAGGGGTCGGTCGTGGACTATATGGAAGGCTTCCAAGCCTGGGGGAGGCACGACCCGACCGAAGCCATGCGACGATTCGCGCGGGTCGACGAGTGGCTCGAAGCCCAGCCTCCGATGCACCTGACGCAGCAGACCTCTGATGCCGGTGGGTTCCGGCTCTTCAGAGCCTTCACATACCTGGATATGGGTGCGCTGGTCATCGCCTATCCCCAGGAGCTGAAACGGAATCGCGTGACCGTGATCGAGGGGCTTGAGTGGTCCATCGCGCTGTTCACCCGCGTGGGTTCGCCGGGGCTTCTGCAGCTGGCCTTGGAGCAGCTCTCTGCGCTGAGGCCACGGTTGGACCGGCACGCTCCGCTCAAACGGGTCCCGCCCGTCCAGGGGCCGTCTCCGGCGATGACACCGGCGGGAATCATCCCCACTCTGAAGCCGGAGACGCTCCGCGAGAGCGTGGCGAACGACCACACCGGCCCTCTGGACGGGCTGTCGGGGCGGGAGCGCCAGGTCGCTGTTCTGATCGCTGACGGATGGACCAATAAGGAGATCGCCGAGGAACTGGGGGTCTCCGTGCGCACCATCGACTTCCATGTGCGCAATGCGCTGACCAAGTTCGATGTGAGCTCCCGCGACGAGATCCGACACCGGCTGCGCCACGGGACAGCCGGCGGCTGAGGTCGACGGCCGCCGGGCGCCGGGCGCCGTTCAGCGCAACGTGACTCGGGCCCGGCAGCCGCACTCAGCCGTCGAGGATCTGCCGCTTCGCCGAGATGACCCCGGTGTTGAAGCCGGAGAGGTGCAGGTTGCCGTGGAACCGGCCGTGCTCGATCTTCATGCAGCGGTCCTGCACCGCGTTGAGCCCAGCGTCCTGAGCAAGCTGCATGGCTTCCTCGGAGCTGATCCCGAGCTGCGCCCAGATCGTCTTCGCGCCGATCTCGGCAGCCTCCTCCGCGATGGCGGGAACATCCTCGGGGCGGCGGAAGATGTCAACGATGTCCGGCACCTCGGGAAGGTCCTTCAGCGAGGCGTAGACCGGCTGGCCCAGCACCTCTTGGAGCCGCGGGTTCACGAAGTAGACCGTGTAGCTCGAGGAGCTCATCAGGTAGGTGGCCACGAAGTAGCTGGCGCGCGCGGGCTTGTCGGACATGCCCACGATCGCCACGGACTTCGCGCTGCGCAGCAGCTGCAGGCGACGCGAGGGCGACGGCGCGGTCCAGCGGCCATGGGGATGTTCGGCCGTGGCCTCGTCGTCGTTGGTCAGGGTCTGCTCGCTCATCACTTGTCTCCTTCGACTGCGGTGCTCAGCGCCTGGTCCAGGTCCCAGATGATGTCATCGACGTCCTCGATGCCCACCGAGATCCGGATCAGGTCCTCCGGGATGCCGGCTGCGCTCATCTGCTCCGGGGAGAGCTGCTGGTGGGTGGTGGATCCCGGGTGCAGGATCAGGGTGCGCACATCACCCACATTAGCCAGGTGACTGGCGAGCTGCAGGGCCTCGATGAAGCGGGCCCCGGTCTCCCGGCCGCCGCGGATGCCGAAGCTGAAGACCGAGCCCACGCCCTTGGGCAGCATCTCCTTGGCGCGGTCATGATCTGCATGGGAGGGCAGACCCGCGTAGTTCACGTAGTCCACGCGCTCATCGGCTTCGAGCCATTCCGCCACCTTCTGGGCGTTGGCCACGTGCTCGTCGATCCGCTGGGGCAGGGTCTCGATGCCCTGGATCAGGTTGAACGCCGCCTGCGGGCCGAGGGAGGGTCCGATGTCTCGCAGCTGCTCGGCGCGCAGCTTGGTGAGGAAGCCGTATTCGCCGAAGTTGCCCCACCAGGAGAGTCCGCCGTAGGAGGCCACGGGTTCGGTCATCGCGGGGAAGTTCCCGTTGTCCCAGGGGAACTCACCGGATTCCACGATGACCCCGCCCAGGGTGGTGCCGTGACCACCCATGAACTTGGTGACGGAGTGGATCACGATGTCCGCGCCGTATTCGAAGGGGCGGATCAGGTATGGGGTGGTCAGCGTGGAGTCCACCACCAGCGGCACGCCGTGCTGATGTGCGACCTCGGAGAGTCCGCGCAGGTCAGCGATGTCCGAGCTGGGGTTCGCGACCACCTCGGTATAGACCACCTTGGTGTTCTCCTGCATCGCGGCCTCATAGTCTGTGGGCTCCAGCGAGTCCACAAAGGTGGTCTCGATCCCGAACCGCCGCAGCGTGACATCGAGCTGGGTGATGGTGCCGCCGTAGAGCTTGGAGCTGGCCACGATGTGATCCCCGGAGCCGCACAGTGCCGCGAAGACCAGGAACTCAGCACTCATCCCCGAGGCGGTGGCCACCGCACCGATGCCGCCTTCGAGTGAGGCGATCCGTTCCTCCAGCGCGGAGACCGTGGGGTTGCCGATGCGCGAGTAGATGTTGCCGTACTTCTGCAGCGCGAAGAGGTTCGCGGCGTCTGCGGTGTCCTTGAAGACGAAGGAGGTGGACTGGTGGATGGGCACGGCACGCGAACCGTAGACGGCATCGGGGACGGCCCCGGCGTGCAGGGCGCGGGTGCGGAAGCCGAACTGGCGATCGCTCATGGAGCTACCTCTTCTTTTCTCGGCGCGGTCCCGCGCCGTTGGCAGATCTCTTCAATTTTTGGAACACAGGGTTCATTCTGCAGGCTTGTGGTGTCCCCGAGGGTCTCACCGTCATGCAGCTGGGTCAGCAGCCGGCGCATGATCTTCCCGGAACGGGTCTTGGGCACCTCTGGCACCGGGATCACGCTGCGCGGCTTTGCCACCGGACCGATCACCTCGCCCACATGGCTGCGCAGGGCGCCGAGCAGCTCACGCTCTGCCGCGCTTCCGGCTCCACCAGCGGCTTCCAGGCGCTCGCGGGCCGCAGTGGTCAGCACGGTGAAGGCGACGGCGGCATGCCCGGTCATCTCATCAAAGACCGGGCAGACCCCGGCCTCGACCACATCGGGGTGGGAGATCAGCGCAGATTCGATCTCGATCGTGGAGAGCCGGTGCCCGGAGATGTTGATGACATCATCGATCCGGCCCAGGATCCAGAGGTCTCCGTCCTCATCCTTCCGTGCGCCGTCGCCCGCGAGGAACCAACCCTGATCAGCGTATTTCTCCCAATAGGAGGTGAAATAGCGTTCGGGATTGCCCCAGACCGTGCGCGCCATCGACGGGCCGGTATGGGTGAGCACGATATTTCCCTGGGTTCCGTGGGGGACGGTTCGGCCGGCATCATCGACGACGGCTGCGCCCCAGCCCGGCAACTCGCGGCTGGCCGCGCCGGGCTTGAGCTGCGCGTCCTCCGGACGCGGGGAGAGCACCGTGGAGCCGGATTCGGACTGCCACCAGGTGTCCACCATGGGAAGTGCGGGTCTTCCGGCGTCGTCGGTGGTGTTTCTGCCGATCTCGCGGCGGATCCAGTGCCAGGCCTCGGGGTTGACGGCCTCGCCCACGGTGCCGGCGAGCCGGATCGAGGAGAGGTCGTACTGCGCCGGAACGCCCTCGGGGAACCATCCCATCAGTGAGCGCACCAGGGTCGGAGCGGTGTAGTAGGTGGTCACCCTGTGCCGTTCGATGATCTCAAAGTGGCGTCCTTCGTGCGGAGTGTTCGGCGTCCCCTCGAATATCACCTGGGTGGCGCCAGCGGCCAGCGGACCGTAGATCTCATAGGTGTGTGCGGTCACCCAGGCCAGGTCAGCCGTGCACCAGTGGACGTCATGGGTGCGCCGGGCCGGATCCGGATGGGCGAAGAGCCGCAGGTAGGTGTAGAGCGCTCCGGTCAGGTAGCCGCCGGTGGTGTGGACCAATCCCTTGGGCTTGCCGGTGGTCCCGGAGGTGTACATGATGAACAGCTCGGTCTCGGCCTCGAAGAACTCCGGGGCATGCTCGGTGGAGGCAGTCTCCACCACCTCGTGCCACCAGAGGTCACGCCCAGGCGTCCACTCGATGGGGGAGTCGGTGCGGTTGATGACCAGGACGTGCTCAAGGTTCCCGCCGTGCTCGGTGGTCGCCTCGGCCACGGCGGCGTCGGCATTGGCCTTCACCGGGACTGCCTTGCCGCGGCGGAACTGACCATCCGTGGTGACCAGCAGCTTCGCCCCGGTGTCCTCCACGCGGAACTTCAGCGCCTCGGCGGAGAAGCCTCCGAAGACCAGCGAGTGCACCGCACCGAGCCGGGCGCAGGCCAGCGTGATCACGATGGTTTCCACCAGCACCGGCAGGTAGATGACCACACGGTCGCCACGAGTGATGCCCATGGCGGTCAGCGCATTGGCCGCCTGATTGACCCGGCGGCCCAGCTCGGCGTAGCTGACATCCTCGCGGTCACCGGGCTCGCCCTCGAAGTGCAGCGCGATCGTCTCGCCGCGCCCGGCGGCGATGTGGCGATCCACGCAGTTCACGGCCGCGTTGAGCGTCCCACCCTCGTACCAGCCGATCCTCGGGCCGCGCTTGGTGGTCGGGTCGGGCGGAGTCCAGGTGTGGGTGTTCTCCCACGGTGTGGCCCAGTCGAGCAGGGTGGCGGCCTCGGACCAGAACGCCAGGCGCTGGTCCTCGTCAGTCGGGTCGGCCCAGCTGTGGACATCTGCGACCAGCGGGTCTGCGGGGAACACAGCGCGCTGCGCCGTCGAAGAGGGCGCGGCTGTGTCCAGGGCAGGGGAGCGCGAGGTGGTCAACGAGGGGTCCTTCAGGGTCAGCTCAGGGGGGTCAGGGTCTTGAACTCGTGCTGGTGGAAGACCAGACCGGCGGCGTCCTCGGTGAATCCCAGATCCAGGATCTCCAGCACGATGATGTCGTGGTCACCGGCCCTGACCTGGTCGTAGATACGGGTGCGCAGCCACATCGGCACGCCTTCGAGCAGCAGGGCGGAACCGTGGAGCTGGTACTCCACCCCGGTGAAGCGGTTCGCGCGGTCCTTCGAGGCGATCTGCCGGCAGAGCCCGTTCTGATCCCGGCCCAGCACCGAGATACCCAGCTCACTGCCGCTGCGCTCGAGTTTGGGCCAGGTGGAGGAATCGTGCTGCACCGCGAGGGTGACCAACGGCGGCTCCAGGGAGACTCCCACCGTGAAGGTGGACGCGATGATCGCCTCGGGGGAGCCGTCGACCTCCGCGCCAACCGCGACCACGCCTTGCGGGAACTGAGCGAGGGCATGGCGCAGCGCAAAAGAGTCCACGCGAGATGCGGCTGCAGGATCTTCGAGAGTACGAGCAGGGACAGACATATTGATCAACTCCATCGGTCCTGGCGTTAGCACCCGGCATATCCGGGTTGCTGCGGCGTCTCTGAGCCAGATCTCTCAGCCGCTCGGGATGGCTACAGGTTCAAAGCTACGGGCTCGCACCGTGGAGCAGCAAGATTTGTTCGCACTGTGAGACGCCGTATGACGTCCGGAGCCTCCCGGCAACCTAGTGTGTTCAGGTCCGTGAATGAACACACGACGACATGTGAAGTCATGACCATTTGACGAAACAGCATGCTTGTCCTCTATATTTGAGCCCATCACCATCCAGAGCGACTGAGGGATCTGGCCCGTCGACGTCGCAGCAACCCGGGATTGCCGGGTGCTACCGCCAGAATCGATGGAGGAAAGTATGAACATACATCTGCCTGTCTCTGCTGAGCTTCGAGACGCTGTGGAGCGCGCCGGGCTCTCTGCCCTGGATCGTGAACGCCATAGGGAACTGGCCCGTGAACAGGTGCGCACCCTCGCCGACGCCGGCATCGGTCGGCTCCGACTTCCGTTGTCCTCCGGGGGCAGCGGGCTGGACTGGGTGCAGACCAGTGTGGTGCTCCTGGAGCTCGCGGCGCAGGACAGCAATCTTCCCCAGGTGCTGCGCGGGCACTTCGCGGTGGAGGAGGACCTGCTCTGGCGCCCGGCGGGGGAAGAGCCTGTGCAGGGCTGGCTGGCGCGTCTCGCCGCCGGTGAGCTGGTGGGCAATGCGTGGACCGAACCTGGCAAGGGCGGATTTCACCGTTCAGGGACGCTGGTCAGCGAGACTTCCACAGGACCGGTGGTCAACGGAGTGAAGTACTACACCACCGGGGCGATCTTCGCGGACTGGCTCGATGTCACAGCTCGGGACGCCGACGACAATGAGCTTGCGGTGCTGGTTCGTCGGGACCAGCCCGGTGTCCAGATCGAGGATGACTGGGATGGATTCGGTCAGCGCACTACAGGTTCAGGGACCGCACGGCTCTCCGATGCCGCGGTGCAGACCTCGGAGCTGCGTGGACTCACGGACCGCTTCCCCTACCAGACGGCCCTGTACCAGCACATCCTGCTGATCGTCCTGGCCGGGATCGTCGAAGCCGCAGCGCGAGACGCGGCCGCACTGCTGCACGAGCGTCCCCGCACCTATACCCACGCCAACACTCGCACACCCCGCACGGACCCCCAGCTGCTCCAGGTGATCGGTGAGGTGGATGCGGCTGCGGCGCTGGCCAGGGCACAGGTGCTCCACACGGCCACCTATCTTGATGCCGCTTTCGCCGCGCGCACTGCCGGGCCGGAGGAGGCGATCGCTGCCGCCAACGCCGCCGAACTCTCCACTGGACGCGCCCAGGTGGCTCTGCACCGACCGGCGCTGGAAGCTGTCACGCGCATCTTCGACGTGCTCGGCGCCTCGGGAGTCAGCCAGACTCGCGGTCTCGACCGTCATTGGCGCAACGCCCGCACGGTCACCAGCCACAACCCTTGGGTGTACAAGGCCCGGATAGCCGGAGATCACCGCGTCAACGGCACCGAACCGGTGCGGCTGTGGAGCGTGGGCGAGCCAGACCTCCCGGCCGTCACCCAGCTCGTCTGACACTGCCCACGGCGGCGCCCAGACTTTCCACAGCTGGATCCGATTCCGTTGGATGCAGTTCTGCTCGATCCGATTCTGAAGGAGCATGAGAATGACCTACCCCACCACCGAGGCCGGTAAGCGCGAGATCCTCTTCAACGCGTTCGACATGAACTGCGTGGTCCACCAGTCTCCGGGGCTCTGGCGCCACCCGGATGACCGCGCCCGGGAGTACAACACCATCGGCTACTGGACCGAGGTTGCGCAGATCCTCGAGCGGGGCCTCTTCGATGGGCTGTTCATCGCTGACGTGCTGGGCCCCTACGACGTGTTCGGCTCAAACCCCGATGCAGCCTTGCGCTCGGGGGCGCAGATCCCCTTGCAGGACCCGTTCCTGCTGGTCTCCGCAATGGCCGCCGTCACCAAGAACCTGGGCTTCGGCATCACCGCCGGCACCGCCTACGAGCATCCCTACCCATTCTCCCGCCGGCTCGGCACCTTGGATCACCTGACCGGTGGACGCGTCGGCTGGAACGTGGTGACCGGTTATCTGCCCTCGGCTGCGCAGAACATGGGCCAGGATGACCAGATGGAGCACGACCGCCGCTACGACCATGCGGACGAGTACCTCGAAGTCGTCTACAAGCTGCTCGAGGGCTCCTGGGAGGATGACGCGGTGGTGGCCGATAAGGCGTCGGGGGTGTTCACGGATCCGGAGAAGGTGCATCGAATCGAACACCACGGCGAGTTCTTCAAGACCCCCGGCATCGGAGTGGTGGAGCCTTCCCCGCAGCGGACCCCCGTGATCTACCAGGCCGGGGCGTCCACCCGAGGCCGCGCCTTCGCCGGCAAGCATGCCGAGGCGATGTTCATCAATCCACCCACCAAGGAGCTGGCCAAGGCCTCGGTGGCCAAGATCCGCCAGTCCGTGGCCGACGCCGGACGGGACCCCTACTCGGTGCGCATCTTCGCGATGCAGACCATCGTCACCGGACCGGACAACGACGCCGCCCAGGCCAAGTACGACGATCTCACCCAGTACATCGACGCCGAGGGCGGACTGGTGCTGATGTCGGGCTGGATGGGCATCGACCTGAGCCAGTTCGACCTGGACCAGCCCATCGGCGACGTGAAGTCCAACGCCATCCAGTCCACCGTGGAGACCTTCCAGAAGGCCTCAGGGCGGGAGGACGAGGTCTGGACCGTCCGGCAGCTGGCCGAGTGGGTCGGCGTCGGCGGCTTCGGCCCCGTCATCATCGGCGACGGTCCGAGCGCGGCGCAGCAGCTGATCGAGTGGCAGGAGGAGACCGACGTGGACGGGTTCAACCTCGCCTACCACATCACTCCCGGGACCTTCGAGGATGTGGTGGAGCATGTGGTGCCCGAGCTGCAGCGGCTCGGTCGGTACAAGACCGAGTACGCCCCGGGCACGCTGCGCAACAAGCTTTTCGGCGCAGGCGATCACCTTCCCGAAGACCACCACGGCGCGCAGTTCCAGCTCCGCCGCAAGGGCTGAGCGCCCCTTCTCAACGCAAAATACCGGGGCTTCCGGGTTCTACCTGGCCGATGGTGTGGCCGGTAGAACGCGGAAGCCCCGGTAAAACGCTGGAGCGCGGGTTCAGGCCCAGGTCTTGAGGGCCTTGCGCTCGACGATGCCGAGCAGCGTGTCGGTGAGCTTGCCCAGCAGTGCCAGCAGCACGATCGCCAGCAGCAGCCGGTCCGTGCGCCCGTTGTTCCGAGATTCATCCAGCAGGAAGCCCAGCCCTTCGGAGGAGGCCAGCAGCTCCGCGGCCACCAGGAACAGCCAGGCCTGAGCCAGGCCCAGGCGCAGTCCGGAGAACACGCTGGGCACGACGGCGGGCAGCTGCACCGTGCCGAGGAGCCGCACACCGTGGAACCCGAAGGCGCGTCCGGCCTCCACCAGCTGGGCATCCACGTGTCGCAGCGCCGAGTGTACGGCGGTGAACACCGGGAAGAAGGCGCCGATGGCGATCAGGATGACCTTCGAGTCCTCGTCGATCCCGACCCAGAGCAGCAGCAGTGGGACCCAGGCGAGCGAGGGCACGGCGCGGAAGGCGCCGACGGTCGGGTGCAGCAGGGCGTCGGCGATGGAGGAGAGACCGAGCAGCGAGCCCAGAGCCAGTCCGAGTCCCGCCCCGGCGGCGAAGCCCAGCAGCACGCGCTGCAGCGAGATCGTCATGTGATCGATCAGATCCCCGGACTCGAAGAGCCCGATCCCGGCGCTGAAGACCGTCTGTGGAGCGGGAAGCTGAACCGGACTGAAGGTGCCGGTGCCGTCGGTGACCAGCCACCACACCCCCAGCAGCAGCACCGGGACGACGGCGCCGATCAGCAGTCCGCCCCCGGGCAGCTTCCTGCGCCGTCGTTGCCGTGGTGTTCGGGCCGGTCCGTCCGCCGGCTGGGTGGTGGGTGCTGCGCGAAGGGTCTCGGTCACTCGTCAGTCTCCTCGATATCGGCCTCGTCGGCGGCGTCCTCGGTGCCTTCGGCGTCGGTGGCCTCGATGTTCTCGGCGAACTCGGTGTAGAACAGTGAATCCAGCGCCTCGTCCACCGCCTCCTGGCTGTCCACGTCGCCGTTCTCCACGAAGAACGGCCCGGCCGCCTCCATCGCGGCGCGGACATCGTCTCCCGGCACCGGATCCACTTCGAAGTTGGTGCGCTCGGTGATGACGGCCTCGGCGATCTCTGGCTCGAGACCGGCGTACTCCGCCAGGATCTCCGCGGTGCCCTCGGGGTTCTCCTTGGCCCACTCGCGCGCCTGCTCGTAGACGTTGACCACGATCTGAGCGATGTCTGGGTGGTCCTCGACGAACTCGCCGGTCGCATTGATCACCGAGTAGGTGTTGAAGTCGACGTTGCGATAGAGCAGCTCGGCGCCGTCGGCTTCGGCGCCGGCCATGATGGGATCAAGGCCGGCCCAGGCGTCCACGTCGCCGTTGGCGAGTGCCTGCCATCCGTCGGCATGCTGCAGGGACTGGACCTCCACGTCATCCACGCTGAGCCCGGCCTCCTGCAGCGAGCGGGCCATGAAGAAGTAGGGGTCCGTCGCAGGGGTGGCGGCGATCGAGGCCCCTTCGAGGTCCTCCACCGATTCGATGTCAGAGTCGCCGTTGGTGACCAGCGCAGACCACTCCGGCTGGTTCTCGATCATGATCGTGTGGGTGTCCGCGCCGACGGCGCGGTTGAGCAGGGCGGCGGAGCCTGCAGTGGATCCCACGTCGATGTTGCCGGCGCGCAGGTTCTCATTGGCGACGTTCGAGCCCGTGGACTGCACCCACTTCACATCGACGTCGAGCTCCTCCAGCTCCTCTTCCAGCCAGCCGTTCTCCAGGATGATCAGGCTGAGCGGGTTGTACGTGGCGAAGTCGATGTTCAGCGTCTCCAGTTGCTCGTCCTCGCCACCGTTTCCTCCGCAGGCCGTGGCGAGCAGGGCGACGACGGCGGCGACAGAGACCGCCTTTGCGGCGGATCCGTGGGAGGCTACGAACGAGTGGGAAGCGGTGGTGCGGGGCATGGGAGAGCCTTTCAGTTCTTCAACGGTGGGCGACTTCGAGCGGAGCCCGAGGAGTTATGTTCAGCAAAGTTCCGTGACGAGTTCCCGGAGAGTGACGGGTCATCTGCAGGTCTACCTGAATCGACTCGGCGGAGAGGCCGCGCGGGGACAGGCGTGCTTCGTCATGCTTTGAGGAGTCAGTGGGTGTGAGAATCCACGCCGAGACCGGAGAAAAGCTCGCCGCGCAGAGCTGCAAGCTCGGCCGAGGCGCGATCTCGGGGGCGAGACCCCGGCACATTCAGCAGTCGCGCGATGGTCGCTCCCTCGGCGGCTGTGGGGTCTTGGGCGTTCTTGCCCAGCAGCAGCACGCGGTCGGCCAGCTGCAGCGCCTCATCCACATCATGGGTGACCAGCAGCACGGTGGTGCCGGTCTGTGCATGGACGTCGAGGAGCAGGTCCTGCATCTTCAGGCGAGTCAGCGCGTCCAGGGCGCCGAAGGGCTCGTCGAGGAGCAGCACTCCGGGTCGGCGAGCCAGCGCACGCGCCAGCGAGGCGCGCTGCGCCATGCCGCCGGAGATCTCCCGGGGCCGCAGTGCAGCGCGGTCCTTCAGCCCGACCAGTTCCAGGAGCTCATCCACCCGCTCGCGGCCCTCAGCCTTGGACAGGCTCCGCGGCAGGCCGAGGCTGATGTTCTTGTAGATCGAGCGCCAGGGCAGCAGGCGCGGCTCCTGGAATCCGACGGCGGTGCGCTCGTCATAGCGCTGCACCGGTGAGCCGTTGATCAGGATCTCCCCGGTGCTGCCGGTGTCGAGACCGCCGACGGCGCGCAGCAGAGTGGATTTCCCGCAGCCCGAGGAGCCCAGAATGGCGAGCACTTCGCCGGGAGCAACGGTCAGGCTGACGTCGCGCAGCACGGTGTGGTCGCCGAAGGACCGGCCGACGCCGCTGAGTCGGACATCGAGTGAGGTGTAGCCCGGCCGGCTGGATGCCACGGGTGACGCGCCGGAGGAATCGGTGGCAGCGCCTTTGGCGCTCACGTCGTCCTCGGTCAGGGTGGAGGCAGGCAAAATCATCAGAGGATACTCCCATCGATCCTGGCGGTAGCACCCGGCGAAAAGACACCTGATCCAGGTGTCCCTGCCCGGGTTGCTGCGGCGTCGACGAGCCAGATCTCTCGGCCGCTCGGGATGGTACAGCCACCAGAATACGCACAGGCGCAGAATCTGATCAAAACTGAGTTCAATGGGTGAGACAAAACGACACACAAGTTCGGTCTCGTGTCGGCGGAGGAGAGGGGGTCAGGGGCCAGGCGGGAGGGGCATCCTGACCGTTGGATCAGCGTGAGGCGCGGTGCAGCAGCTGGTCCAGGATCGGATCGTTGATCCGCCGCGCGGCGCCGTAGGCGGGGTAGTGGAACTGCATCAGGTTCGCGTAGGGATTCACGTCCAGGACCACGGCCTCCGCGGCCGACCCGAGCTCCGGTGCCAGCATGTCCACCGCAGCGGCGCCGAGGCCGGGCACCGCCAGCAGTCCGTCCACGGCGAGATCCTTGAGCTCATCGCTGAGCAGGTCCAGGACGTCCACGGTGAGCCCACCGCCGCGGGCGGTGTCCGCCGTCGGCGTCAGCAGCTGCAGGGCTCCGTGGTCAGGGACCGTCTCGGTCGTGATTCCCATCGGCGCCAGGAAGGTGTCCGTGACGCGGGGCTGCCGGGTCGCAAGATATGCATTGCTCTGCCGGCGCTGGATCTCCGCGGCGGCCAGTTCGGCGACCGTGCTCACGCCGTCGCCGATGACGTAGAACGGGATGCGAGCGATCGCGCCGACCACGGTCTCGCCGACCACGCAGGCGCGGAGGTCCAGTCCCGCACGGTGTTCCTCCACCATGATCACGTAGCGCGCGCTGGAGGTGGCCGAACGGGCCGCCATCGCGGAGGTCCACGCCTGCCGCAGCTGCTCCCGAGTGGTGATGTCCGTGGTGATGCCCCGCCCCGCGCGCCCGGCGGAGGGCTTGACCGTCACCGGGCCGTCGGACTTCTTCAGGTGCTGCACCGCGCGGGTGAACTCGGTGGGGTTGATCGCCCGTCCCTTGGGCGTGGGAACCTCAGCGGCCTGCAGGTATTTCTTGGTCATGGCCTTGGAGGCTGAGACTCGGCGTGCCTGATGGCTGACCAGAGAGGTCACGACAGTGTCCATCCCACCGACCACCATGCCGGAAAGGAAGAAGAGAACATTGGAGTCGTTGATCTTCGTGATCGTCATCTTCTTTCGCCGGGCGGCGCGGTGCAGCAGCATCTCGTGGTCCATGATGTTCTGCCAGCGGTGCAGCTGGTCGAACGCGGGCTCCAGATGTTCGGCGATGAAGCTCTCGAGCGCGCTGGGCGTGGCGCTGCGTTCCAGGGCGGGCCGAGCGGGCGGTGCCGGGGGCATGGTCTCGCTCACGGCCGTGGCGCTGTGATTATCGGGATGCACGAAGCAGGATCTCCTCAGCGATGGCTCCCGCGACGTCATGGGAATCCCCATACGCGGGGTAGTGGGCGGGGCTGATATCGGCCTCGGGCAGCACGGCCCGAACGAACGCGCCCTCAGCGGTCTCCAGGTCGATGACTTCCAGGTCGACGGCGGCGGCATTGAGTCCGGGCACTGCGGCCACGGCCTCGACGGCAAGTTCCTGCAGCGAGTCGGGGAACTCGTCGGTGAGATCGATGTGCAGACCCCCGCCGGAGATCTCCCGTGACTCACCGAGGTGCACCAGCTCGTTCGAGGCCGGGACCCGTGTGTCCACATCGGATCCCGCGGCCTGGGCGGTCGGGTCCCACTCCGGTGGAGAGGCGACCAGAGCATGGCGGCCACGAGCCACGGCATCCTGCTCCAGGAGCTCACGGAGGGTCGAGGTCCCGTCGCCGAGGACCACGGGAGACACCCGGAGCAGCGCGGCGCAGACCCGATCTCCGACGACGAAGACGCGGACGCTGTTCGCGGGAGGCGCCGGAGTCTGTGAACTCTCGTCGGCAGTCTGTGGCTCGGGTTCGGCAGCCTGCTGCTCGGCCGGCGCTTCCCCGGTCGCCTCAGGTTCAGCCCCAGGCTCGAGGGCCGCAGCCTGCGGCTCCGCAGGCTCCATCGTGACGACCTGCGGCTCCACGGGGATCTCCTGGATCTCCAGGTGTCGCCGCAGCAGGTTCGGATCAGAGGTGATGCGCCGTGCGTGGGCGCTGACCAGGGTGGTCACGGTGGCGTCCATCCCGCCGACCACCACGCCGCCGAAGACGAAGACCAGGCTGCGCTCGCCGACGGGGCGCAGCTCCACGCGACGCCGGCGCAGCGCCAGACGGATGAGCTGGTCGTGGCGCGGCACCTCGGCGAACGCGTTCATCGAACGGTTCGCGAGGGTATCGATGATCAGTCGTGCGTCGATGGTCTCAGGCGGCATAGCTCTCAGGATATAGGTTGGCCGTGGTGCCTGCCCCACGCACGGCGGGCAGGCACCACGGCCAGCTCAAGGGTTCAGCGCTCGAGCCCTCAGGCTCAGCTGCTGGAGCTCGAGCCGTTGTTCGAGTTCGAGCCTGTGGTGCCGGTCGTCGAGCCGGTGCTGGACCCGGAGGATGATCCGGTGGAGGAGGAGCCGGACTTCTGTCCTGCGGCTCCGGCCTTCTCGTTGACCTTTGCGGAGGCCTGGCCAGCCACCTTCTCTGCGGGGCCGCCGGCCTTCTTCGCGGCTTCCTCGACCCGGGCTGCGGCATCCACTGCGGCATCGGCCACGGGTCCCTTGGCGTCTTCGGCGCGCTTCTTCACGGACCCTGCCGCTTCGGAGGCGTATTTCTTGGCGGTGTCCTCGGCCTTGGTGACCTGCTCCTGGACCTTGGGGTCCTTCCACTTCTCGGCGGCGTTCTTCTTCACGGTGCTGAGCGTGCGCTCAAATTCTGCTCTGCCTCGCTTGCTGCCGATGAGGTAGCCGATGGCGATGCCTGTGCCCAATGTGAACAGTTTCATGATCAACTCCGTTCTGCCGATGACTGCAGTGTCTCTGTACTGCGTGACTGAATCGAACCTAGCCCGAACTGTGGCTCCGTGTCACGGCCATGACCGCTGAAGAGCCCTGATGCAGTCCAGTTCTGCTCCGGATGAACAACCCAGCTACTGACAGCCCCGAGCGGCCCAGCTCGCTCGCAGCTCAGCTCAGTGCAGCACCGCGGTCCGCGGATTCACCTGGTCGACGGCGCCCGGCACCGGTTCGGCGGGGTCGTTGCCGATCTGCACGATTCGATTCTGCGTGTCCACGTGGACGACCTGTGGCTGGTGCCCGGCCAACTCTGCCGCGTCGACCATCACGTAGGAGATCAGGATGACCAGGTCGTCTGGATGTACCAGGTGGGCGGCTGCGCCGTTGATGCCGATGACTCCGGTCCCACGGGGCCCGGCGATGGTGTAGGTCTCGATCCGCGCACCGTTGGTGATGTCGACGACCTGGACCTTCTCGCCCTCGACGATTCCGGCGGCGTCCAGGAGGTCGGAGTCCACCGTGACGGAACCTACGTAGTGCAGATCCGCGTGGGTGACCGTGGCGCGGTGGATCTTCCCGCCCATGACGGTCCTCAGCATGAAGGGCTCACTTTCGACGAAGCCGGCGAAGCGCCGGGATGGATGAACAGGTTCCCCATTATTCAGCGTCGACCTGCGCACGGGAATTCCCGGAGTCCCCACGGCGCCGGGCCAGCGCTGTGGTGGCCCGGCTTCCGACGTCCACCAATCCGCAGCCGATGATGATGGAGACCACCGAGGCGCTCAGCAGCTCGGTCGAGGGCATTGCGAACAGGTGATATTGCTGGGAGACCGGGACGAGGAGCACCGCGGCCAGGAGCAGGTACATGCAGCTGATCAGGGTCACGCGCAGCGGGGTCAGCGGACGCAGAGCGACGTTGAGCACCCACAGCCCCACCGCTGTCAGGCAGAGGGTCGCCGCAGTCTGGATCGCTGCGGCGGGCTCGGCCAGGTAGCGACCGAACGCGCTGACCGTGACCACGCTGAGCACGATCGCCAGTGCCGTGGGGATCGCGAAGACCACCGAGCGGCGCAGGAAACCTGGTCGATACAGCCTGGTGTTGGGCATCAGTGCCAGGAAGAAGGCCGGGCAGCCGAGCATCAGGAAGTCCACCGTGGAGAACTGGCGCGGGAGGAAGGGGAACTCCCAGAACAGCAGGCCGTACACCAGGCCCAGCAGGATGGCGTAGGCGGTCTTGGAGAGGAAGAGATGTGCCACCCGCTCGGTGTTGGCGATCACCTTGCGTCCCTCGGCAAGCACAGAGGGCAGCCGGTCGAAGCGGCCGTCCAGCAGCACCATGCGGGACACCGCTTTGGTGGCCGGGGCGCCGTCGCCCATCGCGATGCCCAGGTCAGCCTTCTTCATGGCCAGCGCGTCATTGACGCCGTCGCCGGTCATGGCCACGACATGTCCCGCAGACTTCAACGTCTCGACCATCAGTCGCTTCTGCTCGGGGGAGACCCGCCCGAACACGGAGTGGTGCTCCAGCACCTCCCGCAGCGCGGCGGGGTCGCTGGGCAGCGTGGACGCGTCCACTGCGTCGCCTTCCACCGCCATGCCCACTTCCCTGGCGACTGCTGCGGCGGTCTTGGGTGAGTCTCCGGAGATCACCTTCAGCGCCACGTTCTGCTCACGGAAGTACTCCAGGGTGGCACGGGCCTCGGGCCGGACGTTCTCCTTGAACGTCAGCAGCGCCACCGGCGACAGGTCCTGGGGGAGGCGCTCTCCGCGGCCCAAGGGTCCGGTGCCGCCAGGGACGATCGGCCCGTCCAGCGGGGCATGGGCGAGCAGCATGGTGCGCAGGCCACGGCTGGAGAGTGCATCCGTGCGGCGCAGCAGCGCGTCGACCTCAACGCCTGAGGCCACGGCATCTTGACGCAGCATCTCCGGGGCCCCGAGCACCCAGTGTCCTGCCAGGGCGCCGGAGTCCTCAGCGAAGGTCACCGCAGACCACCGGCGGGCTGAGGAGAACTGCACCTGACTGGCGGCGCGATGCCGAGGCAGCGCCCTATAGGGTGCGCGCAGGGCGGCGGCCGTGGCGTTCGCATGCTCATCGGCGCCGAAGAACGCCAGTGCCTGCTCCCATCCATCGGTTCCTTCCAGCGCGGTGGAGTCCGGGCCGCGATCCACCACCTCGGGGTGCCCGAGGGGAGTCAGCGGAGTCGCCTGGTGGAACGCGATGGTGCCGTCGGTCAGTGTGCCGGTCTTGTCCAGACAGACCACGTCCACACGGGCGAGGATCTCCACCGCGGGCTGCTCCTGGATCAACACATTCTGTTTGGAGAGCTTCACCGCGGCCACGGCGAAGGCGATCGTGGTCATCAGCGCCAGACCCTGCGGGATCATCGCCGTCACGGAGGAGACCGCCGTGACCACGGCGTCGCGCCACTGCCCGGAGGCCCAGGCCGCATTCCATCCTCCGAAGGCCTGCATCTGTCCGTTGAGCACCACGGCCACGATGGGCAGCAGGACGAGGGAGAGCCAGAACGCGATCTTCTCCAGCGCACGGCGCAGCTCCGAGTTGATCTTCTGGTAGCGCTTCGCCTCGGTGGCGAGCTTGACCGCGTGGGCGCGCTCTCCGACCGCGGTGACCCGGAACCGACCCGAGCCCGCCACCACGGCCGTGCCGGAGAGCAGCTGCTCGTCACGGCGTTTCGGCACCGCGTCGGATTCTCCGGTGAGCATGGACTCGTCCACGTCCAGGCCCGCGGAGCTGAGCACGGTGCCATCGGCCGGGACCTCATCGCCGCGGTGCAGCTCGATGACGTCGTCCAGGACGATCTGCTCACGGTGGATCTCCAGCAGCATCCCGTCCCGCAGCGCACGTACGCTGTCCTGATGCAGCAGCGCGATGGCGTCCAGCTTGCGCTTGGCGCTGTACTCCTGGAACAGCCCGATGATCACGTTGGCCACGGCGGCGACGGCGAAGAGCAGATCCAGCCACCGGCCCAGCACGATGATGGCCAGCGCGCATATGCCGATGATGAGGTTGAACAGCGTCATCAGGTGCGTGCGCAGGATCTCGGTGAGGGACCGAGAGGTGGTGCGGGGCTGCACGTTCGCCAGTCCGAGCCGGTGACGTTCCAGCACCTGGACCGAGTTCAGGCCTTCGGACTCGAGGGTTGCGGGGTCCACTGCAGACCGGGTCTCCGCGGGATCGCGGATCTCAGTCCTCTGGGCAGCCACAGGGCCAGAGTCTACCGTCCGGGCCTCTAGAGTTCGGGCGGCTCCGCGCCGGTCACCGAGACGATGAGCTCCTCGCCGCTGGCGCCGACCTCCACGTCCAGGTCGAACCCGACGTCGTGACTCTCCTGAAGGCTCTCGCCGTCGTGGAAATGCCGGGAGTCGAAGTTGATCGTGGCTTCCATCTCGGTCTCCGAGGTCTCCCAGCCATCCTCGTCGAAGCCCAGGGAAAGGTCCTCCGGCTCCGGCATCTGCCACGTGATCGACTCCGTGACGACCTGGTTCGGCGTGTTGATCCCCATCGGGCAGCCCGCCGGCATCAGCACCTGCTGGTCGGCACAGCTGGCGAGGTACTCCTCGACCTCCTCGTGCAGGACCTCTTCGGCCGCCTCGGAGGCCTTGAGGTCGAGCGTGATCTGGTGCGCCTCCGCCTCGCCCTGCGCGCCGGCCTCCTGGACCACCACATAGCGCGCGGTGCCCACGAGCCACTCGCTGTCCACCGCGATCTCCACGACGGCGGGGACGTAGGAGCGCAGAGTGGCGGTGTCGTCGACGAGGTTGACCGGCTCTCCGTTCACGTCGATCTGTGCGATGCCGCCCGCCGCGGCGCCCGGCACATCGATCTGCAGCTGGCTCATGGCCCCGGAGGTCAGCTCCCAGTTCTTGAAGACGGCGAGGGTGGACTCATGCGATTCCATCGGCAGCCGCGTCTCGTAGTTCTCGCCCTCCACCGCGAACTGCATGACGGCATCGCCGCCGCCCTCGGGGTCCTCCCCGAAACGAGGATCCTCGATCGCGGTGCTGCTGGCCTCCAGTGGGGAGCCATCGAGCAGGACGCTGTCCACGTTGTCCTCACCGCCGGTCTCCAGACCCTCGGACTCAAAGAATCCCAGCGCCTCGGAGCCGCTTCCGCGGCTGATCGAATCCCAGTACTCCTGGGCGGTGTGGCCAGGCGTGTAGATCTTCTCGCTCACCTGCCAGATGGCCGCACCGCCGGCTGCCAGCGCCATGATCAGCGCCGCCACCCAGGCGAAGAGGACCACGCGGGAGGCGTGCGGCGACTGCTCCGAGTCGTTCTTCGGGGGTGGGGGAGGGGCCTGCGACATAGGGGTCAGCCTAGCAATGACCCGGCGAGCCGATGACCTCCCAGCTCAGCCCAGCAGCACGGCCACGAGCACCACCACCGGGATCGCCGCGATGGTGGTCAGCAGGACCGTGTCGCGCGCGATGACCTCCCCGGCCTGGTAGCGCACGGCGGCGACCAGCACGTTCTGTGCGCTGGGAAGTGCCGCGAGCACGACGGCGGCCAGCACCTCTGGGCCGTCGAGACCGAAGAGCACCTCGGCCAGCAGCCAGGCCAGCAACGGATGCAGGATCAGCTTCAGTGCGGTGGCCAGAAGCACATCACGACGTCGGTCGGCCCGCTTGTCCAGGGGATGGCTGCCGACCAGGGCGAGCCCGAAGGCCAGCAGCATCAGCGGGATGGAGGCGCCTGCCACGATCTCGATGGATTCCTGCACCGGCCCCGGGAAGTGCCAGTCCTGCCAGGAGAAGATCAGGCCCAGCAGGGCTCCGAGGATCATCGGGTTGACTGCCGACTGCGCCAGGCTCCGCAGGGTGGAGGTCCGCGGGTGCGGGCGCACCCGGGAGGTGCCGCCCTGATCCCTGCCGAGCAGGTCCAGGGCGGTCACATAGATCGGGGTGTAGACGGCGAGCTGGAACATGATGATCGGCGCCGCCAGGGCGATGTCTCCCAGCACGTAGGCTGCGATGGGGAAGCCGAGGTTCGCCGCATTGACCAGCGAGCCGCTCATGCCGCCGATCATCAGATCGGAGCCGCTTCGGCCCTTGAGCAGCACCAGGCGACCCAGCAGGATGTACACGCCCAGAGTCGTGAGTGCGCCGATCGCGGCGATGAGGAACTGCGGGCCCAGCACCTGGCTCATCGAGGAGTCCGAGATGGTCACGAACAGCAGGCAGGGCGAGGCGACGAAGAACGCGACGCGACTGAGCACCACCCGCGCGTCCGAGCCCAGCACGCCGAAGCGTCCGATGATCCAGCCGACCCCGATGATCAGCCAGATGACCAGGAAACCAGACAGGACCGCCCCCATGTCTCTCCCTTCGGCTGCGCAGCGTAGATTCAGCTGCTCACTCTAGCCGGGCGGGAAGAGGGTCGGGGGCGGTCCCGAGGAGTTGTGCAGACATGCCCGCGGCCGAGCGACCGCGAGCAGTCAGCTCACTGCTGTGCTTCAGCGTCCTCTGCGGGGCTGATGAAATCGGTGCGGATGCGCTCCACGCCCTCGGCGGAGATCTGGAAGCCGTGCTCCTGGCCCGCGTCGATCATGATGCCGGCACCGGTGATGGACTGAACGACCGCCACGCCTGGGGCCTCGACCGCATGCGGTGCGTGCTCCTTATAGTCATCGGGGATGTTCTCGCTGGTGCTGAAGAGCGCGATCAGCGGGTTCCCCTCATTGTCCTGAAGTGTCAGGGGGTTCACCGACCCGGTCTCGTCGGTGACCTCCTCTGGACTGAGGAAGTAGACGCTGCTGGTGAGGAACGTGCGAATGATCTCGCCGGCCTGGGCCTTGCCGTCCTTGCCCTCGATCAGGATCTGCTCGAGCGTGGCGGAGGAGCCCGCCGTCTCGGCGTCCTGCTGGGGAGTCTGCTCTGGCTGGGTATTCGGGGTCTCAGTCATGCCTCTACGCGATCACGGACGCGCGCAGAATGCAATGCGGGCGGGCCTGCACACCAGAGCCCGCAGGGCAGCCGGTCCGTCGGGGTGCGGTATTTTGAGCAGGTGCTGCTATCTGATCGAGACATCCGAGCCGAGATCGACGCCGAGCGGATCAAGCTGGACCCGCTGGACCGTTCGATGATCCAGCCCTCGAGCGTCGACGTGCGCCTGGAGCGCATGTTCCGACTCTTCGACAACCACAAATACGCCCATATCGACCCCTCTCTGGACCAGCCGGATCTGACCCGACTGGTGGAGGTGGACCCTGATGAACCCTTCATCCTGCACCCGGGGGAGTTCGTGCTCGGCGCGACCTACGAGACGGTCACCCTTCCGGACGACGTCGCGGCTCGGCTGGAGGGGAAGAGCTCACTGGGACGCCTGGGCCTGTTGACTCACTCCACCGCCGGCTTCATCGACCCGGGGTTCTCGGGCCAGGTCACCCTGGAGCTGTCGAACATGGCGACGCTGCCGATCAAGCTGTGGCCCGGGTCGAAGATCGGGCAGCTGTGCTTCTTCCGGCTGACCTCCCCGGCCGAGCATTCCTATGGTGCGGGGGCCCACCAGTCTCGCTATCAGGGTCAGCGGGGTCCCACGGCCTCACGCAGCCACGCCAACTTCCACCGCACCCGCGTCGAGTAGTGTTCAGCCCCAGCCTCCCGCTCACCGCCCTCAGCTGCTGCGCAGGATCCGATGCTCCCGCATCTTCGCGGGCCCGGTCGGGTTGTGCACCAGGGCCAGGGTGGCCAGGCCGGCGGTGAGGATCACCACAACGCCGATGATGATCGCCTTGTCGTCCCCACCTGCGGTGAACAGCAGCAGCGCGATGAGCCCCGGGGTCAGGAAGGAAACGCTGCGCCCAGCGGTGGCATAGAGGCCGAAGAGCTCCCCGGCGCGGCTCGGCGGAGCAAGCCTTGCCAGGAACGCCCGCGAAGAGGACTGGGCGGGTCCGACGAACACGCACAGCAGAAGCCCGAAGATCCAGAAGGCGGTCTGCGGAGTCAGCACGAGCGGACCGATGCTGCGCTGGACATCGAGGAAGTACAGGATCGCCGCGGTGATGATTAGCGCGGTGACACAGGTGGCGATCACCCGACGCGGGCCCACGCGGTCATCGAACCACCCGCCGATGAATGCTCCGGCGGCGGCGGCCACATTGCCGGCGATGCCGAAGAGCAGGATGTCTGAGGTGGTGAACCCGAAGACCGTGACGCCCAGGATCGCGCCGTAGGTGAAGACGGCTGAGAGGCCGTCGCGGTAGATCGCTGAGGAGACCAGGAACCAGAAGGTGTTGCGATCCTCCGCCCAGAGCCCGATCACCAGTCCGATGAGCCGGCGGTAGGACTCCAGGATGCTCACCTTCTCCTCTACCACGCGCTGGTCCGCGGTCTTCATCGGGGTCAGCAGCAGCGGGAGCGAGAAGATCAGGAACCACGCGGCGGCCACGAGTGCGACGGCCCGGACGTTGACCATCTCGTCCTCGCCGAGCCCGAACATGTGTGGCGGTTCCCCGGCCACGAGACCGAAGTAGACGATGGCGAGGATCACGATGCCGCCGAGGTACCCGGAGCCCCAGCCGATGCCCGAGACCCGGCCCATGCGTTCCGCATCCGAGATATCGGTGATCATCGAGTTGTAGTTCAGGTTGGCGAACTCATCGAAGAGGGTCATCGTGGCCATCAGGGTGACACCGAGGACCAGATAGGCCTGGTCTGGCTTCACGAAGAAGCAGGCGGCGACCAGCGCGATGACGATCAGCGTGTTGATGACGAGCCAGCGTCGTCGTCGGCCGCCGTTGTCGGCGCGCTGGCCGATCACCGGGGCGGTGAGCGCGATGATGAGTCCCGCGACGGTGTTGGCAGTGGTCAGATACTGCGTCCCCTGCCCGCCGGGCCCCACGGCGTCGGCGATGTAGGTGCCGAAGACGAAGGTCACCATGACCGCGCTGACGGTCGCGTTGCCCCAGCTCCAGAGGCTCCAGATGGCGATGAGTCGCTTCTTCAGCGGGGCTGGAGCTGCTGCCTGAGCGAACTCGGTGCTGGTCATGGGCGCATAGTAGCGCTGGTTTGTTAACATTGGAGGGATTGCCGCCGCAGAACCTGGTCTCAGGAACTCGCAGTTGGGCGTGCGAGATACAGGTCGTGGAGAGGAGCGGAGTCGATGATCCTTGGGATGCTCACAGTCCTCTTTGCAGTCAGCATCCTGACTCCATTCATGTTCCACCGGTTCGGACGCCGCACCTTCTTCCTGCTCGCCGCCATTCTGGCGGCTTCGCTGGTCTGGATCCTCAGTTACGTCCCTGCGGTGCTCGCGGCGGACCAGGCAGCCGCGATCGGCGAGCCCAATGCTCCTCCGGCCGAGGTCATGGAGTGGATCCCGCAGTTCGGCGTCGAACTTGCATTCCGCGTCGACGCCCTCGCGCTGGCGATGTCGGTGCTCATCCTTGGTGTGGGTGCCCTGGTCATGCTCTACTGCGCCCGGTACTTCGCGAACTCGGAGCGGGCTGCCGGTCCCTTCGCTGCAGAGCTCTTCGCGTTCGCCGCATCGATGCTCGGGCTGGTGCTCTCCGATGACCTGGTCATGCTCTTCGTGTTCTGGGAGCTCACCACGATCCTCTCTTTCCTGCTGATCGGCTTCTCGGCACACCGCATCTACGCCCGCCGCTCCGCGATCCAGGCGCTGATCGTGACGACCTTCGGCGGACTCGCCATGCTCGTGGGTCTGGTCTGGCTCGGTGAGCTCGCCGGCAGCTACCGTCTCTCCGAGATCCTCGCCGCCGGTCCGGGGCTGCTCGCCGACTCGAGCACCGCCACCGCGGTGGACATCGCGGTCGCGCTGGTCCTGCTGGGGGCGCTCTCGAAGTCAGCGCTCGTGCCCTTCCACTTCTGGCTGCCCGCCGCGATGGCGGCGCCGACTCCCGTTTCGGCGTATCTCCACGCCGCCGCCATGGTCAAGGCCGGTGTCTACCTGGTCGCTCGCTTCGCCCCGGGCTTCCACGAATCCACCTTCTGGCTGCCGCTGGTGCTCGGCCTGGGACTGATCACCATGCTGGTCGGAGCCTGGCGGGCGCTGCGGCAGACCGATATCAAGCTGATCCTCGCCTATGGCACGGTCTCCCAGCTGGGCTTCCTGATCATGATCAACGGACTGGGAACCGAAGACGCGGCGCTCGCGGGACTCGCCATGCTGCTGGCGCATGGGCTGTTCAAGGCCGCACTGTTCATGGTGGTCGGGATCATCGATCACCAGTCGGGCACGCGCGATCTGCGCAAGCTCTCTGGACTGGGCCGCACGCAACGTCCGCTGTTCATCGTCGCGCTGATCTCCACCGCCTCCATGGCCGGACTGCCTCCGCTGTTCGGCTTCGTGGCGAAGGAGGTCGTGTTCGAGTCCTTCTTCAGCTATGCAGAAGCCACCAGTTCGGGATCGCTGCTGACCCTGGGCTGGCTGGTGGTGGCCGGCGTCGTCCTCGGCTCGGCGCTGACGGTGGCGTACTCCGCTCGTTTCCTCTGGGGTGCCTTCGCCACGAAGCGTCCCGTCCCCGGGGTGGCCGTGGCGCGCACCATCTTCCATGGCCCGGTGTCGCGGGTGTTCCTCGCGGCTCCGATGATCCTGACCGTGTTCACGGTGGCGCTGGCGCTGGTGCCGCAGCCGGTGCAGGCCTTGGCGGAATCCTTTTCGTCGCTCTTCGATCCGGTGGAGCCCGGCGTGGAGGCGACCTACCTCGCACTCTGGCACGGGCTGACCCCCGTGCTGGGACTCTCCGTGCTGACCTGGCTGCTCGGCTTTGCCCTGTTCCGGGTGCGCGACTCCTTCGGCAGGCTGCAGGCGAAGGTCCCCGCCGTCATCGAGGCCGAACGCGGGTACCGAGGCACCGTGCGCGGCGTGGACCTGCTCTCCTCCTGGGTCACGGCGCGGACGCAGCGTGGCGCGCTGGGCTGGTATCTGTTCATCATCCTGGCGGTGGCTACTCTGGTGCCGCTCTCCGTGGTGATCTTCGGTGCTCCGGGTGGCCGTGGCATCACGGACCGCTGGATTCCGGAATCCACCATCATTGCGGAGCAGCCGCTGCAGATCGTGCTCGCCCTGGTGATCCTGGCCGGCGCCTCTGGCGCGATCTGGGCCCCGAAGCGATTCATGGCGGTGCTCATGGTCTCGCTGTGCGGCTGGGGAATCGCTGGCATCTTCGCGCTGCAGGGCGCCCCTGACCTCGCGCTGACCCTGCTCCTGGTGGAGTCGATCGTCCTGGTGGTCTTCGTGCTTGCGCTGCGCAGCCTGCCCCCCGGGATCTGGACGCAGAGCCCCACCCGCTTCAAGTTCGGGCGCGCGCTGCTCGGCCTCGGTTTCGGACTCGTGATGATGGTGGTCGCCGCGATGTCCATGGACGCCCGCATCGCCGAGCCCATCTCGATGGAGTTCCCCTGGATGGCGTATGAGGTCGGTCAGGGCGCGAACATCGTCAACGTCACGCTGGTGGACCTGCGCGTCTGGGACACCTTCGGGGAGATCACCGTGCTGGCGGCGGCCGCCACCGGGGTGGCGTCACTGATCTTCGTCAAGCGGCGCGATGTCCAGCGCCGCGAGCTGCACGAGGTCCCCAGCGGCACCGTGGGTCGCGTGTTCTCCGACAAGGCGCTGTCCCCGCGGCAGTTCAAGGAGATCAAGGTCGCCCGCTCCTTCGCGACAGTGGCTCGGGAGGCCTGGCTCGTGGCTGGACGCACCGTGGCCCCGGAGCACCGCAGCATCGTCTTCGAGGTCGTCACCCGGCTGATGTTCCACGGCATCATCATGATCTCGCTGTACCTGCTGCTCGCCGGTCACAACCTTCCCGGAGGCGGCTTCGCCGGGGGGCTGCTGGCCGGACTGGCGTTCGTGCTGCGTTACCTGGCAGGCGGGCGCTATGAGCTCGAGGCGGCCATCCCCTTCTCTGCGGGAGCGTTGATGGGCTGGGGGCTCGCCGTCGCCTGCTTCACCGGACTCGTGCCGCTGCTCGCTGGTGGGCAGGCCTTCCAGTCCTTCGACGTCGAACTCACGCTGCCGCTCTTCGGCTACCACCACTTCGTCTCGGCCGTCCTCTTCGATGTGGGGGTCTACCTCGTGGTGATCGGTCTGATCGTCGACATCCTGCGCAGCCTGGGATCGGAGATCGATGTGCGCAGCGAGCGGGAGGGCCAGCAAGCCTCCTCGCCTGGCCACGAGATCCACGGCGAGACCTCTGCGGGGGTGGCTCGATGACGATCAACCTCACGCTGCTGATTCTGATGGGAGCGCTCTTCGCCATCGGCATCTACCTGCTCCTCGAACGGTCACTGACCCGGGTGCTGCTCGGGATCATTCTGATCTCCAATGCGGTGAACCTGCTTCTGCTGCAGACGGCCGGACGGGCGGGGCTCGCACCGCTCTATGACCCGGAGATTCCAGCCGAGGACTACCTGGACCCGCTCCCGCAGGCGCTGCTGCTCACGGCGATCGTCATCGCCTTCGCGCTGGTGAGCTTCATGCTCGCGCTGATCTACCGCTCCTGGGTGCTGGCGCGCCAGGACGAGCTCGCCGACGATGAGGAGGACCGCCGCGTGGCCTCCTACGCCGGCGCCTACGACGCAGAGGAGGACGCCCCGGTCGAGGACGAGACCACGGAGTTCGCCGACGAGACCGACGCCGACGGACGCCCGATGCTCAATCCGCGCCGTGGCGCCGATGAGGATGCCCCGGATCCCGGCAACGGGCCGGCCACCGCCGAGCGAGGGGAACGCTGATGCCCACCGAGCTCCTCAGCTTCACTCCGCTGGCAGTGCTCATCCCCTTCTTCGGGGCCGCCTTCGCCTTTGCCTTCTACCGCAACAAGTCGACCCAGCGCGCGATCACCATCGGCGCGCTGATCCTCACCGTGATCCTCGAGGTCACGCTGCTGGCCCAGGTCTGGTACGGCGGTGCCCACGCGGTGCACCTGGCCGGCTGGCCCGCCCCGTTCGGGATTGTCATGGTCATCGACCGGTTCGCCGCCCTGATGCTCGTGGTCTCCTCGATCATCACGCTGTGCGTGCTGCTCTACGCCGTCGGGCAGGGTGCCGCGGAGGAGAAGGAGGACTCGGGCCCGGTCTCGATCTTCTACCCCACCTATCTGATCCTGGTCGCCGGCGTCTCCAACGCCTTCCTCGCCGGGGACCTGTTCAACCTATACGTGGGCTTCGAGATCTTCCTGACCGCCTCCTATGTCTTGCTGACCCTGGGCGGCGGCGAGTCTCGCATCAGGGCAGGGGTCACCTATGTGGTGGTCTCGATCATCTCCTCGATGCTGTTCCTGATCACGATCGGCATGATCTACGCGGCCACCGGCACCGTGAACCTGGCCGATCTGGCGCTGAAGCTCGGTGATCTGGATCCCAGCATGCAGCTGATCCTGCATGTGATGCTGCTCGTGGCCTTCGGCATCAAGGCCGCTGTCTTCCCGCTGGCGTTCTGGCTCCCCGACTCCTACCCCACGGCCCCGGCCCCGGTCACGGCGGTGTTCGCCGGGCTGCTCACCAAGGTGGGCATCTACGCGATCATCCGCACCGAGACGTTGCTGTTCCCGGGGGAGCGGATCAACACTGCGCTGATGATCGTCGCCGCGCTGACGATGATCGTGGGCATCCTGGGCGCCCTCGCCCAGGCGGACATCAAACGTATGCTCTCGTTCACGCTGATCAGCCATATCGGCTACCTGGTCTTCGGTCTCGCGCTGAGCTCGATCATCGGCATGGCCGCGACGATCTACTATGTGGCCCACCACATCACCATTCAGACCACGCTGTTCCTGGTGACCGGGCTCATTGAACGCCGCTCGGGCACCTCCAACGTGCTCCGGCTCGGCGGGTTGGCGAAGATCTCTCCGGTGCTGGGACTGCTCTTCTTCGTCCCGGCGATGAACCTGGCAGGGATCCCGCCCTTCTCCGGGTTCATCGGAAAGCTGGGGATGCTCCAGGGCGGCATCGCGGAGAACACCTGGATCACCTGGACCCTGGTCTTCGCCTCGGTGCTCACCTCGCTGCTCACGCTCATGGCGGTGGCCAGGATCTGGACCCGCGGATTCTGGCGCAAGCCGGAGGACGCGGATGAGGCCCCGGAGCGCCAGCTGATGTCCAAGACCCTGGCCCATGCGCGGGCGGCGAACAAGCGCCACCTGCCGATGTCCATGGTGGCCCCGACGGCGGCCCTGGTCGCCATGTCACTGGCCTTCACCGTCTTCGCTGGACCCCTGATGGACTTCTCCCGTGCCGCCGCCCAAGACATGTACGAGCGCACGCCGTATCTGGAGGCGGTGTTCGGTCCGGAACGTTCCGACGGGGTCCGTGAGGAGCTCGAGGATTTCGCTGGAACCTTCCTCATTGACTATGAGACCGGTGACGGCGGGGCCGCTGAGCACGCGCCGGTGGAGACCTCGCTGCAGCCCGATGACGAGGCCGCCGAGGTCGTCCCCGAGATCACCGAAGAGAGCGATGATCACCGATGAAGCGACCCAAGACTCCGCTGCGCCTCGAGCTCCCGCTGATCGCCTTCCTGGGCTTCTTCTGGATGGCGATCTGGCGCGACTTCACGCTGGGAACGTTCATCATCGGGTTGATCTACGCAACCATCATCGTGCGCGTGTTCTACCTGCCCCCGCTGCGCGGAAGCGGTCGGCTGAATCCCGTCTGGGGGGTTGTCTTCACCGCGCGCTTTCTGGTGAAGATGGTGGTCGCCTCCTTCCAGGTCTCGTGGCTCTCGGTGGTCACCGGGCCCCGGGTGAAGAACTCCGTGATCTCGGTCCAGCTGCGCAGCCACGATGACCTCATCGTCACCCTCACCGGGCACGCGCTCTCCCTGGTGCCGGGCTCCCTGGTCCTCGATGTCGATCGGACCACGGCGACGCTGTACCTCCACGCACTCGATGTCACCTCGGATGAGGACGCGGAGAAGATCCGTCTGGACGCGCTGACGACGGAGGCGCTGATCATCCGGACCTGCGGCAGCCGCTCAGATGTCGCAGTGGTCAAGGCCGAGAAGCGCCTCGGCAGGATGTCAGGGTTCTCCAAGACCGAGCGAGACACACCGTTCCGCCGACACGGGCGGGCCGAGGTGCACGGCGGCGGCGACTCTTCCTCGGATGCTCGGACCACCATCGAGGAGGTGGAGGACTGATGCTCGAGATCGCAGTGCACATCACCCAGGTCCTGCTCGCCCTGGGCGCCGCCGGCACCGTCTACCGGATCTACAAGGGTCCCTCGGTGCTGGACCGCGTGATCAGCCTCGACGTCATGCTCATCATCGTCGCCTCGATGATGATCGTGGACATGGTGATCAACGATCACCAGGACTTCATCCTCTTCGTCGTGGTCACCGCCGTGATCGGATTCCTGGGCTCCGTCGCGATCGCCCGCTACGTGGTGGTGCGCTCTCCCGAGGAGATCGTCCCAGACGCGCCCGAGCACGACCCGGTCCCCTTCCCGCCCTCCGTCCCGGACAGAACATCGGCTGAGGGTGAGCCAGAGACCCCGCATCAACCGATCTCCACCCCTGTCATGCCCGGTGTCGGGCCGCCGGAGGACGAGTCGACCTCCTGGTTCTCAGCGCTGGCCCGTTCGGGCTTCACCCCGAAACGTCGCGAGGACCCCATGCCGCCGGAACAGGACTCGCAGGAGCCGCCGGAGCTCGACTCGCCGGAGCCCGAGTCAAAACCCGACTCGAAGCCATCCACCCAGCAGGAGGACCGGGATGCCTGAGTCACTCACCGCCGACGTGATCCTGGACGCTCTGGCCTCGGTGCTGCTGGTGGTCGGTGGGCTGATGTCCCTGGCCGCCGGCATCGGACTGGTTCGGCTCCCGGATCTGCATTCGCGGATGCACGCCGCCACGAAACCACAGGTGCTCGGCCTGCTCGCGCTGCTCCTGGCCGCGGCGATCACCTGGCGCTCCTGGGAGCTGGTGCCGATCGTGGTGCTTGCCTGGGGCCTGCTGCTGCTCACCGCTCCGGTCAGCGCACACGTGGTGGGCCGCTCGGGCTACCGCACCAAACACATGCGCCGAGACCTGCTGACCCACGACGAGCTGGCGAGTGCGGTGGAGCGGATCAGCCGGGAACAACCTCCCAACCGCGGCTGACCGGCGTCTCCCCCTGAAGCTGGCTCTCCTCTCCGTCACCGGCTGGCCCCACGGGCAGCTCGTTTTCAGGACCAGACGAAGTTCCAGGTGCCCGCTGCCACTGCTGCGCAGACGGCTGCGGCCCCGATCAGGGCGCCGCCCAGGATGACCGGCACATCTGCTGCGTGGAATTGAGCGGGACGGGCCCAGGTCCGCCTGCCGGCGCCGAATCCGCGCGATTCCATGGTCACCGCCAGTCGAGTCGCCATGCGGATCGACTGGACCAGCAGCCCGAACGCCTGCGAGAGGGTGCTGCGCAGCCGCTGCCTCGCGCCTCCATGGGCACCGACTCCGCGTGCACGCCGCGCATGGCCCAGCGTGGTCCAGTGTTCAGCGAGGAGCCCCAGCAGCCGCATCGCCGCCAAGGCGCCCAGCACGAACCGGGCGGGCAGCCGCAGCTGCTGAGCCAGTGAGTCCGCAAGGTCCGTCGGGTCAGTGGTGGAGAAGATGATCACCGAGGGCAGCACGATCGCGAAGGCGCGGGCCCCCAGTGCCAGGCCCAGCGCGAGAGATCCCTCGCTGATCGTGGTGAATCCCAGGTCGACGAGCACCGCCCCGGACTCTTCGGCAGCCAGCGCGGTGCCCCAGGCCGCCACCACCGCGCCCAGCGCGAAGGGCCACATGAGCCTGAGCAGTCCCGTCACGCGGATGCCGGCCAGCGGCAGCGCAGCCAGGCTCGCGAGCACGACGACGCCGGCGCTCACCACGTCGATGGTCACCACCAGTGCCGCCGTGATCAGGAAGACGGCGATGAGCTTGGCCAGCGCGTTGCGTCGACCCAGCCAGGAGTCCGCTCGCGTGCCGGAGAAGAGTTCCCCCGCGCCGGTGGCGGGCGCCTCCGGTGGGGGAGCGTCCCGGCTGAGCTCGAGCTCCCGCGCCTGGAGGCCGCGCAGGAAGGCGGCGTCGTGGGTGACGGCCAGCACGGTGCCTCCGGCGTCGACATGTTCGCGGAGCAGAGAGATGAGCTCGCGAAAGGTGTGGGCGTCCTGTCCGAAGGTCGGTTCATCGAGCATCAGCAGTTCCGGTCCCGCCGCCAGCACCGTGCCCACCGAGAGCCGTCGCTTCTCCCCTCCGGAGAGCGTGAAGGGATTCGCCTGAGCCAGGGTGCGCAGTCCCAGTCGGTCCAGCAGACGCTGCACCCGAGCGTCGATCTCGGCCGGGGTGTAGAGAGGTTCCGCAGTGCCGGGGACCTTCGCCTGCTCAGCCCCGAGCGCGAGCTCCTCGGCGACGGTGCCGCGCACAAACTGATGTTCCGGCTCCTGAAAGACCATGCCGATCCGAGCCACGAGATCAGCGGATCGCCAGTCGTGGGGATCGGCTGCCAGCAGCTCACCAGGCCCGTCTCCCTTGAGCCCGGCGGTGGCCGTGAGAGTTCCGCCATGAGCTGGAAGCAGCCCGGCCAGGGTCAGCAGCAGCGTGGACTTTCCGGCGCCGTTGGCACCGGTGATCCCCAGCGTTTCTCCGCGACGGATCTGGGCCTCGACCCCGGTCAGCGTCGGCGGCGCGATGGCGCTGCGCCGCCACCGCGTGGTGGGCGAGTGCCTGCCCACCGCCAGGTCGCCCGCGTGCAGCAGCAGCTCACCGGGCGGTTCGTCCCGGCCGCCACCCGCGCTGCGGGGGTCGGTCAGTCCGTGCAGGGGGTCTCGCCCGGGCACCCACAGGCCCATGCTGGAGAGCTCGTCGGCCAGGGTCTGGTCGGTGAAGATCTGCGCCGCCGGGCCGCGGCGACGAACTCCCGCCCCCGCATCCAGCACCACGAGCGTATCCATGTGCTCCGCCCAGATCTCGAGCCGGTGTTCGACCACGATCACCGTGGCGCCGGTGATCTCGGCCGCGAGGAGCACCGCATCGCGGACCTGCCGCACTCCGGCCGGGTCCAGATTCGCCGTGGGCTCGTCCAGCAGCAGCAGTCCCGGCCGCATGGCAAGGATCCCGGCGAGGGCCAGCCGCTGCTTCTGACCCCCGGAGAGCTTGGCACTGGGATGCTCGAGACCGAATCCGCTCAGCCCCACAGCGCCCAGCGCGCTGTCCACGCGGTCCCAGACCTCGGCACGCGGCACGGCGAGGTTCTCGGCCGCGAAGGCCACGTCGTCGCCGATGCGGGAGAGCACCACCTGGGATTCGGGATCCTGCTGCATGAGCCCCGCGCGACCCCTGGCCCGCTCGGCAGGGACCCCGTCCAGCAGCAGCTGACCCGCAGCCTGGGCGTCCTCATCGTGCAGGACGCCCGCCAGCCCGTGCAGCAGCGTGGACTTGCCGGCTCCGGAGGCCCCGGCCAGCAGCACCCTCTCCCCGGCGGAGATCTGGAGGTCCAGACCCGCGATCGCGGGAGTCTCGCGCTCGGCGTGCTGCCAGCTCCAGCCCTCGGCCGCCACGGCGACGCCGGGGGCTTCACCCACGCGGCGTGCCGCCCAGCAGCATCGGTTCGCGGTGGGCGCGACGTGAGGCCAGCGGCCCCAGCACGGAGGAGGCCGCCAGCCCACGCGTGGCGAGCCAGGGCAGGACTCCGGCGATGACCGCCCCGGAGAGCGCGAAGCAGGAGATGTGGATGATGGTCTCGAGCGGCGCGTAGGCATACATCGGCACGATCCAGTGGTAGGTGATGCCGCCGGTGAGCCCGGAGGCTGCGCCGGCGAGCATGGCGAACTCCAGGCTGAATCTGCGGTAGACCACCGCGAGGAAGACCAGCTCGGCACCAAGTCCCTGCATGAATCCGGAGGAGAGGACCGTCAGACCCCACTGCGAGCCCAGCAGCGCGGAGACCGCCGCAGCGACCATCTCGCAGTAGATGGCGGCACCGGGTTTACGGATCACCAGCGCGCCGAGGACCGCCGGGAAGAGCCACATGCCGTGCACGAGGGTCTCCACGGGCGGGTAGAAGACGAAGAGGTTCCCGATGAGGTGATAGCTGAGGTTCCAGCCCCAGAAGATGACACCGGAGGCGACGGCGAGCACCGAGGCCACCACGATGTCGGAGACCGTCCAGGACCATGACCTGGTGGTTGTCTTTCTGCTGCTCATGATGCTTCTCCCTGAAGAGGTGAGGGCGGACCAGGAGCACGCAGGAGGAAAGCTGCTGCTCACAAGCATCAGCATCCGAGTGCAGAATCTCGACTTCCTTCGCAGGTCCTAACCTGATCAGGTTCGAGGGTCTGGGCCTTCAGCCCACTCTCAGCGCCCTGCCGGTGACATCACAGCTGGTCAGCTGTGTCTGGCACCGAGGGGCGCTCCCCTGTCGTGTCTCAAATGACGTGCACTACAGTAGCACCAGAGACACTCGACCCACCTGCAACGGAGGACACTGTGGACAAACTTCTTGACAAGGGAATGGCTCTCGGAATCTCACTGGGAGGCGGTTTCATCGCCACCCGGATCTTCGATTTCGTGTGGAAGAAGACCACCGGCGATGACGCACCTCGGGTCGCCAACGATGAGATGACGCTCAAGCGCGCGCTGGCCTTCTCCATCGGCTCGGCCGTGATCTCGGCAGCGGTTCAGGTGCTCTCCCAGCGTGGCGCCAGCTCCACGGTGAAGAAGATCCGCGGCAAGTTCGGGGATCGTTCCGAGGTCTGACCCGATGCGCATCGCAGCTGCTCAGATCACCACCGGGCCTGATCCGGAGGCCAATCTCGCGCTGATGCGCGAGTACACCTACCGCGCCTCCTATGCCGGTGCGAAGGTCGTGGTCTTCCCCGAGGCGACCCAGCGAGCCTTCGGGCATCCTCTGCCGCCCATCGCGGAACCCGTGACCGGGCCCTGGGCCGAGGCGGTGCGACGCTTGGCCCGCGAGTTCCGCATCGTGATCGTCGCGGGGATGTTCACACCGGGCGTCCCCAGCGCGGACGGACACCCACGGGTGGTGAACACGCTGCTCGCAGTCGGGCCGGACGCGGACATCGATGTCGCCTACGACAAGATCCACCTCTACGACGCCTTCGGCTTCAAAGAGTCCGACGGCGTCCAGGCCGGTCGAAGCCCCGCCCAGTTCCAGCTCGACGGCGTCACCTTCGGCCTGGCCACCTGCTATGACATCCGGTTCCCGAACCTCTTCACCGCGCACGCCCGCTCCGGCGCGCACGTGACCCTGGTGCCAGCCTCATGGGGCGCAGGGGAGGGAAAGCTGGACCAGTGGCGACTGTTGGCGCGGGCGAGGGCACTGGACTCCACCCAGTACATCCTCGCCTGCGGCCAGGCGGACCCGGCGGCGGCCGGCGTCGACTCAGTCCAGGGCGCGCCCACCGGAGTGGGCCACTCCATGATCGTCTCCCCCTTGGGGGTGCCGCTCGCAGAGGCCGGCGACGCGCCCGAGCTGCTGCTCGCAGAGGTCGACCCCGCGGTGGTCGCTCACACCCGCACCATGGTGCCGGTGCTGGAGAACGCGCGCCAGTTCTGAACGTCGCTGAGACGTCTCGGCTCTGAGCGTCCCTGAAGCGTCGCGTTCCTGAATCGTCTCTGAGCGGGCCAGACGCTCGGCGCGCTAGTCCACCGGATGGTTGACCGGCAGGTCCTGGTCCAGGAAGCTGTTCAGCGCTGCGGTGAGCTCCGGGTCCACTGCGAGACGGTGCTCATCCAGCCGCTCCACGGGTGCGGCGAGCCGCACCGAGGAGAGCAGCCACAGGTGATCGGCCGCGTAGAGGTCCTCCGGAGTCAGCGGCCCGTAGCCGAGCTTCCATCCCGCGCGCTCAGCGGCGGTGAAGATGGCGCCCTGGGTGGTGCCGGGGAGAATCCCGGTCTCCAGTACGGGGGTGATCAGCGTCGGCGGCTCACCCTCGGCGCCGCGCCGGGCGATCAGCACGGTGGAGGTCGGCCCTTCAAGCACCTGCCCGTCGGAGGTGGTGAAGATGACGTCGTCGAACCCGTGGGCATCGGCATGCCGCAGCGCCGCCATGTTCACCGCGTAGCTCAGCGTCTTTGCGCCCAGCACCAGCCAGGGGGCGCGTTCAGCGGCGGTGGAGTCATATCCTCGGTCCAGCAGCGTGACCGCCAGCGGCGTCCCGCGGTTCGTGCGCATGGACTCGGCGACCGGGGTCAGCGTGGCCCAGTAGGTTCCGGCGAAGGCCGGGTCCTCGGAGGCAGGCTCACCCTCGACGCCGCGGGTGGCCACCAGCTTGATCGCCAGCTCCTCGGGCACGCCGCCTCGGGCGCGGTACTCTTCGAGGCCCAGCCCGATGGCGGCCTCCCAAGAGTCGGCGGGCGGGATGCCGATGTCCAGGATGCCGGCCGACCGTCGCAGCCGTGCCAGGTGCGCGTCGAGCTTCCGGGGAGTCCCGTTGACCGCCAGCATGGTCTCGAAGATGCCGTCACCGCGCACGGCGCCGAGATCCGTGATGCGCAGTTGGGGCTGGTGCGGGTCGAATACCAGCCCGGAGGTGTGTTCGGCGTCGATCCGTACAGCGACGGCGGCCACGGAGTCATCGCGAAAGTGCTCAGCCATGGCTACAGCCTAGCGCCTGCAGGCGCATGGTGAGGCCCGCCCGCACTGGGCTCCCAGCGGGCACCCAGTAAGCTGTCCCAGAAGGGTTTGGAGGCGATGACGTGCTGTGGCCGATAAGCGGATTGGGGATCGAGTCCCTCCCGCAGTGGATCTTCCTGAGCATCTTGGTGCTGGAGGTCGGAATCAGGGTCGCCGTGATCGGCATCATCCCGGACAATCGGCGACCGAACACCGCGATGGCCTGGCTCCTGGCGGTCTTCTTCATCCCCGCGGTCGCCCTTCCGCTGTTTCTGCTGATCGGCCGCAGCAAGCTCTCCTCGCGGCGCCAGGAGCGCCAGCGCCGGATCAACGAGGCGCTGCTGGAGGCCACCAGCCACATGGACCTCTCGGATCAGCTCCGCGACTATGACGAGCAGCTCAGCGCCACCGCGGTGATGAACCGCAACCTCGGCGCGTTCCCCATTCAGGAGGGCAACCAGCTGACGCTGATCTCTGACTATCAGGAGACCTTCCACTGGCTCGTGGATCAGATCGACGAGGCTCGTGAGTACGTCCACGTCCTCTTCTACATCATCGGCGATGACCCCGATTACACCGGGCCCGTGCTGGACGCCCTGGAGCGCGCGACGCAGCGCGGCGTCAAGGTTCGGCTGCTCTTCGATCATCTCGGCACTGCCCGGGTGCGCGGGTACCGCAGGCTCAAGCGACGGCTGCGCGCCTCGGGGATCGAGTGGCACCGGGTGCTGCCGGTGCGGCCGCTGCGTCGTCGCTTCTCGCGTCTGGACCTGCGCAATCACCGCAAGATCGTCGTCATCGACGGGCTCACCGCGCTCACCGGCTCCACGAATCTCATCGAGCCGCACTACCAGCGCGCCTCCGCCGTGCGGATGGGGCGTGCGTGGGTGGAGCTCAACGTGGTGCTCACCGGGCCCGCCGTGACCGGGCTCGACATCGTCTTCGCCTCAGACTGGTATGCGGAGACCAACGAGAACCTCGGTGAGAAGCTGCTGGTGGACCTGGAGGCGGACGAGGCGGCCTCCGGCGGCAGCCTGGTGCAGGTGGTCCCCTCCGGGCCAGGCTTCCCCGATGAGAACAACCTGCGGCTCTTCAACGATCTGATCTACCAGGCGACGGACCGGATCGTCATCTCCACCCCCTATCTGGTCCCGGATGACTCCCTGCTCTACGCGCTGACCAATGCGGCGCATCGCAACGTGGAGGTCCTGGTGCTGGTCTCGAAGAAGGCAGACCAGTTCACCGTCCAGCACGCCCAGCAGTCCTATTACCAGATCCTGCTCGAGGCGGGCGTGCGGATCTTCCGCTATCCGGACCCCGACGTGCTCCACGCGAAGTTCATGATCATCGATGACGACGTCGCAGTGCTCGGCTCCTCGAACATGGACATGCGGTCCTTCTCGCTGAACCTGGAAGTGACGCTGATGATCGTCGACGACGCCAAGGTCGCCGAGATCGAGGGGGTCTTCACGCGCTACCTCATGCTCTCCACGGAGCTGGACCTCGCCCAGTGGTCCACGCGTCCCTGGTACGTCCGATACCTCGACAACACCTTCCGGCTCACCTCCGCTCTCCAGTAGTCCTCATCTCCGCAGCCTGCGCATCTGGTCAGAGGCGACCACCCTCGCCGGGCTTCCTGGGGTCAGGCTCCCGGGACGTTATATACTCTCTGCGGTGAAGGCCGGGGCATGCCCCGGCTCCGTTGCACCGTGCACCGATGAGACCCGAGGGAACATGACCGGAATGCGTTCTGCCGCTCGAGGAGCCGCGCCGCCCAAGGCCCGCGCTCCCGGGTTCACGGCGCTGATCGCCGCAGCTGCACTGTCGGTGACAGGCTGCGCCCAGGGTGCCGGGGATCCGAGTCTTGCCAGTGATTCAGCCTCCGCAGCTGATGTCGCCGACTCATCAGATGGCGCCGAGTCCGGTGCCTCCTCCGCTGAGTCGGGCGCCGCGTCCAGCGAGTCCGAGCCTGACTCAGGTGCGTCGAGTTCTCCAGCGGCGGAGGATGCGGAGTCCGAGAGTGAGCCCGAGGAGCTGCTCGAGGAACAGGAGATCGCGGAGATCCTGCTGACGGAGAGTGAGCTCCCCTTCACCCCGGACCGTCATTCAACCTTCACCGGCCTGGATTTCTTCCAGGAGCAGCTGGCGGTCGAAGAGGACATCTACGCCGAGAACTTCGGCGACGGAGCCTGCGCCGCGGCGATGGACCGAGTCAACGCCGAGCTGGTCGGAGAGAGCCCGCAGGGCGGCGTCGTCCAGGAATATGAGCACCAGCTCGAGGACCGCACAGAAAGTCTCTATGTGTGGATGCTCGGCCTCGAGGAGCCGCAGGACTCCGCAGCCGTCTGGGATCAGGTGCTCGACGCCTGCGCGGGCACGCCGCTCCGCGGTGAGACAGACTCAGTGCAGGTCAAGCCCTTCGAGGCCCAGGAATTTGAAGGCATCGAGCTGGACATGGACGTGCACAACGGCGAGGACATGGTCGAGGTGCTCGGTTACTCAGCAAGCGTCGACTACGGCAGGCACCTGCTGATGGTGAGCGCGGCCAACATGGAGGCCGAGACGTTCAGCACGATCGTGGAGCTGCAGGCCGAGAAGCTCGCCGCCTACCGCTACGAGAACGCCGACTAGGACGCTGGACTGGGCTGCAGCGCCTGCTCTTCGGCGCCGCCGCTCTCAGGAAACTGCGCTCCGAGCGCGGCCAGCACGCCGCGCGACTTCACCTTGACCTCCTCCCACTCCTGTTCTGAGTCGGAGTCGGCGGTGATCGCTCCTCCCAGGCCGAGATGAAGCCTGCGGGATTCTGCTCCTCCGGTCAGCACGGCGGTGCGGATCAGCACCGCGAGATCGGCTGCCCCGTTGCTGCTGAAGTACCCCGCCACCCCTGAGTAGGGTCCGCGGGCACCGGATTCGAGGCGTTCCAGGATGTCCATGGTGGAGATCTTCGGCGCTCCGGTCATGGACCCGGGTGGAAAGGCGTCGGCGATGACCCGCCCCCGGGAGGTCCCTGCGGGGATCTTCGCGCTGATGGTGGACACCAGCTGATGCACCGTGGGGTAGCTCTCCACGGCACAGAGCCGCTCGGTGCGCAGGCTGCCGGGGACCGCGTGGATGGAGAGGTCGTTGCGCACCAGATCCGCGATCATCACGTTCTCGGCGCGGTCCTTCGGATGGGTCGCGAGATCCTCCACCAGGCGACGGTCCTCGGCGGTCGTCCGGCCCCGGGGCCGAGTCCCCTTGATCGGTTCGGAACGCAGCGTGCCGCCCTGGCTGATGCTCAGAAACCGCTCCGGTGAGGTGGAGGCCACCTCGGTCTCCCCGATTCGCAGGAACTGGGTGAAGGGTGCCCGGTTCTGCGCTCGCAGCCTCGTGAAGAGCTCGAGGCCGCGGCCGATCGCTTCAGTGCTCGCCGAATCCGCGCCCAGCGTGGCGGTCACCGCGGTAGTCAGGCAGATCTCGTAGCTGTTGCCCGCGGTGATCTCACGCTGAGCGGCCTCGATCGCCGCGAGATACGCACTGCGTGAGTCCCGGCTCTCCAGGTTCTCGAGTCTCAGCCGATGCTCATTCTGCTCGGGCTCTGCCACGCTCGCTGTCTCGGGTTCGGGTCGCAGCTGGGACAGCGCCCGCCGCACCAGCTCCGGCCACGCTGCGGCGTCCTGGGCCGCCGACTCCAGCCACTGCAGCTCGAGCTGCCCGCTGGGATGGTGCAGGACCACCGCGTGGGTGGCGCGGAAGAGGCTTGCCTCTTCGGTGGGGAGGCTCTCGCGTGCTGGGGCGGGCTCCACGGGGGAGCCGGCCTCACGCTTGAGCTCGTAGCCGAGCCATCCCACCCAGCCGAGACGGAAGCTGGGGGTGTCCGAGGGCTCCTCGTGTGACTCCGGCCGTTCGGGGGTGTGCCGGTCGACTGGCCGCTGGCCGTCGGTTCGCTGTTCGCGGAGCCAGTTCTGCTCGAGCCAGGAGAAGAACGGCTGCTCCCGCTGGCTGGTCTCCCCGGGGGTGACGAGGGTCGTCACTCCCGCGGTGTGACTGACCGTGCCGGCGTGCTCACCGAAGGAGAAGGCGAGGATGCTCTGTGCGCTGCGGCTGGGCTGGTCGGTGGAGGCATGATCGCTGCTGTCGAGCAGGGCGGCGGGGGCCTCCGGCAGCAGGGCGCTCAATGCCTTGAAGAGGTGCAGCGCCAGATCTTCGGATCCAGGAGTTCCGGATCCAACGCCGTCGCCCTGGTCGTGCCGCTTCAAGATGCTGCTGCGAAACTGAGCTTCCGCCACTGAGAAGGCCTGTCCCGCCGCTGTCATGGGTCAAGGATGGCACAGGCTCCGCACCTGCGCCGCGCTACGATGACGCTCATGGCATGTGAGGCACAGCGATCCGGCACTGCGGAACCGCGTCGGGGGCGGCCGCGCAGCGAAGCATCCCATCAGGCGGTTCTCGATGCCACGTCCCGGCTGCTGAGCCAGAGCTCCTACGAGGAGCTGACGGTGGAGGCCATCGCCTCCGAGGCGGGCGTCAGCAAGCAGACCATCTATCGCTGGTGGAGATCCAAGGCTCTGGTGGTGCTTGAGGTCATGCTCACCGGCGATGCGGAGTTCGAGATCGTCCCGATGCCATCCACGGGGGATCTCCGCCGGGACTGCCTCAGTTGGGTCCGTTCCATGCTGGTGGAGGCCTTCCAGGAGACCCATGTAGGGATGGCACGCAGCCTCGTCGTGGCAGGTCTGCAGGGCGACGCCGGCACCGAGCGCCTGCTCCAGCGCGCCAGCATGTGGGACCACGGGCCGCTCGCCGAAAGGCTGCGCGAAGCAGAGCGGGCTGGTGAGCTGCGCGAGGGTGTCGACATCGCCGCGGCAGCCTCGGCCATGGGGGATCCGCTGATCTTCCGAATGCTCATCGGCTCCGCCCCCTCGCTGAGCTGGGCCGAGTCGCTCGTCGACGTCGTGGTGACGGGTCTGCTGCGTCCGGCAGAGACCTCTGGGTCTTCCTGAACTGCTATGAAATTTGTCACATATGGTACGCAGACCCGACTGAGTGAATTTCGAGACGCGGCGTTCCGTTTATGATCGACCCATGGCAAAGCTCCTTTATCGCCTCGGCCTGCTGTCTGCACGTCGAGCAAAAACGGTCGTCGCAGCGTGGTTCGTCCTGCTCGCCCTCGCTGTCAGCTCCTTCCTCGCCTTCGGCGGTCAGCTGACAGACCAGATCAGTCTTCCCGACCTCGAGACCACCAAGGTGGCAGATCGACTGGCGGACGAGATGCCCGATTCCGGTGGAGGCAACGCCTCAGCGCTGCTGCGCACGCAGGACGGTGAACCGTTCACGCAGGAGCAGAAGGACGAGATCGCCTCTCTGATGGAGGAGCTCGAGTCCGACGAGGCCATCAGCAGCGTGACGGACCCTTTCGCCACGCAGTCCGAGCTTGAGGATGCGCGCAGCGACATCACCGATGGTCAGGACGAGCTCGACGCCGGTCGTGAGGAGCTCGAGTCCAGCCGCGAGGAGATCGAGGCTGGATTCGATCAGCTCGAACAGGGTCAGGAGCAGCTCGATCAGGCCATCGCGCAGGCTCGCGAGCAGGGCATCTACGAGGCCGCGGCTCCGCAGTTTGAAGCCCAGCAGGCCGAGATCGATGCCAATCGCGAGGCGCTCGAAGACGGTCAGGAGGAGCTGTCCTCCGGAGAGGATGAGCTCTCCGAGGCGCAGACCGAGCTGGAGCGCGGCGAGGCGCTGCTGGAGCTCTCCTCCGGCGCGCAGGTCCTCTCCGATGAGGGCGACGTCGCCGTGCTGATGATCAACTTCGACGAGCCTATGGAGAGTGTGGGCACCGAAGAGCTCGCCTCCATCTCCGAGGAGCTCAGCAACGCCGACATCGACGGCGTGGACGCGCTTCCCGGTGGGGACCTCGATATGGAGCTGCCGCACCTGTTCTCCGTGGCGGAGCTCATCGGTCTGATGATCGCCGCCGCCGTGCTTCTGATCATGCTGGGCACCCTCATCGGCGCAGGACTGCCGCTGCTCAACGCTCTGGTGGGCGTGGGCGTCGGTGTGGCCGGCGCGATGGCCCTCTCCGGGGTCGTCGAGATGATGTCGATGACTCCCATCCTGGGCCTGATGCTCGGCCTCGCGGTCGGCATCGACTACTGCCTGTTCATCATCCACCGGCATCGTCGCCAGCTGAAGGATGGCATGGCCCTCCACGACTCCATTGCTCTTGCCACCGGCACAGCAGGAAATGCGGTGGTCTTCGCGGGAGCCACAGTGGTCATCGCGCTGCTGGCACTCAACGTCACTGGCCTGCCGTTCCTGGCGCTGATGGGCACGGTCGCGGCCGCCTGCGTGGCCATCGCGGTGCTCATCGCCGTGACCATGACCCCGGCGATGCTCTCGATCGTCGGTCACAAGATCCTGCGCGGCAAGGAACGGCGCCACATGGGCGACTTCCGGGCGAAGCAGGTCACCGAACCGATGGGCCACGGCAAGGCAGTCGTCATCGCGGCGCTGGCGCTCCTGGGGCTCGGTGTGCTCTCGATCCCGACGTTCGATCTCCGTCTGGGTCTGCCCGATGCAAGCTCCAACGCCGAAGACTCGGCCTCCTACCAGGCGTACCACGCCACTGAAGAGGCCTTCGGAGCCGGAGTCAACGGCCCGCTGCTGGTGCTGGCGGACATGCCGGAAGGGCTCGACGACGCCGCGGCCCAGGATTATCAGGTCGAGATCGGCAATGAGCTGCTGGCCAATGAGTCCATCGCCGCAGCGGTGCCGGCGGCCTTGAACGATGACAACACTCTCGGCGTCTTCCAGGTCATTCCGGAGGACGGCCCGGCGGCCGAGTCCACCGAGGAGCTCGTCCATGAGTTCCGTGCCGGTGGGATGCTGGACGGCACCGAGGCGGCCGACGTCGAACTCTCGGTGGCAGGCATGACCGCAGCACAGGTCGACATGTCAGATGTGATCTCTGAAGCCCTCCCGTTCTACCTCGCTCTGGTCATCGGGCTCTCGCTGCTGCTGATGATCATGGTGTTCCGTTCGATCCTGCTCCCGGTGATCGCCACCCTCGGGTTCATCGGCTCCTTCGCAGCGGCGGTGGGCATCGTCGTCGCGGTCTTCCAGTGGGGCTGGTTCGCCGATCTCGTCGGCGTCACCGAACCCGGTCCGATCGTGACCTTCCTGCCCGTGCTCATGGTCGGGATCCTCTTCGGGCTGGCGATGGACTATCAGCTCTTCACCGCCTCGGGGATGCGGGAGGCCTATGCCCACGGCTCTGCACCGCGCCTGGCGGTGCGCCAGGGCCTCCATGCCGGGCGCTCGGTGGTCACAGCCGCCGCGCTGATCATGTCCTCGGTCTTCGCCGGGTTCATCTTCACCGACGACCCGATGGTGGCCTCCATGGGTCTCGGGCTCGCGGTTGGCGTGCTGCTCGATGCCTTCGTGGTGCGGCTGCTGCTGGTGCCCGCCCTGCTGCACCTCGCAGGGCCGGCCGCGTGGTGGCTGCCCAAGTGGATGGATCGCATCATTCCCGATGTGGACGTCGAGGGCGCCAAGCTGGAGCGCAAGATGGTCGACGATTCCGCAGGCCGGGATACCTGAGTCCAGACATGAGAAATGCCCGGCGCCGCGGGAGCGGTTGCCGGGCATTTCTGTGTCCGCCTCACAACGCCGGGAGGCTGCGGGCCTGGGGCCGTGAGGCAGGGTGGGTCGAGACGGCGGGGCTGAGCGCCTCAGTCGTCCTCGTCGCCGCCCTGCAGCGGCTCGTCCAGCAGCTCATAGACACCGTCGATGATGCGGTTCGGGCGGAAGGGGAAGTCGGCGATGCTGGCGCGGCTGGAGAGTCCCGTCATCACCAGGATGGTGTGCATTCCGGCTTCCATGCCGGCGACGATGTCGGTGTCCATGCGGTCGCCGATCATGGCGGTCTCCATGGAGTGTGCGCCCAGGTGGTTCAGCGCAGATCGAAACATCATCGGGTTGGGCTTGCCCACCACATACGGCTCCCGGCCCGTGGCCTTGGTGATGAGTGAGGCGATCGCGCCGGTCGCGGGCAGGACGCCCTCGGCGCTGGGGCCTGTGGCATCCGGGTTGGTGAGTATGAATCGGGCGCCGTCGTTGATCAGCCGCACGGCCTTGGTGATGGCCTCGAAGCTGTAGTTCCGAGTCTCGCCCACCACCACATAATCGGGGTTCGTCTCCGTCATGATGAAGCCCGCCGCGTGGATGGCGGTGGTCAGGCCAGCTTCACCGATGACGTAACAGCTGCCCTGGGCATTCGACTCCGGATCGATCTGGTTCGCCAGGAAGGTGGCACTCGCGAGGGCAGAAGTCCAGATCCGTTCCTCGGGGACGACGAGCCCGGAGTGACGCAGCCGAGCGCTGAGATCCCTTGCCGTGAAGATGGAGTTGTTCGTCAGCACCAGATAGGGGAGATCCTGTCGCCGCCACTGCTCCAGAAGCTCGGCGGCACCGGGGAGTGCCTCCTGCTCTCGGACGAGCACGCCGTCCATATCGGTCAGCCAGCATTCAATATTCTCACCATTCATGCCCTGATCTTATGTCCTTCGCCTGTGGGCCCACTAGGAGGCGGGTGCTGGGCGCCTGTCGATCGCGCCTCGGCCGGTCCCGCGAAGCTGTCGAATCGGCAGGTCTTGACCCTGCTGTGCCACTATGGTTCATTAGTAGAGTAATGAACCATTGAGGTGATGGACTGGCTATGCTGCTCTCGTTGCCGAAGGAAGGGTGGTCAGTCTGTGGAAGAGGGTCGAGCACTGTTCGTGCAGATCGCAGAGCAGTTGGAGGCTTCTGTGCTGGACGGTTCGCTGGCTGAAGGCGAACGCGCCCCCTCGACCAATGAACTCGCCACCTTTCATCGCATCAACCCGGCGACGGCGGCCAAGGGGATCAACCTCCTCGTGGATCGCGGGATCCTGGTCAAGCGCCGGGGGCTGGGGATGTTCGTCGCCCCGGGTGCTCAGGAGGTGCTGACCGCACAGCGTCGTCAGCAGTTTGCTGCGGCCTACCTCGATCCGATCCTCACCGAAGCGCGCGCCGTCGGGCTCTCGGTGGACACCATCATCGAGATGCTTCGCTCACGCGCGTGAACAGCGCACCGAAGCGCTGAAGGAAGGAGGCGGACATGAGGACCGCCATCGAAATCACCGGGGTCTCGCGGCGATATCGCAGCATGACTGCGCTGGCCAACGTCTCACTGAGCCTGAAGAAGGACGTCATCCACGGGCTGCTGGGTCGCAACGGCGCCGGGAAGACGACTCTGATGTCCATCGCCACGGCCCAGGACTGGCCCAGCGAGGGAGAGGTCAGGATCCTGGGCATGCGTCCGCACGAGAACGAGCAGGCGCTGCCTAAGATCTGTTTCGTCCGTGAAGAGCAGCGTTATATCGACGATGCCCTCGCCAAGCATGCCTTCAGCGCCGCGGCACAGGCATTCCCACGCTGGGATGCTGAACTGGCGACCCAACTCGCCCGCGAGTTCAGGGTCCCGGAGAAGACCCGGATCAAGAAGATGTCCCGCGGACAGCGTTCTGCCGTGGGGGTCATCATCGGCATAGCATCGCGCGCCGAGGTGACCTTCTTCGACGAGCCGTATATGGGCCTCGATGCCGTGGCTCGCCAGCTCTTCTACGACCGGTTGCTCCAGGACTATGCCGCCCACCCGCGCACCGTGGTGATCTCCTCTCACCTGATTGATGAGATCGCGCACCTGATCGAGAACGTGGTGGTCATCGACCAGGGTCAGATCCTGCTCCAGGAACCGGTGGAACAGCTGCGCGATCGCGCCGTCACCCTGGTCGGCCGAGCAGACGCAGTAGCCGAGATCGCAGGAACCCGCGAAGTCCTTCATCACGAGGCCATGGGGCGCATCGTGCGGACCACGGTGCTCGGAGCGCTTGACCACGCAGATCGCAGGGCCCTGGATGAACGCGGGGTGGAGATCGTTCCGGTTTCTCTGCAGCAGCTCGTCGTGCGGCTCACTGCACGCCATGGCACGTCAGACCAGACCACGATGGAACTATCCGAGGAGGTGTCCCGATGAGCAGCGCCCCAGTTCGATCAGCGGCAGTTCCGGCGGGCCAGGAGGAAGCAGCACGTTCGAGCTTTTCTCGGGTCCCCGCGGCCTTCAAGCTGCAGTTCACCGTCCCCTCGCAGATGATCTGGGTGCCACTGAGCGTGTTCTTCCTCGCCTGGGCCGTAGCCATCGGCATCGGACTGTGGATCCGGCACATCACAGGGGATGGAGCGGTCATCCACACAGGTGCGTCGCAGGCCACGATCTGGTGCTTGGCGTTCATCGCGGCCTACTCGGCCTCTCACACGTTCCCTTTTTCGATGGCGTTGAGCTACAGCCGCCGCGTCTTCGTGCTGGGGGCCTTCCTGGCCTTTGCGACAGTCTCCGCGGGCTTCGGCGTGCTGTTCACGATCGGCATCCTCTTGGAGCGGGTGACCGGGGGATTCTGGGCGGAGAGCTACACCTTCGACATCCCAGCCGTGACGCAGAATGCCGGGGTCCTCGGCGCCGGGCTCCTGGCCAGCGCTGTGTGTCTGTTTGCGATGATGTTCGGGTTCTTCTGGTCCATCCTCTATCGCCGTGTCAGTCTCATGCTGCTGTGGGTGATCGCGCTGGGTCTGATCGCAGCCTTGGCCGTCATCCTCATGATTCTCACGCAGAACGGCTGGTGGCCCCAGGTGGGGGACTGGTTGTCGGTGCAGAGCTCCTACACGTTCGCGGGCTGGGTGCTGCTGCTCACCCTGGGCCTCACCGCAGTGAACTACGTAGTGATCAGGCGGGCAGTCCCGTCCCCCTGAGTGAACTGCTCGAGGGCGGCCGGCTCAGATCGGGACGCATGAGAAAGGAGTCCCGGATCGGCCAGCGTGAGGGGGACGCTATGTCGGCCGATCCGGGACTCCCGAATCACTCGCACCTTGATGAGGTAGTCACTACTCTAGGAAGTCTTCTTGGACGGGCACTTGCAATTAGCTGTTAAGTCACTGGGAATATCTTCCCCACCCTGCGGACAAGAAGAAGCCCCGAGTCGACCAGCGTGAGGGACGCTATATGTGGCCGACTCGGGGCTTCCGAATCACTCGCACCTTGATGAGGTGGTCATGACTCTACTGACGATTCTTGGCAGTTCTCAGTGCAAATCCTGGGAAGTTCCTGGGTCTTTTTCCGGAGGCTATTTCTCGGCAGGCCGAGGGGCTCCCGGGTGAAGAATGAGGCGGCCTCCGTCGAGCGAGATCTGGTGGGTCTTCACCGGGGTGAGGGCGGGGAGGGTCTCCGGGACCCCCGTGCGCAGGCAGAAGGCGGAGGCGTGCATGGGGCACTCCAGAGTGTCCTCCTCCACGTAGCCGTCGGAGAGCGACACCGCTTCGTGGGAGCAGGTGTCGTCCAAGGCGTAGAAGCCGCCGTCCTCGGCGTGGACCACTGCGATGTCGTCATCCCACCCGGTGGTCTCTGCCGCGACGCGGAACGCCTCCCCTTCCGGATACTGGGCTGCAGGGCCGAGGTCTACAGGGGGGAGTGGTTCAGTCGATGACATGGGAGTGCCTCTCACAGAGATGGATATGTTCTGCCTGTATTGTCTCAGCGGGCGTCAGTAACCGCGCAGCTCCTCGAGCTGGCGCCGTTCTCGCTTGGTCGGACGGCCTGCGCCGCGTTCCCGCACGGGAAGACCGACGTCACGGGGACGTATGCGCTCCGGGGAATGGTCCCGGTAGGCCTGCTGGGCCACGGGAGCTCCCACCCGTTTGGAATGCGTATGAACGATGTCGAGGATCAGCTCGTGTCCTGGTCTCCGCACGTGGATGCGCGTTCCGGGGCGGACTCGCACCGAAGCCTTGACCGGATCTCCGGCGATGGTGATGTGCCCGGCACGGCAGGCTGAGGTGGCGGCGGATCGCGTCTTGAACAGTCGCACGGACCAGAGCCAGGCGTCGATGCGAACCGGGGCGCTCGGACCGGTGGGGGCGGTCTCAGTCATCCCACCAGTCTAGGAGCAGTCCGGGAGTGTGTGGAATGCACAGACCCCGCGCCCGGAGTGTGAGGGGACACTGTTCCGTGACGCGGGGTCTGCTGAATCACTCGCACCTTCAAGAGGCAACTCGAAGCCTAGAGCTGCTCTTTGGGTGCGGAGTGGATGCCTCCTGGGTGAAGCCTGGACCTCAGTCCTGAGCGCCAGCCTCGCCCTCATTCTGGTTGTGGTATTGACCATCACAGAATTCGACGGTGAGCCAACCCTCCACCGGTTCTGCGGCCACGAGAACTTCTTCTTCATCAAGATTCTCAACCTCAGTGTTCAGCAGGTTGAGAATGTTTTTGAGCGGGTCACGCAATTCATCAGGGACAAGCACATAGGTCTGCTCGACAGCCAAATATGCTTCGTCTAGTATCTCTTGTTCTTCGATACCTTGGTTCATATCTGAACGCAGTCCATCGACCATTGAGCCGACAGATAAACATGCTTCTTCTTCGGAGAAATACGCACCGAGTTCCTCGGTTCTTTCCATGTCCATTGCATCAGGGTCCGGCAGTTCATCGTCGGGCGCGGGACCAGAAGCATCTTCATCGTCAGACTCAGACTCCGTGTCGCTCTCCTCGTCAGGAGCCGAGGTCTCGACGGGTTCGGCTTCCTCGGAGTCGATGCTCGACGGGCTGGGAGATTCGCTGGAGCTGGAGCTTGGCTCCTCCTCCACAGCGCAGCCGACCAGCATCAGGGGCGCGATCGCGGCCATGGAGAGAGCGGCGCGGAGGCGCGGCGACAGCGGGCGGGAGCCTTGCACTCGGGCCGCCGGAGGAGCAGGAAGCAGGTTCATGCGTCCAGTGTGGCACGTCGTCTCGGCAATGGGTCACGAACCCATCACAATGCGGTTCAAAGGCAGCGAGTGCGGCGTTCTTCTGCAATGAGGCTGAGATACTTCCAACAAGAGGGCAGTGTGACGCACCCTGAATGTCCTGCGGTAGTGATATTCGGCCGTTGCACTGCCCTCTCCTCATGGCCCCAGGTCAACCCCGGTCAACCGCGGACAAGTGACCGTCCATTGCCTGCGAGGTAATCACTGTGTGATGCAGCGGCTGTTTCCTCGATACCGCGATCACATACTGGTTAAAGTCCGACTGGAAGCTTTTCTAAAATCTCTTGTCAGCTGCATCTATTCATGGGTTAGAGTAGTCCTGACTCGGCAGGCTGTACGCGTAGGCTTCCCATCTTCAAGTACAGCTCGCTGCTTCCCCAGTCGCCCATATCTGCTTATAAATATCGTGCTTGCGCGTGTTGTCGCACGCTGGTCCTTGTCCCCCTCAGGAGGGGGGCCTCTCTGGTGTCCCAGCCGGAGAAGAGGTTCAGCAGCTGCCACAGGCGTCTGTCTTCGTATTTGTGGAGCCGTTCGGATGTGAACGACTAGTGAGGAATCAGCTGTGCCGAAAAAACTCTCTTCTGCCGTTGTCGGCACTCTTGCCGTGGGCCTGACCATGCCGCTGACTGCCAACGCCGCAGCAGCCGCTCCCGCTGATCTGGCTCCGCTGCCCTCCACGGGGGTGGACACCACAGCGGCCAGCGCAGCGAGCCTGGGCGCCGTCGACATCTCCGCCACGCGCAATGCGACGCAGTTCCGATACCCGCTCGCCCAGCGCTCCTTCAGCTACACCTCGCCCTACGGTGCGCGCTGCATGCCGGTACAGGGAGCGTCCACCTACCACCTGGGTCAGGACCTTGGCGCTGCGAACAACAGCCTCATCTACTCGGTGGCCGACGGCACCGTGGTCCGTACGTTCAGCGGGAACCGGTACAGCGCGGGATACGTGGTGGTCCAGCACCGGATCGACGGCAAGACTTACCACAGCGCCTATTTCCACATGTGGGACGCGAACACGCACGTGAAGACGGGACAGACCGTCAAGGCCGGACAGGCCATCGCGCGGGTCGGCAGCTCCGGTCCTTCGACTGCCCCTCACCTGCATCTGGAGATCTGGGAAGGTGCGTGGCTCAGCGGCAAGTCGCACAACCCCACCACCTGGCTCGCCCAGCGCGGAATCAACCTGCGCTCGGCTGCCACCTCGGTCATGAACATCTCCGCCCCTGCGTCGTGTGACTACTACACCGCGACCTCCACTCCGCTTCGTTCCAGCGCGAGCAGCTCGAGCTCGGTCATCATTCAGCTTGCCGCAGGGACCGCGCTGACGGCGGTTCCCGGCGACATCAGCAATTCGATGGTGCGGGTCAAGACCAATGGACGGACCGGCTGGGTCGCGCACTCTGCGGTCACGCCCTCGCGCCCCAGTGGCTCCAGCGCCGGCACGATCCCGGCGTCGAGCGCTCCCAGCGGAACATCGGTCACTCCCGCCAAATACAAGACGACGACGACGCTGAACGCGCGAAGCGGTCCTGGCACCAACTATGGGGTCCTTCAGGGTTTGGCCACGGGTACCGAGGTCACTGTGACCGCCAAGCACGGCAGCTGGCTGAAGTTCAGCCGCAACGGGCAGACCGTCTGGTCCCACAGCGACTTCCTCAAGAAGGTCTCGAGCTCCTCGACGACCACCCCGGCGACGTCGACGCCGAGCACCGGGGTCTCCAAGGCCAGTGGCACCTTCAAGGTCCAGCCGGGCGGGCGGTTGAACGTGCGCACCGATGCCGGCACCTCGAACTCGGTCGCGAAGACCCTGGCGCCGGGCACCACGATCAAGGTCAACGGCAAGAAGGGTTCCTGGCTGCGGTTCAACGACGGTTCGCGCAACCTCTGGGTGCATCAGAACTACGTGAACAAGGTCACCGCTTCAGCCCCCGCGTCGAGCACCGGGGTCTCCAAGGCCAGTGGCAGCTACAAGGTCCAGCCGGGCGGGCGGTTGAACGTGCGCACCGATGCCGGCACCTCGAACTCGGTCGCGAAGACCCTGGCGCCGGGCACCACGATCAAGATCAACGGCAAGAAGGGCTCCTGGCTCCGGTTCAACGACGGTTCGCGCAACCTCTGGGTGCACCAGAACTACGTGAACAAGGTCAACACGGGCTCCGGGTCAGGCTCCGAGACGGTCACCGGGGTCAGCTCGGCCAGTGGCACCTTCAAGGTCCAGCCGGGCGGGCGGTTGAACGTGCGCACCGATGCCGGCACCTCGAACTCGGTCGCGAAGACCCTGGCGCCGGGCACCACGATCAAGGTCAACGGCAAGAAGGGTTCCTGGCTGCGGTTCAGCGACGGTTCGCGCAATCTCTGGGTGCATCAGAACTACGTGAACAAGGTCACCGCTTCAGCCCCCGCGTCGAGCACCGGGGTCTCCAAGGCCAGTGGCAGCTACAAGGTCCAGCCGGGCGGGCGGTTGAACGTGCGCACCGATGCCGGCACCTCGAACTCGGTCGCGAAGACCCTGGCGCCGGGCACCACGATCAAGATCAACGGCAAGAAGGGCTCCTGGCTCCGGTTCAACGACGGTTCGCGCAATCTCTGGGTGCATCAGAACTACGTGAACAAGGTCACCGCTTCAGCCCCTGCGTCCAGCACCGGGGTCTCCAAGGCCAGTGGCAGCTACAAGGTCCAGAGAGGCGTCACTCTCAATGTGCGCTCCGAGGCGAGCGCCTCGAGCTCCAAGGTGAAGACGCTCAAGTCGGGTACGACCATCAAGGTCAACGGCAAGAAGGGCTCCTGGGTCAGCTTTAAGGACGGTTCTCGCACCCTGTGGGTTCATTCGGGCTACCTCGACAAGGTCAGCTCATCGAGGAGCGCCGGCTCCGGCTCCGGCTCCGAGACAGTTCCCGGGGGCACTGAGTCGTCGGAGTCCTCCGCCAGCACGGCCGCAGACGGCACCTATAAGGTCAGCAGCGGCGTGCAGCTGAATGCCCGGACTGGCGCTGGCACCTCGAACTCCAGCGTGAAGATGCTCAAGCCCGGAACTACGGTGAAGGCCACCGGCGAGAAGGGCGATTGGGTCAGCTTCAAGGATGGCTCCCGTACCCTGTGGGTGCATTCGGACTTCCTGACCAAGGCGTCATCCTCCACTTCCAGCTCCCAGAGCAGGAAGTCGGACAGTGACTCGAGCAGCTCCTCCTCGAAGTCATCGACCAGCTCGACGACGGCTGCGAGCGGCGCTTTCCAGGTCAAGTCCGGGATCTCGCTGAACGCCCGGACCGGTGCCAGCACCTCGAGCTCGAGCGCGAAGGTGCTCAAGGCGGGGACGAAGGTCTCTGTCACCGGGAAGAAGGGTGAGTGGGTCAGCTTCAAGGATGGCTCGCGCACGCTCTGGTTGCACTCGGGCTATCTGGTGAAGGCGTCGGCCTCAGCGCCGTCCAAGAGCACCTCGAGCAGCTCTTCCTCCAGCAGCGACAAGAGCAGCTCCGCATCGAAGTCATCGACCAGTTCGACGACGGCTGCGAGCGGCGCTTTCCAGGTCAAGTCCGGGATCTCGTTGAACGCGCGGACCGGTGCCAGCACTTCGAGCTCGAGCGCGAAGGTGCTCAAGGCGGGTACGAAGGTCTCTGTCACGGGCAAGAAGGGTGAGTGGGTCAGCTTCAAGGATGGCTCGCGCACGCTCTGGGTGCATTCGGGCTATCTGGTGAAGGCGTCGGCCTCAGCGCCGTCCAAGAGCACCTCGAGCAGCTCTTCCTCCAAGGATGACTCGAGCGACAGCTCCTCATCCTCGAGCTCCTCGTCCATAAAGTCTGCAAGCGGGACCTACCACGTCAGGAGCGGCGTCTACCTGAACGCACGCAGCGGGCCGGACATCTCGAACCGGGTCGTGCTCAATCTCAACCCCAAGCGCGAGATCCAGGTCACCGGGCGAAGCGGTGATTGGGTGAGGTTCACCTACAGCGGGAAAGCTGTATGGGTGAAGGCCGAGTTCCTCGAGAAGGGCTCTGCAAGTGATGCTGCGCCAGAGAGCTCCAGCGGATCTACGAGCGGACCCGTGAAGAAGGCCAATTCCACCAACAGCACCAGCAAGGTGGTGGGAGTCGCCTACAGCACGAACTCCGTGAACGTCCGGATGGGCCCCAGCACCAACAACAGCGCGATGTTCTCGGTGCGAACCGGAACCAAGGTCGAGCTGCTGGAGAAGAAGAAGGACGGCTGGCAGGAGGTCAAGGTCAACGGAGCAACGGGATGGATGTCGGCTCAGCTCCTGACGAGCAAGGCTCCCAGCTCCACCGGCACATCCACCTCCGGCAGCAAGAACTCAGGTTCCTCCGGCTCCACCTCCGGGAGCTCGAGCTCCTCGAACATGCACGCCAAGAGCAAGAACGGCCCCTACAGCGCAGTCTGGGACAAGCTTGCACAGTGTGAGTCCGGCCAGAACTGGAAGATCGACACCGGAAACGGATTCTACGGAGGGGTGCAGTTCAGCCCGGAGTCCTGGGAAGGCGTCGGAGGATCCGGCTTCCCGCACGAGGCCAGCAAAGAGGAGCAGATCAAGCGCGCGTACATGCTCTGGAAGAAGCAGGGCTGGAACGCATGGCCGCACTGCACCTCACAGTTCGGCTTCAAGGGCGATCCAGGCGGGTACGGGGACTCCTATTACAAGGTGCACCCCAACGCGAAGACTGCCTCCGCCGTCACCCAGGCCGACTCCTGGACCGCCACCTACAGCGTGCCGCTGCGCGAGTCGGCAGCCACCTCCAGCGACAAGCTGGTCCAGGTTCCGCGCGGTGTCGAGCTCAAGCAGCTCAAGCGTGATGGTTCCTGGCTGAAGGTGGAGTACACCTCCGGCGGGGAGACCCACACCGGCTGGGTGAACACCAGCTACATCTCCCAGGCCTGAGCCCAGAGCTCAGTCCTGACACGACGGCGGGCACGACTCACTCATTCGCGGGTGAATCGCGTCCGCCGTCGTCGTGTTCAGCGGAAGCGTGCCTCGACGGCGTCACCATGAGCCGGCAGACCCTCCGCCTGCGCCAGCGCCGTGACGTGTGCAGCCACCTCACGCAGGCCTGATTCGCCGTAGTTGATGACCTGCTGGGAGCGCAGGAAGCTGGAGACGTTCAGCCCCGAGGAGTACGCGGAGGCACCCCCGGTGGGAAGCACGTGGTTGGAGCCAGCGCAGTAGTCGCCGAGCGAGACCGGAGTGAAATCTCCGAGGAACACGGCTCCGGCGTTGTGGATCTCCTCGACCACGGCAGCGTCGTCGGCGGTCATCACCTCCAGGTGCTCCGCGCCATAGGCGTTGGCGATCTCCACCGCCTGCTCCATGGTGTCGACGACCAGCACCGCGGACTGAGATCCGGTCAGGGCCTGTTTGACCCGGTCGGCATGCCGCGTGCTGCGCGCCTGGACCTCGACCTGAGCCATCACAGCCTCGGCCAGCGGCATCGAAGTCGTCACGAGCACCGCCGCGGCGAGCGCATCATGCTCGGCCTGGGAGATCAGGTCAGCAGCGATCAACGGCGCCTTCGCCGTCTCATCGGCGAGCACCATGATCTCCGTGGGTCCAGCTTCAGCGTCGATGCCGACGACGCCCTGCACGGCGCGCTTGGCGGTGGCGACGAAGATGTTGCCCGGTCCGGTGATCAGTGACACCGGTGGGCAGACCTGGGTCCCCGCCTCATCGCGGGCCCCATAGGCGAACATGCCCACTGCCTGGGCACCGCCGACGGCGTAGACCTCCTCGATGCCCAGCAGGTGGGCTGCGCCGAGGATGGTCGGGTGGGGGAGTCCGCCGAAGTCCTTCTGCGGTGGGGAGGCGATCGCCAGCGATCGCACGCCGGCCACCTGCGCGGGCACCACGTTCATCACCACTGAGGACGGGTACACCGCCTGTCCGCCGGGGACATAGAGACCGACTCGGCGGATCGGAGCCCACCGATTGGTCACCTGAGCGTCGGGGCCGGGCGAGACGACCGAAGCGGCCGGCAGCTGGGCGTTGTGCACCTCTCGGGCACGCAGGATCAGCGTCTCCAATGCATCTCTGACCTCTGCCGAAAGCTGTTCCGCGGCTTCGCGCAGCTTCTCTGCCGGCACGCGGATCGAGGGAGGGCGCACGCCGTCGAACTTCTCGGAGTACTCCAACAGCGCCGAGACTCCGTGCTGACGGACATCATCGAGAATCGGGGCGACGGTCTCGACGGTGGCCGAGATGTCCTGGGAGGCGCGGGGGAGCACGGAGGCGGCGTCGACCGAGCTTCCGCGCAGGTCTTTGAGAGTGAGCATCTCTCCATTGTCTCCACTGGCGCGCGTTGTTGCCCACTTCGTGACGTGAGAGCCCACACACCGGACGCGCGGGGAGATCTCAGTGGCCATTCAGAAGCCCATGGCATGATGCTGGCCATGGCCTTTTCCCTCACGGATATCTTCTCAACGCCATGGGCGCACGCGGCGCCCCAGATCCTCGGCGCTGCCCCAGGAGAGGGTGAGCCCACCGGGGGAGTGGATGAAGTGGTTGAGGAGAGCGTGCCCGACGGCGTAGAGAGCCTGCTCTACCAGCAGGGACCCTTCTTCGGCATCCTCACCGGGATAGCCCTTGCGGTGGTGGTCGCTCTGGCGGTCACGATCCTCTCGTCCATGGTGCTGAAACAGATCTTCCGGCACAACGATCACGTCAAGCACGCGATCAACCGGACCCGAACCCCGCTGTTCATCACGCTCGTGCTGATCGGCTCGTGGCTGACCCTGCGGATCACCGCCGAATCCACCGAGTGGTTCCCTCTGGTCTCCTTCGCGCTTCTGGTGGCGGTGGTCATCGGAGTCGCCTGGTGGGCCCTGCGCATCGTGCGGATCGCCGAGGCCATGATCCAGTCGCAGTACATCGGGTATGTCGATGGCGAGCTCGACGTCGAGGATCGGCGGGGACGTCGCCTCTCCACCCAGGTCTCACTGATCCGCCGCATCTTGACCGCGGTGATCATCACCATGGCGGTGGCGGCGATCCTGCTGATGATCCCTCAGGTGCGCACGCTCGGGGCGGGGCTCCTCGCCTCCGCCGGTGTGGCCTCAGTGGTCGTGGGCCTGGCCATGCAGTCGGTGCTCACCAACGTCTTCGCCGGCATCCAGCTCGCCTTCACCGACTCGATCCGTGCGGGCGACGTCGTCGTCGTCGAGGGGAACTTCGGCTCCGTGGAGGACATCACGCTGACCGCGGTGGTCATCAAATCCTGGGACGAGCGCCGGTTCATCTACCCCTCCAGCTATTTCGTCGCGACTCCCTTCGAGAACTGGACACGCGTGGGCACCGAGATCCTCGGCACCGTGGAGCTTGACGTGGACTGGCGGGTGCCGATGGACCCGCTGCGCGCCCGGCTGAAGCGCCTGCTGGACTCTGCGGAGCTGTGGGACGGCCGCGACTACTCCTTGCAGGTCACCGACGCGGTGGGCGGCATGGTCAAAGCCCGGGTCGTCGTCTCGGCCCGCAACTCCGGCGAGCTGTGGGATCTGCGCTGCCTCATCCGCGAAGACCTGGTGAACTACCTCCGCGCGGAGCATCCCTATGCGGTGTTCACCCAGCGCATGCTGCTCAGCAACGAGGAGGCGCTGGTGAAGGCCCCCGAGCCGGTCAGCACCGGCAAAGTGGGGGTGGTCGACTCGAGCGTCGACTCCCAGCCGGTCACGCAGGCCGGAGAAGGTGCCTCGGTGTTCACCGGATCGATCGCCGCGGTGCAGCGCAACAGAGAGTTCTCCGGCCCCGGCGAGGGTGCCTACCGCGAGCGGATGGAACGCCAGGAGGACCGCAGCGAGATCGAGGCGGACGGGACCGCCTACGCCGAGGACGTGGAGCACAAGATGGACGCGGAGGAGGAGACCTTCTCCGCTGCCGCGACCCGTCGGCCCGGCGAGTCGGCTCCGCCGCGCTGAACGTGGGGCCCTCGCTGAACGGGGCCCGCTGAACGGGGCCCGATGAAGCTCAGGCACCCTGAGGTTCAGCCGCGCAGAGGTTCAGCCGCGCAGAGCCTCAGGCTGGCGGTGGCGGCGGGGTGGCTCGGCCTTTGCTGGCCTTGGATGCACTCTTGGCCTTCGCCGCCTTATAGGCGTCCACGGTGTTGATCGCTTCCGTGGTGGGCTCGGCAGTTCCGTCGGCGGAGGAGTCGTACTCTGCCCCAGGTGCCGCCGACCCGACGGCTGCCGAGTCGTTGGTCCGCTTGTCCACGGCCCACTGCACCATAGAATCGGGCATGAACCGCAGCCCCGCGGTGAGCATCTGGTAGCTGCGCGCCGGAACGCAGATGGCCGCCCCCTGGGCGTTGGCGGTCAGCGCCTCGCGCACGACATCGTCGGCGTCCAGCCACATCCAGCGCTTGGCGGCCTTGACCGTGATGCCAGACCGCTGATGGAACTCGGTCCGCACCAGACCCGGCACCAGTGCTGTCACGGTCACCCCGCGGGAGCGAAGCTGGCTGTGCAGGCCCTTGGAGAAGTTGATCACCCAGGACTTGGCCGCAGAATAGGTCCCGGTGGGGGTGTATCCGGCCACGGAGGCGACGTTGATGATCCGCCCGCCGCGCCGCCGTGTCATGGCGGTGGCAGCGGTGTGGGAGAGCTCGAGCGTGGTCTGCACGTGCAGGCGCAGGAGCTTGCGCTCATCTTCGAGGTCGGAGTCGATGAAGTCCGTGGCCAGGCCGTGCCCCGCATTGTTCACGAGCAGATGCACCGGATGCGCACGGTCGGCCAGGCGCTCCTGGACCGCAGCGACGCCGTCGTCGGTGACCAGGTCGGCCACGATGACGGAGGTGCCCACGCCATACTGCGAGGACATCGACTCCGCCTGCATCCGCAGCCGGTCGCCGTCGCGCGCGACCAGGACCAGGTCGTATCCCTGGGCGGCCAGCTGACGCGCGAACGCTGCGCCGAGGCCGGCGGTGGAACCAGTGATGACAGCCGTGTGGTTGCTCATGCTGGCTATCCTAGAGGGCCCAGATGTGCAGCGGGTCCAGTATTGTTCAGGGTCTATTCAGACTTTCCGGAGAAGCCCGGATCCGAGGCCGTTGAGCCGGAGCTATCAGGAGGATCAGTGCGCTGGAAGAAACGCGCCGCATGGGGAGGCCGCCCGCTGGGCGCCGACGAATGGGCTGTCCTGCAGGCAGAGATCGTCTCGGGAGACCTGATCTCGGTCGACGATGCCGTGGAGGAGCTCACCGGGTTCATGGACCCCTTCCGCGAAGACCTGGACGGGGCCCCCGTCGTCGGTGTCACCGATGGTCAGCTCTCCGTGGTCAAGGAGCAGAGCACCGACGCGCGTGGCCGGCGATCCCTTGCGCTGACGTTCTATGCCGCTGGTGTTGCCGGTACCAGGCCCGATGCCTTTGCGCGACTGAATTCGGCGGCTTCGGCGCTGGTGGACTACCTCAATGCCGAGGGGATCTCGGTGGACTCGATCAGCTGGACCGAGTCGGGCCCGATCAAGCGGCCCTTCTAGCCCCGAGGTCGCCTGGCGCGGAGGCTTTTCAGCGCCGGTCCAGCTCGCCGAGTCGCTGCAGGTGATCGAGCTGCGCCGCCGCGATCTTCGTGGTGACCCCTGCGGGCAGTCCACTGCGCTGCCCGTAGATCATCTCTCCCAGCGTCGCGGCGCTGAGCTCTTCCTGACCCGGGTCCGCCTCTCGCAACAGGCCGCGCACCTGGTCCAGCCGCTGAAGCCGGTGGTTCAGATAACGCTCGGCGACAGCCGCCACGCTCTCCTGCTCCGGGCCGTGGGCCGGCAGCAGGCGCGCTGCGGTGTACCGGCGCAGGCGCTCGAGGCTGTTCAGATAATCGGTGAGCGTGCCGTCGGGATGATCCAGCATGGTGGTGCCCTCGCCGAGGATCGTGTCTCCGGTGATCATCGCCTCCTCTTGGGCCCCGGTCTCATCGCGCAGCCAGAGACTCACCGAATCCGAGGTGTGCCCGGGAGTGTGCAGCACCTGAACGCGAAGGCTCCCCAGCTCCATGACCTCCCCCTCGGTGAGCGGAGCAGCAGGTGAGGCATCGACGGCGCGACACTGCGCGACGTCGTGACCGCGGACCGGGGCGGCGAAGGCCTCGCCGAACTCGGCAGCGGCGCCGGTGTGGTCGGTGTGACGGTGTGTGACCAGGATCTGGGTCACCGTTCGACCGCCGACGGCGGCGCGCACCTGCGCGAGATGCTCCGGGTGATCCGCTGGGCCGGGATCCACGATGATCGCCTCGGAGCCCTCCTCGCCGCGCAGGACGTAGGTGTTGGTCCCCTGCAGCGTCATGGGAGAAGGGTTGTCGCAGGTGATCCGCTTCACGAGTCTCGCCTCAGGCATGGGCACAGCCTACCGATGCGCGCCGAGACGCACCGATCTCACCGGGTCCAGACGCGTAGGCTGAGGCCATGGCCGAGAACAGCGAACCGAAGAAGACCGCAGGCACCGAGCACTCCACCAAGGGTGCATACGTGACCGGAGGTGAGTTCACCCGGGACACCAACTACATCGAGGATCGCGTCGTCGCAGACCCGGAGGCTGCGCGCGCCGCCTCCCAGGAGGAGTCCTCCTCGATCGGAGATCCTCGTGCGATCGGCCTCACCGACGGAGGCCAGGCGTGGCCGGTGGAGCCCGGGCGCTATCGCCTCGTGGCCGCGCGCGCCTGCCCCTGGGCGCATCGCTCGATCATCATTCGCCGCCTGCTCGGCCTGGAGGATGCGATCTCGCTGGGAACCCCCGGGCCCACGCATGACGCACGCTCCTGGACCTTCGACCTGGACTCCGGTGGGGTGGACCCGGTGCTGGGCACCGAACGCCTCCAGGAGAACTACTTCGCCCGCTTCCCCGACTACCCGCGCGGGATCACAGTCCCCGCCCTGGTGGACGTGCCCTCCGGCGGGGTGGTCACCAACAACTATCCGCAGCTGACCTTCGACCTCTCCACCCAGTGGCGCGAGCATCACCGCGCCGGCGCACCCGATCTGCTCCCCGAGGACAAGATCGAGGAGATGCTTCCGGTGATCAAACGGATCTTCACCGAGGTCAACAACGGCGTCTACCGGGCAGGCTTCGCCGGATCGCAGAGCGCCTATCAGGAGGCCTACGACCGGCTCTTCTCCGCTCTGGACTGGCTGGAGGAGCGACTCGCGGAGCGCCGCTACCTGATGGGCGAGCACATCACCGAGGCCGATGTCCGCCTCTTCACCACGCTGGTCCGCTTCGACCCGGTGTACCACGGCCACTTCAAGTGCAACCGGAACAAGCTCTCCGAGATGCCGAACCTGTGGGCCTACGCCAGGGACCTCTTCCAGACCCCCGGATTCGGCGACACGGTGGACTTCGATCAGATCAAGCGCCACTACTACGAGGTCCATGAGGACATCAACCCGACCCAGATCGTCCCGGCCGGACCGGACCTGGAGAACTGGCTCAGCGAGCATGGCCGCGAGGCCCTCGGGGGCTCACCCTTCGGAGAGGGCTCCGCTCCTGGACCTGTCGCCGAATCGGAGCAGCCTCCCGGAGCCAACCCGCTCTACCGCTGAGGCGACCTCCCGGCGGGGGTCCCGTCCCTCGAGCCTGCCGCGTCGGTCCCTGACCCGCGGGGTCCGGCCGAGCAGCCCGTCGGGTTCAGTACTGCACTGGCCACCGGTAGGGTTGCTGGTGAGACAAGCACAGCGGTATGCGAACGGGAGGGCTCAATGTCCGCATCAGATCAACTCGACGGCCCCTTTCAGCAGCGATTCGTCGCGATGGGGGATTCCTTCACCGAGGGCGTGGCGGACATCGATCCGTCGAGCCCCAACGGGGTGCGCGGCTGGGCCGACCGGGTGGCTGGTCAGCTGATCTCCAATGATTCCTCCTGGGGCTATGCCAACCTGGCCGTGCGGGGCAAGAAGCTGCAGCAGGTCTTCGACGAGCAGCTGGACCCCGCGATCGGGCTCGAGCCGACCCTGGTCACCGTGTACGCCGGTGGCAACGACATTCTGCGTCCCACCGTCAACATCGACGCGCTCATGGAGCGCTACCGCTGGGGAGTGGAGAAGCTCATGAGCACCGGGGCGCGCGTGGTGCTCTTCACCGGGTTCGACTCCGGCCAGGCGCCGCTGTTCAAAGCCACTCGCGGCCGGACAGCCATCTACAACGAGCACGTCCGCAAGATCGCCGCCGACTTCGAGCTGGACCTGGTGGACTTCTGGCATATGCGGGAGTTCCAGGACTGGCGCTACTGGGACGTGGACCGCATGCATCTGGGCATCGCTGGCCACATGCTGATGGCAAAGAAGGTGCTCGACGTCCTCGGCGAGAAGGACGAGATCGAGGATCCTGAGATCGAGGAGTCCCCGGTCGCCTCGCTGCACGAACGAGTGCTCGGTGAGGTGACCTGGACCAGGGACTACCTCTACCCCTGGCTGAAGCGCCGAGTCACCCGCACCTCGTCCGGTGATGACATGTCACCGAAGTACCCGCGGCTGACCTCCAGGGTCTGGTAGCCCCAGCCCCAGCCCGGGGCGCGGCCGGTGTCCGCGCCCGAGGCCTGCGCCTCAAGCTCCGACGACGGCGCCCACCGACTCTGACCACAGGGCCACCGCCTGGTCCACCTCAGATTCGGAGACCACGAGGGCGGGGATGAAGCGCGCCACCTCGCCCCAGGAGCCGCAGATCAGCAGCAGCAGGCCGCGCCGGGCGGCTTCCTGCTGGACCGCTGTCGCGGTAGCTGGATCCGGCGCACCGTGGGCGTCGCGGAACTCGTTGCCCACCATCAGCCCGAGTCCGCGCACCTCGGCGATGCGCTGCGCGCCCGCCGACTCGTTCGCGGTGGCCGCCACCTCGCGCAGTCCCGCCCGAAGCTGCTCGCCGCGAGCCGCGGAGTTCTCCACCAGCCCCTCATCGGCGATCACGTCGAGCGTCGCCACGGCGGCGGCACAGGCCACCGCATTGGCGCCGTAGGTGCCTCCCTGCGAGCCTGGCCAGGCCTTGGCCATGAGCTCGGCTGAGGCCGCGATGCCGGAGATGGGAAAGCCCGAGGCGATGCCCTTGGCGAACATCATGATGTCTGCCAGCGGCTTGGCGCCCGCCGGGCTGAAGTGCTCGTGCCCCCAGAACCTGCCGGTGCGCCCGAATCCGGTCTGCACCTCGTCGACGATCAGCAGGATCCCGTGCCGGTCCGCCCGTTCGCGCAGGCCCGCGAAGAAGCGCTCGTTGCCGGGGACGTAGCCGCCCTCGCCGAGCACCGGCTCCACCATGAAAGCGGCGGTGTCTGCTGGATTCGACTGTGTCTGCAGCAGCAGATCCAGCTCGTCGAGGGCGAAATCAGTGGCCTGCTCCTGGTCCCAGCCGTAGTGGCGGTAGTGGCTGGGGTTCGGGAACGGGGCGACCATCACCCCGGACATCAGCGGGCTGAATCCGGCACGGAACTTGGTGCCCGAGGTGGTCATCGAGGCGGCCGCCACCGTGCGGCCATGGAACCCGCCCTGGAAGACCACGATGTTCGGACGTCCGGTGGCCTGGCGAGCAAGTCGCAGGGCCGCCTCGGCGGCCTCGGAGCCGGAGTTGGAGAAGAAGACAGAGTCCAGCCCGGCAGGCAAAACCTCGGAGAGCTTCTCGGTGAGCTTGAGCAGAGGCTGATGCATGATCGTCGTGTACTGGCCGTGGATGAGCTGACCGACCTGCTCCTGCGCCGCGGCGACGACCCTCGGATGGCAGTGTCCGGTGCTGGTCACGCCGATGCCCGCGGTGAAGTCGAGGTGCGGCTGCCCGGACTCGTCGTAGAGCCACACTCCCTCGCCCCGGGTCGCGACCAGGGGGGTTGCCTGCTTCAGGAGGGGGGAGAGGGTCGCCATCGTGTGCACCTTTCGGATTGTTGACAATCTTGCGTCCGGACTAGGCTAGCGCGCATAGCGGCACATGACCAGTGCAGCAGGTGAGCCCGGAACGGCCGGCGCGGCCTGAGTCGCCGGCGCGATTCGTGGGGCCGACGGAACTCGAACATCCCAGATGACCCGAGCAGACGGGCGGCGTAGGCTGAGCGAGCAGGCCCACCGACGCCCGGCACACCTCTCGAGGAGGACACATGGCAGAACAGACCATCACCGCGGAACGCGAGGCCAGCCTGATCCAGGCTGTGCCCAAGAAGCTCTACATCAATGGGCAGTGGGTGGACGCCCAGGGCCAGGCCACATTGGAGGTCATCGACCCCTCCACCGGTAAGCCGCTCTGCACCGTCGCCGACGCCTCCGAGCAGGACGGATGGGATGCGCTGAAGGCCGCCGAGGCTGCTCAGCCAGGACTCGCCGCGATGGCGCCGCGCGAACGTGCCGACATCCTCATGCGCGCCTTCGAGCTGATGCATGAGCGCAAGGATGACCTCGCTCTGCTGATGACCCTGGAGATGGGCAAGCCGCTGAGCGACTCCTACGGAGAGGTCACCTATGCCGCAGAGTTCTTCCGGCACTTCGCCGAGGAGGCGACGCGGATCAGCGGGAGCTACCAGACCGCTCCCGCCGGCAATGCACGCTTCCTGGTGTCCAAGCAGCCAGTGGGGCCCTCCATCCTCATCACCCCGTGGAACTTCCCGCTGGCCATGGGCACCCGCAAGCTGGGACCGGCGATCGCGGCGGGCTGCACCTCGGTGCTCAAGCCCGCAGAGCTGACCCCGCTCTCCATGCTGGCGCTGGCAGACATCCTGCATGAGGCAGGGCTTCCCGCCGGAGCGGTCAATATCCTGGTGACCTCGACCTCGGGCAAGGTCATGGAGCCGCTCATCCGCTCGGGGATCGCTCGCAAGCTCTCCTTCACCGGCTCCACCGGTGTCGGGCGCAAGCTGCTCGAGCAGGCCTCGCAGCATGTTCTGCGCACCTCCATGGAGCTCGGCGGCAATGCCGGTTTCGTGGTCTTCGAGGACGCGGATCTCGAGGCCGCGGTGCAGGGCGCCCTGCTGGCCAAGATGCGCAACACCGGAGAGGCCTGCACGGCCGCCAACCGCATCTTCGTCCACCGCAGCGTGATGGATGAATTCGCCCAGAAGCTCTCCGCCGAACTGGAGAAGCTGCCGCTGGGACGCGGCGTGGAGGACGGCGTGCGTGTCGGCCCGCTGGTCGACGCCAAGCAGCTGAACAAGGTCGATGAGCTGGTCACCGACGCGGTCGACGGCGGCGCGAAGGTGCTGCTCGGCGGCGAGCCGGTGGACCGCGAGGGCTACTTCTATCCGCCCACGGTGCTCACCGACATTCCAGAAGGCGCGCGGATGCGCGATGAGGAGATCTTCGGACCCGTCGCGCCGCTGACCGCCTTCGACACCGAGGAAGAGGTCGTCGAGTGGATCAATGCCACCGAATACGGCCTGGTCAACTACGTCTACACGGAGAGCCTGCGCCGCGGCATCCGGGTGGCCGAAGCCGCGGAGTCCGGAATGGTGGGCCTGAACCAGGGGGCCGTCTCCAACCCGGCAGCCCCCTTCGGTGGGATCAAGGAATCCGGACTGGGCCGCGAGGGCGGTGACATCGGCATCGAGGAGTTCCTCGAGACCAAGTACATCGGCATCGCCATGTGAACAGCGCGGTGACCACCCCCGAGGAGGAAGAACCGATCCTCTTCGCCGAGCGGGCCCAACTCCCTCCGGGGAGCTGGGCCCGCTCTGGCTGCCGAGCGCACGGGTGAGGCGCTCGCCGCCGGGGCCGCCGTGGACACCCACCTGTTCAACGGCATGCGCGGGATCGGGCATCGAGAGCCTGGTCCGGTGCCGGCGCGGCTGACCGGGTTCACGGACCGCGGTGCCCAGGCTCCGGGAATGGATTCCTCGAAGGTGTGGTTGGACCGGGAGTAGAAGTTGAGTCGACTTCACTCAAGTCAGTTTGACACCACGTCGAACGAGGATAAGACTTGAGCGTAGTTCGCTCAACGCAGCTCTCGACACAGCTCTCGAAAGGAGTTCGTATGTCTCGCGCAGTAGGTATCGACCTCGGAACCACCAACTCGGTGGTCACAGTTCTCGAAGGTGGCGAGCCCACCGTCATCGCCAACGCAGAGGGTGCACGCACCACTCCCTCCGTCGTCGGCTTCTCCAAGTCCGGCGAGGTCCTCGTCGGCGAGGTCGCCCGCCGTCAGGCAGTGTCCAACCCCGACCGCACCATCGCATCGGTCAAGCGCCACATGGGCACCGACTGGTCCACCGAGATCGACGGCAAGAAGTACACCGCCCAGGAGATCTCCGCCCGCACCCTGATGAAGCTCAAGCATGACGCCGAGTCCTACCTGGGCGAGGACGTCACCGAAGCCGTCATCACCGTGCCGGCATACTTCAACGACGCCGAGCGCCAGGCCACCAAGGAGGCTGGCGAGATCGCCGGCCTGAAGGTCTCCCGCATCGTCAACGAGCCCACCGCAGCAGCTCTCGCCTACGGCCTGGACAAGGGCAAGGAAGATGAGCTCATCCTGGTCTTCGACCTCGGCGGCGGCACCTTCGACGTCTCCCTGCTCGAGGTGGGCAAGGATGAGGACGACTTCTCCACCATCCAGGTCCGCTCCACCTCCGGCGACAACCGCCTCGGCGGCGACGACTGGGATCAGCGCATCATGGACTGGCTCGTCGCGCAGGTGAAGTCCAAGGAGGGAGTCGATCTCTCCAAGGACAAGATCGCCGTGCCGCGTCTGAAGGAAGAGGCTGAGCGCGCCAAGAAGGAGCTCTCCTCCACCTCCAGCGCCAACATCAACATCCCGTACGCCACCCAGAACGACGGCGTCCCGGTGCATGTCAACGAGACCCTGTCCCGCGCCAAGTTCCAGGACATGACCTCGGATCTGCTGGACCGCACCAAGAAGCCGTTCAACGACGTCATCACCGAGGCCGGGGTCAAGATCTCTGAGATCGACCACGTGATCCTCGTCGGCGGCTCCACCCGCATGCCCGCCGTGGCGGACCTGGTGAAGCAGCTCTCCGGCAAGGACGCCAACAAGGGCGTCAACCCGGACGAGGTCGTCGCCGTGGGTGCAGCCCTGCAGGCAGGCGTGCTCGCCGGTGAGCGCAAGGACGTGCTGCTCATCGACGTCACCCCGCTGGCACTGGGCATCGAGACCAAGGGCGGTGTGATGACCAAGCTGATCGAGCGCAACACGGCCATCCCGACCAAGCGCTCCGAGGTCTTCTCCACCGCTGAGGACAACCAGCCCTCCGTGGCGGTCCAGGTCTTCCAGGGCGAGCGCGAGTTCACCCGGGACAACAAGGCGCTGGGCACCTTCGAGCTGACCGGCATCGCGCCGGCTCCGCGCGGCGTGCCGCAGGTCGAGGTCACCTTCGACATCGACGCCAACGGCATCGTCCACGTCTCCGCCAAGGACAAGGGCACCGGCACCGAGCAGTCGATGACCATCACCGGCGGCACCTCGCTGGAGAAGGAAGACATCGAGCGCATGGTCGCCGACGCCGAGGCGCACGCCGAGGAGGACAAGGCTCGTCGCGAGGCCGCTGAGAAGCGCAACGCCGCCGAGTCCACTGCCTACTCCGTGGACAAGCTGCTCAAGGACAACGGCGATAAGCTGCCCGAAGAGGTCAAGACCGAGGTCCAGGCCGACGTCGACGAGCTCAAGAAGGCGCTCGAGGGCGAGGACAACGCGGATGAGGTCAACGCCGCGTACGAGAAGCTCCAGGCCTCCCAGGTCAAGATCGGCGAGGCGCTCTACTCGCAGGCTCCCGACGGTGCGGCAGATGGCACCGACGAGACGCCTGAAGAAGAGGACATCGTTGACGCAGAGGTCGTCGACGAAGAGGACGAAGCCGAGAAGAAGTAAGGGGTCTGACTCATGGCAGATCATAAGAACCCTGAGGTCCCCAGCGGCGAAGAGCCCGAGGAGCAGGACCCGGTGCAGGACCCCTTGGCTCAGGCTGAGAAGATCCTGCAGGACCTCCCCGTGGAGGACGCACAGGACACCGAGACGATCGGAGCCGAGGGCAACGCCGAGAACTACGGCGCTGCCGGCGACCCGGTCACTGAGGATGAGGCCGCAGGCGTCTCCTCGGAGGAGGTTGACCCGCGGGTCGCCGAGGAGCCGGAGCTGCATCAGGTGACCGGCGACGAAGGCATCACCGGCGGTGTCGAGACCGAGCCGGAGGAGCGCATCGAGGCAGCTGAGGAGTTCCTCCGCGGCACCGAGGAGGAGGAGATCGCCGAGGCGGCTATGGCATCAGAGGATGAGGCAGACACTGCCGATGACGCTGTGCGCGAGGCGGAGCTGCAGGCTGACCTGCAGCGCCTCCAGGCCGAGTATGTGAACTACCGGCGCCGCGTGGAGCGGGATCGGGCCACAGAGCGCGAGCGGACCAAGGGCCAGCTCGTCACCGAGCTCCTGCCGGTCCTGGACGACATCTCCTCGGCCCGCCAGGCGGGCGACCTCGAGGAGGGGCCGTTCGCGCACATCGCTTCACGGCTCGAGTCGGTGCTGCAGCAGCAGGGTCTCGTGGTGGTGGGAGAGATCGGTGAAGCCTTCGATCCCAACCAGCACGAAGCCATCATGGCCCAGCCTCATGAGGAGATCCCCGCCGATCATGTGGCCGTCGTGCTGCGTGCCGGCTACCGCCACGGTGATCGCCTGCTTCGGGCGGCCCAGGTGATGGTCTCCTCAGGACCCGCCGAGAGCTGAACCGAGAAACAAGGAAGGAGGGAGGCGCCATGGCCTCACAGGACTGGATCGATAAAGATTTCTATGCCATCCTCGGCGTCTCCCGCGATGCCTCTGAGGAGGACATCAAGAAGGCGTACCGAAAGCTCGCCCGGAAGCATCACCCCGACAAGAACCCCGGGGATGATGCTTCCGAGCAGAAGTTCAAAGACATCGCCGAGGCCCACTCCGTGCTGGGTGACAAGAAGCAGCGCGAACAGTACGACGCCGTCCGCGCCATGGGCTCGGGTGCCCGATTCTCGGGTGGCCCGGGTCCAGGCGGGGCCGGCGGAGGTTTCGAGGATCTCTTCGGAAACCTCTTCAACGGCGGCTCCGGCGGCGGCTTCGGTCGCGGCGGAGGGGGCCAGTCCGCAGGCGGGCCCGACCTCTCCGACATCTTCGGTGGAGGCGGCTTCGGCGGTCGTTTCGGCGGCGGCGGCGCGCCCGCCAAGGGAGCTGACCGCACCTCCAAGACCACGATCTCCTTCGGTGGTTCCATTCGCGGAACCACCGTGGGGCTCCGTGAGCCCAGCGGAAGCGTCATCGACGTCCGGATCCCCGCCGGGATCCGCGCCGGACAGAAGGTCCGGGTCAAGGGCAAGGGCCAGCGCGGTCCCGGGGGGTCCGGTGACCTGCTCGTCGAGGTCGCCATCTCCCCGCACAAGTTCTTTGAACGGGTGGATGACGATATTCGCATCCACCTCCCCGTGGCCTTCGATGAGGCCGCGCTGGGCACCACTGTCCAGGTGCCCACTGTGCACGGCGAGAAGGTGCACATCAAGATTCCCGCAGGTGTTGCCTCCGGCCGGGTGCTGCGTCTGAAGGGACACGGCGTGCGCCGCAGAGAGAAGGGTCGCGAGGTCTCCGGCGATATGCTGGTGACCGTCGAGGTCCAGGTGCCCAAGGATCTTCCCGACGAGGCCCTGGACGCGATCAAGGCGTATGCGGAGGCCACGAAGGGGATGGATCCCCGGAAAGGCCTAGAGGCCAAGGCGGTGCTGTGATCATGGATGCTCGGATGAGGCTCGACGCGCGGATGCTCGAGGCGGACCAGCGGCACGCGCCGATGTTCGTCATCTCCGTCGCGGCCGAACTCGCCGATATGCACCCCCAGACCCTGCGCCAGTACGACCGCATCGGTCTGGTCACCCCGCGACGCCAGGGCGGGCGTCACCGCAGATACTCCCCGTACAACATCGAGCAGCTCCGCCAGATCCAGCAGTTCTCCCAGGAGGGCGTCTCGCTGGAGGGCATCCGTCGGATCCTCGAGCTGCAGAACCGGGTGGAGGTCCTCGAAGAGACCGTGGACGTGCTCCGCCACGAGCTGCGTGAATCCGAACGACACTCCACGAAACCCCGGATCTTCGCCGTCGGCCCTCATGGCGATGTGGTCACCGTGGCTCGCGGTCGCCGGCCCCGGGCGAACACACAGGCTCTGGTCCTGTGGGAGCCTGCCCCGCGCCGTCGCTGAGCTGCTCCCATGCAGGCGTCTGACCTGCACTCAGCGAGTCCTGCATGTCCCGAGCGGTGGTCCCCGGGATACTGGAGGACATGTCTGTTTCGAAGCTCCCCCGGTCCATCTCCGTCGGTGTCCTGGGAGCCGGGACAGTTCTGGTGCTGGCCAGCTGCGGCGCTGAGCCCTCCGAGACGGTCGACGACGCGGCGGGGTCGCTCGCCACCGCCGTCAGCACGGGCGACTTCTCCGAGCTGGGCTTCGCCTCCGGCGACGCGGCATCCCTGACCGCCGCTGTGGAGAACCTGCATGAGCCGCTCGGCGAGATCGACCCTACGGTCACCGCCGGCGAGATCACCTTGGACGAGCCGGGTGAGGATTCCCCGCGTCCGGTCACCGCCACCGTTCCGCTGCAGCACAGCTGGGAGCTCGACGACCTCGGCATCGACGGTGAGACCTGGAGCTATGACACCACGGCCGAACTCGTCTACGACCAGGAGTCAGAGGCCTGGGAGGTGGAGGGCACCCCGGAGATCATCTTCCCGGACTACACCGGAGACCAGACGCTGGACCTGGTGACCACCTCGGCCGACCGTGGCCGCATCATGGACGATGCCGGACGTGCGATGGTCTACAACCGAGACGTGGTGCGGCTCGGCATCGACAAGGCTCAGCTGGCCGAGGACGGGGAGCCGGCCGACGAGGAGACGGTGCGCTCCTCCGCCGAGGAGCTCGCCGAGCTGGTCGGTCGGGACGCAGGAGACTACGCAGACACCGTCATGGCCGGAGGCGAGATGGCCTTCGTCGAGGCGATCACGCTGCGCCGCGAGGAGAGCGACGTCACCGCCACCGAGGTCGAGCAGATCCCCGGTGCCGCCTCCATCTATGACCAGATGCCGCTGGCTGATTCGCGTGACTTCGCTCCGCTGCTGCTGGGCCGGGTGGGGCCGGTGACCGCAGAGATCCTCGAGTCAGATCCGAGCCTCTCGGTGGGAGACACGGTGGGTCTCACCGGAATCCAGGCCGCATACGAGGACACGCTGCGCGGAACCCCGGGCATGGAGATCCAGTTCAACGGTGAGACGCAGTTCGCCGTGGAGCCCGAAGCCGGCGATGACCTTGACACCACGATGGTGCCACGGCTGCAGAACCTCGCCCAGGACATCGCCGATGAGCAGGACACCACGGCCGGCATCGTCGCCATTCGTCCCTCCGACGGCGGCATCCTCGCCGCGGCAAGTCATGACCCCGAAGGCGGGTACGTCCCCGTCGCCACCCAGTCCACCTACGCTCCGGGCTCCACCTTCAAGGTGGTCTCCTCCCTGGCGATGCTCCGCGACGGGCTGACGCCGGAGTCCTCGGTGGAGTGCACCGAGGGCACCACCGTGAACGGGCAGCAGTTCGGGAACTACTCCGGCTTCCCCGACGCGTACCTCGGCACCATCGAGTTCCGCGACGCGGTGGCCGTCTCCTGCAACACGGTCTTCGCCGATGCCTATGATGACGTCACCTCCGAAGAGGTCCACCAGGCCGCACTGGATCTGGGTCTGCGCGAGGATCCCAACATCGGCGTCCCTGCCCGCATGGGCTCCATCCCCTCGGATTCCGAGGAGAACCTGCATGCCTCCAACCTCTTCGGGCAGGGCAACGTGGAGGCTTCCACACTGGGGATGGCTACGGTCACCGCCTCCATCGCCGCCGGGGAGACCATCCAGCCTCATCTCGTGGTGCCCGAGGAGGCACCAGAAGCCGTGGAGGGCGGCGTCACCGCTGATGAGGTTGAAGATCTGCGCACGCTGATGACCGACACGGTGAACTTCGGCTCGCTGGAGTCGATGGGGGACGTGCCGGGCGAGCCGATCTACGCCAAGACCGGCACAGCGGAGCGGGGCGAGGGTGACGACGCGTACTCCCACACCTGGGCCATCGCGATGCAGGGGGACCTCGCCGTCGCGATCTTCCTGGAGGAGGGTGAGTTCGGCGGATCGACCAACGGCCCGCTGCTCCAGGAGTTCCTCGAGGGCGCCTCCGCTATCCTGTAGCGGTGACTTCCCAGCCCGAGCCTTCCCAGCCTGACACTTCCGCGCCCGAAACTTCCCAGTCCGATGCCGCTGCGCCGGATGCCTCCGCACCCGATGCCTCCGCCCCTGCCTCTGCGGCCGCCCCCAGGCTCCCGATGCGCCGGCCGCTCTCCTTCGTGCGCCGCAGCAATCGGCTCAAACCCAGCTACCAGCGGACCTGGGACGCGGCGCTGGGGGATGAGCTGCTGGACATCCCCCACGGGGAGCGCGACACCTCCGTGGCCGAGGGTTTCAGGATCGACTGGGCCGCCGAGTTCGGCCGCTCCGCGCCGATCATCGTGGAGATCGGCTCCGGCTCTGGTGAGGCAGTGGCGCACGCCGCCGCGGCGAACCCCGAGACCGATTTCCTCGCCATCGAGGTCTACAAGCCCGGTGCCGCGCAGCTGGTGAGCCGGCTCCGCCGCGAAGGGCTGCGCAATGTCAGGGTCGCCGTGGCGAACGCGCCGGAGGTCCTCGACCAGCTCTTCAGCCCGGGCGAGGTCGCGGAGGTCTGGATCTTCTTCCCCGACCCGTGGCACAAGAAGAAGCACAACAAGCGCCGACTGATCGACGCCGGGTTCCTCGAGAAGATCGCCCGGGTGCTGCCCGAGGGGGGCGTCTTCCGGCTTGCCACCGACTGGTCCGGCTACGCCGTGCAGATGCGCGAGGTCCTCAGTGCCTCGCCCCAGTTCAGCAATCCGCACGCGGGTGAGCGCGCCGGTGAGGACTCGTCGCTGACGCAGGTGCGCCTGTACGATCTTGACGCACAGTCCATGGGCAAGGAGCCGCAGCCGCTCAGCCTGGAGGAGGCCCGCGACGACGACGGCGGCTGGGCCCCCAGGTTCTCGGGTCGCGCACAGACCGACTTCGAGACCAAGGCGCTGAACGTCGGCCGGAAGATCTTCGACCTCACCTTCATCAGGAGGTCGGCAGAGAACCTCTGAGGCAGCGCCCTCGCTGCCGCCGCGGCTGTCCCTCGTGGACGGGAGTCGTAGCCAGACCCGGACGAACCGAGAACACTCTCACACAAGCTGTGAGCGAAGATGCAGACTCGCACCTGTATCGAACTGCCGGATCCACAAGGTCGGCAGAACAACGAGATTGAGGTACAACACTCATGTCTGAAGAGCAGCCACCCCGACGGAGTCAGCGACTGGGGGAGGAGACCCGACGCGTGTCCCGCCAGGCCGGACAGGCACTGGGCCAGCTGAACCCCATCTCCCGGGCTCGCTACCCGCACGACACCCACCCGGCGCTCGTGCCCGGGATCGGCATCGACGAGCAGCGCCGCCGCTACAGCATCGACTGGTTCATCTTCGCGATCACCGGCGTGCTGACCGTGGCCTTCGTGATCTGGGGCGTCACGAACCCTGCGAGCGTCGGTGAGGTCGCAGGGATCGCCTACGACTGGACCATGGTCCACGCCGGATGGCTCTTCAACGCACTCGCCATCGTCGTGCTGGTCTTCCTGCTCATCCTGGCCGCCACCCGCTACGGCAGGATCCCGCTCGGCAAGGACGGCGAACAGCCTGAATACTCCACCTTCGCGTGGATCGCGATGCTCTTCGCCGCAGGCATCGGCATCGGCGTCCTCTTCTGGGGACCCGCCGAGCCGCTGGCCTACTTCTACAACGTGCCCGCACCGCTGGAACATGAGCCCGAGTCGAATCAGGCTCTGCACAGTGCGATGGCGCAGACCTACTTCCACTGGGGCCTTCACGCCTGGGGCATCTACGCCCTGGTGGGCGGCGCGGTGGCCTACGCCGCCTACCGCCGTGGCCGCGTGCCGCTGATGTCTGCGATCTTCGAGAAGATGTTCGGCAAGAAGCACTCGGAAGGCTTCGCCGGAAAGATGATCGACATGTTCGCGATCATCGCCACGCTCTTCGGCACCGCGGCCGCCCTGGGCATCGCCGTGATGCAGATCGGTGAGGGTGTGGTCATCGTGGCCGGTGCCTCCGAGCTCACCAACACGATGATGATCGGCATCATCGCCGTGCTCAGCGCATGCTTCGTGGTCTCGGCCGTCTCCGGCATCTCCCGAGGCATCCGCTACCTCTCGAGCATCAACATCGTCCTCACCATCGGCGTCATCGCCGTCTTCTTCTTCGCCGGTCCGACGCTGTTCCTGCTGAACCTGCTGCCCTCGGCCTTCATGGAGTACCTCGGCACCATGTTCCAGATGATGGGCCGCTCGGCCTCCTGGGGCCAGGAGACCCTGGACTTCCAGTCGGCATGGACCGTCTACTACTGGGCCTGGTGGATCTCCTGGTCCCCCTTCGTGGGCATCTTCATCGCCCGCGTCTCCCGCGGCCGGACCATCCGTCAGTTCATCCTCGGGGTCATCCTGGTCCCCTCCTCGCTGCTCTTCGTGGCCTATGGGGTCATGGGCGGCGTGTCCATGTGGCTGGCTCGCGAGGGGCAGGGAAATGTCAGCCCGGACCTCAGTGCTCCCGAGGTGCTCTTCTCGGTGATCGATGCCCTCCCGTACCTGCAGTGGCTGCCGATCGTCGTCGTCGTCATCCTGGCGATCTTCTTCATCACCTCGGCCGACTCCGCGTCAGTGGTGATGGGAATCCTCACCACCCGCGGCGATCAGGACCCGAACAAGCTCGTCGTGGTCTTCTGGGGCCTCGTGATGGCAGGCGTGGCCACGGTGATGCTGCTGCTCGGCGAGGGCACCGCTCTGCAGGGTCTGCAATCCCTGGTGATCGTCACCGCTCTGCCCTTCGCGCTGGTGCTGATCCTGATCATGATCGCCTGGTCCCGCGAGCTCGCCACCGATCCGCATGCGCTGCGCGAGAAGTACGCCGATCTGGCCGTGAGCAACGCCGTGCTCGACGGCGTGGAACGCTACGGCGATGACTTCGCGCTCGAGGTCGTCCCCACCCACCCGGGTGAGGGTGCCGGCGCCGAGGTCGACTCGGAGCATGATGACTACACCGAGTGGTACCAGCGCACCGATGAGGACGGGGCGCCGGTCGGCTACGACTTCGCCACCGGAGAGTGGGCCGACGGCTGGGATCCCGAGACCGGGGAGATCGGCACCGTGGTGACCGAGGACCCCAAGGCCGAGCAGGATCCCGAGGGTCAGACCACCAAGCGGTAACCGCGTTTGACCACTGTCTTGACCATCGAGGGGTCAGGCAGTGACTGGCGCAGCCGTGAGACCCACATCTCCAGGGCGTGCTCTGAGCCGCAGTGCGGAAGCACCGCCAACAGGTGCTCCCTGGAGAGCACGGCACCCTGCGCCTTCATCAGCGCCCGCATCAGCGCCAGCGGGCCGGGCGCCAGCTGCACCGCAGCGGCGCTCGGCCCCGGCAGGTGCACGGTGTCGCCGGTGATCCGGATGTCCCCGCGGCGGGTCTGCAGCCGAAGGACCTGGTCCTCGTCGGCATGCTGGTGCGCTGGGATCGCCATCACCGCTCCTCACCATGCCGGGTCCGTCAGGCATGTCATGGGCTGCCTGGACTCAGGCTATGGCGCGGTGGTTTCTCGGTGTTGTCGGGCGTGTAAAGCGGATGTATCTTGCGGCTCTCAGCAGGAGCGGGCCGGCGCAGCCGAGGTGGCGAGAACTGGCTTCAGCTGGAGCGGGCCGGCGCAGCCGAGGTGGCGCAGCCTTGTTTTACCTGGAGCGAGGCGGCGCGTAGGCGCGGCGGGCGAAGATCAGCAGCCCGAGCAGCAGCAGTCCCGGAAGGATCCAGCCCGTGACGCCCTGCAGCGTGGCCACACGGAAGTCGGTGGGTGCTCCGGCTTCGGCGAACCAGAAATGCAGGATCGCGGCGGCCGAGATCATCGACTGGGCGAAGGCGGCCGGCCAGATGGAGCCCGAACGCATGCGCAGCCAGGCCAGCACGCCGCCGATGATGATCGAGAAGCCGATCATCAGCGCCAGCGCCAGGAACACCGGGGTCTGGCCGTAGAAGAAGCCCACGGCCAGCAGCGGCGCGTACCAGAGTCCTGAGACGATTCCCGTGAGCACGACGGCGGCCCGTGATCCCCAGCGCACCTGCAGGCGTGGGAAGAGGTAGCCGCGCCAGCCCATCTCGATGCCCGCATGGATCACCACGCCGAGCACCGCGCCGGAGAAGATATACCCCACCTCCACCAGCAGGCCGGTGGCGATGAACTCGGTGGCCTCGCGTCCCAGTCGGGCACTCAGATCCTGGACGAAGATCGGCATGGAGAGGTCCAGCGGGTAGGCACCCAGTGCGGCGCCGATCGGCAGTGCGGCCAGGCTGAACGCGAAGAACAGCAGCAGCGCGAGAATGCTCCAGGCCAGCAGCCTCCCCACCGGGCGCAGCGGGGTGATGCCCAGTGCATCGGTGATGCTCTGTGACTTGAGCTGAGCGCCTGCCGGCTCGCGCTCCGCAGCGGTGTGCCCGTAGAGCACCCCGAGGGGCTGGCGCCGTTCCATGAGGTAGGCGATGACCGCGGCGACCGCCGGAGTGAGCATGAAGACGTTCATGTACACGCCGTCCGGAGCGGCGCTGCGCTCCTCAGGGCTCATCAGGATCAGCGGCAGCCCGACAAGCCAGCCGAGTCCCAGGGTCACCAGCACGAAGACGCTGAGTATGACCAGGGGAGTGCGCGGCGTCGCCGTCAGGGTATTGGTGGGAACACTCACGCGATGACCCTACCGGCTCCGGCTGAACGATTCAGCCTCGCTCAGCCTCGCTGACGTCGGGCGATGAAGAACAGTCGCCGGAACGGCAGGATCGTGCCGATGCGGGTCGCGGGGTAAGCCTCGCGCAGCGCAGCCTTGTACTCCGCGCTGAACTGTTCGCGGACCTCCTCGGGGAGCGACTGCAGCACCGGGCGGGCCGCCGCGGCCGAGATCCAGTCGAAGACCGGATCCTCTCCCTGCAGAACGTGGTGATACCTGGTCTCCCAGGCCTCGACCTCCCAGCCGGGCTGGGCGACGTCGAGCATGTAATCGGTCAGCTCCGCCGTGGGCTTGAGCAGCGCGGCCGGGTCTATGTGCTGCGCATAGGGCTGTGCGGCGGCGAACTCGGCGAGCAGCTGGTGGCTGGGCGCATTGAAGTTTCCGGGCACCTGGACCGCCAGCATGCCGCCGGGGGCGACGTTGTCCATGATGGCGGGCAGCAGTTCGCGATGTTCGGGGATCCACTGCAGTGCCGCGTTGGAGACGATCAGGTCGGCTGGTTCCTGCAGCTGAAGGTCGCGGATGTCCGCGCGGTGGTAGGAGATGCGGTCGTCATCGGTGGCCTCGCGGGCCCGCTGCAGCATCTCCTCCGAGGAGTCGATGCCGGTGATCTGCGCCGTGGGCCACATCCCCCGCAGCACCGGCATGCCGTTGCCAGGTCCACACCCGAGGTCGACGATTTGGGCGGCCTTCGGGGCTCGCACACGCTGAAGAAGGTCGATGAAGGGCTGGGTCCGTTCGGAGGCGTAGGTCAGATACGCCCCCGGATTCCACTGGGTGCTGGGCATGGATCGAGTCTAAGTGTGGGTCGCGGACCACCGCCGGGGGTCTGACACATTCCGACACCCGCGGATCCTTCGACTGGTAATGCGAACGATTTGCAATTCGCGCCGGGCTTAGATGAGAATGGTTCGCATGAACACGAAATCACTCACACTGTCCTCTCGGGCCCGGTCCTCTCTCGCCCTGCCTTCTCTCCTCGCGGTCTCCGTGCTGGCGCTGACTTCCTGCGCCGACGGGTCCGCCAGCGCCGACGCCGATTCCGCAGAGGGCGCGTCGGCCGAGTCCACTAAATCCACGGAGGTGTCGGAGTCCGACGTCGAACCTTCGGACCGCGAGACCCATGAAGCGGGAGGCCCCAGTCCCAGGCTTGCGGTCACCTACGACGGCGGTGTCGCCGTGCTCGACGGCGCCACGCTCGAGGTGCTGGGCGAGGAGGAGGCAGAGGGCTTCCTCCGGGTGAACCCTGCCGGAGATGGTCGGCACTTCTTCCTCACCGAGGGTGAGAGCTTCCGACTGCTCGACGGCGGCACCTGGGCCGAGCCCCACGGCGACCACGACCACTTCTACACCACCGATCCGCTTCTCAGTGAGGTCACCGTGGACGGGCCCGCGCCAGGCCACGTGGTCTCCCACGAGGGAGTCGGGACCTTGTTCTTCGATGGCAATGGTGAGATCCACAGCTATGACCTGTCCGAGCTCACTGATCTCGACCTCGGTGCCGCGTCCGAGCTCCAGACCGAGGTGTCAGCGACCGAGGAGGCCCATCATGGCGTGGCCGCGGTCTTCCCCGACGGGGGGCGCTTCGAGACCCTCGGCAATGAAGAGGAGCGGACCGGCGCCCGCGTCCTCGACGCCGACGGCGAAGAGCTCGCGCGGAGCGAGGACTGCCCCGGTGTTCATGGCGAGGCGGCAGGCCCTGAGGGGGTCATCGCGGTCGGCTGTGAGGACGGCGTGCTGATCTGGGACGGCGAGAGATTCTCGAAGATCGATTCCGGCGAGGAGTTCGCCCGGACCGGCAACCTCTTCCCAGCGGAGGACTCCACGGTCTTCCTCGGTGACTACAACCTCGACGCCGACGGTGAGGAGCCGATGACTCAGGTGGCTCTGGTGGATGCCGCCAGCGAGGAGATCTCAACCGTCGACGTCGGCGCGGCGTACAACTTCCGCTCACTGGCCCGCGGGCCGGAGGGTGAGGCGCTCGTGCTCGCTGAAGACGGGGTGCTGCATGTGATCGATCCGGAGACCGGCGAGCACACCGACGAGCTGGAGATCATGGAGGAGTGGACCGAGCCGGAGGAGTGGCAGGAGGCTCGCCCAGCCATCCGCGTGGTGGATGACATCGCCTATATCACTGAGCCGGATGCGCAGACGCTGCACATGGTGGACCTGAGCTCGCTCGAGGTCATCAACTCTGCTGAGCTCGAGTTCACCCCGAACGAGATCGCGGCAGTGGATGGTCGCGCCGTCGAGGGTGTCGAGGGCGGCGCGGGCGGCGAGGAATCAGGCCACGCTGAGGATGAGCATGACCACGCTGAAGAGGGCCATGAGGAGGCGGAAGAGGAGCACGACGATGCTGAGCAGGATCACGATCACTGATTCAAGCCACCCTCGTGCAAGGGTGTGCGAACTCCTCGACTAGGAGCGCTGCTGACTCCCCGCAGGATCGGCGGCAGGGAGGGTCGGAGGCACCACGCCTCCGGCCCTTCTGCGTGCGGCCGCCGCGGTCCACCACGCGCCGCCGATGATCATGGCGCAGCCCAGGAGCTGCCAGGCGCTCGGGATCCCGGCGAAGAGCACCGCGGTCAGGGCGACGGCGAACACCGCGGAGAGCAGCATGAGAGTGCTCGAGGCGGTCTCCGAGATGCTGGTCATGGCGATGTTGAAGCACAGGTAGGTCAAGACCTGGCCCACGAAGGCAAGTGCGAGCATTGCTCCCCACCCTCCTGCGCCCTCTGGAACATCAAGCCTGCCCAGCCCCGTCGCGGTCAGCAGGGTGGTCGCGCCCGCAGAGAGGCAGACCAGGCTCAGCACGGTGAAGGGCGCGGACCTTCTCGGGTGCGCACCCTGCGGGGTGCTGCGTCGGATGATCCCGAGATAGAGGGCATATCCGGTCCCCGCGGCGAGGCCCGCCAGCACACCTGCCAGCTGCAGATTCTCCAGATCCAGGGCTCCGGCCGTGAGGGCGACGCCGGCCAGCATGAGCGGAATGATGAGAGCGAGCTGGCGCATCGGCCGGATGCCCTCCAGCGCCCAGGCGATCAGCGGGAGGATCACGATCTGCACGTTGATCAGCACGGTGGCGATGCCCGGTCCGATCATGGAGATCGAGGTGTTGTAGAAGCTGTAGTCCGCACCCAGTGCGACGCCGGCGATCAGCGCGCCGATCAGGGTGCGGCGCGTGGGGCGTGCCCGTCGGTGCAGCAGCTCCCAGGCGGCGATCGGAAGCAGCATCGGCACGGCGAGCAGGCAGCGCCAGGCGGCCACGCTCAGCGGCTCGCCGTCGATCACGGCGATCATGGCGGCTGACGAGGCAAGAGCCATGGTGCCCAGCACCATCAGCACGACGCCGCGAGCTGGGGTCATGTGCAGCGCTGCAGCCATCGCCGAGGTCAGGACTTCACGAGCCGGCGGATGGCTGCGGTGGCCTCCTGGATCTTCTCCTCAGCCTCCTCGCCGCCCGCGTTCACGGCATCGGCCACGCAATGGCGCAGATGGTCCTCCAGCAGCGCCATGGCCACGTTCTCGAGCGCGGCCGTGGTGGCGCTGATCTGGGTCAGGATGTCGATGCAGTAGGTGTCCTCGTCCACCATGCGGTGCAGACCCCGGGCCTGCCCTTCGATCCGGCGCAGTCTGCTGAGATACTTGTCCTTCTCCGTCATGTACCCGTGCTGGGGATCCATGAGTCCTCCTCCGATGGGCCAGGCCACCACTATATGGTCCGTGGTGTAGAAATATACCCTAAGGGGGTATGTTTGAGGTGTCGCTGAACGATCCCACACCCTCAAGGAGCGCATCATGGCCGAGGTTCGCCGCTATTCCGTCACCGGCATGTCCTGCAGTCATTGTGAGAACGCCATCCGCGAGGAGGTCGGACAGCTTCCGGGCGTCACCAACCTGCAGGTCAGCTCCTCCACGGGCCTGCTCGAGGTCACGCTCGCCGAGCCTGCGCCCACGGACGAGCAGATGCTCGCCGCGGTGGACGAGGCGGGATACGACGCGACGCGGCAGTCGTGATCCAGAGAGACGCGGCCGACGGCGCCCCTGGCGCAGCGGTGTCGACTGCGGCCACGTCGACTCCGACCGAGCACATCGAGCTCGAGATCGGCGGAATGACCTGCGCCGCGTGCGCCCAGCGCATCGAACGCCGGCTGAACAAGCTTGAGGGCGTGACGGCCAGCGTCAACTACGCCACCGAGAAGGCTTCGGTTCATCGAATCACGGCGGCGACCGCCGGCACCTCCAATACGCGTGACGCCTCTTACGCCGAGGCTGCCGACACCTCTGAATCCCCTGAATCCCCTGAAGCCACTGACACCCCTGACGCCCCTGACGACGCCGGCTCCACCGGCGCTGCTGACCGAGAGGCGCTCATCGCAGAGCTCATCGCCGCAGTGGAGAAGACCGGATACAGTGCGCAGGAGTCGACGCCCCCGCAGGAGGAATCCAACGGTGCGAGCACGGCTGATCGTGATCTCACCGGGCTGCGCCGTCGTCTGCTGGTCGCCGCGGGGTTCACGCTCCCCGTCGTCGTGCTGGCAATGGTCCCCGTGCTGCAGTTCCCCTGGTGGAACTGGGTCTCCCTGGCGCTGAGCCTGCCGGTGGTGCTCTGGGCAGGGTGGCCCTTCCACCGCGCCGCCGCGCTGAACGCCCGCTCCGGCGCGGCCACGATGGACACGCTCATCTCGCTGGGAACCCTGGCAGCTCTGCTCTGGTCCGGCTATGCCATGGTCTTCGGTCAGGCCGGAGACCCCCAGCTGCGCCATGAGTTCGTGTTCTTCGCCGAGCCGCCCTGGCTCTCCGAGACCGCGCATGCTGCGGGAGCAGGAAACATCTACTTCGAAGTCGCCACTGCGGTGACCGTCTTCCTGTTGCTCGGCAGGTATTTCGAGAAGCGCTCCAAGTCCCGCGCCGGTCAGGCGCTGCGGTCGCTGCTGAATCTGGGAGCCAAGCAGGTCGCAGTCCTGCGCGACGGCGACGAGGTCCTCATCCCGGTGCGTGAGCTTGCCGTGGGGGATGAGTTCCTGGTCCGGCCGGGGGAGAAGATCGCCACTGACGGCACGGTTCTGTCCGGAGCGTCGGCGGTCGACATGTCGATGCTCACCGGCGAGTCCGTGCCGGTGGAGGTCGCCGCCGGAGACCTGGTCACCGGAGCGACGATGAACACCTCGGGTCGGCTGCGCATCCGCGCGACCCGCATCGGGGCGGATACGCAGCTCGCTCAGATGGCCCGCCTGGTCGAGCAGGCCCAGTCGGGCAAGGCCGAGGTCCAGCGGCTCGCCGACCGGATCTCCGGCATCTTCGTACCCGTCGTGCTGGCCATCGCCCTGCTCACCCTGCTGACCTGGCTGCTGATCGGGCCCTCGGCCGAGTTCGCGTTCACCGCAGCGGTGGCGGTGCTCATCATCGCCTGCCCCTGCGCGCTGGGTCTCGCCACCCCGACCGCCCTGCTGGTGGGCACCGGGCGCGGCGCCCAGCTCGGCATCCTGATCCGGGGCCCGGAGGTGCTCGAGGCCTCGCGCGGGGTGGACACGGTGGTCCTGGACAAGACAGGGACCGTGACCACCGGAGCGATGCAGCTCGCGGCGATGCACTCTGCGCGATCCTGGGATGAATCCGAGGACGACGACGCCGAGCTGCTCCGGCTCGCCGGGGCGCTGGAGGCTGCGTCCGCGCACCCGATCGCGCGCGCCGTGACCAATGCAGCCCGTGAGTCGTTGGGCTCCACCTCAGGCACGCTTCCCGAGGTGATCGACTTCCAGAGTCACCAGGGCTACGGGGTCTCCGGCGAAGTGCTGGGACGGGACGTCCTGGTGGGTCGCCGGGAGCTGCTGCGTCAGCGGAGGATCGAGATTCCCGCGGAGGTGGAGCCGATGCTCGCGACGTCCGAGTCTCAGGGATCGACTCCGGTGCTGGTCGCGGTCGACGGGCGTTTCGCCGGGGTGCTGATCGTCTCCGACACGGTCAAGGAGACCTCCGCCGATGCGGCTGCGCGTCTCGCCGCGATGGGACTGCGCACGGTGCTGCTGACCGGTGATAGTGCCGGTGCCGCGCGCCGGGTGGCCGCCGAGGTCGGGATCGAGGAGGTGATCGCCGAGGCGCTGCCGCAGGACAAGGTTGCCGCCGTCGCGAAGCTGCAGGAGCAGGGCCGAAGCGTGGTGATGGTGGGCGACGGCGTCAACGATGCGGCCGCGCTGGCCCAGGCGGACCTGGGCATCGCGATGGGCACCGGGACTGATGTGGCGATCGACGCCGCCGGGATCACACTCATGCGCGGGGATCTGCGCAGCGTGGTGGATGCGATCGCACTCTCCCGCCGCACCCTCCGGGTCATCCGCTCCAACCTCTTCTGGGCCTTCGGCTACAACGTCGCCGCCATTCCGCTGGCCGCGCTGGGGCTGCTCAATCCGATGCTGGCCGGGGCCGCGATGGTGCTGTCCTCGCTCTCGGTGCTGGGCAACAGTCTGCGTCTGCGCGGGTTCAGCGGCTCGGGCACCGTGCAGCGCGCCCGGGTCTGAATCTGCCTGGCCCGCGGTCGGCCGAGGTCAGGACTCTGCCTAAGATGGGTCCATGTTGAAGCCATTTCTCCAGGTCGACGTCTTCGGTGACGGACCATTCACGGGCAACCCGGTCGCGGTCATCGCGGAGGGGCAGGACCTGAGCGATGAGCAGATGCGCGCCATCTCGCGCTGGACCAACCTCTCCGAGTGCGCCTTTCTGCTCCCTCCCACGACCGCTGAGGCGGACTATCGGGTGCGCATCTTCGCCCTGGACACGGAGCTCTCCTTCGCCGGGCACCCCACCCTGGGCGCCGCACGCGCCTGGCTGGACCTCGGGAACGAGCCGCGATCGGCCGGCGTCGTCGTCCAGGAGTGTGGTGTGGGGCTGGTCCCGGTGCATATCGGCGAGGACACGCTGTCCTTCGGCGCTCCGGGCCTGGTGCGTTCGGGGCCCGTCTCCCGAGCGGCGCGCAAGATGCTCACCGATGCGCTGGGCGTGACCGAGGACCAGGTGGTGGATGCGGCGTGGGTGGACAACGGCCCAGGCTGGGTCGCGGTGCTCCTCGACAGTGCGGCGACGGTGCTCGCGGTGACCCCGGATGTCACCAAGATTCCGGAGCCTGAGTACCGGTTCCTCGGCGTCGTCGGCGTCCAGCCCGAAGGTTCCGCGACGGCGCTGGAGCTGCGCGCCTTCTTCCCCGATGACACCGGGGCGCTGCGCGAAGACCCGGTGACCGGAAGCCTGAACGCCTCGGTGGCGCAGTGGCTGGAGTACTCCGGGCGCATGTCACCGCCGTACGTGAGCAGTCAGGGCACGGTGCTGCAGCGACGCGGTCGCGTGCACATCGAGGGTGAGGGTGAGGCGCTGTGGGTCGGCGGTCGCACGCATGTGGCCATCAGCGGAAGCATCGACATTCCGGTCGAGAACGTCGAGGCCCCTGAGCAGTGAGCACCGCGCCCACCCGGCGAGTCCGGGTGGGGAGCTGTGTCTTCTGGGTCTCGGCGCTGATCTACGCGGCTGTGCTGGGGTGGACGGCGCTGGTGGGGTCCGACTCCATGCCCGCCCACTTCGGCATCAGCGGCGACGTCACGCGATGGGAGTCGAAGGCCTGGGTGCTCACCGTCGAGATCGTGACTGGTCTGCTGCTGATGGGACTCGCCTGGGGGTGCCGCTGGATGATCCCGCGGCTGGGTCCGGAGGTTCTCTCACTGCCCTCTGAGTCGGGGCAGAGATACTGGACGACGCCGGAACGTCGCCCCGAGCTCAATGCGCGGTTGATCTCGGATCTCGAGCTGATGCTCGGTATCAGTTTCCTGCTGCTGAGCTGGTTGGCGGCCGTCTTGCTGGGCGTCGCAGAGAATGCAGGCGGGGTCGCGGCGGTTGCTGACGGGGGTGAAGCGGGCGACGGCGCAGCTGGGGCCGCCCTCACCATAGGCGTCGTGGGCTACATTCTGGCGCTGACCGTGCAGTTTATTCTCATGTTCACCGGGGGCCGGTACCGTCCGCCCCCGGTTGGAGCTCGCTCCTGCCAATAGGCTGATGAGCGCTGCGAGAATCACCAAATGAGATCAAAGAGGCAGCGTCTGGACTATTGTGCTCCATTCGATTCGAAGGTATATTCGAATCATGAAGGCAGTACTGACTGACCCGATGTCTGAGCCGCTGTGGGAGTCACAGCGGAGGCTGAATCAGGCGCAGGCTGAGCAGCTCAGGATCCTTGTGAACTACGTGGAGTCCTTCCTTCGTGAGACCGAGGTCATCGACCCGCATCTCATGCGAACAGCTCGGGGTCGCGCCACCGTCGAGTCCGCTGCCATCATGAACGCGGCCGAGGCGCTGGCAGCCGGCGAGGGTCACGTGTTCAGCCAGTACCAGCAGGCGCGATTCGCACGCCAGCATCTGCCTGTGGTCTGGGACTGCACGCGCCGCGGGGACATCCCCGTGCGTTCGCTGCTCCGGGTGGTCTCGGCGGCGGAGAAGCTGCAGTCGCCGGTCAACCTGGAACGGCTGGATCGCGATGCTGCCGCCTACGCCGTGAGTCATCGTCCGGCACAGCTCAATGCCTGGCTCTCGCGCTTCGTGGCTCGGGTGGAGCCGGAGCACCAGGCTCGACGGTGCCACCAGGGTCTTGTGGAGCGCCGAGTCTGGCTGGAGCACCTCGACGACGGACTCAGCATCCTGCACGCGATGCTTCCCACGCTCACGGCGGAGGCGATCAAGAACCGCCTGGTGAACGTTGCTCGCAGCCCCCAGCAGGCTGTGCCCTACGACCCCTGCGTCGAACGCCCGCTGGTCCAGAAGGTCGATGCCGGTCGTGCCGGGGGTGCTGGGGGTGCCGGGAGTGCTGGGGGTGCGACCGACTGGCTCGGCCTGGGCCACGTGAACGAGGCGGATGAAACACGGGTCTCCGAGGAGGCCTGGTGGACATCGCTCCACGTCCAGGGGGCCAGCACCTCTTCGGGTGGCGCGGCCTCAACTGGCATCGCGGCGGCGCCCACGGGTGTCGTGGCTGGAACGACTCGAGCGGCTGGGGACCCTCGGACGCAGGCGCAGCGCGAGGCGGACCTTCTCACCTGTTGGCTGCTCACAGGAGACACGGATTCTGACATCCCCATCAATGGGCACGTTGGCTTCTTGATCACTGCGGAGAGCCTCCTCGGAATTTCCGATGCGCCGGCGGTGAGTCGCGATCGTCGCCATGCGTATCCGGCGGAGATGATCCGTCGAATCGTAGGCGCCCAGCAGCACCAGCTGACGTGGACCCCGGTGCCAGCGGCGTTTGAGGCCACTGGCTTCCTGAATCGCCCGCGAGGTGACCTCTGCACCGGAGACCCACCGCCTGAGGACGTCTCACAGTCGGTGATGGAGCGGGTGTACCGAAGTCGCTTCGTGCCCCCGGTGCTGCGCCGAGTGATCGAGTTCCGAGATGGCACGTGTCAGGCACCCGGCTGCACAGTGGCGGCGGAGCATTGCGATATCGATCATCGGATTCCGTGGCCGAGGGGACAGACCACAGCCGCAAACCTCTGGGCGCTGTGCCGCAAGCATCATCGACTCAAGACCGCAGGTCTGTTGGACGTGCCTGCGGTCCGGGAGCCTTTACCCACGGCGTAAACTTGGCGCAGCAGCGCGCCCCTTCGCAAAGGACCTGATGACCGACGAATACCGCCTCTCCGCCGCAAGCCTGACCTCCGGCTACGAGGAGCGTCAGGTTCTGGAAGACCTCACCATCACCATCCCTGACGGGTCATTCACGGTCATCATGGGCCCCAATGCGTGCGGGAAGTCCACCCTGCTGCGCAGTCTGGCTCGACTCATCAAGCCCACCGGTGGCCAGGTGCTTCTCGACGGTGAGTCCATCTTCAACATGCCCACCAAGGAGTTGGCCCGCACTGTGGGCCTGCTGCCGCAGTCAGCCATTGCGCCTGACGGGATCACGGTCTTCGACCTGGTCTCCCGCGGTCGGCACCCCCATCAGCACATGTTCAAGCGTTGGGGCAATGAGGATGAAGCCGCGGTACGCACAGCCCTGGAGAACACGGCGATGACTCAGCTCGCGAGTCGTGAGGTTGACGCCCTCTCCGGCGGACAGCGGCAGCGGGCGTGGATCGCCATGGCATTGGCCCAGGAGACCCCGCTGCTGCTGCTCGACGAGCCGACCACCTACCTGGACATCTCTCATCAGATCGAGATCCTGGAACTCTGCGCACGGCTCCAGCGAGAGGGCCGCACCCTCGTCGCCGTCCTTCACGACATCAATCAGGTGCTGCGTTACGCCTCGCATATCGTGGCGATGAAGGACGGTCGCATCGCGGCCGAAGGCACCGCCGAAGAGGTGGGCACCGAAGACACCATCCGGCAGGTCTTCGGCGTGGACTCGCGCGTCATCGAAGACCCGGAGACCGGCAAGCCGCTGATGATCCCCAAGGCGCCGGTGCACTGAAGACTGCGGCCGGGTCGCGCCGCCGAGACGCGCAGCCTTCCATGCGGGGTCCCGACCATGTGAGACTTCTGCGCAGCGGCGAGGAACCCTCAGGAGGTCGCAGTGGGAAAACTCATCTTCTTCATGCTCGTCTCGGCCGATGGCTACGTCGCCGACGGAGCCGGTGATTTCCAATGGGGAGAGCCCGATGAGGAGGTCATGGAGTCCATCAATGATCAGACCCGGGACATCGGCACCTACCTCTACGGCCGGAAGATCTATGAGCTGATGAGCGTCTGGGAGACGGATCCCTCCCTGGCCGAAGATTCCCCAGGCTCGGCAGACTTTGCCAGGATCTGGACCGCCGCCGAGAAGATCGTCTATTCGACCACTCTCAGCGAACCCACGACCTCCCGCACCCGGATCGAGCGCGAGTTCAACCCCGCCGAGGTGCAGCGGATCAAGGAGGCGAGCGCCAAGGATCTGACTATCGAGGGCCCCACCCTTGCCGCCCACGCGCTGGGTCACGGCCTTGTGGACGAGGTTCACCTGTTGGTGTGCCCCCTCATCCTCGGCGGGGGACTGCGCATGCTGCCGGATCAGAGGGTGACGCTCTCCCTGCTCGATGAACACCGATTCAGCAATGGAATGGTTCAGCTGAGCTATGCCGTGGTGAGGTGAACCCAGCTTTCACTCAACGGCTCAGCCGCGACCAGAGCTCCGCGTCGAAGGATTCCGGGGCGAGCGCCGACATGTGTCGCACAGCGTTGTCCAGCTTGAGCCTCCAGGCGCGGACCGCGCTCTCGGCATCTCCTGCCAGCACCGCCGAGAGGATTCGTCGATCATCGCTCACTATCCGCTCCACCGCTGGGCTGTAGTCCAGCTGCAGCACTGCGATGAACATCCGCACCCGAAGAGTGAGCGCGTGGAAGGCTCGTGCGGACTGCCCCAGCCCCGCGGCTTCGGCGAGCTCCTGCTGGAACTGCAGATCCGCGAGACCGACATCGGACCGTGTCCCCTGCGAGGCAGCAGCCTCCACAGCTCCGAGCGCGAGTCTCGCGGGCAGCAGCCTGTGTCGGGGCTGCACCGTGCAGGCCCGCAGGAGGACCATCCCCACATGGAGCCGGGCGGCGTAGAGATCCACGACATCGGCCCCCGTCACGGCGGGAATGCGGAAGCTGCCCTGGTCGAAGTCCAGGAGGCCGTCATCGACCAGCCGCCGCATCGCGGTGCGCACCACGGTGCGGCGAAGCCCGAGGCGATCCGCAAGCGTTGCCGGGGAAAGCCTGTCGCCGGGTCGGAATCCCGAGTTCGTGATCTCCTTGCGCAGCGCGATGGCGATCTGTTCGGTCACCGAGAGCTCGACCTGGGCGAACCAGGTGTTTCGTGGAGACCGCTCGGGTTCCATCAGGACCGAGTCGACCGACTCTGTTGAGTCAGAATTCTGATGAATTTCTCGTGAGTGAGGCGTCCGACGCCACTGCGTGCCGTGAAGGCCGCGCCCCGCCCGGCGTGCGAGGAGATCGAGCAGATCCCCCGGAATCGCGTCCGGGCCGGGTTCGCAGCGAGAGAGCAGCGTGGCCACGCGATCCAGGAACTGCTCCCAGCTCTGCTCCTGACGGGGGTCCCACCGTGCCTCGGGTGCCTGAGTCGTGGTGGGGGAAGTCGGCGACTCCGCTGCGGCCCTCGGGTCCGGCGCGTCGCGCAGCGTCTTCGCCTCCCGCACCCGCCAGGTCCCGGCCTCGGAGACACGCAGCGCGGCCATCAGGGCAGTGGCCCGGCGCTCTGCCTCGGCCCTGCCAGCGTGCGTTCCGCGGGCTGGCAGAGACCCCGGCTCAACCGTCCCAGCGGCAGTCGCCGCTTCGAACCGCACCAGGATCTGTGGGAAGCGGACGCTCACCTCTGCCAGCACAACAGGTTCAGCGACGCCGGCTGCCTCCGTGCCGCGCGGGGTTGCGACTCGGCGGAGGCGTCTGAAGGATCGGCTGACCAGCGACTGGCTCAGTCCGGTCAGCTCGGCCACCCGGCGCGTGGAGAAATCTGGGGTGCTCACTCGGGCCCCGGCGGTCGCCAGCACGCTCGCCACGATGTCATCGGCCATGTCCTGGACGCGGGGGCGGCCTCTGCCGGCGGTGGTCATGCCTATCATCATCGCCGATTTCTGACTCAAGTGGTACCGAGAATCTCTGCTGAACCGTGCCAGCGCCTTGTGCCACAGCCCACACTTGAAGTCAGCAGATTGAGCTACCCGAGAGCTGCAGTCGCAGCACCGCGTGAATTGAGGCCCCGATGTCCACTGTGAACACCACCGAGCTCACCGAGATCGCCGAGGCGGCCATCAGCAAGGTCACTCGCTGGCTGCAGCCCAGCCCAGCCAAGGAAGCAGGCTCGACCAAGCCGAGCAAGAATCACGCCGCGGCTGACAAGTCTGCCCAGCGACTCTCCGCCGTGCTGTCCCACCCCAACGGTCTGGACTTCACCGTCGGCTTCGTCGACCGGGTCATCCGCACTGAGGACACCAAGGCCGCCGCCTCGGCTCTGGCTGAACTCGGTGAGCTGGCTCCCGATACGCTCTCGACGCTGGATCGGGCGCAGATCCGCACCGGCAGTGCGCTGGCGAAGGTGCTTCCCGACGTCGTCGTGCCTGCGGCGCGGGCTCGCATGCGGTCGATGGTCGGACACATGGTCGTCGACGCGCGGGACAAGCCCTTCGGCAAGGCCGTCGCCACCATCAAGCAGGACGGCCACCGGCTGAACATCAATCTGCTCGGCGAGGCCGTGCTCGGCGAGGTCGAGGCGGACAAGCACCTGCAGGACACCGTGGAGCTGCTGCGCCGCGACGACGTCGACTACGTCTCGATCAAGGTCTCGTCCATCGCCTCACAGATCTCCATGTGGGGCTTCCAGCAGACCGTCGACTATGTGGTCGAGCGGCTGATCCCTATGTACCAGGAGGCTGCGAAGGCCCCCGAGGGGTCCAAGTTCATCAACCTGGACATGGAGGAGTACCGCGATCTGAACCTGACCATCGCGGTCTTCAAGACCCTGCTCTCCCGTCCCGAGCTGCAGCACTACGAGGGCGGCATCGTGCTGCAGGCGTATCTGCCGGACGCGCTGGGAGCAGTCCAGGAGCTTGCCGAGTTCGCCAACGCCCGGGTCGCCTCCGGAGGAGCCGGGATCAAGATCCGGCTCGTCAAGGGCGCGAACCTTGCGGTGGAAAAGGTCCACGCCGAGATCGCGGGCTGGCCGCAGGTCACCTGCGACTCCAAGGAAGCCACCGACGCAAACTACAAGCTCGTCCTGCACTGGCTGCTGACCAGCGAGAACATGGCCGGTGTGCGCATCGGCGTGGCCGGTCACAACCTCTTCGACATCGCCTTCGCCCACCTGCTCGGCGCCCAGCGCGGCGTCACCGAGCAGATGGAGTTCGAGATGCTCCAGGGCATGGCCACGGAACAGGCAGAGGCGGTGAGCGCCGACGTCGGCCAGCTCCTGCTCTACGTCCCGGCGGTGCGCCCGGCTGAGTTCGACGTCGCGATCTCCTACCTGGTCCGCCGGCTGGAGGAGAACGCCGCGAGCGAGAACTTCATGTCCGGCATCTTCGAGCTCGAGGTCGACGCCCAGGGCCGCGGCAGCGAGGTCTTCGAGCGCGAGGCCAAGCGATTCAAGGAGTCCCTCCAGCTGCTCGAAGAGATCCTGGACACGAACGGGCATACTGCACCGAGTCCTGCCCATACCCAGGACCGCACAGCCGAGACCGTGCCGCCTCAGGGGCAGGAGCACGCCGCACTGCCGGACTTCGTCAACGAGCCCGACACCGACCCCGCTTTGCCGGCGAACCAGCGCTGGGCAGCCGAGGCGCTCGCGCGTGCCGGGGAGCCCGGATGGTTGGAGAAGCAGTCGCTGCCGGAGAAGATCAGCGGCGACCGCATCGACGAGCTCGTCGCCCAGACCCGCACGGCAGGCGAGCAGTGGGCGGCACGCCCCGCCGTCGAACGTGCTCGCATCCTCTACCGGGCTGCCGACATCCTCGCTTCGCGCCGCGGTCACCTGGTCTCCATCGCTGCCGCGGAGGTCGGCAAATCGGTGGCGCAGACCGACCCGGAGATCTCCGAGGCCATCGACTTCGCCCGGTACTACGCGCACAGCGCACTGGAGATCGAGAAGGTCGAACACGCCACCTTCATCCCTGATCGCCTCGTGCTGATCACCCCGCCGTGGAACTTCCCGCTGGCCATTCCCGCCGGGGGAACCTTCGCGGCGCTCGCGGCCGGTGCCGCGGTGATCCACAAGCCCTCGAACCACACCCCGCACTGCTCCATGGCGATCCTCGACGCGCTCTGGGAGGCCGGCGTGCCCCGCGAGGTGCTCCACGGCGTCTACCCCTTCGAGGGTGAGGACGGCAAGCGTCTGGTCTCCCACGACGGCGTGGATCGAGTGATCCTCACCGGCGCCTCAGAGACCGCCGCGATGTTCCGCTCCTGGAAGCCGCAGCTGCAGATCAACGCTGAGACCTCGGGGAAGAACTCCCTGGTCATTACGCCTTCCGCCGACCGCGATCTGGCAGTGGCCGATCTGGTGACCTCCGCCTTCGGGCACGCCGGCCAGAAGTGCTCGGCCGCCTCGCTGGGCATCCTGGTCGGAAGCGTCTACGACTCCGAGCGGTTCCGCCGCCAGCTCGTCGACGCCGCCTCCTCCATGGTCGTGGACTTCCCGAGCAACCTCTCCGCCACCGTCGGCCCGCTCACCGAGGACCCCAGCGACAAGCTGAAGCGCGCGCTGACCTCGCTCGAGCCCGGGGAGTCCTGGCTGCTGGAGCCCAAGCAGCTCGATGACACCGGGCTGCTCTGGTCTCCGGGGATCAAGGACGGCGTGAAGCCGGGGTCGTTCTTCCACCTGACCGAGGTCTTCGGCCCCGTGCTGGGTCTGATGAACGCCACGGACCTGGATGAGGCCATCGCGCTGCAGAACCAGGTCGACTTTGGCCTCACCGGCGGCATCCACTCGCTGGAACCAGTTGAGGTGAGCGAATGGCTCAGCCGTGTGCAGGTGGGCAACGCCTACGTGAACCGCGGGATCACCGGCGCCATCGTGCAGCGCCAGTCCTTCGGCGGCTGGAAGCAGTCCTCGGTGGGCCTCGGCTCCAAGGCCGGCGGCCCCAACTACGTGATGCTCTTCGGCCGCTGGGAGGACGACGACGCCGGGAGCGCCGGTTCGGTCACCAGTGGCTCCGCAGGCGCAGCGCTTGCACCCGAGGTGAAGTCCCTGCTGGACCTGGCTGTCAGCGCCGGGGTGGTCTCCGGGGCCGACCGTGCCTGGCTCGCCGCCGCCGCGGCAGACGATCAGCACTGGTGGAACGAGGAGTTCGGTCAGCCCAAGGACCACACCGGGCTGGACAGCGAGGCGAACATCTTCCGCTACCTGGGTGAAGACGTGCTGCTGCGCGTGGGCGTCGATGCCTCGGCCGCGCAGGTGCTGCGCGTCCTGCTCGCCGCGCAGCGTGCGGGTGCCACCGTGGAGATCTCGGCGGAGCCGGGCCTCCCGGGCAAGACCGCCAAGGCCGTGGAGCTGGGACGGCGCGCCATGGACCTGCGGGTCCAGGAGGAGTCTGCGCGCAGATTCTCCACCGAGCTGGCCGACGGCGCGCACGATCGCGGCGTCGGAGTGCGGGTGCGCATGGTCGGGACGCTGGACCTCAAGCTCCAGCAGCAGCTGGCGGAGCGCCCGGAGGTCGCGCTGCTCGCCGATGAGGTGACGGCATCCGGCCGGGTCGAGCTGCGCTACTGGGTCAAGGAGCAGGCGGTGTCGATGACGCTGCACCGCTTCGGAAACCCGGCGCGGGACTTCCATCGGCTCGCGGAGGAGCTGGTGCAGGCGCGCTGAGCAGGCGCGGGTCGGGCAGCGGCGCGCTGGTCACATTCAGGTGCGCTGGTCGTCAGGCCTCGGCGCGCTGGTCGCTCACAGACGCAGCGAGGTCCTGGCGCTGGCGCAGGGTATGCGCCGCCAGCGCCAGGACCGAGCCGTATTGCAGGCCGGCGGCATCCTTGATCGGAATGACCTGCAGCTCGGCCTCCTCGGTGAGGGCCTCGTCCAGCCAGCGCGCGTAGACTGGTTCAAGCTCGGTGACGAGGGGCGTGACACGCGCGGCTGAGCTGGGCTCGTCATTCACCGAGCCGGTCTCCTCATTCACTGTGCCCGGCTCCTCATGCGCCGCGTCGCGGAGCGCGCGCAGGAACATGCCGCCGAAGCGCAGCCGAAGCATGTGCAGGATGCCCTGGACCCCGTGCACCTCGGCCACCGTCGCGAGACGCTGGGAGGCCTCATCGTCCGCGCGGGCGCGCTGAGACAGTGCCGCCTGGGCCAGCAGCGGCAGGAAGGCGCGGCTGGCGCGCAGCAGCGGCGGCTCGGCGGAGTCGAACCGGCGCGGCAGCTCATCGAAGCGTCGCAGCAGGTCCATGAGCAGCTCTCCTGCCGCGGCGAGCTCCTCGGCCTGGTCCTGAAGCAGCCACGCGTAGCTGCGGTGCGTGGGGGTGACGTCGTCGGCGCCGGGATGCTTCCACAGCGGCATCTCCGCCACCATCGAGATTGTGCCGTGGGTTCTCGCGTATCCGGTGGAGGATTCACCCGCCGAGCCCTCGGGGAAGGGGTCGAGCCCCAGGGCCTCCATCCAGTCGTAGGCCTCTTCGAGCGTGCCCATGGCGAAGATCCCCGGTGCCAGCACCTCGAAATGCGCCCCCTCGGGCTCTCCTCGGTGCAGCGGGACGCCGAGCGCCTGCGGCAGCTCGCCGAGAAGCTCGTGCAGCGGCTGCATCGCGTCCGAGAGGTAGTAGTACGCCCCGCCGGCCTCCGCGTTGTGCAGCGGCATGTAGAAATCCGGCCGGCTCAGGTCAATCGCGCGCTGCAGCGCCCGGGTCTCCGGCAGCATCGCATCGAAGTGCGCACTCTTGTACTTGAAGGGAAAGGTCCACTCCACCTGTTCCGGTCCGGCGGGACGGTAGAAGTGTTGGAAGTACCGACCCCGCTCACCCGGACTGTGGAACCAGCCCTCGTTGAGTCGCATGGAATCGGGATCGGCGCAGGGCAGGAAGTGCCAGCTGGCCCCCAGCCGGCCGCGAAGGTCAGGATCACGGAGCAGCTCGCGGGCGAGATGAAGCATCGTCCAGGAGCCGATCGGCTCATTCGGATGCACGCCCCCGGCCAGCAGGCCGCTCAACTCAGCGGTCGGCCCGCCGTCCACGGTGTAGAGCAGGATCGGGTCCCCAGCGCGTGAATGCCCGAGCTGTCTGACGTCCATCAGCTCCGGATGCGCGGCCTCCAGCTCGGCGAAGGCCTGATTCAGCTCATCGACACTGGGGTAGTGGTGGACCTCCGGCAGTCCCGCGGCCCGATCCAGGATCTCCTCACGGCGCAGCGGCGCCGGAGCGGTGGTGATCCCGCGGGAGTGCATCGTCGTGGATCCTTAGAAAAATTGGAGGCGGTCGAGGCAGCTCCCTATCCTAGTGGGATGCGCCAAAACCCTGATTACGCCCTCGAAGACCTTGCGGGCATCAAAGAGCTCATCAGGGCGCACCCGTGGTGCATCTTCGTGGCGAACACCCCGGCAGGGCTCATCGCCTCCCACTACCCGGTGATGCTCGAAGAGTCCGACGACGACGAGCTCGTCCTGCTCAGCCACGTGGGCCGGCCGGACGAGGTCAAGCTCGGGCTGGGCGGCGACGGCGAGTCTGGCGAGCTGCTGGCCATCGTCCAGGGACCCCACGGATACATCTCTCCGAGCTGGTACGGCTACCGACCCAACGTGCCCACCTGGAACTTCGCGACCGCGCACCTCTACGGCGTGCCCGAGGTGCTCTCGGATGCGGAGAATCTCGCGGTGCTGCATCGACTGGTGGAACATTTCGAGTCGCCGCTGCCTGACCCGCACCTGCTCGACTCCACCGAGGAGAACAGTGAATACGCCCAGCGGATCGTGCGCGGGACGGTCGGATTCAGGATGCGCATCACTCGCCTCGAGGCCAAGGAAAAGATGAACCAGGACAAGCCCGCAGAATCCGTGCGCAACATCATCGAGCAGCTGCGTGCACCGGGCCCGTACTCCAGCCCGGCGCTCGCGGATCGGATGGAACGTGTCAACACCGAGAAGCTCAACACCGAGAAGCTCGAGGGCCCCGAATGAGTCGACAGAACATGCAGACAGTCTCGGGTCCCGGGACGACCGGCGCTCCCATCACGTCACCTGACCCGCTCGTGCTGCGCAATGTGCGCCTCGCGGGTGGGGGAGCGCTTCTGGACGCCCATCTCGCGCAGGGCCGTGTGATGGCGCTGGTTCCGGCAGGTTCCGCCCCGGAACCCGCCGACGGAGCTGCTGCCCCGTCCTTCGCCGTCCCGTCCTCCGCTGCCCCGAGCCTCGACGCGGCAGGCCGGTTCCTCATCCCCGGACTCTGGGACCACCACGTCCACTTCACCCAGTGGGTCATCCAGCGCCAGCGTCTCGACCTCGCGGACACGAACAGTGCCGCAGACGTGCTCCAGCTGGTCCGCGGCGCGTTGGCCGATGAGCGGACGGCGGCGAGCTCCGTCGTCGTCGGCTATGGGTTCCGCGACGGGCTGTGGCCGGATCAGCCCACGCTCGCCTGCCTCGATGAAGCCACGGGCTCCGTTCCGGTGGGTCTGATCAGCGGTGATCTGCACTGCATGTGGCTGAACTCCGCGCTGCAGGCGAAACTGGACGTGACCACAGACGCCAGCGGGCTGCTCCGCGAGGGGGAGTCCTTCGCCGTGATGGACCAGCTGCAGGACCCCGCGGCGCTGACTCACGAGATCTACGCCAAGACCGCAGTCGATGCGGCCCGGCGCGGAGTGGTCGGGATCGTCGAGTTCGAGAACGCCGACAACATCGGACAGTGGCCGCTGCGCACAGCGGCGGGGGTCGACTCGCTGCGCGTGGAGGTCTCGGTGTGGCCCGATTCCCTGGAGGCGGCGATCTCCGCGGGGCTGAAGACCGGCGATGTGCTCGATGAGCGCGGGCTGGTCACCATGGGGCCGCTGAAGGTCATCTCGGACGGCTCCCTGAACACGCGGACCGCCTGGTGCTGGGAGCCCTACCCTGATCTGGACCTGATGCACCCGCACAGCTGCGGGATGCAGACCGTGCCGATGGAGGAGCTGCAGGAGGTGATGGGCAAGGCTCGGGACGCCCAGATCGGCGCGGCCATCCACGCGATCGGTGACCGCGCGAACACCGCCGTGCTCGACGCCTTCGAGGCGCTGCGGATGCCCGGGGTGATCGAGCATGCTCAGCTGCTGCGCTGGGAGGACATCCCGCGCTTCGCCCAGCTCGGCCTCACCGCCAGCGTGCAGCCCGAGCACGCAATGGACGACCGAGATGTGGCCGACGCCTTCTGGGCGGGGCGCACCGATCGCGCCTTCCCGCTGGAGGCGATGCGCCGCGCGGGAGTGAAGCTGCGGCTGGGCTCCGACGCGCCGGTGGCGCCGCTGGATCCCTGGGTGGCGATGGCGGCCGCAGTGGGGAGAAGCCGGGACGGGCGCACCGCGTGGCACCCGGAGCAGCGGCTGGACCCCGCGACCGCGCTCGCCGCAGCGACGCGCACGGAGTCGGTGCACGTACGCACCGGGGATGTGGCCGATCTGGTGCTGGTGGACAGCGATCCGCTGATCGACACGATGACCGATCCCACGGCCTCAGGGCTGCGCGAGATGGGAGTCTCCGCCACGCTGCTCGGCGGCCGGCTGACCTACGACGGGCTCAGCTGAGACGGGCTCAGCTGAGGCGCCGGCTGGTGCTGAGTTATCGGCTGAGGTGCCGACTGAGGCGCACGCCGGGGCTGAGGCGCCGGCAGTGCCGGATCAGTCCCGACGTGCCTGGTACGCCAGCAGCGCCGCCAGATAGCCGCCGCCCAGGATCACCGTCACCATGCCGACGGGAATCGGCTGCGCCAGCGCCTGCTGCGCGATCATGTCGGACCCCAGCAGCACCAGTGCTCCCATGAGCGCGGAATGCACCAGCGGGATGCCGGGGGAGCGAGCGACCAGCCGGGCGATCTGTGGGGCAGCCAGCGCGACGAAGGCGATGGGGCCGGTGGCGGCGGTGACCAGAGCGGTGAGCAGCACCCCGACTCCCAAGATCACCAGGCGGGTGGGCTCCACCTTGACCCCGTGAGAGGCGGCGACGTCGTCCCCGAGCTCCAGCTGACGCAGCGGTCGCACGGTCATCAGCAGCAGCGGAAGCACCGCCAGCACGATCCCGATGGCCGGGAGAACATCCGCCCAGCTGGTCAGCCCCAGCGAGCCGGCGCCCCAGATCGCGGCGCCCATCGCGGTCTCGGTCTGGGCGCGCAGCAGGATCCAGGAGTTCACCGCATGCAGCGCGGCGGTGACGCCGATGCCGACCACGATCAGTCGGAAGCCCTGCACGCCCTGCCGGTAGGCCAGGAAATAGACCAGCAGCGCTGTGCCCAGCCCCCCGATCAGTGCGCCGAGCGCGGTGCCGATCAGGCCGTTCGCCAGGGTCGCGCCGCCGATCCCGACCGTGGCGAGCAGCACGCCGGTATACGCGCCGGTGGAGAAGCCGATGATGTCCGGGGAGCCCAGCGGATTCCGCGTCAGGGTCTGGAACAGCGCTCCGGAGACCGCGAGCGCGGCACCGAAGACCAGTGCGGCGGTGATCCGGGGCAGTCGCCATTGCAGCACCACCGTGGAGTCGAAGTCCCCGGCTCCGGTCAGCGCGGTCAGCACCTCCGGAGGGCTCAGCGGGTAGTCGCCCATTCCCAGCGCGATGATGCTCAGAATGATCAGCGCTAGGCACAGGCCCGCACCCACCAGCATCGAACGGACGGGCCGGTGGGTCAGCCGGGGTGGCTTCGTGGGTCGAGGGTGCAGGTCCGCCGTCACAGCTTCAGCGCCTTCCGCCGCCGGATGAGCAGCACCAGGACGGGGGCGCCGATCAGCGCACTGACCAGGCCGACCGGCATCTCCCCGGGCCAGACGATGAGCCGGGCGATGATGTCGGCAGTGAGCATGAGGATCGGACCGAAGACCATCGAGAGCAGCAGCACCCAGCGCTGATCGGCCCCGGCGAACCAGCGCGCGGCGTGCGGCACCATCAGACCGATGAAGGCGATGGGTCCGGCGATGGCGGCCGCCCCGCCGGCCAGCACGGTGATCGCCAGGATGCTGAGCACCCGGGTCTTCCAGAGCGACACCCCCAGAGCGGCCGCCAGCTCATCGCCCAGCGCCAGCGTGTTCAGGCCCTTGCCCAGGGGCAGCGCGACCAGCAGAGCGGCGAGGACCAGCGGCGCCACGGTGAGCGTGACGTCGAGGCCGCGGCCTGCCAGGATTCCCGCCTCCCAGACCTGCAGCGCATTGAAGGTGCGCGGATCCGAGACGCGCAGCGCTCCAATGATCCCGGAGAGCACTGCAGAGAGGGCGACGCCGGCCAGCACCAGTCGCATCGGATCCACTCGCCCGGAGGACATCCCGCCGATCAGCGCCACGGTGACCGTGGCGAAGAAGGCGCCCGCCAGAGCGAACCAGATATAGCCCAGCGGGGCGGTGATGCCGAAGCCCACGATGGCGATCGCCACGGCGAAGGCGGAGCCCGCGGAGACGCCCAGCAGCCCGGGCTCGGCCAGCGGATTGCGGGTGAGGGACTGCATCAGCGCACCCGACACAGCCAGGGCAGCGCCGACGACGACGGCGGCGAAGGTGCGCGGCACTCGCAGGCCGAGGATCGCATGGTCATCGGCGGCGCTGACATCCCCGCCGGTCAGGGCGGCCCAGACCGTGTCCAGTCCGATTCCGCGACTTCCGATGCTGATGCTGGCGAGTCCCAGCAGAAGCAGCACGAGCAGACCTGCCACCAGCGCGAAGCGGGTCCTGGGCGTGGCGCTGCGCCCCAGGGCATGCGGATGCATGCCGGGGCGTCCGGGGCGTCTCAGGGTGCGTGATTCTGCCGTCATGCCGGGATTAGTCTAGCCTTAGTAGAAAATAGGTACTGTCTCGTTCTCTAATTTGTTCTATTCTGGTGGGGCGGTCAATCGGCCCCCCGACATCCTTTCACCACTAGGAGGATCCTCTTGCGCGGATCACGCCCCGTTTCACTCTCCCTCACCCGCACGCCTGCGACCGGCATCGCCGTCGCGGCGGCGGCCCTGCTGGCCCTGACCAGCTGCTCCTCCTCGGCCGAGGAAGATGCCGGGACCGAGGAGAGCGAGTCCACGGAGAGCGCGGAGTCGGCAGGAGCCTTCCCCGCCACGGTGGAGACCGAGTTCGGCGAGGTTACCGTGGAGGAGGAGCCGCAGCGCGTCGTCGCACTGGGCTGGGGAGATGCGGAAGTTGCCCTGGACCTGGGTGTGGAGCCGGTGGGCGCCTCCGACTGGATCGGCTTCGAGGACTCCAACGGGATCGGGCCCTGGGTGGAGAACACCTACAGCGATGATCCCGAGATCCTGGGCACGCTCGAGCTCTCCTATGAGGCCGTCGCGGCCCTGGAGCCCGATCTGATCCTGGATGTGCGCAGCTCCGGGGACCAGGAGCGCTATGACCGGCTGAGCTCTATCGCCCCCACCGTGGGTGTGGCGCCGGGAGGTGCGAACTACCTCACCGGTTCTGAGGACCAGGTGGAGATGATCGCGACCGCACTGGGGCAGTCCGAGGCCGGCGAGGAGATGCTCGCCGAGCAGGAGGAGGCCTTCGCCGCAGCCACCGAGGAGTACCCCGACTGGGCCGGTCAGACCGTCACCGTGGCCACCCGCACCGCAGAGGGCTGGGGCGCCTACACCGAGGGCGATGGTCGCGTGGCCTTCATGCAGGACCTCGGCTTCGAACAGAACTCCGAGGTCGCCGAGCTGGGCGGCGAGGGCGAGTTCAGCGTGAACATCTCCGACGAGCAGCTGAACCTCCTCGACGCGGACCTGCTCATCGGCTTCCCGATCTTCATCGAAGCCAGCGAGATCACCGAGGACGAGGGCTGGAACAGCATCCCCGCCGTGGAGGACGGGCGCTCCATGGTCATCACCGATGACATCGCGAACGCGTTCTCGCTGGGCACGCCCGAGGCGCAGATGTTCGCGCTCGAGGAGCTCAGCGGTGACATCGAGGAGACGCTGGGAGAATGATCCTGCGCTCCAGCCTGGCCGAAGCCGCCCCTCGCAGCACCACTGCGGGGGTGGCCGCCGAGCCCACTCCTCAGCGCGCCTACCGCACGGTGGTGGCCCGGGTGCAGCGGCTGAGCCCGAACTTCCTGCGGTTCACCCTGCAGGACGAGGCGCTGCGGCACTTCTACACCGGCGGACTCGATCAGCGGATCAAGCTGCTGCTTCCCCGTGCCGATGGAACGCTGCCCGAGCTGGGGCTCTTCGACGAGCCCCAGCCGGAGGCGATGACGTGGTACACCGCCTGGAGGCAGCTTCCCGACGCCGAGCGCAACCCGATCCGGACCTACACCGCACGAAGCATCAGGCCGCGTCAGGATCAGATCGACGTGGACTTCGTGGTCCACGGCACGGAGGGCCCAGCCTCTGCCTGGGCAGTCCAGGCGGAGGTCGGCGACGAGCTCGTCATCATCGGTCCCGATGGTCGGTCCTCCAAGGCCGGCGGCGGCATCGAGTTCAACCCCGGCACAGCGCGCGACATCCTGCTCGCCGGTGATGAGACGGCGGTCCCCGCGATCTGCGCCATCCTGGAGATGCTCCCGGAGCGCATCCACGGGGAGGCCTATCTGGAGATCCCCACCCGGGCCGACGCGCTGGATGTGGTGAATCGCTCCGGTGTGGAGATCTATTGGCTTCCCCGCGAGGGTGCCGACCGCGGTGAGCCGCTGACCAGAGCCGTGCAGAACTGGGGCAGGCGGCGGGCCGAGATCTTCGCCCAGCGTCGCTCCTCCTGGCAGCCCTCCCGCGGTGAACCGGTGGGCGCTCCGTCGGGAGCCGAAGAGCTCGGCGAGATCGCCGAAGGGGACCTCCTCTGGGAGGTCGCCGACGCCGACGGCTTCCGGGAGTACGCCTGGCTCGCCGGAGAGGCCGGGGTCATCACCGGGCTGCGCAGACACCTGGTCAAGGACGTCGGGCTCAGCCGCAAGCAGGTCTCCTTCATGGGCTACTGGAAGCACGGCCGCGCAGGAGCCTGAGGCGCGCTCGCGCAGCGGCCTGCAAGCGGCCGTCGCCCGGATCCGCAGCGGGCATACCGGTTCCCCGATGCCCGTGGGACAATCAAGAGGATGTCTCCTTCGAAGAACCCGCGCCCAGAACCCTCCAGCTCCGCACCCAAGCAGGGGTCGGCCCGCCGCGCCGCAGGTCAGCCGCCTGCCACAGGTGGCGGCTCCAAGGCTCCGGCTGGCGGGTCGAACGCTGATTCCTCGCGTCCGCAGATCCGGCCCAAGGCCGAGGGCTGGCAGCAGCCCATGGACGCCGAGGGTCGGCCCAAGCTCCAGTTCGCCCAGCCCAAGGTCAAGCAGCCCCCGAAGCACCTGGCGGACATGACGCTGGATGAACGCGTCACCAAGGCCAAGGAGCTGGGCATCTCCGGCTTCCGCGCCAAGCAGCTCTCCGTGCACTACTTCCGGCACTACACCGCCGATCCGGACCAGATGACGGATCTTCCCGCGGAGACCCGCGAGCAGCTCGTGGAGGAGTTCCTCCCCCCGCTGCTCACCGAGGTCCGCCGGCTGAAGACCGACGACGGCGCCACGATCAAGTTCCTCTGGCGGCTCTTCGACGGCGCCCTGGTGGAGTCGGTGCTGATGCGGTACCGCAGCCGGATCACGCTGTGCATCTCCTCGCAGTGCGGCTGCGGGATGAACTGTCCCTTCTGCGCCACCGGCCAGAACGGACTGACCCGCAACATGTCGTCCGCGGAGATCGTGGACCAGATCGTCCAGGCCAACCGGGCGATCGCGGCCGGAGAGCTGGATGCGCCGAACGCCGCCGAGATCGCGGAGGAGCAGGATCACGCGGCGCTGGGTGAGGAGACCGACTTCGCCGATTCCGAGGCCTCGGCAGCGGCGGGCAAGGGTGCGTCGTCGTCGGGTGTCGGACCGCAGCGCGTCTCAAACATCGTCTTCATGGGGATGGGCGAGCCGCTGGCGAACTATAAGCGTGTGATGAACGCCGTGCGCCGCATGGTGGACCCCGCGCCCGAGGGCCTGGGAATGAGCGCCCGCGGCATCACCATCTCCACCGTGGGACTGGTCCCCGCCATCCGCAAGCTCGCCGACGAGAACCTGCCAATCACCTTCGCGCTGAGCCTGCACGCCCCCGACGATGAGCTCCGCGATGAGCTGATCCCGGTGAACTCACGCTGGAAGGCCGACGAGGCCATCGACGCCGCATACCACTACTACGAGACCACCGGCCGGCGGGTGTCCATCGAATATGCGCTCATCAAGGACATGAACGATCACCTGTGGCGGGCGGAGCTGCTGGCCGAGAAGCTCAATGCCCGCGGCCGCGGCTGGGTGCATGTGAACCCGATTCCGCTGAACCCCACGCCAGGGTCCATCTGGACCTCCTCGGAGCCAGAGGTCATGCGCGCCTTCGTGAACCGGCTCGAATCGCTCGGCGTGCCCACCACGCTGCGCGACACCCGAGGCAAAGAGATCGACGGCGCCTGCGGCCAGTTGGCAGCAGCCGAGGACTGACGCACCCCGAGAACCGAGGCAGAGGACCCACCCCGTGAGCGCAGAGCTGAGTCACCATGACGTCATCCGCGTGGCCGGGGCGCGGGAGAACAATCTCAAGGGCTTCAGCCTCGAGATTCCCAAACGGGCGCTGACAGTCTTCACCGGGGTCTCCGGCTCGGGGAAGTCCTCGCTGGTCTTCGGCACGATCGCCGCCGAATCACAGCGGATGATCAACGAGACCTACAGCGCCTTCCTGCAGGGGTTCATGCCCAGCCTGAATCGTCCGGATGTCGACGAGCTCCAGGGGCTGACCGCTGCGATCGTGGTGGACCAGGAACGCCTCGGCGCCAATGTGCGCTCCACGGTCGGCACCGTCACCGATGTCTACACCCTGCTGCGGATCCTCTTCAGCCGTGTCGGGGAGCCGCATATCGGCTCGCCGCAGGCCTTCTCCTTCAACGTGGCAAGCATGAGCGGAGCCGGTGCCGTGACCTTCGAGCGCGGCAGGGAGAAGACCAAGGAACGCCGGGAGTTCAGCATCACCGGGGGCATGTGCTCCCGCTGTGAGGGTCGCGGTCAGATCAATGACATCGATGTCTCCCAGCTGATCGACGAGTCGCTCTCGCTCAACGCCGGCGCCATCACCGTGCCCGGCTATAAGGCCGGCGGGTGGTCGGTGAAGTTCTACGCCGAATCAGGATTCTTCGATCCTGATAAGCCGGTGCGGGACTACACCGAGCAGGAGCGCCATGATCTGCTCCACCGGGAGGCGGAGAAGGTCAAGATGAGCGGGGTCAATATGACCTATCAGGGCCTCGGGCCTCAGGTGCGAAAGTCCATGCTCTCCAAAGACCGCGAAGCCATGCAGTCCCACATCAAGGCCTTCGTGGACCGGGCAGTGACCTTCGTGACCTGCCCCGAATGCGACGGAACGAGGTTGAGCGAGCTCACCCGCTCGGTCACCGTTCAGGGGATCAACATCGCCGAGGTCTGCGCCTTGGAGCTGAGCGATCTCGCCGACTGGCTGCGCACCCTGGATGAACCGGGAGTGGCCCCGCTGCGCAACTCTCTGCTGGAGACGGTGGAGCACTTCGTCGAGATCGGCCTGGGGTATCTGAGCCTGGACCGTCCTGCCGGGACACTCTCCGGTGGTGAGGCGCAGCGGGTGAAGATGATCCGACACCTCGGTTCGGCGCTGACCGACATCACCTATGTCTTCGACGAGCCCACCATCGGACTGCACCCGCACGACATCGCGCGGATGAACCAGATGCTGCTGCGCCTGCGGGACAAGGGCAACACCGTCCTGGTCGTGGAGCACAAGCCCGAGACCATCGAGATCGCCGATCATGTGGTGGACCTGGGGCCGCGCGCAGGGGAGGACGGCGGCGAGCTGTGCTTCGAAGGCACGGTGGCGGAGCTTCGTGCATCCGACACGCTCACCGGCCGACACCTGGACTACCGCGCGCAGGTCAAAGACCGAGTGCGCGAGCCTGACGGGGCGATCAAGGTCCGCGGGGCGCAGGCCAACAACCTGCAGCACGTGGATGTCGACATCCCCACCGGCGTGCTCACCGTGGTCACCGGCGTGGCCGGCTCGGGAAAGTCCACGCTGATCGAGGGCAGCCTGGCCGGGCGTGAGGGCGTCGCGTTCATCGATCAGACCGGGATCAAAGGTTCCTCCCGCTCCAACCCAGCGACCTACACGGGACTGCTCGAACCCATCCGCAAGGCCTTCGCCAAGGCCAACGGCGTCAAGCCTGCGCTGTTCAGCGCGAACTCCGAAGGCGCCTGCCCCAGCTGCGGCGGTGCAGGTGTGATCTACACCGAACTGGGCGTGATGGAGACCGTGGCGAGCCCCTGCGAGGAGTGCGAGGGTCGGCGCTTCCGCAACGAGGTGCTCGAGTACACACTCGGAGACGAGGAGAGCGGGGCCAAGAACATCAGCGAAGTCCTCAACCTCTCCGTGGACCAGGCTCTCGAGTTCTTCGCCGCCGGAGCCGCCCGACTGCCGGCCGCGTCAAAGATCCTGACCCGATTGAGCGACGTCGGGCTGGGCTACCTGCGGCTGGGTCAGCGGCTGAACACGCTCTCCGGCGGTGAGCGTCAGCGCATCAAGCTTGCCACCAGGATGTCAGACCCAGGAGGGGTCTATGTGCTGGACGAGCCCACCACCGGGCTGCACCTGGCGGACGTGGAGAACCTGCTCGCGCTGCTCGACCGGCTGGTCGACTCCGGAACCTCGGTGGTGGTGATCGAGCATCATCAGGCGGTGATGGCGCACGCCGACTGGATCATCGACCTGGGGCCCGGAGCAGGCACCGACGGCGGCCGTGTGGTCTTCACCGGCACCCCGGGAGATCTCATCTCCGAGGCCTCCACGCTCACCGCAGAGCATCTGGCGCGGTACGTGGCCGGGTGACCCCGATGACGACCACCGCCACCAGGATCAGCAGCACCGAGAGCGCGACGGCGGCGTCGGGGTCCGTCTCGCGCTGCAGGTAGATCTCCAGCGGCAGCGTGCGGGTGACCCCCTGCAGGCTGCCGGCGAAGGCGATGGTCGCGCCGAACTCGCCGAGTGATCGAGCGAAGGCCAGCACGACCCCCGAGGCCAGGCCCGGGGTGATCAGCGGAAGCACGATGCTGCGCAGCAGCTGGGTCGGCCCGGCGCCGTCGACGACGGCGGCCTCCACCACCTCCTTCTGCACTCCTCGGATCGCCGCCTCCACGGCGATGACCATGAAGGGCAGCGAGACGAAGGTCTGCGCGAGCACCACCGCGGCGGTGGAGAACGCGACTTGCACACCGAGGATCTCCAGGCTCTGCCCCAGCAGACCCTGACGCCCGAAGGTGGTCAGCAGGGCGATCCCGCCGATGACCGGGGGCAGCACCAGGGGCAGCAGGATCAGAGTGCGCAGCACCCCGCTGCCCGGAAACCTGTATTGGGCGAGCATCAGGGCCAGCGGCACTCCGAGGATCACGCACAGCGCGGTGGCCAGCAGCGCCGTACGCAGACTCAGCCAGAGCGCGGCCAGAGCCCCGGGAGAGCTCAGCAGGGAGGGAAGCTCCGCAAGATCGACCCGGGTCAGCAGCGCGACGATGGGCAGCAGGATGAACAGGGCGCCGAGCGCGGCCGGGAGCAGGACCCAGCGCGGCATGATCACGGTGGGTCGCCGGCTCATTCGGAGTCTCCTGGGGAGAAGCCGGCCTCGCGCAGCGGCTGCTGCCCGGCTTCGCTGAGCAGGAAGTCGATGAAGTCCCGGGCAGCATCTGGGTGTGCGGAGCCCTGCAGAACGGCTGCGGGGTAGCGGTTGGGATGGGCCTCGGCCCCCTCGATCTCCACGGAGTCCACCTGATCTCCGGCGCGAAGCACGTCGGTGGAGTAGACCAGACCGGCGTCGGCCTCTGCGCTGCTGACCTTGCCCAGCACATCGGTGACCGCGAGCTCCTCGCTGACCGGATCCAGCGTGACTTCAGCGGCGTCGGCTGCCTGTTGGGCGGCTGCACCGCAGGGCACCTGCTCGGCGCAGACCACCAGGGTGGGGGAGGAGCCGCCGGAGTCCGCTGCGGAGGTGTCGAGGTCTTGCAGCGATCGGATCCGTGCCGGGTTACCGGCAGGGACCGCGATCACCAGGGTGTTCGTCGCGATGTCCCGGGTGGGCGGTGAGATCAGCTCGGCCGAGACGGCACGTTCCATGGTCTGTTCATCGGCGGGGATGAACACGTCGGCCGGCGCTCCCTGCTCCAGCTGGGCGAGCAGACCCGCCGAGCCTGCGGAGCTGATCTCCACATCCACCCCGGAGGCGGCCGCGTAGTCATCGGCCACGGCGGTCATCACCTCATCCAGGGAGGCGGCGGCGAAGACGGTGATCTGGGCTGCCGATGTTTCGTCGTCGGTGGCGTGACCGCCACCGGCGTTCGGAGCCGGGGTGCAGCCCGGGAGCACCAGCAGCGCCGCTGCGAGGAGTCCGGCTGAGCTGCGCATAGGGGTTGAGTCTATAGGCTGGACGGATGCTGCCTTCGAAGAGATCACAGGTGCCCGGTTTCGAAGTGATGAGCATCCTGGGTCGGATCGACGCCATGCGCGCCGAGGGCCGGGATGTGGTCTCGCTGACCGCAGGAGAGCCCGGATCCGGTGCCCCGGTGGGGGTGAATCAGGCCGCGGCGCAGATCCACGCGAACAACACTGTGTTGAACTACACGGCCGCGATGGGGATCATGCCGCTGCGAGAGGCGATCGCTGAGCACTACCGGCGCTGGTATGGAGTCAGCGTGCCGGTGGAGCGGATCGCCGTGACCACCGGCTCCTCGGGTGCCTTCATGCTCAGCTTTCTTGCGGCCTTCGACCCGGGGGACCGGGTGGCGCTGGCCCGGCCCGGCTACCCGGCCTACCGCAACATCCTCACCGCCCTGGGCATCGAGGTGGTGGACCTCGACTGTGGCCCGGCGGAGCGCTTCCAGCCCACTGTGGCCCAGCTCGAGGCGCAGCGCCGTTCCGGCGGGCTGGCCGGGGTCATCCTCGCCTCTCCGGCGAACCCCACCGGCACCATGATCGACCGCGAGAAGCTGACCACACTCTCCGGCTGGTGCGCAGAGCATGAGGTGCAGCTGGTCAGCGATGAGATCTACCACGGCATCAGCTTCGGCGCCGAGAATGTCAGCGCCAGTGAGATCGATGCACGCGCTGTGGTCATCTCCTCGTTCTCCAAGTACTGGGGGATGCCCGGCTGGCGACTGGGCTGGATGGTGCTGCCCGAGCATCTGGTGGACCCGGTCTCCAGGCTCGCCGGCAATGTCGCGCTGTGCCCTCCGCATGCGACCCAGCTGGCCGCCGTCGAAGCGTTCACCCCGGAATCGCTGAGCTTCGCCGCCGGTCAGGTCCACGGCTACGCGGCAGCGCGCCAGGTGGTGCTCTCCCAGCTCGGCGACCTGGGCTGGGGCGAGGTCGCCCCGGCCGACGGGGCGTTCTATGTGTATGCGCATCTCGGGGCGCAGCTTGATCGATTCGGGAATTCGACTGCCTACTGCCAGGCGCTCCTGGAGGAGGCAGGTGTGGCCATCGTGCCCGGCACAGATTTCGATCCGGTGGCCGGGGCCCAATGGGTCCGACTGAGCCTGGCCCCCGGCGAACCTGCGGTTGCCGAGGGGATCCGACGGATCCTGCAGTTCCAGCAAGGCCATGCTCAGCCGGAGAGGATCAGCTGACCCGGAACTCGATCCGGTGATGGCCGGTGGCCGAGCCCGGGATCGAGTCGCGGCGCTCGCCGGTCTGCACCTCGCCTTCCGCGTTGATCGCGCGCACCGTCACCGAGTGTCGTCCCGAGTCGACGTCGGCGAAGGTGTGCTTCCACTGCCGCCAGGTATCGGTGTTGACCTCTGCGGCCAGCTCGACTGATTCCCAGTCGCCGTCGTCGAGGCGGACCTCGACGGTCTCCACTCCGACGTGCTGGGCCCAGGCACTGCCCGCCACGACGAGCTCCTCTCCGGCCACCTCTGCCAGTGGCTTGGGAACATCGATGCGTGAGGCGACCAGGACCGGTCCGCGTGCATTCCAGCCGCGATCTGTCCAGTAGGCGGTCTGCTCGTCGAAGCGGGTGAGTTCCAGCTCGGTGACCCATTTGGTGGCGGAGACGAAGCCGTACAGACCGGGCACCACGAGTCGGGCGGGATAGCCATGCTGGGCCGGCAGAGGTTCGCCGTTCATGCCCACTGCCAGCAGGGACTCGCGGTCCTCGTCGGTGAGGACCTCCAGCGGAGTCGACGCCGTCCATCCGTCCACCGAGCGGGAGAGCACCATGTCAGCATCACCCGTCGGGCGGGCTCGGGCGAGCAGCTCATGGATCGGGTAGCCCAGCCATGTCGCATTGCCGACCAGGTCACCACCTACCGGGTTCGAGACGCAGGTCAGCGTGATGTGATGCTCCTCGAGCGGAAGCTCCAGAAGTTCGTTCATATCGATGGTGACCTCCTCCTCGACCATGCCGTGGATGCGCAGGGTCCAGTCCTCTGGGGCCAGCTCGGGGACCGCCAGGGCGGTGTCGATCCGGTAGAAGCTGTCATTGGGAGTGACGAACGGGGGGACGCCCTCAACGCCGATGCTGGCGGCCTCGGGGATCGCAGCCGCGGGCACAGCTGGGGAGGGAAGGACCAGCTGTGCCGCAGCGGAACCGATGTCTCGGCCGAAGGCATTGACCGATCGACCGAAGGCGATGGAACCCGCAGCGATGGCGGTTCCGGCGGCTGCAAGACCGATGAATCGGCGTCGCGAATGGGCAGATTCCTCCGCGCGGGACCGACCCGAGCGGGTCTCCAGGTCATGGGGGGCAGGGTGCGCGTCGCCTGGACGCAGCCAGCCCGTGGCAGCGCCACCGAGCAGCAGCAGAGCTAGCAGCCCCAGCCCCGCGCCGATGAGCGTGGGGACGGCGTCGACCGCCGAGTTCTCCGGGCGCATCAAGACCGCTGCCAGCAGGATGAGAGCCACCAGGCTGAAGGCTCCCAGTGCGAGCTTCATGCGTGATCGTGCCAGCACCCCGATCAGTGCGGCGACGACGGTGCCGACCACACCCATGCTGATGTAGAGCACCAGTTTGTCGCTGTTGCCGAAGGCCGAGATGGCGAACTCCTGCAGCCAGCTCGGAGAGAGCCTGATGACCGCCTGGCCGAGCGCGACGAGCGTCGAGGAGGTCGGCCCGAAGAGGCGCGAGACCAGGTCGGCCACCCCCAGGAAGAGGGCTGCTGCGAGGACGCCGGCCAACGCATGGGGGATCAGACGCAGCAGTCGCTGGCCCGGGCCATAGTGGGCCTGGTCTGGGTGCTTGCGTGCGGTCTGTGTCATGTCTGCTTATTCGGAGTGAAGGGCCCCGCTGGATGGGTCCTGGCGCAGAAACTTTCAGCCAGGGTGCTGCGGATCAGAGGTCCGCGAGGAGCACCGGCTCGGTGGTGGGCTCGTCGGAGCCGCCAGCCGGCTCGACCGTCACGCCGAAGGTCATCCCCTCGTCCATGGCCACCTCGGTGATCATCTCCGTACGGGTGCCGCTCATGAGGCCTGCGCTGCGTGGGCCGGCCTCGTCGATCAGCCAGAGCTGCATGGTCTGATCCTCGGGCAGCTCCGGCATGTCATGCGGGGTCAGGTGCAGCATCTGCTCGGAGACCGAGTAGGCCAGGGTCACGCGACCGCCCACGGTTGCCTCAGCCTCGGTGAAGGAGAGATCGGAGGCGGCGAGCAGCCGCTCGGCGCGCTCGGCCTGGGCCTCGGCGACGGTGAGCGACTCTTCCATGTCGGTGGTGTCCTGCTGCTGGTTCACCAGCACACCAGCCAGGACCGCAGAGAGCAGAAGCAGCGTGGAGGCCGCCAGCGCGAAGAGCGTCGTCGTCGGCCGGCGTCGAGTCCGTCGTGCGGATTCAGGCGTGGCTGCGGACTCGCTGTTGGTCGTCGGCACTGGGCCGCCGCTCTGCGCGTCAGAGCGCGACGCACTGTGATGCTCGGGTGCAGGGTGGGACTGGGAAGTCTGGTGAAGCTGTGACGTGCGACGCTGCTGTTCCAGCCGGGGGATCGCCAGGATCCTGGCCTCGACCTCGGCGCTCGGCGCAATGGCGTCATCGGACTCGGCAAGCAGCCCCATCGTCTCGCGGAAAGACTGCACCTCGTCGGCGAACTCAGGATCTGTGGCCTCGAGCGCACGAGCCTCGAGCAGCTCTTCCTCGGCCAGGGTGCCCAGCGCGCAGCCGGCTGCCAGGTATTCACGATCGGCGTTCATCCGGCACCCCCTAGCTGGGCTCTGAGTCTCTGCATTCCGTCACGAATTCGAGACTTCACGGTCCCCAGCGGCACTTCGAGCCGCCGGGATATCTCGGAATGAGACAATTCTTGATAATAAGCCATCGCAATTGCGGTGGCCTGGTCTTCGGGAAGGGCGCGAAGCGCGGTCTGCGCGCGCGCCGCCTCCACCTGGATGAGGACCGAGTCTTGGACATCCGGCTCATACTCATGAGCCTCCTTCACCCCCTGGGTGAAGTCCCTGTTCTGCTGCGCCTGTACTGCGCGGACCCGGTCGATGGCCCGACGGCGGCACATGGTGGTCAGCCAGGCCCGGCCGCTGCCAGCCTGGGGCCGGTAGCTGTGACAGTTGACCCAGACCTCGGTGAAGATCTCCTGGAGAACTTCCTCCGCCAGCGATCTATTCCGCAGCACTCTCAGCGCTGTGGCCAGGAGGATGGAACTCTGCTCGCGGTAGAGCTGCTCGAAGGCCTGTTCATCTCCGCGCTGAATCCTCAGCAGAAGCTCTCGGCATGAATCCGAGGACGCATGCACAGGCTCTCCGCCGTCAGCGGCTGAACCGGTGGTGCCCATGTCATGCATCCCCATAGGATGCCACACCCCGGGGAGTGTCTTCTGCATCCACACGGCACCGGCTGCGCCTGACTCAGGGTTGTGAAAGAGCAATGGCGGCGCCGACACCCTGTCCTGCAGGTGGGTGCCGGACGCCGCCGTCGCTCATCACAGTGCGTTGATCACAACGCGTCAGGAACGGTCAGCAGCGACCGCGCCCGGTGCGGATCACTCCTCTGCTGCCTCGGGCATCAGAACAGCGTCCACCATGTAGACAGTGGCGTTGGCGGTCTGGACGCCGCCGCAGACGAGGCCTGCGTCGTCGAACATCAGGTCTTCGCCTTCACCCTCGATGGTCACGGTCGCGCCGTTGACGGTCTCGTGCTCACCGGCGATCTCATCGGGGGACATCTGGCCCTCGATGACGTGGTAGGTCAGCACGTCGGTCAGCATGTCGGCATCCTCGACCACTGCGTTGAGGTCTTCCTCAGGGATGGCTGCGAAAGCATCATCGGTGGGGGCGATCACGGTGAACTCGCCACCGTTGAGGGTGTCGACGAGATCAACATCGGGGTTCAGCTCGCCGGAGACTGCTGAGGTCAGCGTGGTCAGCATCGGGTTGTTCGAGGCTGCGGTGGCCACTGGGTCTTCTGCCATTCCGCCGACGGAGCCGTCACCCTCGGGGACTTCCTCGGCATATGCCTCACAGGAGGCGCCGACCAGGTTCGCCATGGGATCGGACTCGTCCATGGACTCTTCGTCCATAGGCTCTTCCGACTCCATCGACTCTTCGTCCATGGACTCTTCGTCCATCGGAGCCTCTGACTCCATCGTCTCTTCTTCGCTCATCTCAGCGCCGGTGTCCTCGGCGGGCTCCTCGGAGTCGCCGCAGGCGGTCAGGCCCAGCAGGGCGACCATGCCGATTCCGAGCAGGGAAGTTGTCTTGCGCATCTCGGTCTTCATGACTGAATCTCCTGTTGATCGCACTTTGGTCTAGGGCATGACATCTGATCGTTGTCTCAACCAGGTCATGTGCTTAGAGTTCGGAGCAGCCTCAGGATCGGATGGGAAGAATCTGAAATTGTTTTCCCCAGCCCGCCGAATCGGGCGAGTGCGTGGTTCAGTCCTTGGCGTCTTTCGTGGTTCCGGCATTCTCCGCGTCGGCCAGGATGCGAGCCGCCATCTTTTGGAAGATGATCGCGTGGAAGGGTGTCACGCCGAGCCAGTAGGCACGTCCGGCGAGGCCCCGGGGGAAGAAGATCGCGCGCTGTCGATACCGGGAGCCGGTCCCCTCGGGCTCCACCATGAACTCCAGCCAGGCCTGTCCCGGGACCTTCATCTCGGCGCGCAGCCGCAGCAGCCGACCGCGCTGGAGCTCCTCCACCCGCCACCAGTCGAGGGTGTCCCCGAGAGCAAGCTCTCCGCGGCTGCGCCGGCCACGTCCCAGTCCGACTCCGCCGACGAGCTTGTCGGCGAGTCCACGCAGCGCCCAGGCGCGGGAGAGCGAGAAGTACCCGGTCTCGCCGCCGATCCCCTCGATGACGGCGAAGACCGCCTCAGGGGAGGCGGTGGAGAGCCGCTCTCGCTCGTCCACCAGCACCGACCGACCGGTCCAGTCGGGGTCCGAGGGCAGTGACTCTGAGGGCACGTCCAGCGGGTGTGCCGCGGCCCAGGTGGTCTCCACCCGGTCGGCCGAGATCTTGTCCAGGGCCAGCCGCACAGAAGTCTCATAGTCGGTCAGTCCCTCCTCAGGAGGGGCGATGATGTCGTCGATGATCTTGTCCTTGACCACGCAGTCGTGCTGCAGGGACTCCACGAGAGGGATGGCCAGGGTGCGCGGGATCGGCGTGACCAGGTTCACCCACTGGGCGGCCAGCCACGGGGTCAGCACCGGCAGCGGGATCACGCGCGGCTCGTTGAGCTCGGCCGTGCGGGCATAGATCTTCATCAGCTGTGCGTAGCTGTGCACATCGGGTCCGCCGATGTCGGCGCGGACGCTCGACTCCAGCTCGATGTCCATCGCGCGGGTCAGGTAGTGCAGCGCATCGCGCACCGCGATGGGCTGGATCTGGTTCATCACCCATTTGGGGGCGGGCATCACGGGAAGCACATCGGTGAGGTGGCGGATCATCTCGAAGCTCGCGGAGCCTGAGCCGATCACCAGCCCCGCCTGCAGGGTCAGGGTGGGCACGCCGCTGGACTCGAGCACCTCGCCCACGTGGACGCGGGAGCGCAGGTGGGCGCTGAGCTGACCTTCACGAGCATCGGGGTGCAGCCCGGCGAGATAGACGAGATGGCCGACGCCGGCCTCGCTCGCCGCGGTGCCCAGGACCCGGGCACAGCGCTCGTCGAGCTCCTCGAAGCTGCGGTCGGAGGTCATCGAATGGACCAGGTAATAGGCGGTGTCCGCACCTTCGCAGAGTTCCCTCGCGGCCTCTGGATCGGTGAGGTCTCCCTCGACCACGGTGACCTCGTCACGCCAGGGAACGTCGCGCAGGGCCTCCGCCCGGCGAGTCAGCACACGGACGGTGTGCCCCGCGCGGAGCAGCTGGGGCACCAGCCGTCCTCCGATATATCCGGTCGCTCCGGTCACCGCTGCTGTTCCCATCAGGCACACATCCTCGCTCGGAAGTCTCCGCGGCGGGCAGTCCTGCGTGGGACGCGCCGCGGCACGTCCTGGCCAATCTAACACCGATGCCCCACGCGGATCTGAGGGTGTCAACGCACGCGACGCATACAGCAGGGACAGGCCGTGACTGGCTATGCTCGAGGCATGACCTCAGGCTCGCCCTCGACAGAGGAACACGTTGTTCTCCTTGCGGAGACCGGAGCGGCCATCGGCGTCGCGCCCAAGCGCACGGTGCACACCCAGGACACGCCGCTTCACCTGGGCTTCTCCTGCTATCTCTTTGATGCCGCGGGTCGGCTGCTGCTCAGCCGCCGCGCGCTGAGCAAGGCCACCTGGCCTGGTGTCTGGACCAACAGCTTCTGCGGGCATCCAGCTCGTGACGAGGACCTGGCGCTCGCGGTTCGACGCCGTGCCCTGCAGGAGCTTGGTGCCGAGATCGACGCCGTCCAGGAGGTCCTGCCGGACTTTCGCTACCGCGCCGTCGACGCCAGCGGCGTCGTGGAGAACGAGATCTGCCCGGTGTTCACCGCTGTCCTCGTCGGCGAGCTGGACCCGGCTGCTGAGGAGGTCAGCCAGTGGCAGTGGGCCGACCCCGAGTCCGTGCAGCGGGCAGCGGCCGAGACCCCCTTCGCGTTCAGCCCCTGGATGGTGGAGCAGCTGCCGGAGCTGAAGGCAGCGGGCTGGGGCGTCCCCGGGTGAGCGCATCGACGGATCCTGCCGAACAGTTCACCTCCACCGCGCGCGCCGCGGCGGACCGCGTGATCTCCTCCTACTCGACCTCCTTCGGACTCGCCACCCGACTGCTGGGTGCGCGTCACCGCAGCCATGTTCGCAGCATCTACGCGCTGGTCCGGGTCGCCGACGAGGTGGTGGACGGAGCCGCCACGGCGGCCGGTCTGGACGCCGAGGCCAAGGAGCAGGCGCTGGAACGCTATGCGGAGGAGACGATGGCCGCGCTGCGCCGCGGGTACAGCACGGATCTGGTCGTCCATGCCTTTGCCCGCACCGCGCTCGAGGCGCAGATCGGGCCGGAGCTGATTGACCCGTTCTTCGACTCGATGCGCGCCGACCTCTCGCCCGCGACCTACAACCCTTCCGAACACTCCCGCTACGTCTTCGGCTCGGCCGAGGTGATCGGCCTGATGTGCCTGCAGGTCTTCCTGCGTGAGGAAGAACGCAGCCCCGCGCAGCGCGCGATCCTGGTCACCGGAGCCCGCCAGCTCGGCGCCGCCTTCCAGAACATCAACTTCCTGCGCGATCTCGCCGAGGACACCTCCGAGCTGGGCCGGGACTACCTCGGCGGGGGCGCCGGGCTGACGGAGGCCCAGCGGGATGAATGGGTGGAGACCGTCCGGGACCAGCTTCAGGACGCCCGCGCGGCGATGCCGCTGCTGCCCCGGGATGCCCGCACTGCCGTGCGCAGCGCCTGCTCGCTCTTCGAGGCCCTGCTGGAGAAGGTCGCCGCCACCGAGGTGAGCGAGCTCTACGAGACCCGAGTCAGGGTGTCCAATGTCCGCAAAGCGGGCCTGGCCCTGCGCTCGGTCCTGACCACACGACTGGAGTCCTTCTGATGCCTCGCACCCTAGTGATCGGCGCCGGCGTCGCCGGACTCGCGACCGCCGCCCTGCTGGCCCGGGAGGGTCATGAGGTCACGGTGCTGGAGAAGGGCACCCGGACCGGAGGACGTGCCGGCGTGCTGGAGCGCAATGGCTTCCAGTTCGACACCGGGCCCTCCTGGTATCTGATGCCCTCGGTGTTCGAGCACTTCTACAACCTGCTGGGCACGACGACGCAGGAGCAGCTCACCCTGGTGGACCTGGACCCCGCGTATCGCGTGTACTCCGAGCCCGAACCTGGCAGCGCGGCCCCTCACCCGGTGGACCTCCCGCGCGGGGCCGATCGCGTCCGCCAGCTCTTCGAGGAGCTGGAGCCGGGCAGCGGCCCCGCGCTGGACCGCTATATCGCCTCGGCCAAGCGGACCACCGACATCGCCGAGCGGCGCTTCCTCTACAACCCCTTCAAGCGGCTGAACAACCTGGCGGTGCCGGAGGTGCTTGCCGCCGGTCCGGAGCTGGCCCGGCTGCTGCTGACCTCGCTGGAACGCTACGTGGAGCGTCGATTCAGCCATCCGGTGCTGCGTCAGATCCTCGGCTACCCCGCGGTCTTCCTGGGCACTCGGCCGCAGGACGCTCCAGCGATGTACCACCTGATGAGCGCCCTGGACCTGGACGACGGGGTCCGCTACCCGCTGGGCGGATTCTGGGAGGTCCTTGCCAGCTTCCGCCGGCTCGCCGAGGAGGCCGGAGCGCAGATCATCACCGGCGCGGAGGTCACCGAGATCGTCACGGCGCCCGCGCGACGTCGTCGTCTCGGGCGTGGTCCTCGGCGGGTGGCCACCGGGGTGCGCTGGCGCGACGAGCACGGGGTGGTCCATGCCGAGCAGGCGGATCATGTGGTCTCTGCCGCGGACCTGCACCACACCGAGACCGCGCTCCTCGGGGAAGCGGATCGAAGCTATCCGGAGTCCTGGTGGGAGAAGGTCACCAGTGGACCGGGTGCGGTGCTGGTGATGCTGGGAGTGCGCGGAGAGCTTCCCGAGCTGGCCCACCATTCGCTGTTCTTCACCCGAGACTGGACCGCGAACTTCGAGTCCATCTTCGGCGCGCATCCGAGCGTGCCCACCCCTGCGTCCTCCTATGTCTGCCGGGCAAGTGCCAGCGAACCCGGGCTGGCCCCAGAGGATCATGAGAACCTCTTCGTGTTGGTGCCCGTCCCGGCGGACGTCTCGCTGGGACACGGTGGAGCCGAGGGACAGGGTGACCCCGCAGTCGAGCAGGTCGCCCAGGCCGCCATCGAGCAGATCGGCCAGTGGGCCGGCATCGACGATTTCGAAGACCGGATCGTGCTGCGCGAGACCATCGGCCCGGCCGACTTCGCGGGGGACTACAACTCCTGGCGCGGCTCGGTGCTCGGCCAGGCGCACACGCTGCGGCAGTCGGCCATGTTCCGCCCGCAGAACACCTCCGCCAAGGTGAGTGGCCTCTACTACGCCGGTGGCACCGTGGCTCCGGGCATCGGCGTGCCGATGTGCCTGATCAGCGCCGAGCTGGTGCTCAAACACATGCGCCGGGACTACAGCGCCGGTCCGCTGCGCACGGAGCCTCAGCGCACCGCACGTCAGAGCACCGGCTCGCGCGCCGACGGCGCGGGGGACTGAGCGTGTCCTACCTGTACCTGGCGGGATTGCTGCTTGCGGCCGCCTGCATGCTGCTGATCGATCGCCGGTTCCAGCTCTTCTTCTTCCGTGACCCGCGGGTGGCTGCGGTGGTGACCGTGATCGGCGTCGTCTTCTTCCTGCTATGGGACTTCGCCGGAATCGGACTCGGAATCTTCCTGGTCGGCCACAGCGCCTACATGACCGGGATCATGCTCGCCCCGGAGATGCCGCTGGAGGAGCCGGTGTTCCTCGCGTTCCTGAGCCTGTGCACGATGATCCTCTACACCGGGGCGGCCAGGCTGCTGGACGCCCGCAGCGCGGCGACTGCCCGGTCGAGCGCGCCGTCCAGCGGGCAGGGGAAGGCCTAATGGCCTATCTCTGGCTGAGCCTGGCCTTCATGGTGCCCGCGGTCATCGCAGCCGTGGCGCTGCGGCATCGGATCCACTGGGCCGCGGTGGGAGCCACGACGCTGGTGCTGCTGATCCTCACAGCGGTCTTCGACAACGTGATCATCGGTCTCGACATCGTGCGCTACGGCCATGAGCACCTGCTCGGGGTGTACCTGTGGCTCGCCCCGATCGAGGACTTCAGCTACTCGCTGGCCGCGGTGCTGCTGCTGCCGGCGCTCTGGCATGTGCTGCGTCGGCGAACCGAGCGGGCCTCCGCCGGGCAGGTGGGCCGATGAACCTGGTCCGTCAGCTGCTGCTCTCCTCGCGACCCTTCAGCTGGATCAACACCGCCTTTCCCTTCGCCGCGGCGTATCTCTATGCCGCACGGGAGATCGACTGGGTGCTGATCCTGGGTGCGCTGTTCTTCCTGGTTCCCTACAACGTCGCGATGTATGGGATCAATGACGTGTTCGACTACGAGTCGGACCTGCGCAATCCTCGCAAGGGTGGGATCGAGGGCGCACTGCTGGCTCCCGCGCTGCACGCCCCGGTGCTGTGGATCTCAGCGCTGAGCACCCTGCCGCCTGCGCTGGCGCTGATGCTCGGCGGCGGGCCCGCCACGTGGGCCGCGATGCTGGTGAGCCTCTTCGCCGTCGCCGCGTATTCGGTGAAGGGGCTGCGATTCAAGGAGCGTCCGTTCCTGGATTCGCTGACCTCCAGCACCCACTTCGTCAGTCCTGCGGTGGTCGGGTTCGCGCTGGCACACGATCGGGTCGGCTACGATCCGGGCGCCACTGTGGTGCTCATCCTGGCGGCCTTCTTCCTCTGGGGCATGGCCGCCCACGCCTTCGGTGCGGTGCAGGACGTGGTGCCAGACCGTGAGGGCGGCATCGCCTCGGTGGCCACAGCGCTTGGGGCGCGCTTCACCGTGCGGATGGCGGTGCTGCTCTGGGCGGCAGCGGGGGTGCTGCTGCTCCTGGGGCAGTGGCCGACCCCGCTGGCGGCAGTGCTGGTGGTGCCCTATATCGCCATCTCGCTGCCCTGGTTCAACGTCACCGATGAGACCTCTGCTGGAGTGAACTCTGCCTGGCGCAGGTTCATCTGGCTGAACTATGCCTGCGGGTTCCTCGCGACGCTGATGCTGATCTGGGTGTGGTGAGGCTGGATCTGGTGAAGATCCTCAGCGCGCGGCGTTGACCATCCAGGGCACCCCGAACTTGTCGGTGAGCATCCCAAAGGTGTCGCCCCACGGCGACTGTGCCAGCTGCTCGCTGATCTCGGCGCCCTCGGAGAGCTTCTCCCACCACTGCTCGAGGGTCTTGTGCTCCGCGTCGTCGGGGGTGCTGTTGCTCAGCGATACGGTGCCCAGCACAGCGGGCACCCCAGCCGGGGCGTCGGAGGCCATGAGGTGGAGGCCTCGGTCCACGAACAGCGAACCATGCATGAGGAGATCCTTGTTCTCATCCTCGGTGCCCATGCCCTCGGCGTAGGTCATCATGCCGAGCTCCCCGCCGAAGATCGAGTGGTAGAACTCCAGGGCGCTGCGCGCGGTGCCGGAGAACTGCAGATAGGGGGTCATGCCGATGGTCATGGAGGGCCTCTCTTCACCAGGGCGCCGACGCGCCCGGACTATGGGACGCGGCTATTCTCACCTGTTCCTGCGCAGCGGGGGAAGCGCTGCGGCCCGACCCGTTGCTCGCCGGTGAGTCTTCGCCTGCCACCGCCGGCCGCCGTCACACAGAGACGGCGCAATCCCTGGGGCGGCTCACGCCTCCAGCGCCCGAATGACCCGAGCGGGGTTGCCCACGGCCACAGAGTTCGCGGGGATGTCGCGGGTCACCACCGAACCGGCGCCGATCACGCTGTTGCGACCGATGGTGACTCCAGGGCAGACTATGACGCCGCCGCCGAGCCACACGTTCTCCTCCAGGGTGATCGGCTCCGCGGACTCCCACTTCTGCCGCCTCGGACCCGGCTCCAAGGGATGGATCGGGGTCAGCAGCTGCACATTGGGACCCAGCAGGCAGTCAGCTCCGATCCGGATCGGGGCGACGTCCAGCGCCACCAGGCCGGTGTTGATGAAGACGCGGTCCCCGATGGACATATGCGCGCCGTAGTCCACCGAGAGCGGGGGTCGGATCGCCACATCCTCGCCGAGCTCACCGATCAGCTGCGGCAGCAGCGCAGCGGCAGCGTCGTCGTCGCCCTGGGCTGCCGCCTGGCTGTACCGGTGAGAGAGCTGATGAGCCGCGAAGGCGCGCTCGAGGATCTCTTCATCGGCCCGGTACCAGTGCCCGTCCCGCAGACGCTGATACTGGGTCCGCTCGTCTTCGGTGAACGCTCCGTGCTCCATGGGTGCCTATCGGCTGAACTGGTTGGCCAGCTGAGCGGCCAGACCGGTGTAGCCCGCCGGGGTCAGCTGCTTCAGCCGAGCCTCCGCGGCCTCGGACAGACCCAGCCCGCCCACGAACTCCTTGAGCTTCTCGGCGTCCACCCGGCGGCCGCGGGTGAGCTCCTTGAGCCGTTCATAGGGATTCTCCATGCCCGGCACCCCGGCCACGGCTTCGGCGCGCATCACGGTCTGGATGGCCTCGCCGAGCACCTCCCAGTTCGCGTCGAGGTCGGCAGCGATGACCTCTTCGGCCACCGCAAGCTGCTTCAGCCCCTTGCTCACATTGCTCAGCGCAAGCACCGAGTGCCCGATTCCGGTGCCGATGTTGCGCTGTCCCGAGGAGTCGGTGAGATCGCGCTGCCAGCGTGATTCCACCAGGGTCGAGCCCAAGGCATCGAGCAGCGCATTGGAGATCTCCAGGTTCGCCTCGGCGTTCTCGAAGCGGATCGGGTTGACCTTGTGCGGCATGGTCGAGGATCCGGTGGCGCCGGCCACCGGGATCTGACGGAAGAAGCCGATCGAGATGTAGCTCCACAGATCCACGCACAGTCCATGCAGGATCCGGTTGAATCGGGCCATATCGGCGTAGAGCTCGGCCTGGAAGTCGTGGGACTCGATCTGTGTGGTCAGCGGGTTGAACGTGAGCCCCAGCTTCTCCACGAACCGCTGCGACAGCGCAGGCCAGTCCGCCTCGGGGGCAGCGGCGAGGTGTGCGGCATAGGTTCCTGTGGCGCCGTTGAGCTTGCCCAGGAACTCCTGGGATTCGATGCGGCCCAGCTGCCGCCGGAGTCGGTGGACGAAGACGGCGATCTCCTTGCCCAGCGTGGTCGGCGTGGCGGGCTGCCCGTGCGTGCGGGCCAGCATGGCCACCTGAGCGGAGTCCTCGGCGAGCGTGGCGAGGGATTCCAGAGCGCCGTGGGCGGCCGGGAGCCAGACCTGCTGCACGGCGTCGCGGATGCCCACCGCGTAGGAGAGGTTGTTGATGTCCTCGCTGGTGCAGGCGAAGTGCACCAGCGGGGTGAGCTGGGCCAGCCCCAGGGCCGGGAGTCGACGTGCGATGAAGTACTCCACGGCCTTCACATCGTGCAGGGTCTCGGCCTCGATGGCCCCCAGCTCGGCGAGCTCCTCGGTGCCGAACCCGGTGACGATCCCGCGCAGACCGCGCAGCTGTTCCTCATCGAGCGTCGGCAGCCCCTGAAGCACGCCTTCGGTGCACAGGTGGATGAACCACTCGATCTCCACGTGGAGCCGATTGCGGTTCAGCGCGGCCTCGGAGAGGTGGTCCACCAGTGGCGCGACGGCGCTGCGGTACCGACCGTCCAGCGCGCCGAGCGCGATCTGTGGCTCGGCATCGGCCAGACGGACGCGGCTCGCGGGGTGCTCGTTCTCGGCGGTGGCAGCGGGAGTGGAAGAGGTGACCATGGGCTGATTCTTTCACGAGTTTTCCCCAGCACCGGTGACGACGACGCGGCCCGGCCCGGTCTCCACGGACCGCACAGACGCGCCGTGGGCGGGCGCGTCGGCGCCTAGATTCGCAGCACAGGCAGCACAGGATTCGCCGGCAGCACCGGCAGGCCAGCCAGCGCCGGCGACGGGACAGAAGGGAGGCGCGGCCCATGATCGGGTTCTCTCCGGCCGCGCAGCAGCTGCAGGCGTCCGCCCTCGCGTATGAGCGGGCGGCTTCGGCCCTGCAGGGGGTGGCCGTGCGCAGTGAGGACTGCATCGCCGCGGTCCTCGCCTCGGCGCTGAGCGTGCGCTGGGACTCACCTGCTGGGCAGGCCTTCACGGCACTGACCTACCATCACGTGACCTCGGCCCGGGAACGTCAGGAATCCGTCACCGAGCTGGCGGTGCGTGCCCGACTGATCGCTGAAGACCTGCATGAGTACGCCCACCTGGCCAGTGTGCTGGCCGGCGCCGTGGACGCATTGACCGGCAGCGGGCTCGAGCTGGCAGCAGAGGCGCTGCTCGGGAGTGCTCGCCGCGCGGGCGAGAGTGCCAGCGATTTCCTGAGGTTCCTGGAGCGTCACGGAGGTCTGCCGCTGACGCTTCTGACAGAGGCCAGCGGATCCAGAGGTTGAGCAGAGTCATGTACATCCTCAGACCCGATCAGTTCGGCGAACCGCGCGAGCGGGAGTTCACCGTCCAGGCCTATGGCGGTCCCACCCAGACGAATCTGGTGCTGGAGACGCTTCAGCTCGGAGCCCAGCAGCTGCGGCAGGCGGCACGCATGGCCGAGGAGCAGCGGCACGACCTCGCCAGCATCGCCGATGAGATCTTCGGCTCCGCCGCCGGCTTCGCGCCGCACTGGCAGATCCCGCTCTTCGGCGCGCAGCTCGGCATCAGCACAGCACAGTCGGCGATCGGCAGCTCGGCCATGGAGCAGACCTCCGACGCCGTGGAGCGTGCACACGAGAGCTACCGCGACACCGAAGCACTGGTGGTGCGCTGGCTCGGTGCCGCACGACAGATCACGCAGTACCCCGAGATGTACCCCCACATCGTCCATCCCGAGGGGGACAGGGCGCTGGCGGCGGCCTGGGCTCGGACGGCGCTGGTGAACCTCGGCCATACCGGTGTCCTGCTGTTCGCCATGGTGGCCAGAAAGCAGCCGGCGGTGCGCGCCTCGGGCGAGGCCGGAGGGTTGATCGCCCAGACTCTGTTCGAGGAGGTGCGCCGAGCCTCCCGGGCGAGTTCGCAGAGGCTGAACGTGGAGACCCAGCAGCTGCCACGCACCGAGTCACACCGGCTCACCGACTATCTCGAGGCGCAGGCAGCGGTCGCCGCCGCAGGAGACTTCAGCATCTCCTCCTCCGACACAGCGGAGGGGGATCAGCGGCACATCGTGCATATCCCCGGGCTGGAGCTTCCCGAAGAACTGGAGGAGATGGACCTGGACGCGATCGCCGCCGGTGAGCTGGATCTGAGTGCCGGACGCGGTGTGAACAGCCTCGCGGATGCCGTCACCAATGACTCGGAGAACCTGCAGGCGGTGATCGAGGAGGCTCTGCAGCGTTCGGGCGCTCAGACCGGGGATGAGCTGCTCATCTCCGGGTACTCCCAGGGGGCGCTTCATGCACTGAACATCGCAGCGGGCGGCCGTCTTGCTCGCAAGTACCGCATCTCTCAGGTGGTGACGGTCGCGGGCCCGGGGCGTGGTGGACCGATCACTCCTGGCGTGCGCACCACGAGTTTCCAGGACGTCAACGACCCGGTGCCGCGGCTGATGAGCGAGGACAGTGAGCTTTCCTCAACACGGGTGGAGATCAACTATGAGCACCACGCGTCCGAGGGGCGGGTGGGAGGGATCTTCGGTCAGAGTCACAGCTACACCCACAACCTCGAGGCGATCAGAATCCTGGAAGATGACCCGAAGTCCCATCTGGACGCGGGGCAGCGAGAACACCTGCGCGAGCTTGCGGAGCAGCTCTCCGGTGAGCACCGGCCCACGGTGTTCACCACGGAATGGGACGCGGCCGGCACGGAACGGGTGCAGCAGACCATCACCGAATGGGCCGGCAGGCTGCAGGCAGGCACGCAGGAGGTGGGATCAGGAGTGGAGGAGGTGCGGTCGGGTGCGGACCGGGTCCGCTAGTTCTCCAGCGGACGCAGGATGAATCGGTTCAGCAGCGCCGAGACCAGCGAGACCACGATGGAGCCCAGGATGGCGCTGAAGAAGAAGTCCTCCACCACGAAGTGCACCGGGACCCAGGAGGTCAGCCACGCGGTGAGCATCAGCATGCCGGCATTGATGACCACGGCGAACAGGCCCAGCGTCAGGCAGGTGATGGGCAGCGAGAGCAGCGCGATGATGGGCTTGATGACCACATTGACCAGCCCGAAGACGGCTCCCACGAACAGGAAGGCGAGGATCGTCGCGCCCGTGCCCGTCTCGGCGCCGTCCACATAGATGCCGGGGATGAGGAATGCCGCTGCGGCGAGGGCCAGGGCGTTCAAGATGATTGCCAGTAGGATTCTCACGGTGACTATGTTCTCACGCGCCGGGTCGATCACCCCACGGGAAAGTGTCAGCCTTCTGCCAGCATATGCGGCAGGCAAGCCGCCTCAGCCGGCCGACGGGCTGACCCCCTATAAGCTCTCCTCCAACGAGAACCCGTTGGGCCCCGTGCCTGCAGTGACGCAGGCGCTCGCCGAGATCGACACCCTGCATCGCTATCCGAATCCCAGCGCGGAGGGACTGCGCGCCGGACTGGCGAGCGCCCTCGAGGTGCCGGTGGAGGACATCGTGGCAGGCACCGGCAGCCTGGGAGCGCTGACCCAGATCATCAACGCCTTCGCAGGCTCCAACAGCGACGGAAGCAAGGACGAGGTCATCTACGCCTGGCGCTCCTTCGAGGCCTACCCGATCGTGGTGCGCACCGCCGGGGCGAAGGACGTCACCGTCCCGGTGGCCTCCGACGGACGCCATGACCTCGAGGCCATGCTCGCCGCGATCACCGAGCAGACCAAGGTGATTCTGCTCTGCACCCCGAACAACCCCACGGGTCCTGCGCTGAGCCACAGCGAGGTGGAGGGATTCCTCGCGAAGGCTCCCAGCGACGTCGTCGTCGTCCTCGATGAGGCGTATCAGGAATTCGTGCGCAGCGAGGATCCGCTCGATGCGCTCTCGCTCTACCGCACCCACCCCAACGTGGTGGTGCTGCGCACCTTCTCCAAGGCGCACGGCCTGGCCGCGCTGCGCGTGGGCTACTCCATCGCCTCGCAGGAGATCACCGCGCACCTGCGCGTGGTCGCACCGCCCTTCGGCGTCTCCACGCTGGCCGAGGCCGCCGCGCTTGCCTCCTTGGAGAACATAGATCAGGTCACTGCGCGGGTCGATTCCCTGGTGGCCGAGCGGGAGCGCGTGTTCGCGGCGCTGACCGAGGCCGGCTGGACCATCCCCGAGCCGCAGGGCAACTTCGTCTGGCTCCCGCTGGGCGAGAAGTCCCAGGACTTCGCCCAGCAGGCCGGGGTGCAGGCGCTTGCAGTGCGCGCATTCGCCGGCGAGGGCGTGCGGGTCACGATTGGTGAGGTCGAGGCCAATGATCGATTCATCGAGTTGTGCCGGACCTACAGATTCCACGACTGAGTCGAGCTGACAGAATGAACGGTGGCCCTCCTCACCTGCAGGGCGGTCATCAGCGGTGCCACCGGAGAGGATCACACAGTGCAGCCACAAGAGGTGCAGCCCATACAGCTGCTCGCCCCGGACGGGAAGCTCGCTGAGAACGAGGTCTACGGTCCCTATATCGCGAAGCTGAGCGGCGAGGAGCTGCGCGAGCTCTACCGCTACATGGCCATGGAGCGTCGGCTCGACGCCGAGGCCACCTCGCTGCAGCGGCAGGGACAGCTTGCGCTCTGGGCACCCGCACTCGGCCAGGAAGCCGCCCAGGTGGGCACCATTGCCGCGCTGAAGTCCTCCGACATGGTCTTTCCGACCTACCGCGAACATGCCATGGCGCTCTACCGGGGGATCGCCCCGGAGGAGCTGCTGACCACCTTCCGCGCGACTCGCCATTCCGGCTGGGACCCGCGGCAGCACAACTTCCAGGTCTATACCCTGGTGCTCGCGGCGCAGACCCTGCATGCCGCGGGCTGGGCCATGGGGATCCAACAGGACCAGCGCACCGGCAGCATCCCGCGCGATCGGGCCGAGGACGAGATCGTCGTCGCCTGCATCGGCGACGGCGCCACCAGCCAGGGCGACGTGCATGAGTCCATGGTCTTCGCCAGCTCCTACGAGCTGCCGATGCTCTACTTCATCCAGAACAACCACTGGGCGATCTCCGTGCCCACCCGCACGCAGTCCCGCGGGCCTCTGGTGAACCGCGCACAGGGCTACGGCTTTGAAGGCGTCCGCGTGGACGGCAATGACGTGCTCGCCAGCTATGCCGTGGCCACGAAGCTCTCCGCTGAGATACGAGCCGGCAAGGGCCCCAAGCTGATCGAATCGGTCACCTACCGCATGGGTGCCCACACCACCGCCGATGATCCGACCAAGTACCGGAGCAACGAGGAGCTCGAGCTCTGGGAGGGGCGCGATCCGATCCGGCGCTATCGGTCCTGGCTGGACTCCACCGGTGAGGCCGATCAGGCCTACTTCGAGCAGGTCGACGCCGAGTCCAAGGATCTCGCCTCGGACATGCGCAAGTCGGTGCTGGCGCTGGAGCCGATCGACATCGAGCGGGTCTTCGACACCGTCTATTCGGAGCCGCACCGGCAGGTGGAGGCCGAGAAGGCCTGGCTGAAGGACTACGAGGCCGGCTTCGCCGAAGAGACGACCACGGAAGCGGGCGGCACACGATGAGCGCGATCAAAGAGATGCCGATGGCCAAGGCGATCACGGCGGCGCTGCGCGACGAGCTGGCGGCCGATCAGCGGACGCTGCTGATCGGTGAGGACATCGGTGCGCTGGGTGGGGTCTTCCGGGTGACCGACGGGCTCCAGGCGGAGTTCGGCACTCACCGCGTGATCGACTCCCCGCTGGCAGAATCGGGCATCATCGGCACCAGCATCGGCATGGCCATGCGCGGCTATCGGCCGGTGGCCGAGATCCAGTTCGACGGCTTCGTCTTTCCCGCCTTCAACCAGATCACCAGCCAGCTGGCGAAGATGCACAGCCGCACCGATGGCAAGGTCAAGGTGCCGGTGACCATCCGGCTGCCCTATGGCGGACATGTCGGCTCCGTGGAGCATCATTCCGAGTCTCCTGAGGCGCTCTTCGCGCATACTGCGGGTCTGCGGGTCGTGGCCCCGTCCAGCCCGCAGGACGCCTACTGGATGACCCGGCAGGCGATCGTCAGCGATGATCCGGTGATCATCCTCGAGCCCAAGCGACGCTACTGGCTCAAGGGCAAGGTGGACACCGAGAACCCGGCGCCCGACGCCTTCCGAGCCCAGGTGCTGCGCGAGGGCACCGATGCCACCATCGCCACCTACGGTCCGCTGGTCCCGGTGGCGCTCGCCGCCGCCGAGGCGGCCCGGGCGGATCAGCGCAGCATCGAGGTGGTGGACATCCGGTCGATCAGCCCACTCGATGACGAGACCATCGCGCGCTCGGCCGCGAAGACCCAGCGGCTGGTCGTCGCCCATGAGGCGCCCACCTTCGGCGGCATGGGCGGAGAGATCGCCGCTCGGGTCGCTGAGCGGGCGCATCACCGACTTCTGGCCCCGGTGCTGCGAGTGGGAGGATTCCACATGCCCTATCCGCCCGCCTCGCAGGAGCACCGGTACCTGCCCGATATTGATCGCATGCTGGAAGCCGTGGATCGCAGCTTCAGCTACCAGAGGGGTGTCTGAGCATGGCCGAGACCTTCAATCTTCCCGATGTCGGCGAGGGACTCACCGAGGCGGAGATCGTCAGCTGGCGCATCTCCGTGGGTGACACCGTCGAGGTTAATGACATCGTCGTCGAGATCGAGACCGCCAAGTCGCTGGTGGAGCTGCCGGTGCCCTTCGCCGGAACTGTCACCGAGCTTGTGGCGAGCGAGGGGGAGACCATCGAGGTGGGGTCCCCCTTGATCAGGATCGCCGCCGAGGGCGAGGACGCCCCCGCCCCCGATTCCGCAGCCCCGGCTGCGCCGGAGGAACCCGCAGCACCTGCCGAGAAGAGCAGCCGGTCCCGCTCCGGTCGCGGCCGCAAGGCCGCCGAGAAGGCTGAGGCCGCCGAACAGGCGGCCGCCTCCGAGCGGGCCGCGAAGGCGGAGAGCGAAGGCGAGAACCAGGCGCTGGTCGGCTCGGGTCCCAAAGCCGACTCCGCCACCCGCCGTCGCCGGACACGCTCCACGGCGCCAGACCTGGTGGACCTGGAGGGGCTGGAGATCGCCGCCCCGGCGGCACCCGCAGGTGCTGTGACTGACATCGCCGACATCGTGGCCCGCGCGAGTCCTCCGGTGCGCGCGCTGGCGAAGCGGCTCGGCGTCGCCGTCTGGGAGCTCGTCGGCTCCGGACGCAACGGCCAGATCACCCGGGATGACGTGGAGCGCCAGGCGCGGCAGAAGCGTGAGCAGCGCGCCTCCGGCCAGGTCCCTTCCACGGGTGCGCCGTCTCCGGGCCGGCGCAAGACGACGCCCGCCGAGGAGGGGCTGCTCTACGAAGGTCCGCGTGAGGACAATGTGCAGGTGCGCGGGGTGCGCAAGGCGACCGCCCGCAACGTCACCGCCTCCGCGACCACCGTTCCGCATGTCTCGGTGTTCAAAGAGGTCGACGTCACCCGCACCATGGAGCTTCGCTCCGCGCTGAAGCAGGATCCCTCCTATGCCGGACTGAGCGTCTCGCCCATGCTCTTCGCCGCCAAGGCGATCATCTGGGCGGCCCGCCGAAATCCCCAGGTCAACGCGACCTGGCACGACACCTATTACACCTTGAAGAACTATCTGAACCTGGGGATCGCTGCGGCCACCCCGCGCGGTCTGGTGGTTCCAGTGATCCACGAAGCCCACGCCTTCAACACCCGCGGGCTGGCTGCGGCGATCACCCAGCTGACCGTCGACGCCCGCGAAGGCCGGACCACCCCCGGTGAGATGCAGGGCGGGACCGTCTCGATCACCAATATCGGCACCCTGGGTCTCGACAGCGGAACCCCGATCCTGCCGCCGGGCCAGGCAGCGATCGTCGCACTCGGCGCCGTGCGGAAGAAGCCCTGGGTCGTGGACGGCCAGATCGTCCCGCGCGATGTCATGGTGATCGGTGGATCCTTCGACCACCGGCTGATCGACGGGGATCTGGCGGGGAGGTTCATCTCCGATGTGGCCGCGGTCATGGAGCAGCCGGGTCTGCTGATCGACTGAGCCTGGTCAGTCGGTGATCTCGCGGATCTCCACCGGGCTCTGTGCCGGGCCGAGGCCCAGGACCTCTGCCAGCGGCTGGCCCTCGAGACGGACCTCGCTGTCGGTGGCACCGGTGGCTGCCCGGGCGGTCGTCTCGATCTGCGTGAGGATCTGCCATGACTCGCACTCGCTGCTGGTCACCGCCTCGCCGCTGAGCTGCACGGTGACGGTGTCTCCCTCGAGCTCCACGGAGTCCACGCTGAGGTCCTCAGAGGCGGAGAGCGGATTGCCGAAGGCCGGAGAGCCGTGTGAATACAGCTCGTCGCTGATCAGGTATTCCAGGGCGGCCACCGCCGGATCCTCGGTGACCATGGGGACCGTCTGGATCACCGAGAGCGTGTCCCCGCAGCCGAAGGCATCGGTGCGGGCGATCTCGATCTCGTGGGCCTGCTGCCCGTTCGACTCCTCCTCCACCGGGCTTCCCGGTGCCTCCGAGCTCTCCAGGCTCCCGTCCTCGTCGAGCGGGGCCTCCTGGTTCTGTTCTGCGGGGCTGATCATCGCCAGCGGCAGTCGGACGGAGTCGTCGGCGTCGTACTCCGGCTGAGGAATGGAGCTGCCGGTCTCCTCTGTCTGCTCCTGCTCGGTCTCGGAGGAGTCGCCGCAGCTGGAGACCAGCACGGTGAGTCCCAGGCTGGCCGCGACCCAGCGGTTCCGGGTTCGAGAAGACCGAGTGGGTGTCATGGCACCAGAATAGAAGCTGCAGCGGCGCACAACGAATCCGCCGCCCCGAATCCATCGCACAGCGATGCCTGCTCAGTGTCTCCGCTGCCCACGCCCTCGCGGGTGGAAGGCCGGAACGGGGGGTGGCCTTCCACCCGCGGCACAGATGAGGTGCCGGTGCCGACGGGGGCGGATTGTCGTGCACGCGACAAGTGGACCCTCATCTTCTGGGCGGCGCCGGTCAGGAGAGAACGGGGGACTCCTGACCCTGCGTCTGGGGCGACGCCTCAAGCGAGATGTTTCAAACTTGAACGTCTACCAGGGCTAATCCTGAGCGTCGGGCAGCGGAATGTCAACAGTCCTGGGCGCGGGTCGTGGCAGGGGTCGTGACCGGCTCAATCCGGGGCTGCCTTCTCCGGTAGGCTGGAGCTCATGCCCATCCGGAACCGGCGCGCCGCGGCGCTTCCCGCGAAACTCTCCCGCTCATGGCTGCTGATCAATGCCGCCCATGAGGATGATTTTGCCCCCGGACTGGCCAGCGAGGCCGACTCGGTGATCTTCGACCTCGAGGCCTCGGTGCCCGACGAGGGCAAGGTCGCCGCGCGGGAGGCCGTGCTGCGCGCGCTCAACGGCGGCATGACGGCCTGGGTTCGCATCAGCCCCACCACCTCCGAGCACTGGGAAGACGATCTGAGCGCGCTCTCGCGGGCCGAGGGGCTCCGCGGGGTGATGCTCGCAGAGACCGAGCGCCCCGAACAGGTCACCTACACCGCGATGCGGCTTCGCGCCGGCACCCCGGTCATCGCCCTGGTGGAATCCGCCCTCGGGGTCGAGAACGCCACCCTCATCGCCTCTGCCCCGGGCACGTTCCGGCTGGCCTTCGGCACCAATGACTTCCGCAAGGACGTCGGCGTCTCGGCCGACCCGATGGCTCTGGCCTACGCGCGGTCCCGCCTGGTGATCGCCTCTCGTGTGGGTGGTCTCCCCGGAGCGATCGACGGCCCCACTGCCGCCGACGCCGACCCCGAGCAGACTGCCGAGGCATGTCTTGTCACTGCGAACATGGGCATGACGGGCAAGCTCTCGCTGAATCGCGCGCAGGTCGAGCACATCAACACCGGCCTGGCGCCCTCTGAGGATGAGCTGAGCTGGGCCAGGGAGCTGATCGAGGCCCACGAGGCTGGCGGTTCCATAGGCGACGGCTCTTATCTGCCGCGACTCGCACGAGCGCAGAAGATCGCCTCACTGGCAGACTCCTACGGCCTCTGGAACGCCTGACCCCTCGGGAGCAGGCCCGGGCCTGGCCCGACTGATCCTTCAGCGCTGGGGTGCCAGAGCATGATCTTTCGGCGCAGCGAAGCTGCAGGGTAATCTCTGTCACATGGGCAGGGAGACGTATACCGGTGATGTGGCCTTCGAGCTGCGCGGCCACCTGGGGATCATCACACTGAACAGGCCGCGCTCGGTCAACGCGCTGACCCAGCTGATGTGCGAGTGCCTGCTGGTGCAGCTTCAGGACTGGGCCGTCGACGACGACGTCGCCCAGGTGCTCATCCGCGGCGCCGGTGACAGAGGGCTCTGCGCCGGAGGGGACGTCTCCAGCCTCTATTCCGAGATGCTCGCGCTCCAGGAGAACGACGGCGGCGGAATCCTCCCGGCCGGCACACCTGGATACGCCGCCGACTTCACCAGCGAGACGTTCCTGGCGAACGAATACGCGCTCAATCGTACGATCGCGCAGTACCCCAAACCCTTCATCGCACTGATGGACGGTCTGGTGCTCGGCGGAGGGATCGGCGTCTCGGCCCATGGTTCGCACCGAGTCGTCACCGAGCGCACCCGGTCCGGCATGCCGGAGACGACCATCGGGTTCTCACCGGATGTCGGCGGCACCTGGCTGCTGGGTCAGGCTCCCGGAGAGCTCGGCCTGCACGCAGGACTCACCGGAGCGCACCTCGACGCGGCCGAGACCATCGCCTCGGGGCTGGCCGACGTCGAAGTTCCTGCGGCCGCGCTGGGGGAGCTGACCCAGGCGCTGAGCACGGATCCTGTGGCGGAGGTGCTGCCGGGATTCACCGTGAAGCCGCCCGTCTCCGCAGGGACTGATCAAAGGGGGTGGATCGACTACGCGTATTCGGCCCCGTCCGTGGAGCAGGTGCTCGAACGCCTCGACGAACTGGCCCCTGAACAGGAACAGGCCGCCGCCGCAGCGCGAGCGCTGCGCGGAAAATCGCCGATCGCGCTGCGGGTCGCCCACCGAGCGATTCGGACGGCGAAGCAGCTCACGCTGGAGGCGGCGTTGGATCAGGAGTTCACCATCGCTGTGCACATGCTGCGCTCGCACGACTTCCGTGAAGGCATCCGGGCTCAGATCATCGACAAGGACCGGGCGCCGCAGTGGAGTCCAGCGCGGCTCGACGAGGTCGACGACTCCCTGGTGGAGACGTATTTCACCCCGGTGCCGGGCCACCGGCTCCGTGAGGTCCAGACGCTCTGAGGTTCAGGCGTTCTGCTCAGGCCAGCACGCTGGAGGTCTCGCGGTACTGCGCGCCGAGCGCCTCTGCGACCGGGGCGTTGGTGATGGCTCCTGCGTGGACGTTGAGCCCATTGGCCAGGTGCGGGTCCTCGCGCAGAGCCTGCTTCCAGCCCTTGTCCGCCAGTGCGAACACGAAGCGCAGAGTGGAGTTCGTCAGCGCGGCCGTGGAGGTGTGCGGCACGGCCCCGGGCATGTTCGCCACGCAGTAATAGATCTGCTCGCCCAGCGTGAAGGTCGGATCCGCGTGGGTGGTGGGCCGTGACCCCTCGAAGCAGCCGCCCTGATCGATGGCGATGTCCACCAGGACCGATCCGGGGCGCATGGCCGAGGCCATCTCGCGGGTGACCAGCTTCGGCGCAGTGGCCCCCGGGACGAGCACGGAGCCGATGACGAGGTCAGCGTCCGCGACCTCCTGGCTCAGCGTCAGGGTGTTCGAGGCCAGCGTGGTGAGTCCGCGCGCAGACAGCGCCGAGAGCTCCCGCAGGCGATCAATGTTGAGATCCAGCACCGTGACATCGGCACCCATGCCCAGCGCTGTCAGCGCCGCCTGTTCGCCAGCCTTGCCTCCACCGATCACGACCACCTTCGCCGGGCGCGAGCCGGGCACGCCGCCGATCAGGATGCCGGGACCGCCCTGCGAGTGCATCAGGTGGTAGGCCCCTACCTGGGGGGCGAGCCGACCGGCCACCTCGCTCATGGGTGCGAGCAGCGGCAGGCCATGTGGCCCGGTCACCGTCTCGTAGGCGATGGCGGTGACGCCGCGCTCCTGCAGGGCACGGGCGCACTCGGGTTCGGCGGCCAGGTGAAGGTAGGTGAAGAGCAGCTGACCCTCGCGCATCCGGGGGAACTCCTCGGCCTGAGGCTCCTTGACCTTGAGGATGAGCTCGGCCTGGGCCCAGACATCGTCCGCGCTGTCGCGGATATCGGCGCCCGCGGTCACATACTCCGTGTCAGCGAATCCGGAACCCTTGCCCGCTCCGCTCTGCACCAGCACCTGGTGGCCGCGGCCGATCAGGTCAAGAGTTCCGGCGGGGGTCAGTGCCACGCGGTATTCGTTGTTCTTGACTTCGGCGGGAACTCCGATGATCATCTGTTCTCCTCTTCACGTGCCGAATGGGCGGTTCAGCGGCGGAACCGAGTGCCGACGTGGGGTGATGTCGGTCACTGTGACCAGTCTGTCACGGATGCCGGCCGGTGTTCGGGATGGCGCCTGAGGTCTTCGCCACACATGCAGAGGGGTCAAGCTGTTGTTGAGCCTGGGACTTCACCCCGCGCCAAGATCTTGACAGTCTGTAGGGTGCGCAGGATGTGTGCGGCGCCCTGAGCGGCATGACTGGGAGAACGATCTGGAGACTCATTCGATGGAGCACGAGGACGATGCTGGGCGCCAGCACGAGGCGGTCCTGCCGTCGTCGTCCGTCAGCGCCGGTCGGGCGCTGTCCATCTCCTCGCCCGTGCTGATCCTCGGCGGGCCCTCTCCGGCGGCCTCCGAGCTGAGCCAGCGACTGCGCGGGCTCGACGTCAAGGTCCTTCAGGCCTCCAGCGGCGAGGCTGCGCGGCAGAGCCTGCGTGCCGACGTGCCGGAGATCTTCGTGGTGGATGTCCGCTCCAGCCGCAGAGTCGCCGAACTCGACGCGATTCTCCTCGAGCTGCGGGCCAGCGGAGAACAGACGGCCGCGCTGCTGTGGTTCGACGCCGAGGTGGAGCTTGCCGAGGTCCTGGATGTGGTCCATCCGCTGGACGACCACATGACCGGGGTGATCACAGTGGAGGAGTCCCTGCGCAGGCTTCACCTGATGACCGCTCGGCTTCCTGCCCGGGCCGAGGGTGAGCGACTGGTGGTCGGAGACCTGGAGCTGGACACCACGGCACGAACGGTGCGCCGGGGTGAGCGTGACATCGACCTCTCCGACACCGAGTTTCGGCTGCTGCGGCTGCTCATGCGCCACGCCAGGACCGTGCTCCCCAAGGCGGAGATACTGCAGCAGGTCTGGGCCTACGAGTTTGCTGGTCAGGCCAACATCGTCGAGCTCTACATCTCCTACGTGCGCAAGAAGATCGAGGCGGGGATGCCGCGCATGATCCACACGGTCCGGGGTGCCGGGTATGTGCTGCGCCCCGCCGAGACCGAGCCCGCAGTCGAGCAGCCGGCCCCCAGCTCCTCCCCGCACTGAGGGTTCCACCGCCATCGCGTGGCAGCTTATTACTCGACGGTAGCTTTGTGGCACACTGAGCCCATGCATGTGATCTTCCGCACCCTCCTGATTCTGCTGCGTGCCCGCCGTCGGCCCTCGATCACCCCGTGGGAGTCCTCGGTCCTCGCGCTGCGCGCGCTGCCCACCGACATCGACATCGCCCGCCACATCAACAACGGACAGTACTTCTCGCTCTTTGACCTGGGACGCTTCGACCTCATGGCGCGATCGGGACTCTGGGCGCAGATGCGCAGGCGTGGATGGTCACCCGTCGTGCAGTCGGAGCAGATCACCTTCCGACGCTCAGTGACCTTCATGACTCGATTCGAGATCCATACCCGGATGATCGGATTCGACGAGAAGTGCTTCTACTTCGAACAGCGCGCAGTGGTCGACGGCGAGATCTACGTCCGTGCCCACATCGCCGGGCGCCTGCTCTCCTCGCAGGGACCGGTCTCCAATGAGGAGATCCTCGAGGTCATGCGTGTACTGGGTCATGAGGCGCCCGCGGATCTCACCGTCAGTGAGGAGCTCCAGCGCTGGCGGGCCGATTCGGCGCTTCCCTCGGCGCGGAAGCCTGCTCCCAATCGCTGGTGACGGTTCAGCGACGAGGGTTCAGGGGCGCAGCTCAGCGACGAGGGTTCAGGGGCGCAGCTCAGCGACGAGGGTTCAGGGGCGCAGCTCGGCGACGAGGGTTCACAGAGCGACGACGCCGCAGCGCCTACTCTGCGGAGCGGACCCTGCGTGAGGCCAGCAGCAGAGCGGCGGCTCCCGCGATGATCGCCAGCAGCGCCAGAACCACGGCCGTGGACACCCGGAGCGTGTCCAGTCCGGTCTGGGCCAGAGCCTCGCCTTCACGGTCCTGAGTGCCGGTCGCGGCCTCGGTGGCGGCTTCGGTCTGCGGAGAGTTCGGCTCGGGCAGCGGGTAGCCGGGCATCCCAGGAATGGGTGGGCCACCGGGCGTCGCCCGGGAGGTGGCGGATCCCGGGGTCGAGGAATCGGGTGCCGAGGGGGCCGCCTCCGGCGTGTCCTCCGTCTGCGCAGCTCGGGTGGGGCTCAACGTCGAGGGGACAGGTTCGCCGGGATCGTCGCCCCCGTCGGTCGCCTCCTGCAGTCCCACATAGCAGCGGGCATGGACCCTGGACCCATCGGGAGCCTGCCCGCGCACGGCGAAATCGTCCTGAGATGAACCCCGCGGCAGGGGAGACGGCGCCTGATAGTAGACGACCCCGTCCTGGATCGAGATGGCGGCTCCGGTGAGGCTGGAGCCTGCGCTGAGATCGGTGATGCCGCGACTCATGTCCAGGCGCAGCGTCTCAGTCTCTCCCGGTCCGGCGAAGGCCGAGCCGCAGCGAAGATAGTGCTCGGCCTCGGGAGCCCCGGAGTCGGGTGCCGGCGTGGCTGCCGGCTCAGTGGGGCTGGGCTCGTCCGGAAGCTGCGTCGGATCCTCGCTGGGGTCCGGAGTCCCGGGGGCGGTGGGTTCAGGAGTCCCGGGCGTCGAAGGTTCCGGAGTCGGTTCAGCTGGCTGGTCCGGACTCGGTGTGGGCTCCGCGGGAGTTTCGGCGGGGTTCGGGGACGTCGTCTCCGCGGGGTCCGGAGTTGCCGGCTCGGTGGAGCCTGGCGTCTCCGAAGGTGTGGGCTCTGGGTCTGGGGAGACCGAGCCGTCGGACCCGGTGGAGCCCTCGCTCGTGCCCCGAGTGGACTCGGAGGTGGGCGTTGACTCGGACGGCGTGCCGGGCTCTGCGGGGGAGGTCGTGCCGGTCTCTGCAGACGGTGGCGCGCTGGAGGCAGTGGCCATCGCAGCCGGGCTGGCGGCAAACACCAGGGCCAGGCTGAGGAGCGCAGTGCCGCTCCAGGACGCGGCATGCTGCGCTCCCCGCTTCATCCAGTCCTGCCCCCGTTGCCTGGTGAGCGGCCGAGCCCCGACTCTGCCGCTGACGTCAATAGTCCAGCCGCAAGTGTACGACGCGGGGCGCTGTTTTCATAACGATCCGGTAAAGACCATCCCCCGCCTGGGGCTCAGACGAGGCGTGACTCCGGGGACTTCGTCAGACTCGGGTCCTGCTGCGCCAGATCCCCCAGGACCGAGTCGATGGAGTGCATCGCGGCGTCATCCAGGGTGACCCCGGCAGCCGCCACATTGCTGGCGATCTGCTCGGGACGCGAGGCTCCCACCAGTGCGGAGGCCACGTTGGGGTTCTGCAGCACCCAGGCCACGGCAAGCTGTGCGAGGTTCAGCCCATGGTCCTCGGCGATCGGCTTGAGCTTCTGCACGGCGGTGAGGATCTCTTTATTCATGTACCGCTCGATGAACTTGCCGGCCTCCTTGTCCGAGGCGCGCGAACCCTCGGGTGCCGCCTCTCCGGGGAGATATTTGCCGGTCAGCACGCCCTGGGCGATGGGTGACCAGACGATCTGTGAGATGCCGAGCTCCTCGGAGGCGGGGATCACCTCGGGCTCGATGACCCTCCAGAGCATGTTGTACTGCGGCTGGTTGCTGATCAGCGAGATGCCGAGCTCCTTGGCCAGAGCATGTCCCGCGCGCAGCTGGTCCGCAGTCCATTCGGAGACGCCGATGTAGAGCGCCTTGCCGGAGCGGACCACGTCGGCGAAGGCCTGCATGGTCTCTTCCAGCGGGGTCTCGTGGTCGAAGCGGTGGGCCTGGTACAGGTCCACATAATCGGTGCCGAGCCGGCTCAGCGAGCCGTTGATCGACTCCATGATGTGCTTGCGGGACAGCCCCGTGTCATTCGGCCCCTTGGGGCCGGTGGGGAAGTAGACCTTGGTGAAGATCTCCAGAGACTCCCTGCGCTGTCCGGCAAGAGCGTCGCCGAGCACCTGCTCGGCCACCGTGTTCGCGTAGACGTCGGCGGTGTCAAAGGTGGTGATTCCAGCGTCGAGGGCGGCGTGGACGCAGGTGGTGGCGACGTCGTTCTCGATCTGCGAGCCGTGAGTGAGCCAGTTGCCGTATGTGATCTCAGAGATCTTGAGGCCAGAGTTTCCGAGGTATCTGAATTCCATGAGCTGAGCCTATCCCTGGTGGCCTGCCCGGACCAGCCTGTCCAGGGCCTCCTGCATGTGCTCCTCGATCTCGCGCCGGAGCACCTTGTCGTCGCCGGCAGCGATGGCCTCCGCGATGCGGCTGTGCTCGGCGACCTGGTCCTCAGGGTCGAAGTAGGTCTCCTGCAGGGCGGTCATGCACATGCGGGTCTCCACCATCAGGGTCTCGTGCACGCGGTGCAGTCGGGGACTGCCCGCCAGGCTCACCAGCTCCTCGTGAAAGGCGAAATCCGCATCCGCCAGCGCGTTCAGGTCCCCGGCCGCCACTGCCTCCGCCATCGCCGCGGCACGCTCGCGGAGTCGCTGCGCACCCTCGGAGGCCCCCTCCGAGTGCGCGAGGGTATATGCCGCCGCCGTCTCGATCGCGGTGCGGGTGAGGTAGAGATCGCGGATCTCCGCCTCGTCGAGCTCCTTGACGAAGAGCCCGCGGTTGAGCTCGCTGCGGACCAGCCCCTCCTGGACCAGGCGCTGCATGGCCTCACGCAGCGGTCCTCGGCTGACTCCAAACTCGGCCGCCAGCCCCGCCTCAGAGAGCTGCGCCCCAGCGGGGAGTCGGCCGTTCATGATGCCCTCGCGCAGCGCTCGTGTGATCAGCGAGGAGGTGGACTCGCGGTGGACGGGTTGAAAACCTGCGGGGGAACTCATGGCATCTCCGGATTGTTGACAATCTTCACAGGTATTCATAGCATAGCCGGACCTCAGTATGAAAGGTCGTCAGATCAGTGATGCCGGCACAATTCCCCGTGGTGAAGGGCAGGTGAGCATGTCAGAAGCTCTGCCGATCATCACCGTGCTCTGCCCCTCTGCGGAGACCGCAGGATCGGATGCGCGCCCCAGCGGACTCGAACGGATCGCCGAGCGCGCCGAGATCCGATACACCGAGGCGAGCGACCTGTCCCAAGCGGTGGACGGGGCCCAGGCGCTCTTCCTCTGGGACTTCTTCTCCCCGGCGGTCAAGCAGGCCTGGCCGCACACCGCTTCGCTGGAATGGATCCACGTGGCGGCGGCAGGAGTCGACTCGCTCATGTTCGACGAGCTCAGCGACTCGCGCGTGACCGTCACCAATGCGCAGGGAATCTTCGACCGGCCGATCGCCGAGTACGTGCTGGCCGCCATCTTCGCCCACGCGAAGGACTTCGCCGGCAGCCTGCGGCACCAGCAGAACCGGGAGTGGGCGCACCGCGAGACGCAGAAGGTGCAGGGCAGCTCAGCGCTGGTCATCGGCACCGGAGCCATCGGTCGCGAGACCGCCCGGCTGCTCCGCTCCGTCGGGATCGCCGTCACCGGTGCCGGGCGCACCGCCCGCGAGCAGGACCCAGATTTCGGCACGGTGATCGACAGCGCCGAGCTGGACCTGCATGTGGGAGCCTTCGATCACGTCATCAATGCCGCCCCGCTGACCCCGCAGACCACCGGCCTGGTCGGGGAGAAGACCCTGACCGCGATGCGCGAAGGGGCGCATCTGATCAACATCGGACGCGGAGAGTCTGTGGATGAGCAGGCGCTCATCCGTCACCTGCAGGCCGGGCGGCTCTCCCGAGCCACGCTCGACGTCTTCGTCGAGGAGCCGCTGTCCCAGGACTCCCCGCTCTGGGACATGGAGGCGGTGACGATCTCGGCCCATATGTCCGGCGATGTCCAGGGCTGGCGCGACGCGCTCGCGGAGCAGTTCGTGCGCAACGCGGCGCGCTGGCTGGACGGGGAGCCGCTGCACAATGTCGTCGACACCGCCAAAGGATACGTCCCCAGCGGCTGAACCGAACCTCGTCGATCCGCATCACCGAAAGATCCAGATCCACCCGCCGAGTCCGCGGACTCAAGAGCTTGAGGAGGGGCGCATGACGCACCTTGCTGAACTGACCGCCGTCGAGCTTCTCGCGGGATACCGCAGTGGAGACTTCACCCCGGTGGACGCCACAGAGGCGGCGCTCGAGAGGATCGAGACGCACGACGGCGCGATCAATGCCTTCGTCCTGGTCGACCGCGAGTCTGCCCTGGCCTCCGCGCGGGACTCCGCGCGGCGCTGGGCCGACGGCGAGTCACTCGGTCCCGCGGACGGGATCCCGACCTCCATCAAGGACATCTTCTACACCGCGGGATGGCCGACGCTGCGCGGGTCGAGCCTGATCGATGAGGCGGGTCCCTGGGACGTCGACGCCCCCTGTGTCGCGCGGCTGCGAGATGCCGGTGCGGTGCTGATCGGCAAGACCGCCTCGCCGGAGTTCGCCTGGAAGGGCACCACGGATTCGCAGCGCTTCGGCATCACCTCCAACCCGTGGGACCCCTCGCTCACCGCTGGAGGATCCTCGGGAGGTGCGGCCGCCGCCGTCGGCGCCGGAATGGGGCCCTGGGCCGTGGGCACCGACGGGGGAGGGTCGGTGCGGATCCCGGCGGCCTTCACCGGCACCGTCGCGATCAAGGCCACCTATGGCACGGTGCCGATGTACCCCGCCAGCCCCTTCGGCACCCTGGCCCATGCCGGCCCCATGGCCCGCACGGTGACGGACACGGCCCTGCTGCTGGATGTGATCTCCGGCTTCGACTCTCGGGACTGGTCGGCGCTTCCCTCGCCGACGCGGCCCTTTGCGGCGGACCTGGCCTCGCTTGAGGCCGATTCGTCCTCGCTGGCCGGCGTGCGGATCGGCTATTCGCCCACGCTGGGATTCGGCACCAACGATCCCGAGGTGGAACAGCGCGTGCGGGAGGCCGTCGAGGTGATGGCGTCACTCGGTGCCGACATCGAGGAGGTCGACCCTGACATCGAAGACCCGGTGGAGGCCTTCCATGTGCTCTGGTTCACCGGTGCGGCCAAGGTGCTCGAGGCCTACGGCCCCGGCGCGCTGGAAAAGATCGACCCGGGGCTGCGCCAGGGGATCGAGAAGTACGCCGACGCCTCGGCGCTGGACTACCTCAGCGCCACGGCGGTGCGGATGGATATGGGGGTGCGCATGGGGAACTTCCACCAGAAGTACGATCTGCTGCTCACCCCGACGATGCCGATCCCTGCCTTCGACGCCACCCGGCAGGCCCCCGCCGGCTGGCCCTCGGAGCTGTGGACCAGCTGGACTCCCTATACCTACCCGTTCAACATGACTCAGCAGCCCGCCGTCTCGGTGCCCTGCGGGCTCACGAGCTCCGGGCTGCCCGTCGGTCTGCAGATCGTCGCGGCACGGACCCGGGACCATTCCGCCCTGCGCGCGGCACGCGCCTACGAGATCGCCAGCGGCGAGAAGTTCAGTGCGCCGGTCTCACCGGCCGCGCGGGTCGGCGGAGCTGGGCGATAGCCACACCGGTCAGGGTGATCGCCCCGCCGAGGATCCCCAGAGGCGGGGGGATCTCCCCGAGCGTGAGCCCGGACATGATCACGACGACGGCTGGGACCGCCAGAGTGCTCGCGGCCACCTTGCCAGTGGGGAAGTGGTTCATCGCGTAGCCCCAGAACCAGAACCCCAGTGCGGTGGGCCCGATGCCCATGTAGATCGCCCCGAGGATCACCGGGGTCGAGGTGGTCTGAACCTCGGTGATCGTGGCACTGAGGAAGGGCAGCAGCGCGATGGTCCCTGCCGCGCAGGCCAGCCAGGTCGCGGTCAGCGGGTCCGTGTGTCGCAGCGCCACCTTCTGGATCAGCATGCCTGCCGCGTAGAGGAAGGCGGCGACCAGTGCGATGCCGAGCCCGGCCAGCGCCAGCTGGCCCGTGGAGCCCGCCACCGTGATCAGGCCGATCCCGCACAGCGATACCACCATGCCCAGGAAGAGCCTCGGGGAGAAGGACTCCTTGAAGAACACCACGGCGCCGACGCCGACCATCAGCGGGGCCAGGTTGACCACCATCGCGATGGTCCCGGCGTCGATGTAATGGCCCGCAAGATTGAAGACCAGGGTGTAGAGGGCGAACCAGATGACGCCGAAGAGCGCCGTCAGCCCGATCGCGGCCCGAGTCGGCAGCGTGATGCGCCCGCGCCGCACCCACAGCAGCAGGATGGTCAGGGTCGCAGCGCCCGCCAGCAGCCGGAGCAGCGCCAGCGGTCCGGGGGAGAGCTCGCCGGCTGACCAGCGGATCAGCACGAAGGAGGAGGCCCACATGAGCACTGTGGCGATGATCGCCGCCACAGGCAGCGCTCTGCGGGTGAGAGGTACAGTCTGAGTCACGCCCTGACTGTACCGCCGCCCTGGTTGGTCCGCTCGACTCGGACCGCTTTGCTCAATCTTCGAGCCCGGGCTATCATGGACAGTTGCAAGCCGTGCTGCGCTGTGCTCATGCGCGTCCTCTTGGAAGGGGGCCGCCGGGGTTAGGCGCCGGAAAGCAGCAGGGCCGTTGTGAAGCCTGGATTCCAGAGCACCACATCAAGCACCACCGTCCGTGCAGCGTCTCGCTGTGCGAATGAGAAGACACTTCGGTTGGATCTCACCCAGCCTGGTCCGTCCTCGCAAGTAACGGTGTCATAGCTGGTGGCGGGACCCAGAATCGGGTACCGCCCGTATACATTCACGTACTTACGTCAGAGGAGTGATCATGGCAGCACGTTGCCAGGTGACCGGAGTGGGGCCGCAGTTCGGCAACTCAATCTCCCACTCGCATCGGCGCACCAAGCGCCGGTTCGACCCGAACATCCAGAAGAAGCGCTACTGGGTCCCTTCATTGGGACGCAATGTGACGCTGACCTTGTCCGTCAAGGGCATCAAGACCATCGACGTCCGCGGCATCGACGTAGTCGTCGCCGAGCTGATCGAGAAGGGTGAGAAGCTCTAATGGCAAAGGACAAGGACGTACGTCCCATCATCAAGCTGAAGTCGACGGCAGGCACCGGGTTCACCTATGTGACCCGTAAGAACCGCCGCAACAACCCCGACCGCATCGTGCTCAAGAAGTACGACCCGGTCGTTCGCAAGCATGTCGACTTCCGAGAGGAGCGCTGATCATGGCTAAGAAATCCAAGATCGCAAAGAACGAGCAGCGCAAGGTCATCGTTGAGCGCTACGCCGAGAAGCGTCTGCAGCTCAAGAAGACCCTCGTTGATCCCAACGCCTCCGACGAGGACCGCGAAGCAGCACGCGTGGGTCTGCAGAAGCTTCCCCGCGATGCTTCCCCGATCCGCGTGCGCAACCGCGACTCCATCGATGGTCGCCCCCGCGGCACCTTCCAGAAGTTCGGCATCTCGCGCATCCGGTTCCGCGACATGGCTCACAAGGGTGAGCTTCCCGGCATCACCAAGTCTTCCTGGTGATCCCTCGGTTCTGACTCGCGAACCTCGTTGACGGGGTGGGCCACCTTCAGGTGACCCACCCCGTCACTCGTTCTGCTGTACATTTGTCACTGCAGAACCCAAAGACCGCCACCCGTGCGCAGGCAGCTGTTCCTCACCCCCTGGAGGAACTGCGTCAGTCCTCGCACGGGTGGCTTTTTTGTTCAGAACACGCTTTTCCCTGTCCTGCAATGTGTTCGCGGAGCGGAAAATGCGGCGAATCGGCCCAGAATCACGGGCTTCCATGCTGGTTCGTCCGGGCCTGCGTGGTAAGTTGCCGTTCTGAAAGCCCCACGCGGCATGACCCGCGCGCCACCGCTCCAGAATCGCAGCGGCGGCACGCGATCAGGCCGGGGACTGCCACCGAATAAGTCCAGGAGGACAAACATATGGCACTGAACCGCAGCGAGCTCGTCGCAGCAGTCGCAGAGAAGTCCGGCAACTCCCAGGCCGCCGTCAACGGCGTTCTGGATTCGGTCTTCGAGGTCTTCACCGAACAGGTTTCCAAGGGCGAGAAGGTCACCATCCCCGGTTGGCTGGCAGTGGAGCGCACCAAGCGCGCCGCCCGCACCGGCCGCAACCCGCAGACCGGCGAAACCATCCAGATCCCCGAGGGCTACTCCGTGAAGCTCTCCGCCGGATCCAAGCTGAAGGCTGCTGCCACCGGCAAATGAGCGCAATGAGCCGCAGCCACCCCATTGAGGGCGGTCCGCGGTCGCGCTGAACGTCTCGGCCCCTCGCCCAGTCCGCTGGGTGGGGGGCCGACGTCGTCTCCCCGACGCCTCTCGCCAGATGGTTCTCCCGGCCCTTCCACGCCGTCTTTCTACGCGGCGTAGAATTGATCGACGCCCCGTCACGGGTGCCCCCGCAGGAAGGTGCAGCATCATGACAGTCCCGTTCGCCCTCACGGCCGGCGCCGCGACAGCCGACGGCCTGCCGGAATGGACCCCGCTGGTCTTCGGACTGGTCAGCCTGCTCGTGGTGACTCTGGTGATCGTGCTCGCTCGGCGAAAGATGAACGAGTCCCAGCGCTGGCGCAACGGGACTGACTCCAACGGCCCCGATACCAACGGCCCCGATTCCAGCGGGCCGGCCGAGCCCGGAGACGATTCACGCAGGAACGACGGCGCGTGAGCACCTCCACCCGGAGCACCTCGACCCAGGGACGGTCTCGCGCCGATCTCTGGCGAGCACCCGTCCCACTGACCGCGGCGGTGCTGTGCACCGGTCTGCTGGCACTGATCATCGCGGGCGTCCTCACCGGCGTCTCCGAGGCCGGAGAGCTCTCTGACTCGGGAGCCCTGACCCGCTGGGGTCTGCCGGTGGCGCGCTTCATCCACCACCTCGCGATGGCCACGGCCCTTGCGGCGGTGATTCTGGCCGCCGTCGCCGTGCCGCCCCAGCGCGGACCACGCCAGCGCAGGAAGCTGGGGAACCCCGACGCCGCGGCCGAACATCCGATCTTCACTCGGATCCTGCAGATCGCCGGCCTGGCAGGGGTCGTCTGGACCGTCGCTGCGGTGGCCGTGCTGGTGCTGACCTTCTCGGACCTCTCCGGGCTCCAGCTCTCGGCCTCGGACTCCTTCGCCTCGGGGTTCTTCGGGTACGTCCAGTCGATTGCGAACGGACAAGCCTGGACGGCAGTGGTGCTGATCGCAGCAGTCTTCACCACGCTGGTCACCGCCGTGCGCGCGCCCGCCGGACTGTTCTTCATCGGACTGCTCGGGCTCACCGCCATCCTTCCGATGGCGCTCGTGGGCCACTCCGCTTCTGGGGATGACCACTATGCCGCGGTCAATTCACTGGGACTGCACCTGCTCGGCGTCGTCATCTGGGTGGGCGGTCTCGTGGTCCTCGCACTGCTGGCTCCCAGCCTCGGCCGGGAAGCCGCTCGGCGCGCCGCCGGCACCACCGAGCAGCGCGGTTCCACTGAGCTCCGCGGGGCTGGCACCGGCTCGCCCGATCTGACAGAGACGCTGCTGCGTCGCTATTCCACGCTCGCCGGGCTGGCCCTGCTGACCGTCGCCGCCTCCGGAGTCATCAATGCCAGCCTGCGGATCGAATCGCTGGACCAGCTGGTGAGCACCGAGTACGGCCTGCTGCTCTGCGCCAAGCTCCTGGCCACCGCCGGCCTGGCGCTGATCGGCTGGCTGCATCGCAGCTGGATCATTCCCCGACTGCACAGCCGGAGCCGACCGGCCGGCATGCTCTTCCAGCTCATCCTGGTCGAAGTCGCGATCATGTCTGCCGTGATCGGGATCAGCACGATCCTCGGCCGCACAGCGCCCCCGGTCTCGGAGGACCTGCCCGGCGACGCGAGCCCCGCCCGGACGCTGACCGGATACGACCTGCCCCCCGAACCCGAGGGGAGCCTCTGGTTCACGCTCTGGCGGCCAGACTGGCTCTGGGTCGCGGTGGTCGTCTTCCTCGCCGCCTGGTATGTGCTCGCGATGGTGCGGGTGCGTCGACGCGGCGACCGCTGGCCCGTGCTGCGGGCGGCGAGCTGGCTGCTCGGTCTCCTGGTGCTGCTCTGGGTGACCTCCGGGGGGCCGGCGGTCTACGGAATGGTGCTGTTCTCCGGGCACATGATCCAGCACATGACACTGACCATGGTCGCGCCCATCTTCCTGGTGCTGGGCTCTCCGGTCACCCTGGCGCTGCGCTCGCTGCCGGCACGCACCGACGGCACCCGAGGTCCGCGGGAATGGATCCTCTGGCTCGTGCATTCACGCTTCTCGAAGATCGTCACGCATCCGATCGTGGCGGCGGTGAACTTCGCCGGATCGCTGCTGATCTTCTACTACACCCCGATCTTCGGCCTCGTGCTGAACTATCACGTGGGCCACGAGCTGATGATCTTCCACTTCCTGGCCACCGGGTACATCTTCGCCCTGGTGCTCATCGGAGCCGACCCGCTGCCCCAGCGCCCCGCCCACCCGATGCGGCTGATCATCCTGCTGGCCACGATGGTCTTCCACGCCTTCCTCGCGGTGGCGATGACCAGCTCCGATCAGCTCATCCAGGCTGCATGGTTCGGCAACATGGGCCACGACTGGGGGTACACCGCGCTGGAGGACCAGCACCGCGGCGGCGAGCTCATGTGGGCCCTGGGAGAGATCCCCGCGATCCTGATGTCCTTCGCCGCCGGTGTCATCTGGTCACGCGACGACAAGCGCGAGACGAAGCGCCTCGACCGCGAAGCCGACCGCTCCGGCGACGCCGAGCTGCACGACTACAACGACATGTTCGCCGAGATGGCAGAACGGGATCAGCCACGATGAACCCAGCCCTGAAGAGGCCCGCCGCGATGAGGTCAGCGGAGAAGCTCGTGAACCGCCGATCCGGTGTCCTCGTGCTGAGCGGAGCGCTGCTGCTGACCAGTTGCGCCACCACGGAGGAGCCGGACCCCGCAGAGGTCTCTGCCGAGTCCACCGCGGAGGCCGAGGCCAACGGATCGCCGCGACTCATCGCTGCCGCCCAGGCGGGACTCGGCCGAGCCTCGAGCTTCGGCTTCACCGAAGCTGGCTTCGTCACGGCCGAAGTGGCCGAGTCCTACAGGGACCTGCTCGAGGGCAACTCCCTGGCAGGAGAGGACCCCGATGTCGAGGTCACACCCGCCTCCTGCGCCGAGCCGCTCGCCGCGGTCGACTTCTCCCCGCTGCTCCTGGGCCAGGACACGGTCCGGGCCGACTTCTTCGCGGAGAGCTTCTCCGGTGCGGGGTCGCTCGAGCTGGCCGAGCTGGCGGACGATCAGGACGCCGAGCAGGTCCAGGCCCACCGGGACAACGTGCGCCAGCTGCTCGAGAGCTGCGCGGACACGGAGTTCACCCTGGACGGGATCGACTACGAGCTGAGCATCACCGAACCTGAAACAGAGTCCTCTCAGGAGCGGAGCATCAGCTATTCCTGGGAAAGGACCGGCGAAGGAACAACTTTCGCCCAGATCCTGTTCACGCAGGTGAACGATGACATCATCATGGTCTCCTTCACCGGAGGTAAGGAGGCAGCCTCGGCGGAGTTCACGTCCATCGCCGAAGCCATCAGTGCAGAAACGGCCGCCGCGCTCGAGGAGACGCCATGATCCCGGGCGCACCGGCGCGAACCACCGCAGGACCGACAGGAGAACCCGCATGACAGAGACGATTCGCCGCGCCGAGCGTGTGCGCGCTTCCGAGCTGGTCGGAAGAGGCTGGCTGAACACCGGAGGCAAGCAGGTCTCCCTGGAAGACCTTCGCGGCAAGATCGTCATTCTGGACTTCTGGACGTTCTGCTGCATCAACTGCCTGCACGTCCTCGATGAGCTGCGCCCGCTCGAGGAGCGCTTCAGCGACATCCTGGTCACCGTCGGCGTGCACTCCCCGAAGTTCGAGCACGAGGCAGACCCCGATGCGCTCGCCGCCGCCGTGGAGCGTTACGAGATCGCCCACCCGGTGCTCGATGACCCCAACCTGGTGACCTGGCAGGCCTACTCGGCCCGTGCCTGGCCGACCCTCGTCGTCGTCGACCCGCAGGGATACATCGCGGCATCACTCGCCGGAGAGGGCCATGTGGCCGGGCTGACCTCGCTGGTCGAGGAACTTGCTGCCGAGCATGAGGCCAAGGGAACGCTGCACCGCGGCGACGGCCCCTATGTGCCCCCCGAGCCGGTCTCGCGCACGCTGCGGTTCCCCGGCAAGGCCGTTCCGGTCACCCGTGACCTCGGCGGGCAGGCGGACTCGCTCGGAAACTTCCTGGTCTCGGACACCGGCCACCACCGGATCGTCGAGCTCGACCCGGACCTGCAGACCGTCGTCCGCTCCTGGGGCGGCGGCGAGGACCAGGAGAAGGGTCACCACGACGGCGCGGCCGATGACGCACGGTTCAACGAGCCGCAGGGCCTGACCGTGCTCCCGGAGGCGCTCAGCGCCCAGGTCGGCTACGACATCGTGGTCGCGGACACGGTGAATCACCGCCTCCGCGGCATCAACACCTCCACCGGAAGCGTCACCACGCTCGCCGGAAACGGCGTCCAGCGGCTGCTCGACGCTGAGCGAGCCCGGGCCGGAGCAGTCGAGTCCGGTTCCCTGGGGCTCGACCCGCTGAACGTCTCGCTGTCCTCGCCCTGGGACGTGCTGTGGTCCGAGACCCTCGGCCTCGTCGTCGTGGCGATGGCCGGGACGCACCAGATCTTCACCTTCGATCCGCGCACCGGCGAACTGTCCATCTTCGCCGGCACCGGGCTCGAGGGACTGCTCGACGCCGAGGCCGACGCAGCCTGGTTCGCGCAGACCTCCGGGCTCACCGAAGATGCCGCCGGCGACCTCTGGATCGCCGACTCCGAGACCTCCTCGCTGCGCGTCATCCGGACCGGCGCCGCCGCCGAGGCTGCGCAGCCCGCCGTGGAAACCCTCGTGGGCGAAGGCCTGTTCGACTTCGGATTCCGCGACGGCGAGCCCGGTCAGGCTCGCCTGCAGCACCCGCTGGGCGTCACCGCCCTGCCGGACGGTTCGGTCCTGGTGGCCGACACCTACAACGGGGCGATCAGGCGCTACCGCGGCGAGCACCTGGCCGCCGACGGGACCACCGTCGCCGCCGAGGTGTCCACGGTGGCACGCGGGCTCAAGGAACCCTCCGACGTGCTCCTGGACGCCGACGGCACCAGCCTGCTCGTCGTGGAGACCAACGCCCACGAGCTGGTCCGGATCGCCATCCCGGAGGATTACCTGACCGTGGATGAGGGAGCGTCGCAGACCCAGCGCCCCACCACCGCGGTCGCGCCGGGAGAGTTCTCCCTGGACATCGGCTTCGCAGCCCCCACAGGCCAGAAGCTGGATGACCGCTGGGGCGATCCGACCCAGCTGAAGATCTCCTCCTCACCCGAGAACCTGCTGCTGGACGGCGGCGGGAACTCCGAGGGGCTGCACCGGACGCTGCGTCTGAACCCAGAGGTCACCGAGGGCGTGCTGCACATCACCGCCCGTGCCGCAGCCTGTGACGGCGCTCCCGGGGAAGAGATCCCGATGCACGCCGCCTGCCACCTCTATCAGCAGGACTGGGGCATCCCGGTGCGACTCGAGGAGGGGGCGCAGACCGAGCTGACGCTGGACCTGCGCGGGGTGCGCTGAGCGCAGCTGGGAACACCCTGCCCGACCCGACCTGGGCCTGGCGTTGGTAAGCTCATGAGCGAACCAGATTTTCTGCGAAAAAGGCGGTTGAACTATGACCACGATGGTCGTTGTCGCGAGCAAGCATGGGTCCACCGCGGAGATCGGTGAGCACATCGCCTCCACGCTGCAGAACCGCGGTGTCTCGGCGCATGTCAAGGATGTCTCCGACGCCAGCGCCTGGCTCTACGAAACGGACAACGTCGTGCTCGGCATCCCGGTCTACCAGCAGAAGCTCTGGGGCCCCGGGAAGCTGTTCCTCGAGGCGAACCAGACCGAGCTGGCCGGCAAGCCGCTGTTCCTCTTCGCCGTCGGCGGAGGGCCCAGCCTGGCGCCGGAGCTGGCCGAGCAGCTGCGCAGCTACCCGCACCGCGAAGTCACCTATTTCCGTGGAGCCATCGACGCGGAGAAGCTCAGCTTCCTCGAGAAGCTGATGCTCAAGGTCGCCAAGGCCCCCGAGAATGCCGACCTGCGTGACTGGCCGGGGATCGAGGACTGGTCCCGGTCGCTGCTGGCCTACGGCCTGAGCTGATTCCGCCGTCCTCTCCTCGATGATCGAGTTTGACCAGGTCAACAAGACTTTCACCCAGCGTTCAGCCACCGGCAGAGGCAAGCCGCTGCACGCCCTGCACGACATCAGCCTCAGCATCGACGAGGCCGAGATCTTCGGCGTCGTGGGAGAGTCGGGCTCCGGCAAGTCCACGCTGCTGCGGCTGATCAACGCCCTGGAGGCGCCCAGCTCGGGCGTCGTCAGGGTCAACGGCGTTGACCTCGCCGCCCTGCGCCCTGCGGAGAAGCGCCTCCAGCGGCGTCGGATCGGCATGATCTTCCAGCAGTTCAACCTGCTCGCGAACAAGACCGTGGCCGCGAACGTCGCGCTGCCGCTGAGCCTTCACCGGCGCCGGGGGATGCCCGGAGCGAAGGGCCACGGGGCCCAGGAGACGACTGGCCGCGGGGCGGCGGAGACAAGCGGCCGCGGGGCCCCCAGGGAGCGCGCACTCGAGATGCTGGACTTCGTGAACATGGGCGCCCACGCCGCGAAGCACCCGGCCCAGCTCAGCGGCGGGGAGAAGCAGCGCGTGGCCATAGCCCGCGCACTGGTGAACGAACCAGACATCCTGCTCTGCGATGAACCGACCTCTTCACTGGACAGCCAGCACACCGACGAGGTGATGGCCACCCTGCTGCGCGTGCGCCGGGAGATGGACACCTCGATCGTCGTGGTCAGCCACGAGCTCGAGGTCATCCGCGGAGCCTGTGACCGGGCCGCCATCCTCGAGTCGGGACGGCTCACGGGGGTCGTGGACATCGCGGCGCCCGAGGCGCGTGAGCGCTTCAACTCCTACTCCGAGCGCGCCCGTCGCTACCTCGAAGGGGGCCAGGAGTGAACGAGTTCGGCGAGAGGCTCGCGAGGTACCAGGAAGAGATCATCACCTCGATCCTGGAGACCGGGGCGATGCTGGGATGGTCGCTGCTGGCCGCAGTGCTGATCGGGCTGCCCGTGGGCACCGGAATGTACCTCGCCCGCCGGGGTGGGCCCAAGGAGCGCGGCTGGCTCTACGCGGGGCTCAACGGATTCGTCAATGTCGTGCGCTCCGTACCGTTCCTGCTGTTCGTGGTGGCGCTGATTCCCTTCACCCGCTGGGCCGTGGGCACCTCCTTCGGCACCACTGCGGCCGCCGTTCCGCTCTCCTTCGTGGCCATCGCGCTCTACGCGAGGTGGGCGGAACAGACCCTGGTGGAGGTGCCGCAGGCCACCGTGGAGCTGGCCGATTCCCTCGGCGCGAGCACGTTTCAGCTGGTCACCCGTTTCCTCTACCCCGAGGCGCGCTCCGGACTGGTGCTCTCGCTGACCACCGTGACGATCTCGATGATCTCCTACTCCACCATCATGGGGGTGGTCGGCGGCGGCGGCGTCGGCGACTTCGCCATCCGCTACGGGTACCAGCGCTACGAATACGACATCATGTACGTGACCATCGCCGTGATCGTGGTGCTGGTGATGCTGATCCAGGCCTTCGGAACCCGACTCTCGATGGCGCTGGATCACCGCTCGCGCTGAGACACACCCGTGGCGAACGGCGCACCTGGCATAACCGACGCGCCTGAGTCGTTGATATATACGGACCTGGACCAGGTCCGTCCATCCCGATCGAGGAGAACCTTGAACGCCGAATCCCTGCAGAACCGTCCCGTCCGCGCTCTGAGCGCCGCCGCCGTCGCCCTGGCGCTGTTCGCCACCGCCGCCTGCTCTGGGGAAGAGTCCCAGGAGGCGGGCGAAGCATCGGGTGAGGACACGCTCATCCAGGTGGCCTCGCACACCACCCCGATGACCGCCGTGGTCGAGGCCGCGGCCGAGGTCGCCGAGGCTGAGGGCTACACCATCGAACTGGTGCAGGTCAGCGACAACGTCCAGTACAACCGGCTGCTTGCCGATGGTGAGGTCGACGCCAACTTCGCCCAGCATGAGCCGTATATGCAGGCCTACAACGAGGCCAACGACGCCGAGCTCGCCGTCGTCGACCCCATCTACAACGCGCGCGTGGGCTTCTACTCCCAGGACTACGAATCCCTCGACGAAATCCCTGAGGGTTCCCAGATCGCCCTGCCCAACGACGCCTCCAACGAGGGACGCGCGCTGGCGATCCTGGCGGATCAGGGCCTGATCACGCTTCCCGAGGGGATCGGATTCGAGGCCACGCTGGCCGATGTCGAGGAGAACCCGAAGAACATCGAGTGGGTGCAGGTGGACCTGCTGAACCTCACCTCGGCCTATGAGGAGGATGGCATCGCGGCGGTCTTCAACTACCCCACCTACATCGGCAGCCTCGGGCTCACCCCGGAGGACGCCATCGCGGTGGAGGAGAACGTCGACGAACGCTTCGCGATCTCCCTGGTGGCGAACGAGGCGGACCTCGACAGCGAGAAGATCCAGGTGCTCGAGGACGCGATGACCAGCGACGAGGTGCGTGACTTCCTGGTCGAGGAGCACGACGCGACGCTGACACCGGCCTTCTGATGCGCTGAGTCGGCCTGCGAGCCGGTGCCCCCTCTCTGCTCCGGATCGACGCGTCCGATGAGCATCGACACGAGCCCCCGATGCGCGGCGACGTATGGCGTAACAGAGGGCCCGGATTCGCCGGGGGCTGGTGATAGCGTTCTGTGCCTGTCCTCGACCGATCACGTCTTCGCGCCGCCTGCACGGGGCGCCGAATCAAGGGAAATACCAATGACCACACGCCTGCTCTCCACTCTCGCCGTCTCTGCTGCCGCTGCCCTGACCCTCGCCTCCTGCGGCGGAGGCGACGATGCGCAGAGCGACGGCGCGGCCGGAGCCTCTGACGGCGAGACCGCCTCAGGTCTGAGCCTCGAGGAGGTCCAGGAGGCCGGTGTGCTGACCGTGGGCACCGAAGGGACCTACCGGCCCTTCAGCTACCACGAGGACGGCTCCGGCGAGCTCACCGGATTCGACGTGGAGATCGCCTCCGCCGTGGGTGAGGAGCTCGGCGTGGACGTCGAATTCGAAGAGACCCAGTGGGATGCCATGTTCGCCGGACTGGAATCGGCCCGATTCGACGTCATCGCCAACCAGGTCTCGATCACCGATGAGCGCGAGGAGAGCTACCAGTTCTCCGAGCCCTACACCGTCTCCAACGGCGTGGCCGTCACCTTGGAGGAGAACGAGGACATCACCAGCTTCGAGGACCTCGACGGGGCGACCACCGCCCAGTCGCTGACGTCGAACTGGTACGAGCTCGCCACCGAGTCAGGCGCCGACGTCGAAGCAGTGGAGGGCTGGGCACAGTCGGTGACGCTGCTGGAGCAGGGCCGCGTGGACGCGACCATCAACGACAAGCTGACCTACCTGGACTACCAGGCCACAGAGAACAACGAGAACATCAAGATCGCTGCCGAGACCGAGGACCAGTCACTCTCCGCGCTGACCTTCCGGCAGGGGAGCGACTCCCTGGTCGAGGCTGTCGATGAGGCCATGGCCACCCTCGCCGAGGACGGCACGCTGACCGAAATCTCGGAGAAGTACTTCGGCGAGGACGTCACTCAGTGAGCTTCCTCCCCAGCGTCTCCCGTTAGGCTTCAGCTGTGATCGACATCGACTGGACGCTGGTCGCCGAGTCCTTCTGGCCGCTGCTCCGCGGCGGCCTGACCGGCACCATCCCGCTCACCCTTGCAAGTTTCACGTTGGGGCTGGCCCTCGCGCTGGTGCTGGCCATGATGCGCATCAGCGGCAATCGGCTGTTCTCAGGCATCGCCAGGTTCTACATCTCGGTCATCCGCGGCACCCCGCTGCTGGTGCAGCTCTTCGTGATCTTCTTCGGTCTGCCCTCCGTGGGGGTGACCATCGACCCCTGGCCCAGCGCCGTGATCGCCTTCTCGATGAACGTGGGCGGCTATGCCGCGGAGATCATCCGTGCCTCGATCCTCTCGGTGCCCAAGGGCCAGTGGGAGGCGGGCTACACGATCGGAATGTCGCGCAATCAGGCGCTCTGGCGCCTGATCCTTCCGCAGGCGCTGCGGGTCTCTGTGCCGCCGCTGTCAAACACCTTCATCTCCCTGGTCAAGGACACCTCACTGGCCTCGCTCATCCTGGTCACCGAGCTCTTCCGGGAAGCGCAGCAGGTTGCCGCCTTCAGCCAGGAGTTCATGCTGCTCTACGTGGAGGCCGCGGTGATCTACTGGTGCTTCTGCCTGGTGCTCACCATGATTCAAGATCGGCTCGAACGGAGATTGGACCGCTATGTCGCGCATTGATCGCACCGACGCAACGCCCCTGCTTGAGGTCTCCGGGCTGAACAAGTCCTTCGGAGAGAATGAGGTGCTGCGCTCCATCGATCTGCGCGTCGGGGCGGGACAGGTTCTCGCGCTGATCGGCCCCTCCGGGTCCGGAAAGACCACGGTGCTGCGCTGCCTCAACGGTCTGGAACAGCCCGACGCCGGCACGGTGGCCTTCTCCGGCGGGCCCGCAGTGACCTTCGGCGCGAAGACCAGCAAGCGCGAGAAGGAATCGCTGCGCACCCGTTCGGCCATGGTCTTCCAGGGCTACAACCTCTTTCCACACAAGACTGTCCTGCAGAACGTGATCGAGGGCCCCGTCCAGGTGCAGAAGCGCTCCAAGGCCGACGCCACTCAGCGCGCTGAACGGCTGCTCGAGCGGGTGGGCCTGGCTGAGAAGCGTGACAACTACCCGCACGAGCTCTCCGGCGGTCAGCAGCAGCGCGTCGGGATCGTGCGTGCCCTGGCCCAGGAGCCTTCGCTGCTGCTCTTCGACGAGCCCACCTCCGCACTCGACCCCGAGCTGGTCGGTGATGTGCTCACGGTGATCAAGGAGCTCGCCGAGGAGGGCTGGACCATGGTCCTGGTCACCCACGAGCTCGCCTTCGCCCGAGAGGTCGCCGACACGGTGGTCTTCATGGACGACGGCGTGGTGGTGGAGCAGGGCCCCGCCGAGGACGTGCTGCGCGCTCCGGCTCATGAGCGCACCCAGCGCTTCGTGCACCGGCTGCTCAACCCCTTCTGAGCTGGGCTGAGTTGGACTGAACTCGGCTTGCGGCCGGCCGCGGTTTGCGTCCTTGACCGCCCCGGTGCCCGGGCGGAGACTGGGTGCCATGAAGATCACCGCGACCACTGTCGTCTTTGACGCAGCCGACCTCCACGCCGAGAGCAGCTTCTGGGCCCGCATGCTGGGCGGTGAGGTGCAGGCCGAGGAGGATTGGCACACTGTCATGGTCCAGGGTGCAGCCCCCGTGTCGGTCCAGCTGGCTCCGAATCACCAGCCTCCGCAGTGGCCCAAGGGCCAGGCTCAGCAGATCCACCTGGACCTCGACGTCGAGGACATCGCCTCCGCCCACGCCGAGGCCGTCGAACTCGGTGCCACCGTGCTGCAGATGGCCACCGGTCGGCAGCGCTTCAACGTCTACGCGGACCCTGCCGGGCACCCCTTCTGCCTCTGCTGGCACTGACTCTTCTCCAGGCGCGCACTGACCGTTCTGCAGCCTGCCCCTGTCCAGCCGAGGTGGGCTGTGCGAAGCTGAGCCCATGAGCGTCATCGAGAACTCCACCCTGGCCATCATCGGCGCCGGCAGCGTGGGCACCGCCACGGCCTATGCCGCCATGATCCGCGGCTCCGCCCGGCACGTGCGGCTCTACGACATCGACGCCGCCCGTGTGGATGCCGAGGTCCTGGACCTGGCTCATGGCAGCCAGTTCACCGGGGCCAGCGACATCTCCGGCGGCGCGGACCTCAAGCATGTGGAGGGCGCCGACGTCGTCGTCATCACTGCAGGAGCCAAGCAGCACCCGGGGCAGACGCGTCTGGATCTCGCGGCCACCAACGTGGAGATCCTGCGCGGCATGCTGCCGAAGCTGCTCGAGCGCGCCCCGGATGCCGTGTACCTGCTGGTGACCAATCCCTGCGATGTGCTCACCGTGGCGGCGCAGCAGATCTCCGGACTCCCCAGCAGCCGGGTGTTCTCCTCTGGGACCGTCCTGGACACGGCGAGGCTGCGCTGGAAGCTGGCGCAGCGCGCCGGAGTCGCCCAATCCAGCGTGCATGCTCATATCGTCGGCGAGCACGGCGACACCGAGTTTCCGCTGTGGTCCTCCGCCAGCATCGGGGTGACCCCGCTCCTGGAGTGGGAGCGCGAGGGAACCCGGGTCTTCCACGCCGCGGAGCTCGACGCCCTCTCGGACGAGGTGCGCAATGCGGCCTACCAGGTCATCGCGGGCAAAGGTGCCACCAACTACGCCATTGGCCTGTCCGCCGCGCGGATCGTGGAGGCGGTGCTTCACGATGAGCACGCGATCCTGCCGGTGAGCAGCGTGCTGAGCGGCTTCCTGGGCGTCGACGGGGTGGCGCTGTCCATCCCCACCGTGGTCTCCGCACGAGGGGCCGATCCAGTGGTCACGACACCCTTCGACGCGACCGAGACCGCCGCGCTGCAGGCCTCGGCCCAGGCGCTGGCCAGCGTGCAGAGCTCCCTCGGCCTGTGACTCATCTCTGACCGGTTTCTGGCGCGTTCCAGGTCAACGCAAGGATGCAGCCGCTGTCCCAGTAAAGTGGTCACATCATGACGCGTATTGGGACCTTTGTGGGGGCGCTGCTCTACCACTCCAGCGGAAAATCTTTCGCCATTGTTCAACAGCTGACCTTTCTTGCGGTGCTCGCGGTTCCGGTGCTCGCGCTGGCCATCTACGAGCCTGAGACGACCTCGTGGCCGGGTGTCGCGCTCGGACTCGGGCTCTTGTTGGTCGCCACTGCAGTAGTCGTCTTTGCACCCCGCCAGGGGCTGCCCAGATCGTTGGAATGGGTCGTCCCGGTGACAAGCATCCTGGCCTGTGGCATCTGCAGGATCGCCACATATCCGGACGGTGCCGTGATCTCCACGTTGAGTCTGGTTCCCGCACTCTGGCTCGTGGTCAGGTTCCGGAACAGTGGAGCCGCCATCGCGGTTCTGATGGTGATTCTCACGATCACCCTCCCCTCGCTGATCATGCTCCAGGAACCGCTGAACATGGCCTCGTTCTCGCGGTACACAGTGCTGCCGGTGGCGCTGGCCCTGATGTCCATTGCGGTCATCGGCATTCTGCAGCGAATGGAAGCCAGTCGTTCCGAGATGGAACGAGCACTGGCCGGTGAGCTCAAGATGAAGAATCAGCGCGAACGGACCGACCGACTTCTTCGCGAGGTGGGGGAGAACCTCAACGTCGGAGTGCTGGTGATGGACGCACAGGGCAATGACCTGATGACCAACCGAGCCCAGCGAGAGATTCATGCTGTGGTCTCCCCGGAGGCGAACCCCGATCCCACCGAGGCGGGGCATCTGCTCTTCCATACCGATGGCACCCCGATTCCGGCGGTCAGTCGCCCTGCGGCTAGGGCCAACAACGGTGAGGAATTCGACAACTTCGAGTTCCTGGCCGGTGACCCGGGCCCGGAGCAGCGGGTCGTCTCGGTGAGTGCTCGCTCAGTCCGTGCTGAGGACGGCGCGCGGGACGCCTCTTTCCTGATCTTTCGCGACGTCACCGAGGAACACCACCTGCTGCGCGCCCAGCAGGAGATCATCGCCACGGTCTCCCACGAGATGCGGACCCCGCTCACCTCGATCGTGGGCTTCGCTGATTTCACCGAAGACTCGCTTCTGGAGCTCCCTGAATCCCCGGCTCGAGAAGACTCGCTGGAACAGCTCACAGTGATCCGACGCAATGCCGAGAAGCTGAGCAAACTGGTGGAAGACCTTTTGCTGGAGCAGCAGGCCGTGGTGGGGCGACTGACCCTCGACCTGGACGAGGTCAATATGGCGGTTCTGATTGCGGACTGCGTCAAAGCATTCCAGCCCCTCGCCGCACAGCGAGGGATATCTCTCGAGGTGGACCTCGAGTCCGACGGTGAGATCTTCGCGGATCGCCTGCGCATCTCACAGGTCATGGACAATCTCGTGGGAAACGCTCTGAAGTACACCCAGCCGGGTGGCCACGTCACGATCACGGCGGGCGCGGCCTGGGGTGAAGCCGGTGGGACCTTTGTGCAGGTGGCAGACGATGGGCCAGGCATGACCCAGTCGGAAGCGAGCCAGGTCTTCACGCCGTTCTACCGTGCCCCAGCGGCGCGGCAGTCTGCCACTGCCGGGGCGGGTCTCGGGCTCTCACTCTCGCAGTCCATCATCGAGGCTCACGGAGGAACCATCACGGTGAAGTCTGCGCCCGGAGAAGGGACACGATTCAGGTTCACTCTGGGCAGCAGCTCGGCCCGAGGCATGTACACCGTGGGGAACTGAGGGGGGACCCTGGTGTACACAGGCCCTAGAAATGTGTCGACGAGGCCACGGCGTCTCCGAGTCTCTCCGCTGATCTTTCTCTTCAGCGCTGTCTACGGTTCACTGGCCGCCCTCGTCTTCTGCTTCTCGGGAGCATTCGGCGACTTTGGGGAGCATCCGCTCCGTGATGTCGGTCTTGTGATCGTGACGCTGATCTCCTCACTGGCGTTGACCTACATCAGCCTGCTGGTGCACACGTATCTTGTCCGCCGGAAAAACCGCTCCGGAAACTCCGAGACGCTGACCTGGCACGTGATGATCCCCTGCCGCGATGAGGAGAGCGTGATCGCTGAGACAGTGTCTGCGGCACGGACCACCTTTCCCGGGCTGCATGTCTGGGTCATCGATGATGACAGCGAGGACGCGACCGCATCGATCGTGCGCAAGCTGCAGGACTTCGATGACAAGGTCCATCTCATCTCTCGCCGACGTCCCGATGCCAGGACCGGGAAGGGGCATGCGCTCAACGCGGCATACCGGGTGATCTCCGATGCGACGAGTCAGGACAGGAAACAGCGTCACCGCACGGTGATCGGAGTGCTCGACGCCGATGGTTTCCTCTCCGGCAATGCTCTTGACCTGCTTGCCGGGCCGGACGCTTTCGGCGAAGATACGGTCGGTGCCGTGCAGCTCGAGGTCTGGATGAAGAATCGAGGCGACAGGCTCCCGAGGCCGCTCTCAGGAGGCTTCAAGAACTTTCTGGGCCGGACGTTGATCCGCATGCAGGATATCGAGTTTCGGACCTCGAATTCGGCGATGCAGATGCTTCGGATCAAGACCGGAACCGTGGGGATGGGAGGGAACGGCCAGTTCACCCGGCTCTCGGTGCTCGACGATCTCGACGCCGACTACGGCCAGCCTTGGGGCAGGAAGCTCAGTGAAGACTACGAGCTTGGACTCAACATCATCACCAGAGGTCACCGGACCCACTACGTCCCGGAGGCTCACGTCTCCCAGGAAGCGCTGCCCTATACGCGTCGCCTGCTGACCCAGCGCACCCGCTGGGCGCAGGGAAACATGGAATGCGCGGAGCTCCTTCCGCCGCTGCGACGGAGCGGGAATCTGCGCGGCTCAGGGTGGGCAGAGATTCATTACTTCATGGGCCAGCCGTGGCTCCTCATGGCGAATCTGCTGCTCGGCCCGCTGCTGTTCGTCCTCGCTCTCACGGAGGGCCGCGTGGGATTCGCCTCGGGCAGTTCGGTGCAGTGGGTCGCGCTGCTCGCGGCAGTATTTCTCATCCTCCCGTATTTCCTCTGGGGGATCCTCTATAAGTACATCTGCCGGGAAGACATCAGCTTGATCGGTGGGATCTTCTACGGGATGGGCTACCTCTTCTATGTCTACCTGACCTACCTCTACTACCCGCGCGCGATGACCCGGATGGCGTCCGGTCAGACCTCCTGGGCGAAGACCGCCCGGAACGCCGATGGCACCAGCTTGCTTCCCACGGCTGCGCTCCGGGATGAGCTGCTCGCGCTGCCGCTGTTGGATGCGCAGATCATCACCAGCTTGGCCGAGGAGCTCGACGGCGCTGAAGACTTCGCCAGGGAGCTGGTCAACACCTTCGGGCTCATCTGGCCGCGACGGTGGGCCAACCTGCGGCTCGCTGTCGCGGCGGAGGATCGCACTGCCACGGCGGATGCGCTCGCCAGCATCAGGGTCGCCTCGGAGATGCTGGGCGCGGAACGCCTGGCTCGGGGTGCCGCGGATCTGGACGAATATCTCGACGCGGAGGACTACGCGGGACTTCGCCGCGAGCTGCCGATCATCGGCTCCGTCGGTGAGGCCACTGTGGAGGAGATCCGAGAACGGTTCGTCACGGCGTGAACCGGGTCGGCTCACTCCGTCTCGGTGGACACCAGGTCGAGGAACTTCTGCTTCAGCTCACGTGGTCGGAAGGGTTTGGTGATGTACAGGTCAGCCCCGGCGGTATGGCCGGAGGCCTGGTCCACCGCTCCTGAGCGGGCGCTGACCATGACGATCCGACCGCTGAAGCTCGGGCGCACGCGACGCACCACTTCGAGTCCGTCGATATCGGGAAGGCCCACGTCCACGCTGATCAGGGCGTAGTTCCCGGCGGCGGCCTGGGCCACGCCCTCTTCGCCGCTGGGGACGGTGTCCACGCCGAATCCGGCCTGCGTCAGGACCATCTCGAGAAGGCGACGGATATCGTCGTCGTCCTCGATCACGAGTGCCCGGTGGGTCTCCTGCATAGTCTTCCTCTCCTAGGATCCGTCCCCATCCTAGGCGAGGCCCACCGGGGCGCTCGGTCATGTTCTGCTGAGCGAGCTCTACTTCTCCTGGCGGACGGCCTCTGTGGCTTCACCCAGGCCGGCGAAGCGCGAGGGGATGACCGCGCTCCAGGCCTCGCGCAGCTCGTCGATGCCGATCGTGAAGCTGCCGCCGTCGAACGGACCGGCCACCTCGAGGTCACCGGAGGTGGCGTCCACGATGCCGATCCGCAGCGCCGCGAAACCGCGAGCCGAGGTCATATCGGTGAAGCGCAGCTCCTCCGAGCGCGGCAGTGCGACCAGTGCACGGGCCTGGGACTCGCTGAAGAGCGCGGTGAAGGGATCCACGCCGTCGCGCTCACAGAGCCCGTCCACCGCCACTCGGGCGCCCACGCCGAAGCGCAGGCTCATCTCGGCGAGCCCGGCCGCGAGGCCGCCTTCGGAGAGGTCGTGCGCGGCGTCGATCATGCCATCGCGGGAGGCGTTGATCAGGATCTCCCCGAGCTTCTTCTCCGCATCCAGGTCCACGGCGGGCGGCATTCCGCCCAGGTGCCCGCGACCCCGGGCGAACTCGGAGCCGTCGAGCTCGTCGGCGGTCACACCGAGCAGGTAGATCGCCTGGCCATCGGCCCAGCGCTCGTAGCCCGAGGGGGTGCGGCGTCCGACGTCGTCGAACTTGCCGAGCACACCCACCACCGGTGTGGGGTGGATGGCGCGGCCCGCGGTCTGGTTGTACAGCGAGACGTTGCCGCCGGTCACCGGGATGCCCAGCTGCTGGCAGCCATCGGCAAGTCCGCGGACGGCCTCGGCGAACTGCCACATGACCTCGGGGTCCTCCGGGGAGCCGAAGTTCAGGCAGTCCGAGACGGCCATCGGGATGGCACCGGTGGTGGCCACATTGCGGTAGGACTCGGCCAGTGCAAGCTGCGCCCCGGTGTAGGGGTCCAGATAGGCATAGCGCGCATTGGCATCGGTGGCCAGTGCGACGCCGAGCCCGGTCTCCTGATCCACGCGGATCACGCCGGAGTCATCGGGCTGGGAGAGTGCGGTGTTGCCGCCGACGAAGCGATCGAACTGATCGGTGATCCAGGAGACGTCGGCCATGTTTGGGCTGGTCATCAGCTCCACCAGAGCACCGCCGAGCTCCTGGCCGGTCTCGGGGAGGTCCTTGCCCGCGTCGGAGGAGCGGAAGGTGTCGGCCTGCAGCGCGTCCTGGCCGGCGGGGCGGTGGTAGGGGCGCTCATAGACGGGCCCGTCGTGGGCGACCGTGCGCGGATCCACGTCCACGATGGTCTCGCCGTCCCATTCGATGATGAGCCGGCCGGTGTCGGACACCTCGCCGAGCCAGGAATATTCGACCTCCCACTTGGCCATGACGCGTTCAAACTCCGCGGCATTCTCAGGGGTCACCACTGCCATCATGCGTTCCTGGGACTCTGACATCAGGATCTCGCCCGGGGTCAGGGTGGGATCGCGCAGCAGCACGTTCTGCAGCTCCACGTGCATGCCGCCCTCGCCGTTGGAGGCCAGCTCGGAGGTGGCGCAGGAGATGCCGGCAGCGCCGAGGTCCTGGATGCCTTCGACGAGCTCCGCGTGGAAGAGCTCCAGGCAGCACTCGATGAGCACCTTCTCGGCGAAGGGGTCACCGACCTGCACGGCGGGGCGCTTGGAGGGCTTCGAGTCGTCGAAGGACTCCGAGGCCAGCACCGAGGCGCCGCCGATGCCGTCACCGCCGGTCCGGGCCCCGAAGAGGACGACCTTGTTGCCCACGCCCGAGGCGTTGGCCAGCCGGATGTCCTCATGACGCATCACGCCGACCGCCAGCGCGTTGACCAGAGGGTTGTCCTGGTAGACCGAGTCGAAGACGACCTCGCCACCGATGTTGGGCAGGCCCAGGGAGTTGCCGTAGCCGCCGATGCCGGAGACCACTCCGGGCAGCACGCGCAAGGTGTCAGGGTGGTCGATATCGCCGAAGCGCAGCGGATCCATCACCGCGACCGGGCGGGCGCCCATGGAGATGATGTCGCGGACGATCCCGCCCACGCCGGTGGCGGCACCCTGATAGGGCTCCACGTAGCTGGGGTGGTTATGGGATTCGATCTTGAAGGTGATGGCCCATCCGTCGCCGAGGTTGGTCACGCCGGCGTTCTCGCCGATGCCGACCATCAGGTCCTTCTTCATCTCCTCGGTGACCTTCTCGCCGAACTGGCGCAGGTGGACCTTGGAGGACTTGTACGAGCAGTGCTCGGACCACATCACCGAGTACATGGCCAGCTCGGCCGCCGTCGGCCGCCTGCCCAGGATCTCGACGATCCGGTCGTACTCCTCGGACTTCAGGCCGAGCTCTGCCCAGGGCAGATCGGTGTCTGGCGTGGTGGAGGCGTGCTCCACGGTGTCGATGTTGAATTCTTTGTCAGTCACAGTCTGCTCGCTCACTGGGCACCTCCGGCAAGAGATGCGATCACGGAGGTGAAGATGGTCAGGCCGTCGGTGCCGTTGCGCATCCCGGTGGCGTCATCGGGGCCGTAGCCGGCCTCGACGGCGTGCTCGGGGTGCGGCATGAGGCCCACGACGTTGCCGGTCTCATTGCTGATTCCGGCAATCCCGTTGCGGGACCCGTTGGGGTTCTCACCCACATAGCGGAAGACCACGCGGCCTTCGGCCTCGAGCGCCTCGAGGGTCTCTGGGTCGGCGAGGTACTGCCCGTCCTGGTTCTTCAGCGGGATGGCGATGAGCTCATCCTGCGTGAACTGGGAGGTCCAGGCGGTGGAGGTGTTCTCCACCTGCAGCACCTGGTCCTTGCAGAGGAACTTCAGGTGTTCGTTCTTCACCATGGAACCGGGCAGCAGGTGGGACTCGGTGAGCATCTGGAAGCCGTTGCAGATGCCCAGCACGGGGAGTCGGCTGCCTGAGGTGGCGGTGGCGGCCTCGATGATCTTGCTCATCAGCGGCGCGAAGCGGGCGATGGCCCCGGCGCGCAGGTAGTCGCCATAGGAGAATCCGCCCGGCAGCACGATCGCGTCCACGCCCTGGAGCGACTCGTCGCCGTGCCAGAGCGGCACGGCGGTGCCGCCGCCGAGGCGGACGGCGCGAGCGGCGTCGCGGTCATCGAGGGTGCCGGGGAAGGTGACTACGCCGATGCGCGCGCCACCCAGGGGCTGGCCGGCGGGAGCGGCGTGGAAGTTCCCGATCAGGGGAGTCTCAGTGCTCATGCAGCGTCCTGGTCGTCCACGCGCACGCTGATGACGTCTTCGATCACCGGGTTCGAGAGCATCTCGGTGGCCGCGGTGCGGGCGCTCTCCAGAACTTCGTCGGTGATCTCGCCGTCCACGGTGAGCTCGAAGCGCTTGCCCTGGCGGACTCCGGAAAAACCGGTGAAGCCCAGATGGGGCAGCGCGGAGGCGATGGCCTTGCCCTGGGGATCAAGAATCTCGGGTTTGGGCATGACCTCGACGATGATGCGCGGCATGGGGTCTCCTGTGCGATGGTGCGGGCGGGTGAGCCCGCGGGACCGCTGCCAGGTGCCGTCTCACGCGCTGCCGTGACCTGATCAGCACGGCTGAGGACGACGGCGGCACGCTCCGCGAGCTTGCCGGTCCAGTCTACCGGTTGCTCACGAGCCGCCCGGCCCGTGGGGCTCCGCTCATCGATTGGGCGAGAAACGGTGGAATACCCGTCTGCTGGACGGGTCATAGCGACGTTTTGCGCCCAATGGATGAGGGTTCCTCCCCAGATGAGATGCTGAAGCGATGACCGAGATTGACCCTGAACGGGATCCCGCGCAGCGCTGCCCCTGCGGGTCCGGCGACACCTATGCCGCCTGCTGCCGACGCTTCCACGCCGGCGCGCCGGCCCCCACTGCGGAGGCGCTGATGCGGTCGCGGTACAGTGCCAACGCTCTGATGAGTGAGGATCCAGGGTTCTTCGGCGGCTATCTGCACCGGAGCTGGGCGCCCGAGACCCGCCCAGCGTTGGCGGTCCTCTCCAGGCCGGGCGCTCGCTGGACGCGACTCGCCATCCTGGGCGTGTCCGGCGGCGGACCCTTCGAGACGCACGGAACTGTGGAATTCGTGGCCAGCTATGAGGATCCGAGCGCGGGCCAAACACGGGGACGCGGACGGCATCATGAGCTCAGCCGATTCCGTCGCGAATCAGGCCAGTGGTTCTACATCGATGGGGATGTGACCTGATCGGGAAGGCGGAACAAAATGCCGGCACCCCACGTTATGCCCCACGGAATCTTTCAGTTTTGAAGCAGATCTGAAGCGAATCGGGGCCGCGGAGCCGCCTGGTCGACGCTCCGCCAGTCAAGGGATGGGAACACTATGACGCAGACGCCACTGAACATCGGAGTCCTCGGGGCAGGGCGGGTCGGCACAGCCGTTGCACGGCAGGCCGTGCGCGCCGGTCATACGGTCACCATCGCTACGGGCAAGCCCGCCGCTGACATCCGGCTGCTGACCGAGGTCATCGTCCCCGGCGCCACGGCCGTTGATCGTGAAGACCTCCGCAGCGCGGACGTCATCGTGCTTGCAGTGCCGCTGCACAAGTACCAGAGCGTGGACACCTCGGTGCTGCGCGACAAGGTGGTCATCGACACGATGAACTACTGGGCCCCGGTGGACGGGTTCATGGATGAGTTCGAGGCCGGCACCAGCACCAGTGAGGTCATCGCAGACTTCCTGGGGGCGGCGCGCGTGGTCAAGACGCTCAACCACATCGGCTATGGCGATCTCGAGGTTGATTCCTACCCCGCCGGGGATCCGCACCGCCGCGCTCTGGCCGTGGCCTCCGATGACGCCGAGGCCAAGAGCCTGGTCTCCGCGTTCATCGACTCGCTGGGCTATGACCCCGTCGATGCCGGGCCGCTCGCGGCCGGCAAGGCCTTCGAGAACGGCACTGAGATCTTCAACGGCCGCCACGGCGCCGCTCGGATGCAGGAGCTGCTCAGCGAGTGCAGCCGCGTCCTCTGCAACGCCTGAGCTGGAGCTGAGTCACTGGACCCAGGACACTAGCTCCGCCGGCTGGTCGCGACAGGGTTGCGCGCTGCAAGCAGTGGGATGGCGATCTTCAACGCGCAGGACGTGATGATGAACAGGCCTCCGCCCCAGAGCGCAATCGTGCCGAAGACGGTGCCATAGGCGGCTCCGGAGGCGTGGATCAGAAGCATGGCGACGGCCGTGAGCGACGCGACGGCGGCCAGGATCACGGTCTGGGACTTCTGCTGACCTGCAGGAATCATCGTTGACTCTCCTCAGCTGGGACCACCGAGGCTACGGCTGTGGCGCGCGGTCTTCAAGACCCTCGAGCTGGTCCAGCACCGCGAGGAGCTTTCCGCGCAGCACCTGCGACTCCTCGGCGAAGCCCTTCTGTGCCCGAGCATAGGCAGCCCGCCCAGCGGGAGTCTCGATCGGGACCGGCTCGTAGCCCCAATCGCTGAGGTCATACGGGGACGCGCGCATATCAAGCTCTCGGATCCGTGAGGCGAGGTCGAAGCACTCCAGCAGGAGATCACTGCTCACCGCCGGGATGAGCTTATAGGCCCACTTGTACAGATCCATGTTGGCGTGCAGACACCCGGGCTGCTCCATCTGCGTCTGCGATTCGCGGGTGGGCTCCAGCGCATTCAACGGCTTCGCCGAGGGTGTGTAGAAGCGGTAGGCGTCGAAGTGCGTGCAGCGGATGTTCGCGGCCTCGACCACCTCGTCTGTCCCGGAGGGGCCCAGGCGCAGCGGAACCTGGTCGTGGCGCTGGCCGTGCTCCACGGACTTGTAGACCATGGCCCATTCATGCAGACCGAAGCATCCCAGCTGCGCCGGTGTGGCCGCCGTCGTGCTCAGCAGTCGACGGGCGAAGCCGATCATGGAGGCCCGATCACGGCGGAACCCCTCCACGTCGAGCGTCACCCCGGTGCCGGTGGCGCGGTAGTGCTTCCACTCGGCGTGATCGAGCTGATCCCCCTGCAGCAGAACCCCGACTCCGGGATGCCAGCGGGAGAGCTTGCCGGGTGAGTGGGAGTAGTAGGTGAAGAGGAAGTCCTCCACCGGGTGCTTCACTCCAGCGTGCCGGCGCGCGAGGAAACCCTCAGTGAGACGATCCACCGCGGCCTGATGGGCGGCGGCCTTCTCGCGGTGCTCCTGTTCAGGAATCACCGTCAGCCCGTGAGTTGCCTCGGCGGGAGCTGGTGTCTGGGTTACCATCGGGTATATCACTCGTACCAAGTGCGCAGGCGGCAGGGAACCCGTAAAGGGTACACCTGCCGCCTGTGTGCTGTGCGGGGCCGCTTCATCGGTTCAGCGTCGGCGGCTCAGCCGAGTTCCCGGCGCATGATCCAGCGTGGCCGGTGTCCGCTGTGTGCGGAGGTGGGTGCGGCGACCTCGAACCCGTGGGCGGAGAAGAGTTCGGTGGTGCCGACGTAACCGCTGATCACGTCCACCCGAGAGGCCTCCGTCTCCAGCTCCAAGGGATACCCCTCGATGACCTCGGCTCCGTGCGACGCCGCGTGGTCGACCGCTGCGTCGAGCAGATCATGCATCAGGCCGCGGCCGCGAAACCCCGGACGAACCACGAAGCACACCACGGACCAGGCATCGCGGTCATCGAGGAACGGGATCGTCCGGGAGTTCATCAGCCGCCGGTAGCTGCTGCGCGGAGCGACCGAGCACCAGCCGGCGGGCTCGTCCTCGACATAGGCGAGGACCCCGGGGCCGGGCTCCTGCGCGCAGAGCTCGCGCATGAACTCCGGGCGGTCGTCATTGGCGACGCGCGAGTCCCGGTAGGACATGCACCAGCACCCCTGACCGCCGGGTTTCTTGACCCCGACCACCTCATGGAAGTCGGCGAAGCGTCCGACGGCGGGGCGCACCTCGGTGCCCATGATCTGGCCTAGCGACCGGTCCCGGCGTAGACCTTGGCCTCTTCATCGGAGTCCAGGCCGAAGGCGGTGTGGATGGCCTGCACGGCGCGGTCCAGCAGATGGACGTCGGTGATGACCGAGACGCGGATCTCGGAGGTGGAGATCAGCCCGATGTTGATCCCGGCGTCGCGCAGCGCGGTGAAGAAGCGGGCGGAGACACCCGGATGGTTGCGCATGCCGCCGCCGATCAGCGAGACCTTGCCGACCTGCGGCACGAAGTCCATGGACTCGAAGCCGATGGTGTCTTTGTGCGCGTTGAGCATCTCCTGGGCGCGCTCTCCATCCTCTCCGGGGAGGGTGAAGGAGATGTTCGTGGTCTTGGTCGCCATGGAGACGTCCTGGACGATCATGTCGATGTTGACCGCGCCCTCGGCGATGAGATTGAAGATCTCAGCCGCCTTGCCGGGAACGTCGGGAACACCGGTGATGGTGAGTTTGCCTTCGGATGCGTCATGCGAGACGCCGGAGATGATGGGCTGTTCCAAGGGTTCGCCTTCCTGGATGGTCACGGTGTCTTTGGGGTCGGGGATGACCCAGGTGCCTTCGAGCTGGCTGAAGGAGGAGCGCACATGCAGCTTCACTCCGAAGCGGCGGGCGTACTCCACTGAACGCAGGTGCAGGACCTTGGTGCCGGCAGCAGCCATCTCCAACATGTCTTCGCTGGAGATGGTGTCGATCTTCCGGGCCGTCTTGACCACGCGTGGGTCGGCAGTGAACACACCATCCACGTCGGTGTAGATCTCGCAGACATCGGCGTGCAGCGCTGCCGCCAGCGCGACGGCGGTGGTGTCTGAACCGCCGCGGCCCATGGTGGTGATGTCCCGGGACTCCCGGCTCATGCCCTGGAACCCTGCGACGATGCCGATGTGGCCCTCGTCGAGGGATTCCTGCACACGTTTGGGGCTGACCTCGATGATGCGTGCCTTGCCGTGGATGGCGTCGGTGATCATGCCGGCCTGGGAACCGGTGAAGGACTGTGCGGTCTCCTCGAGTTCGTGGATGGCCATGGCGAGCAGCGCCATGGACATGCGCTCGCCTGAGGAGAGCAGGATGTCCATCTCTCGGGAGGGTGGCGCCGAAGTGATGCGTCCGGCAAGGTCGAGCAGGTCATCGGTGGTGTCACCCATGGCCGAGACCACGACGACGACCTGATGGCCGGCGTTCTTGGTCTCGACGACCCGCTTCGCCACTCGTTTGATGCTTTCGGCATCCGCGACGGATGATCCGCCGTATTTCTGAACGATCAGGCTCATGACAGGTTGTCTCACTCCTGGAAAGGGATGGGAAGGAACTTAGGACAATTCTAGATCTGGTCAGGCGTCGCGCAGCACGGCGCTGAGGAATTGTTTGGTGCGCTCGTGCGTGGGGTCGGAGAAGATCTTCTCCGGAGTGCCCTCCTCGACCACGCGGCCGCCGTCGAACATCATGACCTTGTGGGAGACGTCGCGGGCGAAGCTCATCTCATGCGTCACGATCAGCATGGTGACGTTCGTGGTGTCCGCGACCGTGCGCAGGATGTTGAGCACATCTCCGACGACCTCGGGATCCAGCGCCGAGGTGACCTCGTCCAGCAGCAGGATCTCCGGGTCCATGGCCAGGGCGCGGGCGATGGCGACGCGCTGCTGCTGGCCACCCGAGAGGCTCATCGGATGCTCGTTGGCCTTGTCCGGCAGACCCACCTGCTCCAGCAGCGAGTGCGCCTTCGCGGTCGCCTCGGATTTCGACTGCCCCAGCACATGGATGGGAGCTTCGATGATGTTCTCCAGCACCGTCATGTTCGGGAACAGGTTGAACTGCTGGAAGACCATGCCGATCCGGGTGCGCAGGTGCTTCTGCTCCTTGGCGGAGACAGGGACGCGCTTGCCGTCCTTCTCGCGATGGGTCAGCGGCTCGCCGTCGACGAAGATGTAGCCACCGGTGAGCTCCTCCAGCGTCATCACCAGACGCAGGATCGTGGTCTTGCCCGAGCCAGAGGGGCCGATGAGCGTGACCCTTTCGCCGCGGCGGACCGAGAAGTTCAGGTCCTTCAGGACGGTGTTGCTGCCGAAACGCTTCTCGACATCGACGAACTCGATGACCGGATTTTCGGGATCAGTTGGCGTAGGCAAGGCGCTTCTCCAGACGGTTGATCAGCAGTGCTGTGGGGTAGCTGGCGGCGAGGAAGATCAGGCCGGCGATGGTGATGGCTTCGGTGTAGCGGAAGGTCTGCCCTCCGACCGTCTGGGCGACGAGGACCATCTCCGCCACCGAGATGACGAAGAGGAACGGGGTGTCCTTGAACATCGAGATCGCATAGTTGCCCAGCGAGGGAATGGTGGAGCGCAGCGCCTGCGGGATGATCACACGACGCCAGGTCCGGCCGGCGCTCATCGAGAGCGCCTTGGTGGCCTCCCACTGTCCCTTGGGAACGGAATCGATTCCGGCGCGGTAGACCTCGGACATATAGGTCGCGTAGTGGATGCCGAAGACGATGAATCCGATCAGCAGCGGGTCCATCCAGGTGAAGCCGTAATAGAGCACCAGGAGCTGGACCACGATCGGGGTCATGCGGATGAAGTTGGCCGCCCAGCGCACGATGAAGGCCAGCGGACCGGGCAGGACACGGATCAGGATCGCGATGACCAGACCGAGGGTCGCCGCAATGGCCGTGCCGACCACGGTCACCAGGAGGGTGACCTGGATGAAGGCGGTCAGGATCTCCGGGAAGATCTCGAGGGCGAAGTCCCAGTCCCAGACGTTGCCGGTGGACTCGCCGGAAGGCTGCGCGGTGAAGAGTGGAGTCAATGTGTTCATCCCTGCCCCCCTGGATTCTTTCCGACGAACAGACTCGGAGTCGAGCCGGGGTGCGCTGAAGCGATGGGCATCTTCGGTGCTGGTGAGAGGATCTCCCGCAGGGTCGGCCCCTGGCCGAGCCGGTGCTTGGCGCGTATCTCGAGGAGCCGCATCCCCAGGGTGAGGATCAGTGCGAACAGGAAATAGGCGATGAGACCGATGAAGGCGTAGGAGAACCAGGCGTCGGTGACTCGGCGCAGCTGATCGAGCTCCCACTGAAAGTCATTGAGCCCGACGATGTAGACGATGGCCGAGCCCTTCATCAGGTGCACCAGCAGGTTCGCCAGGGAGGGGATCATCAACGCCCAGGCCTGCGGGAAGATGATCCGGCGGATCTTATGCGGCCAGGACATGGAGAGTGCGACGGTGGCTTCCCACTGTCCCGAAGAGACCGAGGTCAGCGAGGCCCGGACGGCCTCTGCGCCGTACGCTCCGTAGTTCACGCCGAGGGCGATCACGCCCACGGTGAAGGCGCTCTCCAGGGTCAGCCCGAAGAGCGGCAGGACGTAGTACACCCAGAACAGCTGCACGAGCAGCGAGGTGCCGCGGAAGAATTCGATGATGACCCGCGCCGGCCCCCGCAGCCAGAGATTGGGGCTCCCGGCCATGAGGCCCAGGATCACTGCAAGCACGAAGGCGAGCGCCGCTCCGACCAGGGTGAGCTGCACGGTGAGCAGGAACCCGTCCCAGAGTCTGGGCCCGAAGTTCTGCAGCGTCTCGAAGTACTGCTGCTGTTGATCTAACCAGTCCACGGTAGGAGGTCGTTCCTCTCTGCTGGAGGTGATGTCACCGAAGCGGTGGCCGACCCCTTCTCAGGGGCCGACCACCGTGAGGTTTCCGAAGTTCTCAGCTCAGTCTTCGATGTCCTGGAGCGATTCCAGGTCGCCCTCGCAGAGTGCCTCCGCAGTCAGATCAGCGGGCGGGATCTCAGCTTCGGTGAAGCCGTACTCACCGATGATCTCCAGCAGCTCACCGCTCTCCTTGAGCTCGGCGAGGTGCTCGTTGTACTCCTCGAGCATGTCTGAGTCCTGGGGGAATACGGTGGAGCCTGCGCCGTACTGCAGCGTGCCATCCATGTCATGGACGAAGCCCTCGGTGACCTCGACGCCTTCCGTGTCCTCGGCCATGGCGCTCAGCGAGATCGCGGTCAGTGCGAACACGTCGGCGCGACCGCCGGTGACCATGTCCATGCCGTCATCGGCTGAGCCCACGCCTTCGGCGTCGATGCCCAGCTCCTCCACGTAGGTGGCTTCAATGCCGGAGGAGAGCGTGGCCAGGGTGATGTCCTCACCGGACTCCATGGCCTCGGCGACGTCGTTGAGGTTCTCCACGCCGTAGGGGTTGCCCTCTTCCACCAGCAGTGCCGTGGTGTACATGATCTCGGGCTCGGCGAACGAGGCCTCGGCACAGCGCTCAGGCGTGATCGACATGCCCGCTGAGACTGCGTCATAGCGCTCAGCGCCGAGACCGGGAATGAGGCTGTCCCAATCGGGGACCAGCTCCGCCTCCACGCTGTAGCCCATCTCCCCGAAGATCTCTTCGGCGAGGGCGATGGTGGCGCCCTCCTGCTCACCCTCTTCGGTGATGTAGGAGTAAGGCTCTTCGCCGTTGATTGCGACGGTGATCGTCTCCTCGCCGGAGTCGGCTGCCGCCTCGTCGCTCTCGGCGTCATCTCCGCCGCAGGCGGTCAGGGCGAGAAGAGCCGCGGCGCTCACCGCGCCGGCGCGGACGGCCATAGAAGTCTTGTTCCTCATCGGTGCTTACCTCATCCTCTGGATTCGTCTGGTGCGAGTCGATGGACCGTGCCACGAGAGGGCGACGAGCCACCTGGCTTCACACGCTAGACCGATAAAAAGGATTTGGAAACTGAATTGATCGGATAGGACAAGACACAGAGCCGCGGAGTGGAGTCAGAAATGGGTGCGGGAAAACCTGGGTTAGATCAGCGTGTGAGCGCGGTTGCCTGACGTGCCTAGGCATGCGCGCTGCGGGTAAACCCACCGAAATACGTTTCGTAGAAACCTGAGTATTACCTGATCACGCTTGCATAACTATCTGTGCGGCGTGCTCCACAGCAGCCAGGTGAGGGGGTCAGGACATCGCGCGGCGGCCCTCAAAGGCGCGGCCCAGTGTGACGTCGTCTGCATACTCCAGATCGCCCCCTACGGGCAGGCCAGAGGCCAGGCGGGTGACGGGTATTCCGATGGACCCCAGCATCCGGAACAGGTACGTGGCCGTGGCCTCGCCTTCGAGGTTCGGGTCCGTGGCGATGATGACCTCTTGGATCGCGTCATCGGAGAGGCGGCCCAGCAGTTCACGGATATGGAGCTGATCAGGTCCGATGCCCGCGATCGGATTGATGGAGCCTCCCAGCACGTGGTACCGGCCGCGGAAGGATCGCGTGCGCTCGATGGCCATGACGTCCTTGGACTCCTCCACCACGCAGATCAGGCTGGAGTCGCGACGGGAATCCTGGCAGATCCGGCAGGTGTCTTCCTCGGAGACGTTGAAGCAGATGGAGCAGAACTTCACCTTCTCCTTCACGGTGGTGATCGCGTCCGCCAGCCGCTTCATGTCCTCACCGTCGGCCTCGAGGATATGAAAGGCCACGCGCTGGGCCGACTTCGGTCCGATGCCGGGGAGACGTCCGAGCTCGTCGATCAGGTCTTGGACTGCGCCTTCATACACGGTGGGGACGAGCCTTCCAGGTGGGGTGGTGGTTGAGTCTATCGGGCTTGCTCGTTGAGCCAGCGTTCCTCAAGAAGCGTGGCTCCGAGGTGCTTCTCGAAGGCCTTGCGACCGAAGACCCCGGAGTGTTCCAGGGCGACATCGTCCTCGCTGGCGATGTCCTCGGGCTCCGTTCCCTTGGGAGCGCCTGTTCCGGGAGCGCCAGGAGGCTGAGCCCACGACGGCGGAGCCGCCTGGTCGTAGTCACTGGGAGGTCCCGAATCCCAGGCCGGATCAGGCGGGGGCGCCGGGTGGTCGTGATCAGTCGGTGGTTCCGTCGGGGCGGGAGCCGCCTCGCCTCGCCGCTGAGCGAGCCGCCGTCGTATCTCGGCAGCCCGGCTGGGAGCGCCACCACTCGCCGGGGCAGCCGCCGGCGCAGCGGTTGGGCTCTCCGACTGGCTCGTCGTACTGACGGGGCTGCTGCCGGAGCGAGGACCAGCCGAGGCCCGGCGCGCGAACGCAGGGACCGGAGGCTTCGTCTCCAGCGGCTTATACGACTCGGGTTCGCTCGGGGGGATGTCAGACGACGACGCCGAAGCGGCGGCTGGGTTGGGGTCCCGGTCGAGTTCGTCCCGGTCGCGCTCGAGCTGCTCAGGTTCGAGCTGCTCGGGTTCAGCGGGGCGCGGCGACGGTGCTTCAGCCGGGGGTTCTGGTGGGGCCTCGTAGAACCCGGGGTCATAGGGCTCGGGGGGCTCTTCCTGAACCCACGCTGGCGACCCGTCGGCAGGGTCATCGGCAGGGTCATCGGCAGATGATGGGCTCCCGCCCACGGTCTGCGCATCCCCTGCGTCCGCCGGGCTCAGCCGGCGGTCAGCTTTTGGGCCGCCACCACCACCCGGGGACGAGGATCCACCGCTGTTGAGCGTCAAGCGCACCTGCATGCCCAGCACGTCCTGGACTGCCGAGTTCAGCGCCTGCTCGCCATGTCGATTCGCGAACGTGGACTTCGCGCCTTCGTTGGCGAAGTTCAGGGTCAGGGTCTGGCCGTCGAAATCGCCTACTTCCACGTTGCCCTTGACCAGCATCCAGAGCATCCTTGACTGCGATTTCAGCGAATCCACGATGTCTGGCCAGGCTCGGCGCATCATCTCAGCAGGGGAGACCCCGGTGGAGGACTCGGACTGAGCGGCGGGCTGTGGCGTCACAGGCGTGGCGGGGGAGGGCTCGCCGGTTCTTGGTGCCGCAGCAGCAGCGGAAGATTCAGCTGCCGGCGTCGGCTGGGAGAGCGACGGTTCCTCCTGCGCGGGATCTGGCTGTTCAGCGGCAGTGGGCTCGGCGGCGGGTGTGGCGGGCTCCCACGGCTGTTCACCCTCACTCTTCGGTGGGCGCTGTGGTTCGCGATCGGGCTGGGGCTCGGGGTCGCCCGGTGCTCTGCGATCGGGCTGTGGACCGCGATCCGGTCCCGTCCCCGACTGGGGCGCGGGTGCGGAGGTCGCCTGCGGCTGGCGCGCGGACTCTGCGCCGGGCTGCGCCTGCTGGCTGGACTGGGCATGAGGTGCGGCCTGCGTGGGGGTCGACGACGCTGGCTGCGGTTCGGGCTCGGGAGTCACGCCGGCACCGGCAGAGAAGTCCAGCCGTCGCTCCACGCGTTCCAGCCGTGCGGCGACCGAGGAATGACCCTGTTCGGCGTGGGGCAGCAGCAGCCTCGCCATCAGCAGCTCGAGGTGCAGCTTGGGGGAGGTGGCGCCGACCATGTCGGTCAGCGCCTGGGCCGTGATGTCTGCCGCCCGGGAGAGCTCGGCCGAGCCCAGCTTTCCCGCCTGGGTCTGCATCACCCGGATCTGGTCCTCGGGTACCCCGCGCAGGATCGCGCCGGGGTTCTCCGGCACGGACTTCACGATGATCAGATCGCGCAGCCGCTCCAGGAGGTCCTCGACGAATCGTCGCGGGTCCTGCCCGGACTGGACGACCCGGTCGACCACGGCGAACGCGGTGGCCCCGTCGAGGCTCGCCACGGAGTCCACCACGTCATCGAGCAGGGTGGCGTGGGTGAAGCCGAGCAGCGCCGTCGCGCGGTCGTAGTCGAGCCCGCTGTCGGTGGAGCCGGCGATCAGCTGATCCAGCACGGAGAGCGTGTCGCGGACCGAACCGCCCCCGGCGCGGATCACCAGCGGCAGGACGCCAGGTGCCACGCTCACGGACTCCTGTTCGCAGAGCCGGTGCAGGTAGTCCATGAGCGGCTCGGGCGGCACCAGCCGGAAGGGGTAGTGGTGCGTGCGGGAGCGGATCGTGCCGATGACCTTGTCCGGCTCCGTGGTCGCGAAGATGAACTTGATGTGCTCCGGCGGCTCTTCGACGATCTTGAGCAGCGCGTTGAAGCCCGCCGCCGTGACCATGTGCGCCTCATCGATGATGAAGATCTTGTAGCGGTCCCGAACCGGGGCGAAGGTGGCTCGCTCTCGGAGATCACGAGCATCGTCCACGCCGCCGTGACTCGCGGCGTCGATCTCGATGACATCCAGCGAGCCGGATCCGCCGGTGGCGAGGTCTACACAGGAGTCGCACACTCCGCAGGGAGTCCCGGTGGGCCCCTGCGCACAGTTCAGGCAACGGGCGAGGATCCGCGCCGAGGTGGTCTTGCCGCAGCCACGGGGGCCGGAGAAGAGGTAGGCGTGGGAGACCGCGTCCTTGCCCAGGGCTGTCATCAGCGGAGCGGTGACATGCTCTTGCCCGATCACCTCGGCGAAGGTGTCGGGGCGATAGCGGCGGTACAGGGCGGTGCTCACAGTCAGAAACCTTATCTGCTCCCTCGGACATGCGCATTCAGCGGGGGTCCGCCGAAACTCGTGGGGCTCGGGGGAGGGCAGGATCAGCCTCGTTGAGCGGCGCCCGCCGCGAGCCGCTGCGCCACCTTGCGGTTCCCCGGGACGGTGTAGAGCCAGCGCGTCCAGGGGCGCAGCCAGACGACCACGAGGGTCAGCGCGAGCCCTCCCCCGGTGCAGACCGCGACATGGACCCCGGCGCCCACTCCGAGCTGATCGATCCAGCGGTGGAGAAGGATGATGATCGGAAAATGGCTGACATAGACGACGATCGAATTCCGCCCCGCCCACTGCATGAAGCGATTGACCCGTCCCGCCGGAATTCGTGGCGCCACCCACAGGATCAGGGCGATTCCGAGCACGGCGGTGGGAGCCGCGTAGATCGTGCCAGCCCGAAACTCTGGGCTCTCCAGCCCGTGGTGTGCCAACCATGCCACTGCCACCGCAAGGGCTGCGACGAGCAGCCAGGGGGCGCGGGTCCACCGCGAGAGCAGCCGGGCGCTGGCGGCGCCGAGGAAGAAGAACGCGCCGTAGTACAACGTGCGATTCAGCAGCGCCTGGTCCACCTCGATCGAGTGGCGAGTGAAGACCATGGCCACAAAGAGCGATGCGGCGACAGCGGTGAACAGCAGCGGTCGAGTGAGCAGCGGTTTGAAGAGCAGACCGACCAGGTAGCAGAGGGTCAGTGCCATGAGGAACCAGAGGTAGTCCCCGGTCTGCCAGTAGCCGGGATCTCCGGGGCCGCCCCGGTAGATCAGCACCCCGAAGCCGATCAGCCAGACCATCAGCGGCCAGACGACGGCGCCGAACTTGCCCCAGAGGTATCCGGCGGCGGGCTTGCGCAGGGAGCGTGGCAGCAGAGTGCCGGAGAGGAACATCAGCAGCGGCATGCGGAACGGTTCCAGGTACAGATTCAGCTGAGCCCACTGCGGGACCTCGATGCCGTTCGCCCGCGGGATGTCTGAGCCGTGGAGCACCACGACCAGCAGCACCGCCACTCCACGCAGCAGGTCCATCCACTGCATGCGCTGCGTCGACTCAGCAGATGGGTGGGGCATGGTCCTGGAACTGGCTCTCTCTGGCGATCAGGAAAGAGGAATCGCGAGGCAGCTGGCGCGAAACCACTGAAATCACTGTAGCCGACGAGGTTTCTGCAGGTCACGAGACTGACCAACCGTTCGGTCATTTAATCTGATACATTGGCGCTCATGTCCGTGACCTGGATCACAGACGACATCCATGAATCACTCGTACGTCCACGCGACGTGTCCAGCACTTGGAGCAGATATGAGCCAGTCCACCTACCTCAGCAGCGAGGGGCATGCGCTGACCCGTGAGGAGAAGAAGGTCCTCGCAGGCACCCTCGTCGGCACCACCATCGAGTGGTACGACTTCTTCATCTACGCGCAGGCAGCCGGCTTCGTGCTGGCCATGTTGTACTTCGAGCCACTCGGTGAGGAGAACGCGGCGCTGGCGCAGATCGTCGCCTGGGCCTCAGTCGGCATCTCCTTCCTGTTCCGTCCGCTCGGCGCGATCCTCGCGGGCTGGATGGGTGACCGGTATGGCCGAAAGGCGGTTCTGGTCATGACCTTGATGGGGATGGGTGGCGCCACCGTGCTCATCGGCCTGCTGCCCACCCACGCCACCTGGGGTGTGGCTGCACCGATCCTGCTGATCCTGCTGCGCGTGCTTCAGGGTCTCTCCGCCGGCGGAGAATGGGGTGGCGCTGCACTGCTCGCCGTCGAACATGCGCCGCGGCATAAGCGCGGCCTCTTCGGCGCCTATCCACAGATCGGTGTCCCCATCGGGATGCTGCTGGCCACCGGCTTCATGTTCGCGCTCAACGCGGTGACCACCGAGGAGCAGTTCATCTCCTGGGGCTGGCGCGTGCCGTTCCTGTTCTCCTTCGTGTTGATCCTCGTGGGCTTCTTCATCCGCATGAAGGTCGACGAATCCCCGGTCTTCCTGGAGATGAAGGAGCGCAAAAAGGAGTCCTCGGCTCCCCTGAAAGAGCTGCTCACCACGCACAAGAAGTTCACCTTCCTCGCCGCGCTGATCTTCGCCGCAAACAACGCGGCCGGCTACCTGGTGATCGCCTTCTTCGCGGCCTATGGTGTGAACACCCTGGGCATGGAGCGCAACGACACGCTCATCGCCTCGCTGATCGGCGGCGTGGGCTGGCTGATCTTCACGCTCTACGGCGGCTGGATCTCGGACCGCATCGGCCGGGTCAAGACCTTCCAGATCGGCTACGGCATCATCATCGTCTGGTCGGTCCCCATGTGGTTCCTGCTCGACACCGCCTCGCTGCCGCTGTTCGCCCTGGCCATCTTCATCCTGACCATGGGTCTCGGCCCGTCCTACGGCCCGCAGTCGGCGCTGTATGCCGAGATGTTCCCCGTCTCCATCCGCTTCTCCGGAGTCTCGATCGGCTACGCACTCGGCTCGATCATCGGCGGAGCCTTCGCCGCCACCATTGCACAGAGCATCCTCAACGCCACGGGACAGTCCTGGCTGATCGGTCTCTACATCTCCGTGCTGGCGATCATCTCCTTCCTGGCCGTCTCGGTGGTCCCGAAGAAGCTGCAGGGCATCAACCTCAATGACGACAGCGAGCGTGAGGAGTTCTCCGTGACTCCCGGGGCGCGCTCGACCACCCCCACCAGCTGAATCACCCGATCAGCCGAATCACTCGCACCATTTATACGCACCACAGAAGAGGACCATTGATGAGAAACAGCACGTACACCCTGAGGCTCTCCGCGGCGGTCGCCACCACGGCCCTGATGCTGACCGCCTGCGGCGGCGCCAGCGAGGGAGAGGATGCGGAGAGTGCAGCCGGCGAAGAAGGCGGCAGCTACTCGATCGGCATCACCCAGATCGTCTCCCACCCCTCGTTGGATGAGGCCCGCGACGGCTTCAAGGCAGCTTTCGAGGACGCCGGACTCGAGGTGGAGTGGGACGAGCAGAACGCCCAGGGCGAGCAGGCGACGGCGAGCAACATCGCCGGCACCTTTGCCTCCTCCGATATGGACCTGATCCACTCGATCGCGACGCCGACCTCGCAGGCAGCGGCTCAGGCCATCACGGACAAGCCGATCGTCTTCTCCTCGGTCACCGATCCGGTGGAAGCCGGCCTGGCGGACTCCTGGGAGGAGCCCGGGGCCAACATCACCGGAGCCTCCGACCTGAACCCGGTCATGGAGCAGTTCGAGCTGCTCCAGGAGATCGCCCCCGATGCCGAGACCGTGGGCATCGTGTACTCCTCCGGCGAAGCCAACTCCGAGGTCCAGGTGGAGCTGGCACAGGAGGCCGCCGAGGAGCTCGGCCTGGAGATTCAGGAGGCCACGATCTCGAACTCTTCCGAGGTCCAGCAGGGCGTGGAATCTCTCGACGTGGACGCGATCTGGGTCCCCACCGACAACGCCGTCGTCTCGGCGCTGGAATCAGTGCTGCAGTATGGCCAGCAGAACAGCATCCCGGTGATCGCCTCCGAGGGTGACTCGGTGATCCGCGGCTCGGTGGCCACCTATGGGCTGAACTACATGGACCTCGGTCGCCAGGCCGGCGAGATGGCCATCCGGATCCTCGAAGACGGGGAGGACCCCGCCACCATGGCAGTGGAGACTCTGGAGGAGCTGGAGCTCGTCGTCAACCCTGAGGCCGCGGAGGCCATGGGTGTCGAACTGGACCAGGAGCTGCTGGATCGCGCCGACGTCGTCGTCGGTGAAGATGTCGACGCCGAGGACCCTGCAGAGGGTGACGAAGCCGCCGAAGAGGAGGAGTGAGCCCCCGCGGGCGAGCTGATTCAACCTCCACGGTCGGCGCGCGTCGACCTTGACCGAAACTGACCATCTGGCCGGGCGCCGGAACAGCCTCACCAGGCTGGACCGGCGCCCGCGGCCTGGGTGGACGTGGACCCGCCGACGGCCGATGACCCGGTCGCGACGACGATTGAGGACACATGATCACTGCATTCGAGCTCGGGCTGATCTACGCGATCATGGCCCTGGGCGTGTACCTGACCTTCAGAATTCTGAACTTCCCCGACCTGACCGTCGACGGCTCCTTCACCTCAGGCGCTGCCACCGCAGCCATCCTGATCACCAACGAAGTCGACCCGTTCCTGGCCACCGCCGTGGCCTTCGTGGTCGGAAGCCTGGCGGGCCTGATCACCGGCCTGCTGCACACCAAGGGAAACATCAACGGCCTGCTTGCCGGCATCCTGACGATGATCGGGCTGTACTCGATCAACCTGCGCATCATGGACGGGGCCAATGTGCCGCTGCTGGGCCAGGACACCGTGATCTCGATGATGCGCGGGTTCACCGGCGTGGGCTGGACCTCCGTGGCCGTGCTCGCCGTCGTCGCGCTGCTCTTCAAGCTGGTGATGGACTGGTATCTGCAGACCGACAACGGTCTGGCGCTGCGCGCCACCGGCGACAACGAACAGATGATCAGCTCCTTCGCCGTCAGCACCGACCGGCAGAAGATCATCGGCCTGATGCTCTCCAACGGGTTGGTCGGCATCGCCGGCGCCGTGGTGGCTCAGCATCAGGGCTTCGCCGACATCGGCATGGGCATCGGACTCATCCTGGTCGGTCTGGCCTCGGTGATCGTGGGCCAGGCGATCTTCGGCAGCCGCACCGTCATCCAGGCCACCCTTGCGGTGATCCTGGGCGCCGTGGTCTATCGGCTGGCGATCCAGTTCGCGCTGAACATCGGGCTGAACCCGAACGACATGAAGCTCATGTCCGCTGTCCTCGTGGTCGCGGCGCTGCTGCTGCCCCAGTGGAAGGGCTTCTCGAAGCTGAGCCTGCGGCGCAAGAGTCGCTCACCGTTGGCGGCCGCCGCTGAGCCGGCGACCACCGACGACGCGCCCCTCCCCCATACCTCGGCACAGAAGGGAGCCTGACATGTTGAAAGTCGACTCAGTCTCCAAGACGTTCTTCCCGCACACCGTCAATGAGCGTCGCGCGCTGGTGGATGTGGACCTTCAGCTTCAGGAAGGTGACTTCGTCACCGTCATCGGCTCCAACGGCGCCGGCAAGTCCACTCTGCTCAACACGGTGGCGGGCCGCATCCATCAGGACGAGGGCGTGGTCTCCCTCGACGGCGTCGATGTCAGCCGGCTCAAGGAGCACCAGCGTGCCGCGAAGGTCGGCAGGGTCTTCCAGGACCCGATGGCTGGCACGGCGCCGAACCTCAGCATCGAAGAGAACCTCTCGCTGGCTGACCGGCGGGGACGTCCCCGGGGCCTGTCCCGTGGAGTGACCAGGGCCAAGCGGGAACGCTTCGCCGAGGCGCTCAAGCAGCTGGAGCTGGGTCTGGAAGACCGGCTCAAGACCAAGGTCGGTCTGCTCTCCGGCGGCCAGCGCCAGGCGCTGAGCCTGCTCATGGCCACCTACTCCGACCCCCGGGTGCTGCTGCTCGACGAGCACACCGCGGCACTCGACCCGCAGCGCGCCGAGCTGGTCACCCGGCTGACCCGCAGCGTGGTCCAGGACAAGGGCCTCACCACCCTGATGGTCACGCACAACATGGTCCAGGCTCTCGAGGTCGGCAACCGGCTGATCATGATGCATGAAGGCCGCATCATCCTCGACGTCGGCGCCGCGAAGAAGGCGCAGATGACCTCCCAGGATCTGCTCGCCGAGTTCGGCAAGCTCAAGGGTGCCGTGGTCGACGACAAGACGCTGCTGCAGTGAAACTCCCGCCTCCATGAGTGCACTGCGCTGTGATTGACCGCACAGTGCACTCATGGAAGAGTGATAGGTGAACGATCGGTCAGTTATTCCTGCGAAAGGCGCATGACGTGGCGATCAGCCCTGCATATCTTGTCTCTGGCACCCGGACCCCGGTGGGTCGCTACGGCGGAGCTCTCTCCTCGGTCCGACCCGATGACCTCGCGGCTCTCGTGGTGCGCCAGGTGGTCCAGGAATCCGGGATCGATCCGGCCGACGTCGACGAAGTCATCCTCGGCAACGCCAACGGCGCCGGGGAGGAGAACCGCAACGTGGCCCGCATGGCCTGGCTTCTGGCGGGATTCCCTGATTCCGTTCCGGGCATCACCGTCAACAGGCTCTGCGCCTCGGGCATGAGTGCGATCGCCCAGGCCCAGCACATGATCGCCGCCGGGGCCGCCGACATCGTCGTCGCCGGGGGAGTGGAGTCGATGTCTCGAGCCCCCTGGGTGATGGCCAAGCCCACCACCGGCTTCGCCAAGCCCGGGGAGGTCGTGGACACCTCCATCGGCTGGCGGTTCACCAATCCCAAGTTCCTGGAGATCGACAAGCGAACCTACTCCATGCCCGAGACCGCCGAAGAGGTGGCCCGGGTGGAGGGGATCAGCCGCGAGGACGCCGATGCCTTCGCCGTGGAGTCGCAGCGCCGGGCCGTGGCCGCCATGGAGGCAGGACGGCTGGCGCGGGAGATCACTCCGGTCGAGGTGCCAGGACGCAAGGGCGCCGTCACCGTGGTGGACACCGACGAGGGGCCGCGGCCTGGAACCACTGCTGAATCCCTCGCGGGACTGCGTCCGGTGGTCGCGGGCGGCAGCGTGGTCACCGCAGGCAATGCTTCCTCGCTCAACGACGGCGGCTCGGCGGTCATCGTCGCCTCTGAGGCTGCGGTGCAGAAATACGGACTGACCCCTCGGGCCCGGGTGGTCGGCGCTGCGAGCGCGGGCGTCGCCCCGGAGATCATGGGGATGGGTCCGGTCCCGGCCACCCGCAAAGTGCTCGAGCGCGTCGGTTGGCGGATCGAGGATCTCGGCGCCGTCGAACTCAACGAAGCCTTCGCCACGCAGTCGCTGGCCAGCATGCGCAGGCTCGGGCTTGACCCTGGAATCGTCAACGCCGACGGCGGTGCGATCGCGCTGGGACACCCGCTGGGCTCCTCTGGTTGCCGGATCGTGCTGACCCTTGCTCGCCGCATGGAGGACGAGGGTGTGGCCCGCGGCCTCGCCACGATGTGCGTCGGTGTCGGCCAGGGCTCAGCCCTGCTGCTGGAAAGGGTGTGAGCCGGTGAGCTCGAACGAGACCCCGACCCTGGATGCCGCCGGCTTCACCACGCTGCGGATCACCGAGACAGCAGATCGGGTGCATGCCCAGCTGGATCGCCCCGAGGTGCGCAATGCCATCGACGCCACCATGATCGCCGAGCTGCACGCCGTCTGCGCGCATCTCGAGCATCACCCCAAGCTGCTGATCCTCTCCGGCACCGAATCCGGAGGCAAGGGCATCTTCGCCTCGGGTGCCGATATCGGTCAGCTCCGCGAGCGACGGCGCGCGGAGGCCCTCCGCGGAGTGAACTCCACCGCCTTCGAGCGTCTCGCCAAGCTGCCCATGCCGGTGATCGCCGCGCTGGACGGATTCGCCCTCGGCGGCGGCGCCGAACTCGCCTGGGCCGCTGACTTCCGGCTGGGCACCCCCGAGGTGAAGATCGGCCAGCCCGAGACCGGACTGGGGATCATCCCCGCCGCAGGCGCGCTCTGGCGGCTGCGCGAGCTCGCCGGTGAGGGCATCGCCAAGGAGATCCTGCTGGCAGGACGCATCCTCGACGCGCAGGAGGCGCTGGACCACGGCCTGCTCAACGCCGTGCATCCGGCTGCCGAGCTGCTCGACGCCGCCCACGCGCTCGCCGATCGGATCGCCAAGCAGGACCCCTTGGCGGTGCGGATCAGCAAGCAGGTCTTCTCCATGCCGCGAGAGGCCCACCCACAGGTGGACAACCTCGCGCAGGCCATCCTCTTCGAGTCCGAGGCGAAGTTCGAACGGATGCAGGCCTTCCTGGACCGCCGCGAGGCCAAGACTGCCGGACAAGCCCCCGAACAAGCCTCCGACGGCGCCTCGGACCAGGACCACGAAGCATCAGAACGCACCTCAGGAGACAACCCATGAGCACCCCCGCCGCTTCGAATCAGACTCTCCCCGCCACGGTCGGTGTCCTCGGCGGCGGCCGCATGGGGGCCGGGATCGGCCACGCCTTCCTGGTGGCCGGAGCCGAAGAGGTCGTCGTCGTCGATGTCTCTGAGGCGGCCGCGCAGACCGCCGCGGCACGGATCACCAAGGACCTCGAAGCCTCGCTGACCCGGGGGAAGATCGAGGGCGAGCTCTCCGACTGGACGGACCGGCTCACCACCACAGCCGATGTCGCCGCGTTCAGCCGTTGCGGACTGGTCATCGAGGCCGTGCCGGAGGACATGAACCTGAAGGTGGAGTCGCTGCGCCGAGCCGAGGCACAGCTCGCGCCAGAGGCCTGGCTGGCCACCAACACCTCCTCGCTGTCCATCAGCTCCCTCGCGGAGCACCTCGATCGGCCCGAGCGGTTCTGTGGGCTGCATTTCTTCAACCCGGTGCCCGCCTCGAAGCTGGTGGAGGTGGTGCTGGCCGAGCACACCGGCGGGGAGCTCGCCGAGCTGAGCCCACGCTGGGTCGAAGCCCTGGGCAAGACCCCCGTGGTGGTCAGGGACGCGCCCGGCTTTGCCTCATCCCGGCTGGGAGTGGCCATCGGTCTGGAGGCCATTCGCATGGTCGAAGAGGGCGTGGCCGCGCCGGCAGACATCGACAATGCGATGGTGCTGGGCTACAAGTTCCCCATCGGCCCCCTCGCGCTGACCGACATCGTGGGTCTGGATGTGCGGCTGGGCATCGCCGAGTATCTCGAATCGCAGCTGGGGGAGCGCTTCGCTCCACCCCAGCTCATGCGCGACATGGTCGCCCGCGGGGAGCTGGGCCAGAAGTCCGGCAAGGGCTTCTACGACTACCCCGAGAGCTGACCCGCGGTCTGGGCCGCAGCATCGACGCCGTTCAGCGGTGCAGTGGCCTGCGCGCCGTCCAGCGGGGCTCACATTGAACGAGGAGCAGCTCAGCGGGGCTCGTCCTGGACGAGCCAGCGCGCGGTCGCCTCATCCAGAATGAGGTCCGTGGGCAGGCCGGCTGCCAGGGCGCCCCGCAGGCCGCTGAGCTTGGCCTCTCCTGAGACGACGCAGATGCGCCGGGGCACGCGCCGCAGCAGCTCCAGCTCAGGGCCCGTGCCCCGTTGGTTGATCAGCAGGTCACGGTGGCTGCCGTCTGCCCGGAAGAACATGGTCGCCACATCGCCGACGACGCGCTCCTGATTCAGGGCCAGAAGGTCTGCGTCGTCGAGGTACCCGCCTGAGTACACGTGACTCGGGATCCCCGAGTTGGTCGACCCGACGCCGAATATCGCCATCGTCATGCGCTCCTGGAGCTCGAGGATCCGGCGCACGCTGCGCTCGGCCCACATCGCCGTCTTGGTCTCTGCATGATCGAAGAAGGCGGGGACGGGGAACTGCTCCACACGGGCGCCGTAGGCGTGGCCGAAGCGCTGCAGAATCTCACTGGCGTAGGCGATCCCGGTCGTCTGGGTGTTGCCGGCACCGTTGAGCTGCACGACGGTGGTGTCGTGGGTCAGCTTGCGCGCCAGGTGCTGACTCACTGCGCTGAGCGTCGAGCCCCAGGCGACGCCGATGACCGCATCTGACTCGACCAGGGGGCCGATGGTGCGAGCGGCTTGAATGGCGACCCGCTCCAGCACCTCGGAATCCCGGACCAGCTCCGAGACCGGCACCACGTGGGCCTCCACCGAGAACCGTCGTCGGATCTCGTGCTCCAAGGAGGGCGCACGGAGCTGCGGATTGTTGACCTGGATCTCCACCAGCCCCGTCTCGCGGGCGGTGGAGAGCAGGCGGGAGACCGTGGAGCGGGAGGTGCGCAGCTCCCGAGCGATCGCGTTCATCGTGAGGTCCTGCAGGTAGTACATCTGCGCCGCACGCAGGGCGTCGCTGCCTCGGGACCGCGACGCTTCTGCGTTGGAATAACGTGCAGCACGATCGCCCCGGTCGGGCTCGGTGGCGGAATCTTCTCCCACAGCACTCCTCATTTCTGCACGTCTGTGCATCAGCATTGACTAATCGTTGCATTCTTTCAAGAGTGAACCCATACGCACTGCGGACACCGATGCAGCACGCGACACCCTGAGGAGACTGTGATGGCCGACACAATTGTGAACACTGGCAAGACCGCGGCACCCGCGGAGCGGAATGAAGTGCGAGCGCTGCGAGAGAACCCTCGCGCGTCCGTGCTGGTCATCGGCGGCGGCATCAACGGCGTGGGCACGTTCCGCGACCTGGCGCTGCAGGGTGTCGACGTCGCACTGGTGGAACGCGGCGACTACTGCCAAGGCGCTTCCGGCGCCTCCTCGCACATGATCCACGGCGGTATCCGGTACCTGGAGAACGGCGAGTTCAGGCTTGTCCGCGAGTCTGTCGTGGAGCGCAACGCGCTGCTGAAGACCGCGCCCCACTACGTGAAGCCGCTGCAGACCACCATCCCGATCTACAGCACCTTCTCGGGCATCCTCGCTGCACCGATGCGGTTCCTCACCCATCGTCAGCAGGGCCAGCCGCGCGAGCGTGGTGCCTTCCTGATCAAGGCGGGGCTGACCATGTATGACTGGTTCTCCCGGGACGGCGGCTCCGTGCCCCGCCACCGCTTCGCAGGTCGCCGTGCCTCACTGGCGCAGCTTCCCGACCTCCGCGACGACGTGCGCTACACCGCGACCTACTTCGACGCCTCCGTGCACAACCCTGAGCGGATGACGTTGGATGTGCTGCGCGACGGGCTCAACGCCAACCCTGACGTGCGCGCCACCAACTACGTCAGCGCAGTGGGACGCAGCGGCGAGGCCGTGACGCTGCGCGATGAGCTCACCGGCGAAGAGTTCCCGTTCACCGCCGACGTCGTCGTCAACGCCACCGGCGCCTGGGTCGACGGGACCAATGACTCCCTCGGCGAGCCCAGCTCATACATGGGTGGCACCAAGGGCTCGCACATCGTGCTGGATCACCCCGCCCTGCTGGCAGCCTGCGCCGGACGCGAGATGTTCTTCGAGAACACCGACGGGCGCATCGTGCTCATCTACCCCATCGAGGATCGAGTCTTGGTCGGCACCACGGACATCGACGTCGATGTCGATGAACAGCCCGTGTGCACCCCGGAAGAGGTCGACTACTTCATCGACCTGATCGGACAGGTGTTCCCGGACATCACCGTCGAACCGGACCACGTGGTCTACAGCTTCTCCGGCGTCCGCCCGCTTCCGAAGCACGATGAGACCCAGCCCGGCTTCGTCTCCCGCGACTACCGGATCGAGCAGCGCCAGGACCGCGTCCAGGATCGTGACGTGACCACGCTGAGCCTGGTGGGCGGCAAGTGGACGACCTTCCGTGCGCTGTCTGAGCACATGACCAACGACGTGCTCGAGGTGCTGGGCCGGCGTCGCGCCGTCTCCACCGCGGGACTGCCCATCGGTGGCGGAAAGGGCTTCCCGAAGACCGCCTCCGCAGAGAAGGCCTGGGTCATGTCCCACGCCGGTGACGGGCTCTCCGCCGAGCGTGTCGAGGGCCTGCTGATCCGCTACGGGGCGCGTGCCAGCGAGGTCATCGACCACCTCCGCGCCGGATCGGACCGGGTGTTCGACTCGACCCCAGAGCTCAGTGAGCGCGAGCTCGCCTACATGGTGGAGCACGAGCAGGTGGGCCATCTGGTCGACGTGCTCATCCGCCGCACCTCCCTGGCCTTCCGCGGACTCGTCACCGCCGAGCTCCTCCGCGAGCTGGGAGACGCTCTTGCCCCGCTGAAGGGGTGGGACGCAGAGACCGTCACCGCTGAGATTGAACGCGCCGAACGAGTGCTGCGCGAGTGGCACAACGTCGACGTCAAGGATCTGGTGGCATAACTCCGACGGGGCGCTCCGCCTCATCGGTTCAACCAAAGAAGAAAAGAATAAGGAAAGGAGCCAAAGATGTCTCTTGAAGTATTTGTCGCTGAGACCTTCGGCACCATGTTGCTGTTGCTGCTCGGCGGTGGCGTCGTCGCCAACGTCGCCCTCCGTGGCACGAAGGGCAACGGCGCCGGGTTTCTGATGGTCAACTTCGGCTGGGGTCTCGGCGTCTTCGCCGGCGTCTACGTCGCGGCGCTCTCCGGAGCCCATCTGAACCCCGCAGTCACGATCGGCCTGCTCGTCAACGGCGATACCGCCACCCTCGGTCCTGATATCGACAAGACGTTCCTCAACGTCGTGCTGTACTTCCTGGCCCAGATGCTGGGAGCGATCATCGGTGCGGTGCTGTGCTACCTCAGCTATAAGCAGCATTTCGATGCAGAGCCTGATGCCGCCACCAAGCTCGGAGTCTTCTCCACTGGCCCGGCGATCAAGTCCAATGCGTGGAACCTGGTGACGGAGATCATCGCCACCTTCGTCCTGGTCTTCGTGATCATCGCCCAGGGAAGCACTCCTTCGGGCCTCGGTCCGCTGGCGGTCGCGCTGCTCGTGGTCGGCATCGGTGCGTCCCTCGGTGGGCCCACGGGCTACGCCATCAACCCGGCACGTGACCTGGGCCCCAGGATCGCCCACGCCCTGCTGCCCATCAAGGGCAAGGGCGGCAGCGACTGGTCCTACGCATGGGTTCCCGTGGTCGGCCCCTTGATCGGCGGTGCTCTGGGTGGTCTGCTTGCCATGGTGGTCAGCTTCCCGGCAGTCAGCTGAAATTCCGAGCAGGTCCGGTGATTCCGTCACGGCCTGCCACTGCATGATCGACTGAGAGAACACTCGAAGAGGAGAACAACATGTCGAAGTACGTCATCGCGATCGACCAGGGCACCACGTCGAGCCGCGCGATCATCTTTGATCACACCGGGAACATCGTGTCCTCGGGCCAGAAGGAGCACGAGCAGATCTTCCCGAAGGCAGGCTGGGTCGAGCATGACCCGATGGAGATCTGGAACAACACCCGAGAGGTCATCGGCAACGCACTGTCCAAGGTGAACCTCACCCGGCACGACATCGCCGCAGTGGGCATCACCAACCAGCGTGAGACCACGGTGGTCTGGGACAAGAACACCGGTGAGCCGGTCTACAACGCGATCGTCTGGCAGGACACCCGTACCCAGCCGATCGTGGATGAGCTTGCCGCCGACGGCGGGCCGGACCGCTTCAAGAAGAAGGTCGGGCTGCCCTTGGCCCCCTACTTCTCCGGCACCAAGATCAAGTGGATCCTGGACAACGTGGAAGGGGCTCGCGCCAGAGCGGAGGCCGGCGATCTGCTCTTCGGCAACACCGACTCCTGGCTCACCTGGCATCTCACCGGTGGCACCGAAAGCGGAGTCCACATCACTGATGTCACCAACGCCTCCCGGACCATGTTCATGGACATCGAAACGCTGACCTGGGATGAAGACATCCTGGAGGCGTTCGGGGTGCCCCTTTCGATGCTGCCCGAGATCAAGTCCTCCTCCGAGGTCTACGGCAAGGTCCACGGCGCGCAGCTGCTGCGTGAGACTCCTGTGGCAGGCATCCTGGGTGACCAGCAGGCCGCCACCTTCGGACAGGCTGCGTTCGAGAAGGGCGGCGCCAAGAACACCTACGGCACCGGCAACTTCCTGATCGTCAACACCGGCGAGGAGATCGTCCACTCCCAGAACGGGCTGCTGACCACCGTCTGCTACAAGCTCGGTGACGCCAAGCCCGTCTACGCGCTGGAAGGTTCCATCGCGGTGACGGGATCGCTGATCCAGTGGCTGCGCGACAACCTTGGGATCATCAAGACGGCCCCGGAGGTCGAGAAGCTGGCCGAGTCGGTGGAGGACAACGGTGGCGTCTACGTCGTACCAGCCTTCTCCGGTCTGTTCGCCCCCTACTGGCGCGGAGAGGCCCGAGGAGCCATCGTGGGCCTGACTCGCTTCGTGAACAAGGGTCACATTGCACGTGCAGCGCTTGAGGCGACAGCCTTCCAGACCCGCGAGGTGCTGGACGCCGCGAACGCCGACTCCGGAGTCGACATGGAGGACCTGAGGGTCGACGGCGGCATGGTGGCCAATGAGGCCCTGATGCAGTTCCAGGCCGACATCCTCGGCATTCCCGTGGTGCGTCCCAAGGTCACCGAGACCACTGCGCTGGGTGCCGCCTACGCCGCAGGTCTCGCGGTGGGCTTCTGGAGCGACACCGACGAGCTGGCGGCCAACTGGGCCGAGGACAAGCGCTGGGAGCCTGCCATGGATGAGGAAGAGCGCGCCCGTCAGCTGCGGCTCTGGAAGAAGGCCGTGACCCGGACCTTCGACTGGGTGGACGACGACGTCAAGTAGTCAGCAGTCACCTGTCTCAGGTGAGTGGAGCGGGCCCGTGGTGATCTCTGATCGCCCGGGCCCGCTCGTGTCTCACGCGATCCTCTCCCAGTTCTAGGAGGAGTGGAGCTCCAGCCCGTGGCGACCGTTCCTGCCGCGATAGGCGGCGGGCTCGGGCGGTGTCCAGCCGCGCAGCGCATCCTCGGCCACGGAGAAGACCTGGACACCGAGCGGGTGACAGTGCTTCAGCTGCTCCTCCGGGCTCGCCGCCTCCGAGCCCCACATGTGCATCGAGAGATCTCCGCCCGGGCAGGTGGAGAGTGCGCAGAGCAGGTCGATCTCGGCGAAGAACTCGAAGAAGTCCCCGGGTCGTGTGGGACAGGTGTCCATGAAGTACTCGCGCTTCTCGTTCAGGCCCGCGAACTGGAAGACATTGAGCACATCGTGGATGTCGGATTCGGTGAGGCCATGGTCCAGCACCGCCCGTGTGAGGTTCGAATGGCAGTGCTGATCGAAGTCCTCCCCGCTCAGCATGCGATTCACGTAGGGATCGCAGCGCGTGCCCAGCAGGTCATGGATGACCTCGGCGTCCGGGTGCTCGGCCATGGAATCCCCGATCACGGTGGCCATGGGTCGCAGGTAGGGGAGCGTGGACCAGAAGCGGTCATAGGTGGTCATGGACGCCCGCTGCAGCTGCCGGGTCCGTGCGGCCCAGAAGTGCTCGCGAGGGTTGTGCAGGTTCCAGAGGTTCAGGTCACCGACCTGAGGCCCTTCCACCGCATGGATCCGCACGATCGACCCGGCCTTGACCTCCCAGGCCTGCCCGGAACGGACCGGGATCTCAAACTCCTGGGTGAGTGCGCGGTCGGCGGAGGCGACGCCGGCGTAGAAGCCGCGATCGGGATCGAGCGGTCCACCCGGGAGTGACTGGTAGGCCGCCGGCTGCTCATAGCTCCGGGGGGTGCTGCGGTCTTCGGTCATGCTGTCTCCTCGAAGGTCTGGCCACGAGCCTCCATTCCTACTACCCCGCGGCCCGCACCGCATCTCCTGGACTAAGAGCAAGGGGCCGGCGTCGACAGCTCGTGTCGACGCCGGCCCCTCCTGGCTCAGCTGCATCCAGGCAGAGTCGAGGGCTACAGATCAGCCAGCGCGGAGCTCGGGTCCTCCAGGCAGGTGGCGACAAAGTTGAGGAACCCGCCGGCGGTGCCGCCGTCGCACACCCGGTGGTCGAAGGCGATGGTCAGCGTCGCGACCTTGCGCACTGCCAGCTCTCCGTTGACGGCCCAGGCGCGGTCGAGGATGCGACCGATGCCCAGGATGCCCACCTCAGGATGGTTGATGATCGGTGTGGCCCCGTCGGAGCCGAAGACCCCGTAGTTGTTCACCGTGAAGGTTCCTCCAGTGAGCTCGCGCCCGGAGATCGACCCCTCGCGAGCCTCGCCGACGAGCCGTCCGATCTCGGTGTGCAGCCCGCGGGCCGAGAGACGCTCGGCGTGCCGGATGACAGGCACCACCAGACCGGCCGGAGTCTGCGCCGCGAACCCGAGGTTCACCCCGTCGAAGTGCACGATCTCCTGAGTGCCGTCCTCGCGCTCCTCGAGCCGGGTGGCGAGATCCGGATAGCGCGAGAGCCCCGCCAGCACGAATCGACTCAGCAGGGCCAGCAGCGAGGGCGCAGCGCCGCCATCTCTGGCCGCCTGTTCCTTGAGGCGGGCACGCAGCGCGAGGACCTCGGTCATGTCCACGTCCTGCCAGACGGTCGCCTCGGGGATCTCGCGGCGTGAGCGTGAGAGCGTGGTGGCCACCGCCTTGCGCATCCCTGACATCGGGACACGCTCGCGCACCTCGAGACCGCCGGGAGCGGCCGCCGTCGTGGAACCAGGCCCGGACTTCGACGAGGTTGCTGGCTCAGCAGACGCCACTGCCTTTGAAGACGCAGCCGGAGTCTCGGTGGCCTGCGACTGATCCGCTGCTGCGCGGCTCTGCGCGGCGGGAGTCTCCTGCTCCGAGGAGGCGTTGATCGCTGCCCGCACATCGGCGCGCAGGATCATTCCGTCCGGACCGGAGCCGCTGAGTTCGCCCAGCGGAACCGAGTGCTCCCGTGCGAGGCGGCGCACCAGCGGGGAGGAGACCCGAGGGGCCTTCTGTTGAGCCGCCTTCTGCTGGGGGGCCGGGGCGGCTGCCGACGCGGCACCCGAGCCGCCCTGTGCGGTCTCACCACCGCCGGCCTGTGCGGTCTGACCACCGCCGCCGGCAGGGGTCTGCCGAGACGCACCGTTGCGCCTGCGTCGTCGTCGGCTGTTCGAGGAGGTGGAGGTGCCGTAGCCGATCAGGACGTTGCCCGAGCCCTCCTCCTCGGGGTCGGAGACCTCTCCGGTGGCGGGGGTCGTGCCGGCGCGCTCCTCCTCGCGGTAGCTCAGCGCTCCGGCGTCCTCGGCGGCAGCGGTCGGGGAGGCGTCGTCGCTCGAGTCGGCGGCGCCACCGCTGGAGTCAGCGACACCCTCGAGGCCGCTCTCGTCGTCCACGGTGATCAGCGGCTGGTCGACGATCATGGTCTCGCCCACGGCGCCATGGAGCGTGGTGACGACCCCCGCGTAGGGGGAGGGCACCTCGATCGCGGACTTGGCGGTCTCCACTTCGGCGATCGGCTGGTCCACCACGATCGTCTCGCCCTCGGCCACCAGCCAGCTCAGGAGCGTGGCCTCGGTGAGTCCTTCACCCAGATCGGGCAGATTGAACGTGGTCATCTCAGTCCTCCCACTGCAGTTCGTCGAGAGCGTCCAGGATGCGGTCCACGCTGGGCAGGTGGTGCTCCTCGAGCTTCGGCGACGGATACGGAATGTCGAATCCGGTCACGCGCTTGACCGGGGAGGAGAGCGAATGGAAGCTGCGCTCCTGGATCCGGGCCACGATCTCCGCGGCCACGGACACGAAGCCCTGCGCCTCGGCGATCACGATGGCGCGTCCGGTCTTGGCCACCGTGGCGGCCAGCGCGGCGTCGTCGAAGGGGACGATGCTGCGCAGGTCCAGGACCTCCGCGGAGATCCCGTCCTCTGCGGCGGCGTCGGCGGCCTTGAGCGCGGTGGACACACTGGGCCCGTAGCTGATGAAGGAGACGTCGCTGCCCTCCCGGACGACGACGGCGCGGCCTTCGGCTCCGACTCCGGCGGCCTGCGCCGAGGGATCCTCTGCGGCGGTCTCGTACTGGTTCCGCAGCGCGCTGAGATCCACGCTCTCCTTGGTCCAGTAGAGCTTCTTCGGTTCGAAGAAGACCACCGGGTCAGGAGAGTCGATGGCCTCGCGCAGCATCAGGTAGGCGTCGCTCACCGTGGCCGGGGTGTAGATCTTCAGTCCTGGGGTGTGCGCGTAATAGGCCTCGGAGGAGTCACAGTGATGCTCCACTCCGCCGACGCCGCCGCCGTAGGGGATGCGGATGACCATGGGCAGGCGGACCCGCCCGCGGGAGCGGTTCGCGGTCTTGGCGATGTGGCTGAAGATCTGTTCCAGCGCGGGATAGGCGAAGGCGTCGAACTGCATCTCGATGACCGGGCGCATGCCGTTCATGGCCATGCCCATGGCCATTCCGGCGATGCCGGATTCGGCCAGCGGGGTGTCAAAGCATCGGCCCTTGCCGAAGCGCTGGGTCAGCCCGTCGGTGATGCGGAAGACGCCGCCGAGCGTGCCCACGTCCTCTCCGAAGACGCAGACCGAGGCCTCGCGCTCCATGGCATCGGACATCGCAGTGTTCAGCGCGGCGGCGAAGGTGGTGGGCTTGGCGGCCGTCGCGGTCTCGGCCGCTGCGGGCATGGTGGTCGTGGTGGCCATGGGTCAGCCCTCCTGGTTTCGAGCGAGCTCATCGGCCAGCTGGGCGCGCTGTTCGCGCAGCTGGGCGGTGGGAGCGGAATAGACGTGGTCGAAGATCTCCAGCGGGTCCATGGCCGGTTCGGTGGTCATCGCGAGCCGCAGGGCCGCGGCGACCTCCTCGGCCTTGCCGCTGATGCGGGTCTCGGCATTCTCATCGAGCACGCCCCGGTCGGTGAGGAAGGTGCGCATGCGCTGCAGCGGATCGCGCTGCTTCCACTGCTCGACCTCGTCGGACTCGCGGTAGCGGGAGTCATCATCAGCGTTGGTGTGGGCCTGCATGCGGTAGGTGATGGCTTCGAGCAGCAGCGGCATCGAGTGCTTGCGAGCAAGGTCGACGGCGCGGCGCAGCGTGGCCAGCACGGCCACCATGTCGTTGCCGTCCACCTGCTCGCCCGCCATCCCATAGCCGATGGCCTTGTGGGCCAGCGAGGGCGCGGCGGTCTGATGAGACAGCGGCACCGAGATGGCGTAGCCGTTGTTCTGCACGAAGAAGACCACGGGGACCTCGAAGACGGCGGCGAAGTTCAGCGCCTCATGGAAGTCGCCCTCACTGGTGGCACCGTCCCCGCACATGGCCAGGACCACGGTGTCCTCTCCGCGCAGCTTGGCCGCATGGGCGACGCCGACGGCGTGGAGCAGCTGGGTGGTCAGCGGGGTCGACATGGCCGAGATCTTGTACTGCAGCGGGTCATAGCCGCAGTGCCAGTCCCCGCGGAAGGAGACCATGACTTCCAGCGGGTCGACGCCGCGACTGATGGTGGCCACGGTGTCGCGGTAGGTGGGGAACATCCAGTCTCCCTCGCCCAGTGCGAGCGCGGCACCGACCTGGCAGGCCTCCTGGCCGTGGGAGGAGGGGTAGACGGCAAGCCGACCCTGCCGGACCAGGGCGTAGTTCTGGTCATTGACGCGGCGGCCCACCACCAGGGCCTCGTAGGCTGCGAGCAGCGCGTCATCTTCGGGGATGGGGTACTCGTGTCCCGGGCTGGTGCCCTGTTCCTCCTCGGGAATCAGTCTCCCGTCAGGGCCGAGCATGCGGATCTGCTGGGCGGCCGGGAGCATGTACTGCTCCGGCGTGATGCCGAAGCTGCTGCTGGTGTCCCGGATGTGGGAGCCCTGTTCGGTGGACCCCGGCGCTGTATCGCTGGTCATGCCCAGCCTCCTCAAAAGACGTCAATTGCACGTGTGGTGCATCACACTCTTGGTATGAGTGTGGCCCAGCTCACCTTCCCGGGGCCATCGGCGCGGCAGATCCGAGACGGGGTCCGCCGCGGGGAGGCTGTGGCTGGACGAACTGCGTGATCGGGCTGGAGAGGCGCTGGTATCGTCCAGGACTATGGGCCAGGGACAAGACAGACCGACAGAACGTGACATCTCGCTGGACTCCGTGGATCATCAGATTCTGCATGCGCTCAGCGTGGACGCCCGTCAGTCGGTCTCGGCGATCGCCGCCGGACTGCACCTCTCCCGCGCGAATGCCTACGAGCGCATCTCCCGCCTGCGTCGATCGGGAGTGCTGGAGGGCTACACCGCCGTGATCGATTCCCGCGCCGCCGGGATGGCCACGGCCGCCTATGTCTTCCTCACGCTGAAGCAGGATGACTGGGAGGTGCTGCGCGGGGCGCTCGCCGATGAGCCTGCCGTGCGACATCTGGCTCTGGTGGGAGGCCAGTACGACGCCGTTCTGCTGGTGCGCACCCGGACCGTGGAGGAGCTTCGCCGGGTGATCTTCGAGCGGATCCAGTCCCTGGCGTGCGTGCAGTCCTCACAGACGGCGTTGATCTTCGACGATCACACTCAGCATGAGCACCCAATGCCAAGGAGGCAGTCATGAGCTTTCGCGCAGCACTGATCCAGCAGACCCTGGACAAGGGGCGAATCCAGGAGCACCAGGCAGAAATGGTCGACCTCGAGGACCATTTCCTCGACGACTCCGGCGGGGACGCCCCGGTGGACATCGCCGTGCACTACTCCGGGATCAACTACAAGGACGGGCTCGCGCTGGCGGGCAAGCCCGGGGTCGCCCGCACCTCTCCGCTGATCCCCGGCATCGATCTGGTCGGGGAGGTGACCGCCTCGGCGGACCCAGCGTTCACTCGCGGTGACGAGGTGGTGCTCACCGGCGGCGGCATCGGCGAGTCAGCTCACGGCGGACTCGCCCAGCGTGCCCGCGTCTCGGGCCAGCACCTGGTGAAGCTTCCCGCGGGGCTGACTGCGCGCCAGGCCGCGGCGATCGGCACAGCGGGGTTCACCGCGATGCTCTCGGTGCTCGCGCTTCAGCGCGGGGGAGTGCGGCCTGAGGCGGGCGCCGTCGTCGTCACCGGCTCTGCCGGGGGCGTGGGATCGGTGGCGATCGCGCTGCTGGCGAAGCTCGGCTACCAGGTGAGCGCGGTGACCGGGAGGGCAGACACCCAGGGTGAGTACCTCCGGCGCCTCGGTGCCAGCGACCTGCTGGACCGCGCCGAGTTCGCCGAGCCCGGAGCCCCGCTGCAGAAGCGCCGCTGGGCCGGCGGCGTGGACTCGGCAGGCTCAGCCACGCTGGCGAACATCCTCTCCCAGACCGAGGACGGCGGCACGGTCACCAGCTGCGGGCTGGCGCAGGGTCACGATCTGCCCACCACCGTGATGCCGTTCATCCTGCGCGGAGTCACCCTCGCCGGGATCAACTCCGTCACCGCGCCACAGGCGCTGCGCGAAGAGGCCTGGAGGCGGCTGGCCACCGACCTGCCCCTGGAGCTGCTGGATGAGATGACCCAGGAGATCGCTCTGGACGGGGTGTTCGAGCAGGCTGAGCAGATCCTCGCCGGCCAGGTTCGTGGCCGCACCGTGGTGAACCTCGGGGCTGATCTCGAGCGGCTCAGGAGTCGCTCCGGGGCGGCTCCGGGGTGGGGCTCCGTGTGTGGGGTGTCACATCCACGCTTCTCGCGTTAGGATGAGACAAATTACCGACCGATCGGTCAGTTGTGCCGCGGTCTGTTCCACTGTCACCGAGAGGACCCCATGGCTGCCCTTGACACTTCTGCGGCTCCGCGCCTGCTGCCCAGCTACATCCAGGATTCCTGGTGGACCCCGGAGAGCCCGGAGCGGGCCAGTGACATCCTCGACGCGTCCACCGGCGAGCCGGTCTGCCGGGTCTCCACCGAGGGGTTGGACACGGCCGCCGCCGTCGCCCATGCCCGTTCCTCGGGTCAGGCCAGCCTGGGGCAGCTGACGATCCACCAGCGCGCGCTGCGGCTCAAGCATCTGGCTGCCTACCTCCACGAGCACCGCGAGGAGCTCTACGAGCTCTCCGACCGGACCGGCTCCACCCGTCGGGACCACCTGATCGACGTCGACGGCGGCATCGGCACCATCCGCACCTTCTCCTCCAAAGGTCGCAAGGAGCTGCCCAACGCCAACGTCATCGTCGACGGGGCGGTGGAGCAGCTCTCCCGCGACGGATCCTTCCTGGGTGAGCACATCTACACCCGGCTGACCGGTGTGGCGGTGCAGATCAACGCCTTCAACTTCCCCGTCTGGGGGATGCTGGAGAAGTTTGCCCCCAGCTTCATCGCCGGAGTCCCGACCATCGTGAAGCCGGCCTCGCAGACCGCCTACGTCACGCAGGCCTGTGTGCGGCTGATGATAGATTCCGGGCTGATCCCCGCCGGCGCGCTGCAGCTGATCTCCGGATCCGCCCGTGACCTGCTCGATCACCTGGACCACCGCGACCACGTGGCCTTCACCGGTTCGGCGAACACGGCCCAGCTGCTGCGCTCCCATGACAACGTGGCGAACCAGGGCGTGCGCTTCACCGCGGAGACCGATTCGCTCAACGCCGCCATCCTCGGTCCCGACGCCGCACCGGACTCCGTGGAGTTCGAGGCCTTCATCAAGTCGGTGACCCTGGAGATGACCGCGAAGACGGGACAGAAGTGCACCGCGATCCGCCGCGTCATCGTGCCCTCCGCGCAGGTGGATCCGGTGGTCGAGGCGCTGCGTGCTCGGCTCGAGTCCCGCGTTGTCCTCGGCGATCCGCGCGACGCCGACACCACGATGGGTCCGCTGGCCTCCACGGATCAGCGCGACGAGGTCGCCCGGGCGGTGGACGCGCTGGTCAGCGCCGGAGGTGCGGTCCGCGTGGGCGGACCCGAGTCCGGCACCGGATCGGCCGATGCGTCGCGGGGCGCGTTCTTCCCTGCCACCGTGCTCTCCTTCGCCGAGCCCCGCACCCCTGCGGTGCATTCGGTGGAGGCCTTCGGGCCGGTCACCTCGGTGCTCGGCTACGCCGATGTCGACGACGCCGTGGACCTCGCCGCGCTCGGCGGTGGGTCCCTGGTGGCCACGGTCTGCACCCACGACCCTGAGATCGCGGCGGAGTTCACCCGGGGGATCGCCTCCCATCACGGACGTGTGCTGTTCCTCGACCGCGACGACGCGAAGACCTCCACCGGTCACGGCTCCCCGCTGCCGCACCTGGTGCACGGCGGGCCCGGACGGGCCGGCGGCGGCGAAGAGCTCGGCGGCATCCGCGCGGTGAAGCACTATATGCAGCGCACCGCGGTCCAGGGCTCGCCCGATCTGCTCACCGGAGTCACCGGGGTCTGGCACCGCGGCGCGAAGGCCGTCACGGCCATGCCGGAGACCGTGGCCGACGGCTCGGCGGTGCATCCGTTCCGCAAGTCCCTGGCGGAGCTGCGTATCGGCGATCAGTTCGCCTCGGGTCTGCGCACCGTGGCTCTGGAGGACATCACCGCCTTTGCCGAGTCCACGGGTGACACCTTCTACGCGCACACCAATGAGGAGGCGGCGACCGCGAACCCGTTCTTCCCGCGCCGGGTGGCCCACGGCTACCTGCTGGTGGCCTGGGCGGCAGGGCTCTTCGTGGAGCCTGCCCCGGGACCGGTGCTGGCGAACACCGGTCTGGAGAACCTCTCCTTCCAGACCCCGGTGACCTATGACGACTCGATCCGGGTGACCCTGACCGCGAAGCAGATCATCCCGCGCGAGACCGACGACTACGGCGAGGTCCGCTGGGACACGGTGCTGCACAACCAGCACGACGAGATCGTGGCCACCTATGACGTGCTGACCCGCGTGGCGAAGGAGAGCAAGCCCGAGTGGGTCTGAGCCGCCGTCGTCGTCGGTGATCGCTCGGTTTATCTCCTGGTCGAGCGCTCTGGCGTGCCCCTCTGATCGGCCGCAGTGATCAACCCGCGGCCTGGGATCCTCATGCCCGCGGGCAGGACGCGGTATTGTAGTTCGCTGAATGACATTCAGCTGGACTTGAGGTGAATCAGGGATGACGGACATGCGAGCATCTGGATCGCGAGATGCTGCCGCACCCCGGCGCGTCCGATCCACGACCGGGCGGATCGGCAGGGTCCTTGCGGGCGTGCTGCTGTTCACGCTGACCTGGCTGGGAATGGCGCTGCTCATCGCGGCCGCCATCATCCACTACCACTGGGGCAAGGTCACCGTGGTGCAGGTCCTGATGAACCTCATGTCGATGGAGATCGGTGGCGGAGGCGGCGTCATCGTCTGGGTCTGCATCCTGGGAATCGGTGTCGCGCCGCTGCTGATGACGATCGGCGTCTTGTGGTGGCCGTCGATCCTTCGTCGCATCCGTCGACGCAGATCGACATCGGCCCGCCACCACGGTCCGTCGTGGTTCGGGCGCAGCATCTACGGCGTCCTTGTCCTGGCCCTGATCATCGGTGGCCCTGCGGCCTTCGTCAGCACCGTGCAGGTGACCGACTACCTCGAGGCCGCGGATTCGAAGTTCGACCTCGGTGACCACTACGTGGAGCCGAGCGTCACGGCGGAGGGGGACCCCCGCAATCTGCTCATGGTCTATCTCGAGTCCGGGGATGATGCCCTTGGAGACGACGAGCTCTTCGAGAAGGACGTCTACTCCTCGCTGAAACAGGTCACCCGTGCCGAAGATGGCTGGCAGAGCATCGATGACCTGAGGCAGTACGACGGCAGCGGCTGGACCATGGCTGGCCTGGTCTCGAGCCAGTGCGGAGTTCCGCTCAGCGGCATCCTCTCCGCTGCGAGCAGCGGGTCCTACGCAGAGAGTGGTGTGGGGACCGAGACCTACCTGGGCGGGCTCACCTGCATGGGGGACATTCTTGAAGACAACGGCTACACCAACGTGTTCCTCGGCGGCGCCAACCCCTCCTTCGCCGCGAAGGACACCATGCTCAAGGACCACGGTTACTCCAAGGTCCTGGGCAGAGGCGACTGGCGCGACGCGGGAGAGCCGGACAGCAGCTTCCGCAGCGACTGGGGCCTGAGCGACCAGCGGCTCATGGAGTATGCCAAGGACGAGCTCGATGGCCTGCACGCAGAGGCTGAGAAGACCGGTGAGCCGTTCAACCTCTCGGTGCTCACGCTGGACACGCACGAGCCGGTGCATGTCCACGACTACTGCAGGGTGGACACGGAGACGGAAGCGACCTCGGTCTACGCCTGCTCGATGAACCAGGTGGCTGGACTCGTGGAGCACATGGAGGAACAGGGCTACCTCGAGGACACGGCCGTGGTCATCATGGGTGACCACCTCAAGCCTGCCGACCCGGGGGATGCGTTCCACGAGCAGCTCGGTGCACACGAGGATCGTGGCCTGTTCAACCGCATCTGGATTCCAGGCGAGCAGGAGCTGACCCCGATGCGCTCGGACATCGACCAGCTCAACATGTTCCCCACGATCCTCGAGGTGGCGGGCTTGGACGTGAAGGGTCATGAGGCCGGCCTGGGCGTGTCAGCCTTCACCGACGAGGTGCCCGAGGACTCAGCGCAGTCGCTCTCCCCGGGGGCCTACGCCGAGCTGCTGAAGTCCCGGTCCGCAGAGTTCTTCAAGGACGCCTGGGTCGGCGAAGACGTCACCCCATAACCCCGCCCGACCCGCGTCAGCAGAACGCCCCAGCAAAAAATCGTAGACCTCTAGCGAATCGTAGAGCTATAGCTCTACGACATTGCCGGAGGTCTACGATTTTTTGCGGGGGAGCGGAGCGGGGGAGCGGGGGAGACTGCTCAGCGCTGGATCACGTGCGGCTGAGCGACCTCCTTGAGCCCCTGCAGGCCGAACTCCAGCCCGAAGCCGGACTGCTTCGCGCCGCCGAAGGGTACTCGTGGATCGATCGCGCCGTGCTTGTTGATCCAGGTGGTGCCGGCCTGAAGCCGGGCGGCGACCTCGGTGGCCCGCGCGACGTCTGAGGACCAGACCGAGGAGCCGAGGCCGACCTCGAGGCCGTTGGCCCACTCGATGGCCTGGTCCAGGTCGGTGTAGCGGATGATCGGCAGAGCCGGGCCGAACTGCTCCTCGGTGACCAGCGGGTTCTGCGGGTCGATGTCCGCCACGAGGGTGGCGGGATAGAAGAAGCCTGCGGCGTCGTCGTCCGGGTCGGCACCGATCAGCACACGGGCCCCAGAGTCCTTCGCGGCGTCCACCAGTCGGGCCACGATGTCGCGCTGCTTCGCATTCTGCAGCGGTCCCAGAACGTTCTGCTCCTCCAGGCCGATGCCCATCGGCATCTTTGCCGCGACCTCGGTCAGCGCCTGGCAGACCTCCTCGTAGATCGAGTCCGGCACGTAGAGCCGCTTCAGCGCCGCGCAGGTCTGACCGGTGTTGATGAACGCTCCCCAGAACAGGTCCTCCGCAATGGCCGCGGGATCAGCGTCATCGAGCACGATTCCGGCGTCATTGCCGCCGAGCTCCATGGTCATCCGCTTCATCGTGTCGGCGGCGGTCTTGATGATGGCCTTGCCCGTGGTCACCGAACCGGTGAACATGATCTTCGCGATATCGGCATGCTCGGTGAGCTGCTTGCCGAGCGAACCGTCACCGGGGACAGCTATGAGCACGTCCGCGGGCAGCGCCGAGTTCAACACCTTGACCAGGGCCAGCACGCTGAGCGGGGTGTATTCGGAGGGTTTGATGACCACCGTGTTGCCCATGCGCAACGACGGCGCGATCTGCCAGACGGAGATCATCATCGGCCAGTTCCAGGGCCCGATCGCACCGACGACGCCGAGCGGGCGGTAGTGCAGCTCTGCGTGTCCGGACTCGTCGTCGAGGAGCACCTCCGGCTCCACCGGGATCGATGCCGCGGTGCGCAGCCAGGCCACGCAGGCACCGACTTCGAAGCGCGCATTCGGTCCGTTGAGCGGTTTTCCCTGTTCGCGGGAGAGCAGCTGGGCGAGCTCTTCGGCGTGGGCCTCCACCGCGTCGGCGGCGGCATGCAGGGCGGACTGACGCTCGGGGTCTGGTGTCGCGGCCCAGGAGACCTGGGCGCGGACGGCACAGGCGACGGCGTCGTCGAGGTCCGCGGCAGAGGTCTGCGGAGCACGGGCGATGAACTCGCCGGTGGCGGGGTCCAGGATCTCCGGGCCGTCAGCGGACTGGATCTGGTCGAGCAGGGTGGTGGTCATGGTGTTCTCCTCAGGGGTCAGCGGTGGTGATCGAGAAAGGTGTTCAACGGCTCTGCAGCAGCAGGTCGGCAGCCTTTTCGCCGATCATGATCGACGGGGCGTTGGTGTTTCCGCTGGGCAGCGCGGGCATGATCGAGGCGTCGGCCACCCGCAGCCCGGTCACCCCGCGCACGCGCAGCTGCGGGTCGACCACCGAGAGGTCATCGACCCCCATCCGGCAGGTGCCCGCCTGGTGGTGGTAGGTCCCTGCCATGGCTCGGGCGTGGGCGCGGACCTGGTCGCGGGTTCTCAGCGGTCCGGCGGGGTTGAAGTCGGCCTTGCGATAGGGGGTCAGGGCATCCTGCTTGCCGATGTCGCGGCAGAGCTCGATGGCGTCACAGAGAGCCTCGAGGTCGTATTCATCGGCCAGCAGATTCGGGTCCAGCAGCGGCGCGACCCGTGGATCGCTGCTGGTCACGCGCAATGTTCCGCGGGAGCGAGGACGGACGATCCCGGCGTTGATGGTGAAACCGGCCGCCGGAACCTCCCCGCCGTCGGTGGGGTAGGGGAAATGCATGAAGAGCGGCTGGATGTCGGGGGCCTCCTCGTCGGTCTGCCGACTGTGCGCGAAGAGCTGTGCCTCCAGCAGGTTGTGCCGTCCCTCGGCCAGCGGCTCGGGAGCCTCGTAGATGACGCTCGCGAGCACGTGATCCTGCAGGTTCTTGCCGACGCCGGGCAGCTCGAGCTCAGCACCGATGCCTGCCGCCGCGAGATCGGCGGGATCGCCTATGCCCGAGTGCTGCAGGATCGCAGGAGAGCCGATGGCGCCGCCGCAGAGGACGATCTCCGCCTCAGCGCCAGCGATGTGGGTCCCGGACTCGGTGCTGTACTCCACCCCGGTCGCGCGTCCGGACTCCAGGAGGATCCGGTGCACCAAGGCATCCGTGGTGACGGTGAGCCGTTCGTGTCCCAGGATCGGCTGGATGAAGGCGCGCCAGGGACTGTGTCTCTTCCCGTCCTTCGTGGTCGTGTGGTTGAACCCGGCCCCTGCCATCTGCTCGCCGTTGAAGTCCTGCGTCTCGGAGATCCCGAGGCTTCCGGCGGCCTGCACGAAGGCTTCGGAGCTGGCATGTCGATGCACGATCTTCTCCACGTGCAGCGGCCCGTCGGCGCCGTGGAACTCGGAGGCCCCGTCCTCGTGATCCTCGGAGCGCTTGAAGAGTGGAAGCACGTCCTCCCACGCCCAGCCCTCACACCCCGCCTCGGCCCACTTGTCATAGTCCGAACGGTGCCCGCGGATGTAGATCATGCCGTTCAGCGACCCCGATCCGCCCAGCACCTTCCCGCGCGGCCAAGCAATGCTGCGGTTGTCGGCATGAACCTGCGGCACGGTGCTCAGCGCCCAGTCGGAAGGCCCCTGCATGAGCATGGGCCACCCCTGCGGGCTGTGGATGTTCGGGTCCTCATCCTGACCGCCGGCCTCGATCACGTGCACGCTGTGACCGGCGTCGAGCAGGCGCCGAGTGATCACAGAGCCGGCCGATCCGGCGCCGATCACGATGTAGTCGCTTGTCCGGGGTGCATCCATCGTCTTCGTGTCTCCTTGAATCGCAGTTCCGCGGTGATGAGACCAGCATCTCCTCAGAGTGGACCCCCGCCTTGATCTCAGACGCACGGACCTGTGCAGCAGACGCACAATTGTGTTCCGGATCACAATCAGGTGAAAGACTGGACGCATGCAGAGCAGCAGCGAAGATCGGGGTGGCCCAGCATGACGACGACGACGGGGCAGGTGTCCTTCGATCCTGACCCGTTGGCGCCCGGGGAGCGCTTCGAGGCGTGGCACCACGCAGTGAGCACCGCCTTCGTTCCCTTGGACGCCAGCACCGAGCAGCCCTCCCAGTTCCACGGTTCGCTCACCGGGTTGGCTCTGGGGTCCTTGAGTGTCGCTGGAGTGGGTGGCGACGCGGTCACCGTGCGTCGAAGTCGCCAGGCCATCGCGGCGGGGGACCCGGGAGTCTTCAAGTTCGCCCTGCAGGTGCAGGGGAGCTCACTGACCCGACAGGATGGGCGAGAGGCCATCCTCTCCCCGGGAGACCTGGTCATCTATGACACTCGTCGACCCTACGACCTCGTCTTCGACGGGGCTTATCGGATGTTCGTGGTGCAGATCGCGGTGGAACATCTGGGTCTCTCCGCCGAACAGGCGCGCGACGTCGTGGCCCAGCGGATCCCTGGAAGTGCCGGACTGGGAGCCTTGACGTCCTCGCTGCTGGGGAGCCTCGATGACCAGCTGCAGAAGGGTGAGATGGCTCCCGACCCACGCGCGGCCTCAGCGGTGCTCCAACTCGTCCAGGCGACATTGCTCTCGCGCTTCAGGCCCGCCGCGGATGTTCCCACCAGGGACGTGGTCTACCTGGAGGCGGTCAAACATATCGACGACCGTCTGGGTGATCCAGGCCTAGGGGTCGAGGCGGTGGCACGAGCCCTGCACGTCTCGATGCGCTATCTGCAGGGGGTCTTCGCACAAGAAGGAACGACCCCCAGCGAATGGATCCGTCGTCGCCGGTTGGAGCGCTGCCGGCTGGAGCTCGGGGACCCTGCCCACGCCCATAGATCTGTGAGCGCGGTGGCCGCCCGCTGGGGCTATCCGGAAGCCTCGAGCTTCAGCCGCGCGTTCAAGAATGCGTACGGAGTCTCACCGGGGGCGTTTCGCCGGCAGATCGTCGGCGGCTGACGCATGCACCGCTCCAGCAGTGGGAAGCCCTAGACGTGGTGGCGGGCGTCCCTGCGGTCCTGGTGCAGCTCCCAACGCAGCTCCGCTGCAGTCGTGATCGCCACCACCGAGCCGATGATCGGAAGGGCGAAGGCGACCAGGAACATCACCAGCGCCTGGGTCTTGGTGTTGCTCAGCGGGATGGTGAACAGCGCCGCGACGATGCCCAGCGCCCAGATGCCGAGGATGACCGCTTCAATGAATTCAATGGCTTCCATGCGAGAAGGCTAGACCTGTGCATGGCTCCCGGCAAGCCTGGATGCCTATGTGCCGGGTCACGTTTCAGCGACCGTTGAACACCGGCTTTCGCTTGGTCTGGAAGGCGGCGAAACCCTCCGAATAATCCGTCGAGTCGCACAGCCGACCCTGGGCATGGTTCTCATCCTTCAGCGACTCCCACAGCCCGATGCGCTGGTCGCGGACCGCCGCCACGAGTGCCTTCGACTCGCGGAAGGCCAGCGTGGCACCCTGGGCGGCGACGGCGGCCTTCTCGCGGGTGAAATCGAGGAGCTCCTCCGGGTCCACGGCCCGGGAGAACAGACCTGCGGTGACGGCCTCGGCCCCCGACATCAGGTCTCCGGTGTAGATCAGATCCAGCGTGCGGTGAGCCCCGAGGCGCTCCACGAAGAGGGCATGGCCCCCGGAATCCAACGTGGCTCCCAGTGCGGCGAAGGGCGAGCCGATCTTGGCGTTCTCGGCGACATAGACCACGTCCGTGGCGATGGTCAGCCCCAGCCCCACGCCGAGGCAGGCGCCCTGGACTGCGGCGAAGGTCGGCGCGGGGAACGCGGCCATTCGGCGCATCAGCGGGGTGACCTTCCCCTGCAGGAAGCCCAGCGCGTCGTCGGTGGCCGGCACGACCTCGGAGATGTCCCGCCCGGCGCAGAAGCCTTTGCCCTCGCCGCGCAGCAGCAGGGCTCGCACTCCGGCCCGTTCCGCCTCCTGGTAGGCCGCATCGAGGTCATCGATCGCCTGCTCGTCCAGGGAGTTCAGCTTCTTGGGGGCGTCGAGGGTGATCTCGGCGACGCCGTCGGCAAGGGTGAGGTTGATCATGGCAGCTCCTGTGTCGGGGGTGGCGCTCAGGCGTCGTAGTCGACCACGAGCTTCTCGGAGGTGGGACGGGTCTGACAGGTCAGGATGTAGCCCGCCGTGACCTCGTCGGACTCCAGAGCGAAGTTCTCCTCCATCTCGAAGTCCCCCGAGACCACCTTCGCGCGGCAGGTGCCGCAGACTCCGCCTGCGCAGGCGAAGGGCACGTCCGAGCGGGCGCGCAGCGCGGCGTTGAGCACCGTCTCTCCCGAACCCGTCGGGGAGGCCACCTGGCCGGTGAGGCCGTCGAGGGTGAACTCGATCTGGACGTTCTCTCCCTCCGGATCAGCCTCCACCTTTCGGCCCTGCTGGCCTTCGGGACGGTCCGGGCGCCCGGTGGTGAACAGCTCGAAGCGCACGTCGTTCTCATCGACCCCACGGGCGGCGAGGGAGTCCCGGGCCATCTGCACCAGCTCGAAGGGCCCGCAGAGGAACCACTCATCGGTGTCCTGGACGCGCAGCACCTTGTCCAGCAGGTCGCTGAGCTTCTCCTCATCGATCCGCCCGGTGAGCAGCGGGTTGATGCGCTGCTCACGGCTGAGCACGTGGTGCACCGCGAGTCGGGAGGGGTAGCGGTCCTTGAGGTCGCCGAGCTCTTCGGCGAACATCACGTCGCCCGCGGAGCGGTTGGCGTAGACCAGATCGAAGGTGGAGTCCTTCGAGGCGGCCAGCACGGAGCGCGCGATGGCCATGATCGGGGTGATCCCGGAACCGGCGGCGAAGGCGACCAGGTGCACGTCCGAGCGCAGCGCCACCGCCTCCTCCGCGAGCTTCGCGGGATTGTTCATCGAGGTGATCGCGGTCTTGGAGACGAAGGCCCCCGAGGGGTTCATCACCTCCATCTGATCTCCGGGCTTCAGCGACTCGTTGGCCCAGTTGGAGAACACTCCGCCGATATCGCGCTTGATCGCGACGCGGATCTCCCCGGGGGTGGGCTCGGTGCAGATGGAGTAGGAGCGGCGGACCTCCTGGCCGTCCAGCTCGGTGCGCAGCGCCACATACTGCCCGGGCGCGTAGTCGAAGTCCTCCTGCAGCTCCTCGGGAACGGCGAAGGTGACCTCCACCGAGTCCGAGGTCAGCGGGCGCACCTCGGAGACGGTCAGCGTGGAGAAGCTCGCGCGGCGGCGGGTGGTCGTCGACATCAGTGCACCTTGAAGTGGTCAAAGGGCTCCAGGCAGTCGCGGCACTGGTAGAGCGCCTTGCATGCTGTGGAGCCGAAGCGGGTCATCTCACGAGTGTTGGGGGAGTCGCAGCGGGGGCATTTCACGCTCAGTCCCACCCGGACCGGCCCCAGGGCCGCTTTGCCGGTGGGCGGAGCAATGCCGTACTCACGCAGCTTCGCCTTGCCCTCATCGGTCATCCAGTCGGTGGTCCACGCGGGCTGCAGCACGGTGTCCACGCGGACCTCTTCGTGCCCGGCGTGGCGCAGTGCGGCCGTGACATCGGCGTGGATCGTGTCCATGGCGGGGCAGCCCGAATAGGTGGGCGTGATGACGACGACGGCGGTGCCATCCTCGTCCAGCCGCGCCTCGCGCAGGATCCCGAGATCGGCGATGCTGAGCACTGGGATCTCCGGATCGTTCACGGTGGCGGCGACCTCCCAGACGGTGGCGTCGGCGGGAAGGGTCACAGCTTCTGGTCTCAACGTCCCCATGACTGCTCCTCTCACCAGGTGGCTCCGGGGTGGCGGCGGGCCAGGACCTGCATCTCGGCCAGGATGAAGCCGCGCTGCTCGGAGTGGCGGCCGGAGCGATCGGCTCCGTGGGCGCCGGACATGTCGGGCACGCCCAGCCCCGCGTCCTCGATGACCTGGTGCAGTCGGTTCAACGTGGACTCGCGCAGCGCCGAGGGCAGCACCGCGACGTCACCGAGCTCGGCGATGGGCTCCACATCGGTGAAGAGCTCCTCCACATAGGACCACACCGAGTCCAAGCCCGACTGCATGCGCCGGGAGGACTCCTCGGTGCCCAGTCCCAGACGCAGCACCCACTGGGCGGCGTGGTCCTGGTGGTAGTCCACCTCCTTGAGCGCCTTCGCCGCGATCGCCGCGAGAGTGGCGTCGGTGGAGTCCACCAGACGGCTGTAGAGCTCGTGCTGGTAGAAGCTGAAGATCAGCTGCCGGGCGATGGTCTTGCCGAAGTCACCGTTCTCCTGCTCCACCAGGCGGCAGGAGCGGAACTCCTCCTCCTCACGGAAGTAGGCGAGGTCATCCTCCGACTTGCCCCAGGCGGTGCCGGCATAGGTGAGCAGGAACCTGGCGTGGCCGAGCAGGTCCAGCGCGATGTTCGCGAGGGCCACGTCCTCTTCCAGCTCCGGTGCCCGAGAGACCCAGGCGCCGAGTCGCTGGGAGAGCATCAGCGCGTCGTCGCCCAGGATCAGTGCATAGCGGGCGGTGGCCTCATCGGCCGTGGCGCCTGAGGCTGCGATCTCCTCGGCGGTGATCGCCTCGCCCTGCGACTGCCGGGTGGCGGAGTCATGCGATGCGAAGCTCACAGGTGCTTCACCCCTTCTGACTGGGTGTAATAGGTGGCGTGGCGGTAGCTCTTGCCCTGGGCCGATTCGAAGTAGCCGCCCTTGGAGTCCGGATCCGAGGCCATGATCGCCTCGGCGGGGACGACCCACACCGAGGTGCCCTCGTTGCGCCGGGTGTAGAGATCCCGGGCGTTGCGGATCGCCATGGTGGCATCCGGGGCATGCAGGGAACCCGCGTGCACATGGGAGAGCCCACGCGAGCCTCGGATGAAGACCTCCCACAGGGGCCAGGAGCTCGAATCTGCGCTGGAGGACATGGCCTCGCCTTTCTTGCGGTGGTGACGACGTCTGGTCGGTCAGCGTGAGGGGTGAGTGGGGGGGGGGGGGGGGGGGGTGACGCTCAGGCGCCGATGAGGGCTGCCTGGTCGCGGTCCTGCTCCTGGGACACTCGGTTTGCGTAGGCCACGGCGGCCTCGCGAACCCAGGCTCCCTCGTCGCGCGCGCTCCGGTAGTGTTCCAGTCGCTGGCGGCTCAAGGGGCCGTTGCCCTTGATCACGGCGAAGAATTCGTCCCAGTCCAGCTCGGCGAAGTCGTAGTGACCGCGCTCCTCGTTCCACTTCAGCTCCGGATCGGGGAGTGTGAGGCCCAGGGCCTCGACCTGCGGGACGATCATGTCCACGAAGCGCTGGCGCAGCTCATCATTGGTGAAGCGCTTGATGTTCCACGCCATGGACTGCTGCGAGTTCGGAGAATCCCCGTCCGGCGGGCCGAACATCTGCAGCGCCGGTCCATAGAAGCGGTCCACGGCGGCCTGGGCCATCTCGCGCTGCTCCTGCGTGCCGTGGGACAGCGAGTAGAGGATCTCCCAGCCCTGGCGCTGGTGGAAGGACTCCTCTTTGCAGATGCGGACCATGGCGCGGCCATAGGGTCCGTAGGAGGCGCGGCAGAGCGGCACCTGGTTGACGATCGCAGCGCCGTCGACGAGCCAGCCGATGGCGCCGACGTCGGCCCAGGTGCGTGCCGGGTAGTTGAAGATCGAGGAGTACTTGGCCTTGCCGCTGTAGAGCTGGTCGTACATGTCTTCGCGGGGGGTGCCCAGGGTCTCTGCGGCGGAGTAGAGGTACAGCCCATGGCCAGCCTCGTCCTGGACCTTGGCCATCAGAATCGCCTTGCGCTTGAGGCTCGGCGCGCGGGAGATCCAGTTGCCCTCGGGCTGCATGCCGATGATCTCGGAGTGGGCGTGCTGGGAGACCTGTCGCACCAGAGACTTCCGGTAGGACTCCGGCATCCAGTCCCGTGGCTCGATGCGAGAGTCATCGGCAATGATCTCGTCGAAGCGCTGCTCTCCGGACTCTGCCTCGTCCCGAGCCGCAGCGGCATCAGCCTCATCGGCGAGTCGAAGGGGCGCGTGCTGGTGGTTCTGGGGTGACATGGTCATCCTCGATTCCGTCGCATTATTTACCGACCGTTCGTTCAGTATAGCACTGAGGGTGTGACGGTCAACACGCGGTCACGCGCTGGGTTCGCCGAGTCTGCGGATCTGGGGGTTGAACAGTGACCCGAGGGAGACGATCACCCAGACTGCAACGAAGACGCCGGTGGCGAAGTGCAGGCTGGCGGTATCGATCAGGACCGCCCCACCCCCGATGCCCACCGCCGGCGCGAGGGTCAAGAGGGCGTTCTGCGCACCCAGGACACGGCCACGCTGGGACTCGTCGACGTTCTCCACGAAGGTCAGTCCGACGACGGCGTTCATGGTGCCGCCGCCTAGACCCGCCACTGCGGCCGACGCGAAGATCGTCCAGACCGGGCCGAGGACTGCTACGCCGCCCAGCCCCACCGCCAGAAGGATGATGCCGGAGGTGAACCAGACCCTGCGCGGGATCCTGTTGGCGAGGGCCGCGAAGAGGCCGCCTCCGAGGAGCAGACCTGCAGCGAGGGAGCTGAGTACGAATCCGACGAACTGAGGTTCATTCTGGAAGGCGAAGTGGACCGGTATCACCATGCCCTGGATGGCTGCGAGCACTACCCCGAGCGTGATGGCCAGCAGCAGCATTCCGCGAAGCAGCGGGGAGCGGAGCAGAATCTTGAGGCCGTTGAAGACCGAGCTCATGCCCTGCGTCGTGTCCGCGTCGCGGTCACGCTGATGCGCCGTCGCACTGGAAGGAATTCCGAGGGTGAGCAGCGCAGCCAGACCCGCGATGCCAGAAGTGATCCACAGGACCGTCACCGGCTCCAGCGCTGCCACCAGCACGCCGGCCACGGCTGGACCGATGAGCATCGTCATCCCGGTGAGGGCTTCGCGCAGGCCGATGAGCCGCGACGGCTCCGCTCCCGTGGCCTTCGCGATGGAGGGAAGCATCGCTTCCCGGGCGGTCATCCCGGGGACGTCTCCGAACGAGCTCAACACCGCGGCGGCGATGAACCAGCTCAGGTTCAGCCCCACCGTCAGGTCGACGAGGGGCAGGATGAGCAGCGCGAGGGCGGAGAGGACGTCCGCGATGATCGATGCGGTGCGTCGATTGAACCGGTCGATGAGCGAACCCATCAATAGCCCGGCGATCGCAGCCGGCACCGAGGCTGCGACAGCCACGATTCCGGCGTCGAGCGGGTTGCCCGTCGTGAAGAGCACGACCAGCGGCAGGGCGATGGTGGTGACCGAATTGCCCAACAGGGAGACGACGAACGAGGCGAAGTAGAAGGGCGCGGTTCTTTTCATGCTCGCAGTTCAGGCTATGACGTCGCGTCATGGTCAAGTCTCGAGTGGTTCAGCCGTCTTCGAGCTCTTCCATCTCCCGCTGGATCTGGCGCAGAACCTGTTTCTGGACAGGGTGCAGCCTCTGCTCCGTCAACTCGTCCATCAGCGCAATGACCTGGTCATCCAATGGCGGGAGATCTGCGAACTTCATGTCCACAGGGCGCAGGACCGAGATCAGCTCGTGGATCAGACCCTCGATCTCAGCCGCGGGTGTATCGCCGTCGAGGGCGGCGAAGCGCGCCGTGAGTGGGGCGATCAACTGGGTGTTCAGCGCTGCGAACCCGGCGGAGAAGGTCTCGTGCCCGCCGTCCCCCAGAAGGTGGCCGAGCAGCACCAACTGTTCGTGTTCGACTCGCGACATCTCTGCGGAGAGAAGCGCCTCAGGGGCCGAGCGCCACGCCGCCAGCTCCGGCGCGAGGTCAGCCGGGGCTCCGCTGCGGCGCAGCTCGGCGATGCGCGCACGCCGCGCGTTAGGACGGTCGACCTCGGCGGCGGCCTGTAGATCAAGCTCCTCGAGCAGGTCCTCCGCAGCAAAGGGAGCCTCGAGGACCCTTGAGAGCTCTGACAGCGGGACGCCGAGCGCGGTCAGCCTCCTGATGCGCAGGAGCTGGATCAGATGGCTGATGTCGTAGCGGCGGTAACCTGCGGAGCTGCGAGAGGGCTCGGGAAGAACCCCGATGTGATGGTAGTGGCGCAGCGTGCGCACCGTGACCCCCGCGAGATCGGCGATCTCACTGCTGAGCACTGCTCGATCCCTTCTGCGCTGAACGACCGTCCACTAGGGCGACGCCTGACCCAAGGCAGGCTTTCACGTTCGGAGGAACGCGACAAGACCATCTGGGCTGCTGGACGGCCTACTCGTTCTGGATGCTGTCCGATCCCCTGGAGTCAGAGCTGGGTCGGGAGCCGGACCCTGTACTGGAGCTCGAGCTCGAGTTGGCGGCGGGGTGGGCGCTGGGGTTGGAGTCGGAGCTGGACTCGGCGAGTGCTTCACCGATCGCCGTCCCCTGAGCCTTCGACTGCAGTATCGACCCGAGGTCGATACCGGTGGCGGCTTCCACGCGCTTGAACACGCCGGCCAGGGCCACGGAGGACTCCCCGTCGAAGTGCTTCGAGGCTCCCGATTCCCCGCTGCCGCCGATCAGCGTCATGGACCCGACATTCGCGTAGCCAGCGGCGAAGGACTCCATGAGCTGGGGCAGGATCGCAAGGGCCTCTCGGGCGAGGACTGCTTCCTGGTTCTCGCGCAGCGCCTCGGCCTCGGCGCGGATGGCGGAAGCCTTCGCCTCGCCCTCTTCGCGGATCGCGGTGGCCTCCGCCTCGGAGCGCTGCAGCCGGGCGCGTGCCTCAGATTCGGCGACCAGCGCCTCTGCCTCGGCGGCCTTGGTGCGCTCGTAGGCTTCGGCGTCGGCGCGCTTCTGCTGCTTATAGAGATCGGCATCGGCGACGCGCTTCACCTCGGCGTCGAGCTCGGCCTGACGGTTCTCCGCGCGCTGCCCCAGGACCTCCTGCCGAGCCTTCTCCCCGGCCAGAGCTTCAGCCTGCTCGGCCTGGGCACGCGCCTGCCCGACTCGCGAGGTCGACGCTGCCTGGTTCGAATCGTACTCAGTCTCCTCGATCAGGTTCTGCTCCTGATTGGAGATCCGCTCCTTGGCGATCGCCCGCTCGGCATTGGTGGCGGCGATCTCGGCCGCCTGCCGCTTGGCCTCGATCTCCGGGGCGCCCAGAGAGGAGATGTAGCCCGAGTCGTCGGTGATCTCGCGGATCTGGAAGGAGTCCAGCAGAAGACCCTGAGTCTGAAGTTCGGGAGAGATCGACTTGGAGATCTCGTCGGAGAACTTCTGCCGGTCCCGCATCAGCTGGATCACGGTCTGCTGAGCCATGAGCCCGCGCAGCGCGCCTTCAAGCTGGTCCTGGGTGTACTCGACCACAGCATTGTCCTGAGAGGCGAAACGCTCCGAGGCCGCTTTGACGTCTTCTTCGGTGCTTCCGATCTTCACCAGCGCGACGGCCTCGGCGTTGATGGTCACGTTGTCCAGGCTCTGCGCCGTCACCGTCATCAGCACCTGGCGGGAGCGCAGCGAGATGATCTCGTGGCGCTGTCGGATCGGATTGACGATCGCCCGGCCGTTGACGATGACCTGCTTCGGGTGCGATCCAGGGGTATCAGACCGGGACGCTTTGCCGGTGACCACGAGGGCCTCATCGGCCCGGGCGACCTTGGTCCAGGCCCGCACAATCACGAGTCCCACCGCGCCGAGGATGACTGCTGCCACGATCAGTGTGATGACGAGGGCGAGCGTGCCGCCGGTAGTCAGGATGTCCATCCGTTGGTACCTCCATAGGCATGCGGGATCCGTGATCAAAGTCTTGCGGCTGATCGTGAGCGTTTGCGCTCCGTCGTGGGCGCACGTCGCGCCTTCGCCGAAATCTTCAGATCTTCGGTCTGTCAAGAACCCGGGGCGTCGCCGCCGTCGGCCGTGAGGATCGCGCCCCAAGAACGACGCTGACAAGGAGGGACAGCGTGCGGTCGCCCCGAATATACGTCGACGCTAGCGTGAACAAAAGCAACGGGTCAACAGGTATGCGAAGCCCGTTCTTCGCGCAGGTGTGGCCTCAGACGCAGGTGCGTGGACCCGGATCGGCGCGCTGATGCGGATGGAGGCAGTTGCCCGGAGCAATGAAAACGTGAGCGGTGAAAAGCTGAGCAACCAAAACCTGGGCAATGAAAATTTCTGCAGTGGTCAGCTGGGGTGCGGAGCGCGCAGTCCTCCGAGCACCATCTGTTTCACCGTCTCGGCCAGGGCGGCGTCCGGTGCCCCGCCCACAGGGCGGTACCAGTCCACGATCGAGTTGATCGTGCCCATGGCCAGGCGTGAGGCGGTGCGTGCATCGATGTCGCTGCGCAGGTCGCCGTTCTCCTGGGCCCGGCGTATGAGCTCTGCGATGCGCAGGGTGATCTCGCGGCGTCGCTGCAGCGCCTTGACCTCCATCTCGGAGTTCCCGCGCAGCCGCAGCAGCAGCGTGACATAGGGCAACGACGTGGTCAGCACCTTGACCGATTCGCTGAGAATGATCTCGAGCTCCTCCACGGCTGGGGCGTCCAGCGCCTCCGCCTCGGAGACCACACGTTCCAGCTCGGCCAGCGAGCGGTTCAGCGCAATGTCGAGAATCTCTTCCTTGGAGTCCACGTGGTGGTAGATGGCGGACTTGGAGATGCCCAGTTCGCGGGAGAGCGCGCCCATTGAGGTGGCCTCATAGCCATGCCTGTTGAAGGCCTCCACGCACACGGTGATCAGCCCCTCGCGGTCATAGCCGGGGCGGCCCCGGCGTGAGGTGCCTGCAGTCGTGGAAGTGCTTGTCATGGCTCCCACACTAGCGGTGGATTATTTCGGGCGTTGGTCATAGATCCGGCGCAGTTTGCCGGAGGAGCGGGCCAGCGAACCCGGTTCTTCCACGGTGATCCGGCAGCTGGAGCCGACCTTGACCTTGATCTGTCGGGCCAGCTCGGCGCCTGCCGCCTCGGCGTCTTCGAGGCTGGTCTCCGGGCGCCGCTCGATGTGCACGGTCATCTCGTCCATCTTCTCCGGGCGGGCCAGGCGCAGCTGGAAATGTGGGGACAGCGCGGGGATCTCCAGAGCGATCTCCTCGATCTGTGAAGGGAAGAGGTTGACCCCGCGCAGGATGATCATGTCGTCGCTGCGTCCGGTGATCCGGCCCATCCGGCGATGCCCGGGCCGGTCTGAGCCGGGCAGCAGCCGAGTGAGGTCATGGGTGCGGTAGCGGATGATGGGCAGCGCCTGTTTGGTCAACGTGGTGAAGACCAGCTCGCCGTGTTCGCCGGTGCGCAGCACCTCTTCGCTGATCGGGTCGATGATCTCGGGCCGGAAGTGGTCCTCCCAGATGGTGGAGCCGTCCTGGCGCTCGCCCGACTCACCCGCCACACCGGGTCCCATGACCTCTGAGAGGCCGTAGATGTCGCAGGCTGTGAGGTTGAAGGTCTGTTCGATCTCGTGGCGCATCTTGTCCGTCCAGGGCTCCGCGCCGAGGACCGCGACCTCCAGGGAGGTCTCCCGCGGGTCCACGCCGGCGTTGCGGAAGGCATCCGCCAGCGCGAGCAGGTAGGTGGGGGTGCACAGGATGACCCGGGGCTTGAAGTCCTGGATCAGCTGGACCTGTTTCTCGCTCTGGCCGCCGGACATCGGGATCACGGTGGCCTTGAGCTTCTCGATCCCGTAATGGGCTCCGAGGCCTCCGGTGAAGAGGCCGTAGCCGTAGGCGTTGTGCACCAGGTCTCCGGGTCGCACGCCGGAGAAGCGCAGGCACCGCGCGAGCAGCGTTGCCCAGGTGTCGATGTCCTCGTCGGTGTAGCCCACCACGGTGGGCCGTCCGGTGGTGCCGGAGGAGGCGTGGATGCGGCGGATCTGGTCCATGGGCACGGCGAACGCCTTGAAGGGGTAGGCCGCGCGCAGGAACTCCTTATCGGTGTAGGGGAACTTCGCCAGGTCCTCCAGCGTGTGCAGATCATCGGGGCGCACGCCGTGTGCGTCATAGAGCTCGCGGTAGGCCGCGACGTTCTCGTAGGCGTGCCGGATGGTGGCCTGCAGGCGAGTGAGCTGAAGCGCCTCGATCTCCTCGCGGCTCATCAGCTCGGCCGGGTCTGGCTGGCCGGGGTTCGTCGGGGCGGCCTCGGCGGCTCTGGCGGCCTCGGCGGCCTCGGTGTTGAGGATGCTCATGGATTCACTTCTTTCCGGGGGAGGCGATGGTGCGTGAGCGGCCACGGAAGATGCCGATGATGTCGTCGCCACGGCTGATCGTCACATCGGTGAAGCCGCTGCGTCCGGTGTGCGCCACCTCGATCGCTTCGGCGACCACCTCGTCGCCGAGCAGGGCAGGCTTGAGGAAGTTGATGTCGACGCCCGAGGCCACCGTGATCGTGCCCTCGTCCAGCTCGGGATGGTTGCAGGCCATGGCGAAGCAGGTGTCGGCCAGGGAGAAGATCATCCCGCCGTGGGCGATGTCGAAGCCGTTGGTCATATCCTCACGGATCGTCATGCTGATCTTGGCGTGGCCAGGGTCAGCCTGCAGAACCACGATTCCCAGCGCCCGCGAGGTGCGATCGTTCTCCAGCATCCGATGGCGGGGTCCCGGCAGGGAGCTCTCATGACCCGCCGGGGCGAGCTGGGTGGATTCAGTCATCGGTGCTCCTCGTCGCATTTCCAGACCGAATGGTCAGTAAGTCAACTGAAGCACCGGAGCAGATGTGATGTCAAGCACATGAGGCGGAACTGGGACGGGTGGCGCGGCCTTGTCCCGGGAATGCGGCCGCCGAGTTCCTGCGCGACTGCCCGCTCAGTCCCCGAGCATCGCCGCATAGCCCGAGCGGAAGTCCCGGTGCAGCAGCTCGCCGAGCAGCCCGTGCAGCCGGGAGCCATCGAGTGCCTTGCCATGACCCGGGGCGAGGAGATCCACGGACCGTGAGCTCTCCAGCAGTGCCGGATCCAGGCGTGGGTCGCCCCAGGGGCGGGGCAGCTCGAGCTGATCGGCCATCCAGTTGTGCACCACGCCGACGGGGATGGGGAGCTCATCCACGCCCAACACCAGCTCCGGCGGGGACGCGCGGGTCAACAGCTCGACGGCGGCACGGGCGGCGTCGTCGGAATGGATGCGGTTGGAGATCCTCCAGGCATCATGGGTGTCCTGACCTGCGGCTTCACCCACCGAGCCCGCGCGCAGCTGCTTGCGGATGCGATCGCGTCCCGGACCGTAGATGCCCGAGAGGCGAAGCGTGCTGCTGTGCCGACGGGCAGACGCATCGGTCCCTTCGGCACGCCAGGCGCTCAGCAGCTCTTCCGTGCGGGCCAGGATCTCGCCCGTGGGGCTGGCCGGCGTCAACGGCGCGGATTCGTCGAGCATGCCTTCGGCGTCGCCCATCGCCGAGGTGGAGGAGACCAGCAGGACTCGCACGGAGTCGGCGAGGCCTGAGTGCTCCAGGCGGTCCAGCACGGTGCGCAGTCCCTGGAGATAGACCTGCTCGTAGCGCTGCGGATCTCGGCTGCCAGCGGCGGGGGAGAAGACCAGCGCCGCGGTGTCTGCCGGCGGCAGGGGCACGGAGTCGGGCTCGGTGAGGTCCATGGCCGCGCCGTCGAACTCAGCGGGGAGGCGTTCCGGGCTGCGCCGCCATCCGGTGACCGAGAAGCCGCGGTCACGCAGGCGGTGCCCGATGCGCGTGCCGACATCGCCGCAGCCCACCAGCACGGCGCGTGGGGCGGGGTGGTCTTCGGTATGGGAGTCTGCAGGAGTGCTCATGCTCCGAGCCTAGCCAGAATCGGCAGAGATGTGGGGTGCGGGGTGTGGTGCGTGAGGTGTGGGACGTCGAGACGATATGGGGCATGGGGACGCCAGACGCAGAAGAACCCCCGTCAGGTGCATTCCCGACGGGGGTTCTTCAATCACGCGGCGGAGGCGGGGAGATTTGAACTCCCGGTCCGCTTTGAGGCGGACACTTCATTAGCAGTGAAGCCCATTCGGCCGCTCTGGCACGCCTCCTGTGCCCACGATTGCGGCGAACCGTTCTCATGCGCCCGTCTAGACTAGCGGTTCCGTCAGGGAACTGACAAAGCGCGTGCCCGCAGTACTCTGGTCGGGACCAATCCGCCGAAGAGCAGACCAGGAGACCGCGCCGCCCATGCCCCGCCAGATGCAGGAACGCAGAGTCGCCGTCATCGGCGCCGGGCCCCGCGGCACCTCGTTTCTCGAAAGACTCCTCGCGGCCGTGGAGCATGCCCCGGGCGAGGCTGCGGAGACCGCGCTGCGCATCCTGGTGATCGACCCCGCTCCGCACGGCCCGGGCCGGGTCTGGAACCCCCGACAGTCCCCGCTGTACCTGATGAACACCCCTGCGAACTTCCCCACCGCGGCACCGGCCGGAGACACCCAGGTGCGGCTGCCGGCGTCGTCGGTCTCTCGGTCCTTCGCGCAGTGGCGCGAGGGCCATGCGGGGGAGGCCACCGCGAGTCCGGTGCGCAGCGACAGCTTCGAACCGCCGGTCTTCCACGGGGTGGACCACGGCGGGCAAGATTCCGACTACCCCACCCGCGCCGCCTACGGTCAGTACCTCAGCTGGCTGCACGCCGAGGTCTGCGCCGCGCTGCAGCGGCACTCCGGCATCACGGTGGAGCACATCCAGGCCGAGGTCACCGGGCTGCGTCGAGGACAGACCGGATATGAGCTGACGCTGGACAGCGACGGCGAGAACGACGACGCCCCCCGGCTCCGCGCCGAGCAGGTCGTGCTCGCGCTGGGGCATATCCCGGCGGGCTTGAACGAGACCGGTGAGCACTTCAGCTCGGTGGCCGCGGAGCTGGGTCTGCACTACCAGCCGCCCGCGATCCCCACGGAGGTGGATTATCACGCGCTGCCCGCGGGAGAGAACGTGCTGGTCCGGGGGATGGGACTGAACTTCTTCGACCTGATGGTCCAGGCCAGCGTGGGCCGCGGCGGCGTGTTCCATGAGCATCCGGACCGTCCGGCGGGCCAGCGACTGGAGTACCTTGCCACCGGAGATGAGCCGCATCTGGTGGCCGGTTCCCGGCGGGGCACCCCGTACCGGGCCAAGTCCACCGCGCTGACCACTGCCCCCGGATTCGCACCGGTGGGCGTGACCCTGCATCACCTGAGCGCCGAGGCGGTGGCCGCTGCGGAGCGCCGCCACGATGTGCTGGACTTCTCCGCGCACCTGTGGCCGCTGATCCAGCGCGACGTGCTGCGCACCTACTACCGGACCCTGGAGCGGATCGCGCCGGAGCTCTTCGGCGCGGAGTTCCTGACCGCCCTGGATGTGCTGCTCGCGGACGCTCATCTGGGGGAGGCCGTGCTGCAGGCACGGGGCCACCGGCTGCTGCGTGAACACGCCCCTGGCGTGCTCTGGTTCGACATCCGCTCGCTCGGCAGGCCCTTCGGCGGGCTGACCTTCGACTCCGCGGAGCAGTACCAGCAGCACATGGAGACCTACCTCGAAGATGACGCGGTCACCTCCGCCGCAGGCACGCAGAGCCCGGTGAAGATGGCCATCGGGGCGCTGCATCTGGCCAGGATGGAGGTCAAGGCGTTGATCAGCCAGGGACGGGTCTCGCAGTCCAGTCAGATCGGCGAGATTGAGGGATGGTTCGAGTCCTTGGTCGAAGGCCTCGCCAGCGGACCGCCGCTGCAGCGGATCGAGGAGCTGGCCGCGTTGACCCGGGCAGGAGTGGTGGAGTTCCTGGGTCCGGAGCCGATCTTCGACGTCGACCGGGAGACCGGCCGCTTCACCGCGGAATCACCCTCCGTGGCCGCCCCGGCCTACCAGGCGCGGTGGCTGCTCGAAGCGATGATGCCCGCGAACCGGGTCCAGCTCTCGCGCTCGCCGCTGGTCGCAGGCCTGCTGCGCAGCGGGCTGGCTCGGCCGCGCGAGCTGGTCGATGCGTCGGGGGCCCCACGGGCTGGCAAGGGGTTCGACGTGACCTCACTGCCGCATCGGCTGATCCCCGCAGATGATGCGGCGGAGGAGATCTACGTGCTCGGCCTGCAGCTGAGCTCCGTGCAGTGGGGCACCGCGATCGCCGCGGAGGCCGGTGGGGATCCGGAATCCTCGGCGCGGAGCCTCGCGGACGCGGATGCCGCTGCGCGCGCGGTGCTGGCCGGGCCGGGGTCAGGTATTGAAGGGGATTCAAGCCTTACAGAATCGCCCGACCGGGATTGAACCGATAGTCAGGATCAAAGACGTTCTTGATGCTGCGCTGGAGCTCGATGACCTCGGGTGACTGTTCCCAGTCGAGCCAGCGCAGCTTATAGGTGCCGATGCCGTGCTCGCCGGTGATCGTGCCGCCCATCTCCAGCGCGATCCGTACCGAACCATCCAGGGCCGCATGCAGCCGGGACATAGCCGAGGTGGGCGCGCCGTCGTCGTTCTGCTGGTTCTCAGGCTCCTGGCCGGCAGAGGCCTCCGGCTCGGGTGCCAGCTCCGAGCTCGGCACGCTGAAGGTGGGGTGCAGGTTGCCGTCCCCGGCGTGGGCGACGACCTTGAGCTGGACCTGGTGCTCCACGGCGAGGTCCTGGATCGCGCGGATGTAGTCCACCAGCCGGGACCGCGGCACGGCGACGTCCTCTCCCACACGGACCTCGGTGACGACGCCGTCCCCACGGGCGTGACGGCGCAGCTCGATGAGGCGTTCTGATTCGGTGGAGCCGGGGTCGCTGACCGTGGCGCCGAGGGCGCGCAGCACCTCGCGGATGATCTCCGCCTCGATGCCCGCCCCGTGCCCGTCGGTCTGGATGAGCAGGAGGGTGTTCCCGCGGGTGGCAAGATCCGAGCCCTGCGCCTCGTCCAGTGCGAGCATGGTGCGGTGATCCAGCAGCTCGGTGATCGCCGGCTGGACGCGGGCCTTGCCGATGTCGAGCACGCCCTGGGCCGCGGTGGTGAGCTCGTCGAAGAACGCGGCGATGGTCTCGGTGTGCTGACTCAGGTGACGCAGCCGCACGGTGATGCCGACGACGATGCCCAGCGTCCCCTCGGACCCGACGAACAGGCTGGTCAGGTCATAGCCGGCGACCCCTTTGAAGGTGGCCTGTCCAGTGTGGATGAATGTACCGTCGGCCAGCACCACGTCCAGGGCCAGCACGGAGTCCCGGGTGACACCGTACTTGGCGCAGCGCAGCCCGCCGGCGTTGGTGGCGACGTTGCCCCCGATGGTGGAGGTGCGGTAGCTGGCCGGGTCCGGGGCGTACATCAGCCCGTGCTGCGCGGCGGCGGTGTTCAGGTCCGCGTTGATCACGCCCGGTTCGACGACGGCGACCTCGTCCTCGGGACGCATCGCCAGGATCTTGTTCATGCGGGTCAGGTTCAATACCACCGAGCCTGCTGTCGTGTTGGCTCCGCCGGAGACGGAGGTCCCGGCTCCGCGGGTGATCAGTGGGAAGCCGTGCTCGGCGGAGAGCTGCACCAGCTGCTGGACGTCCGCGACCGATTCCGCGAAGACGACGGCGAGCGGGGTGTGCACCTGCCAGTGCTCCAGCGGCCCCTTGTCCACGGAGTGGGAGTCGAGCTGCGCCGGGTCGGTGGTCAAGGCGTCGGGCGCGAAGGCGCTGCGCAGGGCTGTGCGGACATCATTGTCGGAGGAGCTCATGGGAACTGAGTGTAGGTCAGGCGCGTCACACCCTCCCCGCGAAGACCCCGCGGAAGAGCCCCCCACCCGGAAAAATCGTAGAGCTCTAGCAAGTCGTAGGGCTATAGCCTTACGACGACGCGATAGCTCTACGATTCTTCGATGCGAGGGCGGATTTCACGGCGCGGGCGTGGACGGAGTGACCCGCCACTGCTGGACTTCGTCATCACACTGATCAGGAACTGCGTAGATGGTGGGTCCGGCCTCGCCGCCACCCACGGTGATCCCATCACCGTCGGAGAAGGCTTCGCCGCGGAAGGCGAATCCTGAGCCGCTGGACGTTTCATGGATCTCATGCGCGGGGAAGATTGCCAGCGTCAGTTGCTCCTCCGGCTCAGGGCCCTTGATGTAGAAGCATCCATCGAGCTCGGCGATCTGTCCTTCCAAGGCCATGTCGGGTCCGCCGGCTTCTTCCTCCACGACGTAGTTCGGAACACCGGCCGGCGTATCCGGGTCCTGCAGGTTGGTCGTGCATCCGAGCAGAGACCCGCCCAGCAGTGCTCCCATGACGGTGGTCGCGCCGAAGGTTCGCATCTGATGTCCCATCGCTTCACGCTCGCAGAAATTGCACCGCAAAGGCAGGAATGAAGGTCGGCCCTCCGGATGGACCTGCCATTGCGGGATGTCCTCATCGCGCTCAGCGGGTGCTCAATCGTTGGCAGCCACGCTGCTGATCTCGGGTCCTGTTGCCACGCCAGTGGCAGAAAATCGTAGAGCTCTTGCGTTGTCGTAGAGCTACAGCCCTACGACTTGCTAGAGCTCTACGATTTTTTCAACGGAGGGGGTGCACTTGCACCGGGGCGTTCCGCGATGCAGACTTATGCCTAGGTCAAGAGTGCCAGCGCAAAACCCCGGTTTGCTGGCCGGCAACCCTCCAGTTCGCGGTGGGGTGCCCCGGGTGACGACCTGGCTGCGGCAGCCACCGAGCATCGGTGGTCGACGCAGCAAGCGCGGGCCACACACCAGTGCGGGCCCTTAAACCCAGTCCTCAGGACGGGGCCGTACAGGATTCAACGCCGGAAGTTCTCTCCCCGGCAGCGACGTTCATGCGCGGCTCAGCCCCAAGGACCGCATTGAACGGAGCAGTCCCTTGAGCAACGACAACAGCACCTGGCAGTTTGAGACCCAGCAGATCCACGCCGGGGTTGCCCCCGATCCCGCCACCGGAGCACGGGCCCTGCCGATCCACCAGACCACATCCTTCGTCTTCCCCGACACCGCCGCGGCAGCACGTCGCTTCGGCCTCGAGGAGATCGCGCCGATCTACTCGCGCATCGGCAATCCCACGGTCCAGGCGATCGAGGACAAGATCGCCGCCCTCGAAGGCGGCGTCGGGGCTCTCGGCGTCGGCTCCGGTCAGGCCGCCACCTCGCTGGCGCTGCTGAACATCGCCGAGTCCGGCAGCCACATCGTCGCCTCACCCACCCTCTACGGCGGCACGCAGAACCTCTTCAAGCACACGCTGCCGAAGTTCGGCATCGAGGTCACCTTCGTGGAGGACCCCGATGACTTGGAGTCCTGGCGGGCCGCCACCCGGGAGAACACCGTCGCCTTCTTCGGTGAGGCTGTGGCCAACCCGCGCGGGGACGTGCTGGACATCGAGGGGGTGGCATCGGTCGCCCACGAGCATGGCGCGCCGCTGATCATCGACTCCACCCTGACCACCCCGTACCTGATCAAGCCGATCGACTTCGGCGCCGACGTCGTCGTGCATTCGGCCACCAAGTTCCTCGGCGGTCACGGCACTGCCATCGCCGGGGTGATCGTGGACTCCGGGCGCTTCGACTACTTCGCCCACCCGGAGCGCTTCCCCGGCTTCAGCACCCCGGATGAGAGCTACCACGGGCTGGTCTTCGGCCGGGATCTCGGGCCTGAGGGGATCTTCGGGGTCAACCTCTCCTTCATCCTCAAGGCCCGCGTGCAGCTGCTGCGCGACCTCGGTCCGGCGTTGTCTCCGCACAACGCCTTCGAGATCAACCTCGGCCTGGAGACCCTCTCGCTGCGCGTGGAGCGTCATGTCGCCAACGCTCAGAAAGTGGCCGAGTACCTGGAGGGCCACGAGGCAGTGAAGCGCGTCTACTACTCCGGGCTGCCGTCGAGCCCCTGCTACGAGCGGGCGCAGAAGTACCTGCCCCGAGGCACCGGTGCTGTGTTGGCCTTCGAGCTTGCCGGCGGACCCGGCGACGACGACGCCACGCAGGCCCGTGCGGGCCAGACGCTGGTGGACGCGCTGGAGCTGCATTCGTTGGTGGCCAACGTCGGTGATGTGCGCTCGCTGGCGATTCATCCCGCCTCCACCACGCACCGGCAGCTGAGCCCCGCTGAGCAGCATGCTGCAGGGGTCAAGCCCGGTCTCGTGAGGCTCTCCGTGGGTCTGGAACACATCGACGACATCATCGCCGATCTGGCTCAGGGGCTCGACAAGGCAGCCGCCATCCAGTCTGCCGACCGGGGTGCCGGGCATGCGTCTGACCAGGAGTCTTCCGCGGATGACCAGAGTGCGGACAATGTGACGAAGCGAGAAGCCGCTTCCGCGGTCTGAGGTTAGGGTGATCGGGTGCTGAATGACTTTGGGGACAGGCCTGCGGGTGCGCTGAACACGGCAGATGTGGGGGCGTACACATTCGAGACAGGTGGGCAGCTGCCCGAAGTTACCATCGCCTACGAGACCTGGGGCACGCTCAACGAGGACGGCAACAACGCGATCCTCGTGGCGCACGCCCTGACCGGGGACTCCCATGTAGCCGCGACTCCGGCAGACCCCTCCATCGGATGGTGGGAGGGTCTGCTGGGACCCGGTCGCCCGATCGACACCCAGCGCTGGTTCGTCATCGCCCCGGCGATGGTGGGTGGCTGCTACGGCTCCACCGGACCAGCTTCCCTGGATCCCGAGGGGAACCCCTATGGCTCCCGATTCCCCTTCGTCACGATTCGCGATTCCGTGCACCTGGAGGCTCAGCTGGCTCAGGCCCTGGGCATTCAGCGCTTCCACACGGTGATCGGGGGATCCATGGGGGGCGCCCGCGCGCTGGAATGGGCCGCCACCTACCCGGAGATGGTCGACGGGGTGGCGGTCTTCGCCTGTGGTGCGGCGTCGACTGCCGAGCAGATCGCCTTCGGGCAGGCCCAGGTGCTGGCAGTGGAGAATGATCCGCACTTCGCCGGGGGTGACTACTACGGCGGTCCCGCGCCGCATTCCGGGCTGGGGCTGGCGCGGCGGATCGCGCACATCACCTACCGCGCGGAGGCCGAGCTCGGCGCTCGATTCGGTCGCGCCCCGCAGGGCGCCGAGGATCCTTTCGGCTGGCCCGAGCGGCGGCGCGGACGCTATCAGGTGGAGTCCTACCTGGACCACCAGGCCGAGAAGCTGCTCAAGCGGTTCGACCCCAACTCTTACGTGGTGCTCTCCGAGGCGCTGATGAGCCATGATGTCGGACGCGGACGTGGTGGAGTGGCCGAGGCGCTGGCCGGCGTCACGGCGGTGCCGTTCCTCGCGGCCGTGGAGACGGACCGGTTGTACTTCCCGGAGCAGTCCCAGCAGATCGCCGATGCGATCCCGGGCGGCCACCCGGTGCACACGATCCATTCGCCGATCGGGCATGACGGCTTCCTGACCAGCGCGGAGCAGCTGGGAGAGCCCATGCGCGCCACGCTGCGCCTCTGAAACAGACATTCCAGAGATGTCACTCTGCTGTAACACCTGATCGGGCAGACTGATCGGAACGAGGAGAGTGATCCATGAGCCCGCAGCCCATCCTGCAGCCCGGCGAACACCTGTCCGAGGGCGTCCGCTACCTCCCAGCCAGCCCGGAGAACATCTTCTGGGGGCGACTGCCCTGCGCCGCCGATGAGCCGGCGCTGCGCATCGAGTCCGGGGATCGGGTCCTCATCGACACCCTTTCTCATGAAGGGATCCTGGAGGATCAGGGTCGGGATCCGCTGGCCTACTTCGCCGGACACGGAGTGCCCGAGGAGCAGGTGCTCACCGACGCGATCGCGCTCGCGGCCAGTGACCACCCGCGGGACCCCGCCGTCGACGGTCCGCACGTGAACACCGGGCCGATCCATGTTCAGGGCGCCATGCCGGGTGATCTGCTCAAGGTCACCATCGAGCAGCTGCAGCGTCGTGTTCCCTACGGCATCATCTCCAACCGCCACGGCAAGGGGGCGCTCACCGGAGAGTACCCGCGCGGTGAGCGCAACGTCTCGATCTTCGCCGCCGTGGAGGAGCCCGAGGAGTCCGAGGAGTCCGCAGCATCGACAATGTCTGCAGGGTCCGCAGAGCCTGAGCGCCCCGCCCCCGGTGCAGCCCGCGGCCGAATGGCTCCGCGTGCCGGGGCTGAGAGGCTGCTGAGCTTCGAGCTGGCACCCTTCTTCGGGACCATCGGCGTGGCCGTAGCGGGGGAGACCCGTCCGCATTCAGTGCCGCCGGGGACCCATGGCGGCAATATCGACATCAAGATGCTCACCGAAGGGACCTCGCTCTACCTGCCGGTGCAGGTGCCAGGTGCACTGGCCTTTGTGGGCGATCCGCACTTCGCCCAGGGCGACGGAGAAGTGGCGCTCACCGCGATGGAGGCCTCGCTGCGCGGGCTGCTGCGCTTCGAGGTCATTCCTCGGGAGCAGGCCCTGACAGCCTTCGGCGAACAGGTCGGACCGCTGGCAGAGACCGCAGAGTTCCTCATCCCCACCGGCATGGACGAGGACCTGGACATCGCCGTGCGGAACTGCGTGCGCAACGCGATCGTGCTGCTGCAGGCCCGCTGGGGCCTGGATGCCGAACATGCCTACGCCTATCTCTCCGCCGCCACCGACTTCAACATTTCCCAGGTGGTCGACCTGGTCAAAGGCGTCCACGCCCGGGTGGCCATCTCAGATTTCACGGAGCTGTGATGGGGTCCGTCGCGAGCACCGTCTGGCGTTCAGGCGGGGAACCGGACGCCCCGCTGGTCCCTTCCTCCGGCGCCGGACCGCTGGAAGGCCAGAGCGTCGCCGTCAAGGACCTCTACGCCCTCGCGGGACACCGCATCGGCGCCGGCAACCCCACCTGGCTGGCCGAGGCCACCGAGCAGACCAGCACCGCAACTGCCGTGCGGCTCCTGCTCGAGGCAGGCGCGGCGATCACCGGGATCGCGCAGACCGATGAGTTCGCACTCTCGCTGGCCGGGACCAACCAGCACTACGGCACACCGCCGAACCCCGCTGCCCCGGATCGGATCAGCGGTGGCTCCAGCTCGGGCTCCGCCGCCGCCGTCGCACTGGGCCAGGTGAGCATCGGGCTGGGCACCGACACCGGCGGGTCGATCCGCGTGCCAGCCTCCTACCAGGGGCTCTGGGGCATGCGCAGCACCCATGGTGCGATCTCCCGCGAGGGTCTGCTCCCGCTCGCGCAGAGCTTCGACACCGTCGGCTGGATGACACGCGACGCCGAGACACTGGGCCTCGTGGCGGAGGTGCTCCTGCCCGCCCGCGAACAACCCGCCCGCGAACAGCCCGCCCGCGAAGAGCCCGCCCAGCCCTCCGCGCTTCCGCCGGAGCTCACGATCATCCCCAGCCTCTTCGACCAGGTGGACCCGGAGGTGGCCGACGCCGTGCGCGCCGCCGTGGACGGCGTGAGCGGGCATCACGAATCCCTGCACCCAAGCCTGCACCTGAAGCGACTCGAGGGCGTCTCCCGGGACATGCACGCCGCCTGGTTCGAGGCCTTCCGCATCATTCAGATGCGCGAGGCCTGGGCGAACCACGGCGAGTGGATCAGCTCCCACTGGGAGGCGATGGCCGACGACGTCGGCGCACGGTTCCGCACGGCCAGCCAGTTCAGCGCCGATCAGGAGCAGCAGGCCCGGGCGCTGGCAGCCGGCGCCCGCCGGATCATCCGCGAATGGGTCGGCGACTCCGTGCTGGCGCTTCCCTCGGCCGCCGGTCCTGCGCCGCTGCGCCGCGAGGCCGCGCTGGGTGGAGAAGTCATCGAGAAGCACCGCCGCGGCACCATGATGCTCACCTGCCTGGCGGGTCTTGCCGGGCTGCCCGTGGTCAATGTCCCGCTGCGCACGGCAGCGGGACTTCCCACCGGCGTCAGCCTGCTCGGGGCGCCCGGCAGCGATCATGAACTCATCAGCTGGGCGCAGCAGTTCCACGCCCGGCTCCAGCCGACTCAGGAGATCCGACGATGAAGCTCAGTGAATTCAATGAGGCCACCCCGGGGGAGCTGACCGAGACGCTCGCCGCCTGCGCGCCCATCCCCTCCTGGCGCGCGGCGATCCTCGCCCGGAGACCCTACGACAGCGTCGAGGAGCTGACCACCACCGCCGCAGAGCTGGCGCAGGACTGGACCGACCTCGAGGTCGACGGCGCGCTGGAACATCACCCGCGGATCGGGGAGAAGGTGCAGGGCTCCTCTCGGGAAGCCGAGGCCTCCCGGCGTGAACAGGGAAGCCTCGGGGCCGATGAGGCCGCCCAGGCGGAGTGGGTCAGCGCCAATGAGGCCTACGAGCAGCGCTTCGACCGGATCTTCCTGATCCGCGCCGCCGGCCGATCAGACCGCGAGATGCGCACCCAGCTCGCGCTTCGTCTGCAGAACACTGAGGAGGAAGAGGCAGTCGTCCGGCGCCAGCAGCTCGCTGAGATCGCAGTGCTGCGGCTGGGGCAGGTCGTCTCATGACGATACGCACCTGTTTCACAGATGAAACAATAGTTTCAGTAGCATGGTGACCATGACTTCCCGCCAGATCAATCCGCCGCCCCGGCTGCTCATGGGGCCGGGCCCGATCAACGCCGATCCGCGCGTGCTGCGCGCCATGTCAGCCCAGCTCGTGGGCCAGTACGATCCCGCGATGACCGGCTATATGAACGAAGTCATGGAGCTTTACCGCGGAGTCTTCAAGACCAGCAACGAGGCCACATTCCTGGTGGACGGCACCTCCCGGGCAGGCATCGAAGCGGCCCTGATCTCGCTGATCGAACCCGGCGCCAAGGTGCTCGTGCCGATCTTCGGACGGTTCGGCCACCTGCTCAAGGAGATCGCGGTGCGCGCCGGCGCTGAGGTCGCCGTCCGGGAGAAGACCTGGGGCCAGGTCTTCACGCCGGAGGAGATCGAACAGGCCATCGTCGAGGAGCGGCCAGCGCTGCTCGCCCTGGTCCAGGGTGACACCTCCACCACGATGAATCAGCCGCTCGCCGGCATCGGTGAGATCTGCCAGCGCCACGACGTCCTGTTCTACACCGACGTGACGGCCTCCCTGGCCGGCAATGAGTTCTCGGCGGATGCATGGAACGTCGACGCGGTCACCGCCGGACTGCAGAAATGCCTCGGCGGCCCCTCCGGATCGGCGCCCATCACTCTTTCCGAGCGTGCCGTGGAGGCCATCCGCTCGCGCCGACACGTCGAAGCAGGCATCGCCGACGGCACCGAGGGTCGCGGCACCAGAATCGCCTCGAACTACTTTGATCTGGCCATGATCATGGACTATTGGGGTCCGCAGCGGCTGAACCACCACACCGAAGCCACCTCCATGCTCTACGGTGCCCGGGAATGCGCCCGACTGCTGCTTCAGGAGGGAGTCGACGACGCCGTCGCCCGTCATGAGCTCCATGGCCGGGCCATGTTGGCAGGAGTCCAGGGACTCGGGCTGCAGGTCTTCGGAGACATCGCGCACAAGATGAACAACGTGGTCGCGGTGGAGATCCCAGCAGGAATCGACGGCGACGCCGCGCGGACCGCGATGCTTCAGGACTACGGCATCGAGATCGGCACCAGCTTCGGACCGCTGCACGGCAAGGTCTGGCGGATCGGCACCATGGGCTACAACGCCCGCAAGGACGCCGTCATGCTCACCCTTGCGGCACTGGAACAGGTGTTGCGCGCCGGTGGCGCAGAGGTCCGCCCGGGCGGCGGTGCCGGCGCCGCGGCAGAGATCTACCAGGCTCAGCCGGATCGCGGGCAGCCCGGAGAGCATGACCAGTCCCTGCAGTCCACTCACCCCCTGCAGTCCAGGGGAGTCTCCCCATGACGGGTGTCCCCATGACCTTCGACGCGGCGGCCGCCCGCATAATGACTCGCTGCGATGAGCTCGCCGCCATCAGCGCCCTGCCGGCCGGGATCCTGCGTGCTTATCTGACCCAGGAGCACCAGCGACACAATGAGCTCGCTGCCGCCTGGATGGCCGAGGTGGGAATGGAGACCTGGCAGGACGCCGCGGGCAATCAGTGTGCTCGGCTGGAGGGGCGCGAGCCCGGCCTGCCTGCGCTGATCATCGCCTCCCACCTGGACACCGTTCCGGACGCCGGGCGCTATGACGGCATCATGGGCGTGCTGCTGGGAATCGAGACCGCGCGACTGCTGACCCCCTACGCGAGAGACCTTCCCTTCGCCGTGGAGGTCATCGCCTACGCCGATGAGGAGGGCACGCGCTTCGGCGCAACCCTGCTGGGCTCGCGTGCCATGGCCGGCACCTGGGACCCCGCCTGGTGGGAGGCCCTGGATGCCGAGGGGATCAGCATGGCCCAGGCCTTCTGGGACTTCGGGCTGGATCCAGAGCGGATCGACGACGCCGCCCGGTCACCTGAGGATCTGGTCGGCTACCTTGAAGCCCATATTGAGCAGGGCCCCTATCTGGAAGCGGACCAGCGGCCCCTGGGGCTGGTCAGCTCCATCGCCGGGGCGCGACGCTTCCGGCTCGCCATTCTCGGCGAGGCTCGGCACGCCGGGGGCACGCCTTATGAACGCCGCCGAGATGCGCTGGTCGGAGCGGCTCAGGCGGTGCTGGACGTGGAACGGATCGGTCGTGAGCGCGGGGTGATCGCCACGGTCGGTCAGCTGGAGACCCGTCCCGGAGCGGTGAACGTCGTGCCCGGAGAGGCCGACTTCTCCCTGGACCTGCGCGCCGAATCCGATGCGCTTCGCGACGCCGCCTGGCAGGAGATCCACGCCGCGCTGGCCGGATTCTGTGCGCAGCGTCACCTGGAGCTGGTGGTCGAAGAGATCCACGCCGCCTCCACCGTGAGCTGCTCGCCCAGGCTGACCCGGGCGCTCGCGGCCGGAGTTGCTGTGACGGGGGACACCGACCCGATCACCCTGTACTCCCGCGCCGGGCACGATGCCATGGCGATGGCGGCGGTGACCGAGATCGGCATGCTCTTCACCCGCTGCGAGGATGGGATCAGCCACCACCCGGAGGAGAACGTCTTGGCCGCCGACGTGGCGCTGGCGCTGCAGGCGCTTCAAGAAGCTGTCTGGGTGCTGGCGCGTGAGCATGGAGAGCGAGCGAGACGATGACCCCGACACCGGACGCCGCGAATCAGCTGCGGCTTGAACCCGAGACACGCATCGACGCTCGGATCGACGCGCACTACGGAGCCTTGGCGCCGCAGGAGCGGCGGGTGGCGGACTTCCTGCTGGAGCATCTGGGCGACCTGGCCATCTTCTCCGCGGCCGATATCAGCCGCGAGACTGGCGTCTCGAAGGCCACGGTGTCCCGGCTCTTCCGCAAGCTCGACTTCGTGGACTTCCGCGAGGTCAAGGATCACGCCAGGGCGCTTCGCAGCCGCGGAGTCCCCACGGCTGCGCCGGTGACCTCCGCGGACACCGAGGGCTCCACCGGGATGCAGCGTCACGAGGCGCGGGACCACGAGAACCTTGCTCGGCTGACCGCAGGCCTGGGTGACGGCAGGCTCCAGCAGGCGGTGGAGATGCTCGCGAGCGCCGAACGGGTGATTCTGCTGGGACTGCGCAACAGCTACCCGGTGGCGCTGCACCTGCACCAGCAGCTCATCCAGAGCCGGCCCAGGGTGCGGATCGCACCTCAGCCCGGTCAGACCCTGGGGGAGGAGCTCGCGGGCATAGGGGCCGGGGATCTGGTGGTGGCGGTGGGCTTCCGCCGTCGTCCCGTGGTCTTCGGCAAGGCCGTCCGTGCGGTGGCCTCCTCCGAGGCCCAGCTGCTCTGTCTGGGCGACAGCACCTCCCGGCACTACGCCATGGAGGCCGACTGCTGGATCGAATGCCCCATCGACTCTGAAGGCGCGTTCGACAGCTACGCGGCGGCGATGACCCTGGTCAGCCTGCTCGCCAACGGGGTGCTCAACCGGCAGCTCGGCGCCGGGCGGAAGCGCATCTCCGCCATTGCGAAGGCCTATGACGAACTCGACGAGCTCGAGCACTGAGCTTTCGAACACCGAGCACTCGAAACACAGCAGAGGAGCCACGATGAGTCTCATCACCACCCACGTCCTGGACACCACCACCGGGACTCCCGCACGCGGCATCACGGTGCAGCTGCTGGGGCCCGAGGGAGCGCAGATCGCCTCCGGCACCACCGACGCCGACGGTCGCATCGCGGAGCTGGGACCAGAGACGCTCCCCGCCGGTGCCTACCGGCTCGTCTTCGGCACCGCCGAGTACTTCTCCTCCCGCGCGGTCGAGCACTTCTTCCCCGAGGTCACGCTGGCCTTCACGGTGGAAGCTTCCGCGGGGCACTATCACGTGCCCCTGCTGCTGAGCCCCTTCGCCTACAGCACCTACCGGGGCAGCTGAGCCGCCCCACTCCCGCCCACCGATTCGCACTTGAAGGAGAACCCATGAGCAGCCCCGACATCGTCCTCGGCCCCAACCAGTATGGGAAGGCCGAGGTCCGCGTGGTCCGGGTCAACCGGGACACCCCGGTGCATACGCTGATGGATCTCAACGTGAGTTCGATGCTGCGCGGAGACTTCACCGACTGCTACACCGAAGGCGACAACACACGGGTCATCGCCACCGACACCCAGAAGAACACCGTCTACGCCTTCGCCAAGGAGCACGGGATCACCACCCCGGAGCAGTTCCTGCTGCTGCTCGGACGCCACTTCACCGAGTACGCGGAGGTCGACGGGGGCCGCTGGACCGCGGAGTCCTACCCCTGGGAACGGATCCAGGTCCCAAGCTCCGATGGCACGCTCACCGAGCACGAGCACTCCTTTGTGAAGTCCAAGCAGGAGATCCGCACTGCCGCGCTGACCATCCAGAACGGTGACGAGCACCTGATGGGCGGCTTCAGCGACCTCACCGTGCTCAAGACCACCGGCAGTGAGTTCTCCGGCTATCCGAAGGACCGGTACACCACGCTGCCGGAGACTCGGGACCGGGTGATGGCCACTGACATCACCGCGCGCTGGCTCTTCGCCGCCGACGTCGACGCGCAAGAGGTCGATTTCGACGCTCTCTACGCGCAGGTCAAGCAGATCGTGATGGAGCAGTTCGCGCTGGTCCACTCGCTGTCCCTGCAACAGACGCTCTACGCCGCAGGCGAGGCCGTTCTCGGTGCGGCGGAGCAGATCGAGGACATCCGGTTCGTGATGCCGAACAACCACCACTACGTGGTGGACCTGAGCCCCTTCGGTCTGGAGAACCCGAATGAGGTCTTTCAGGCGGGGGACCGCCCGTACGGTCTGATGAATGCCTCCGTCACGCGCCGGGCCGCCCCCGAGCGCCCACAGGCCTGGGAATGGATCGGCGGCTTCGCCTGAGCTTTCTCGGGGTGGCAATGGCTCGGAAACACATCCCTAACACCGCTCTCCTAGCGTAGAAGGACCCCCGCAGCGCTGTTCTGAGAAGAAGGTGAATCCATGAGTGTCGAGCACACCAGGGCGATCGATCCTGCCGGTCTGATGGCGGAGCCCCGGCGGTGACGCTGCGACACCTCATCGCCGAGCAGGTGCTGCTCGGGGGAGAGTTCCTTCCCGCGCACCTGGAGATCCTCGACGGCGAGATCGCCCGGATCCATCGGCTGAGCCCGGGCGAGGGCCGGCGGCGGGCAGAGATCGTCAAGGCCAGCGACGTCGGAGCCGGTGCCGGGATGACCGTGATCAGGCCCTCGCACCAGGTGCTCCCCGGCAACGTCGACACCCACGTGCACATCAACGAGCCCGGCCGCACCAGCTGGGAGGGCTTCGCCACCGGCACCATGGCGGCTGCCCTGGGCGGGGTCACCACCGTGGTGGACATGCCGTTGAACAGCATCCCGCCCACGGTCGATGTGGAGTCGCTGCGGATCAAGCAGCAGGCGGCCGCGGGCCAGACCTACGTGGACGTCGGCTTCTGGGGAGGCATCATCCCCGGCAACACCGACCAGCTCAAGCCCCTCTGGGAAGCCGGCGCCTTCGGATTCAAGTGCTTCCTGCTGCCCTCGGGGGTGGATGAGTTCCCACCGGTGAACGGCGAACAGCTGCGCGAGGCGATGGCCGAGGTGGCCGGCTTCGACGGTCTGGTGATCGTCCACGCGGAAGACGCCGAGACGATCGAACGCGCCACCGAGGTCACTGGACGACGCCGCCGGCTCAGCCACTACGCGGACTGGGCGCTCACCCGCCCGCATGACTCCGAGGTGGCGGCGATCAGTGATCTCATCGAAGCGGTCCGTGAGACCGGCTGCCGCACCCACATCCTTCACCTGGCCTCCGCCCGGGCGCTGGACATCATCGCCGCGGCCCGCGCCGAAGGTCTGCCGCTCACCGTGGAGACCTGCCCCCACTACCTCTGCTTCGACGCCGATTCGATCCCGGACGGGGCCGCTGAGTTCAAGTGCTGCCCGCCGATCCGCGACACCGGCAACCGTGAGGCGCTCTGGCAGGGCCTGCGTGATGGCCTCATCGACGCGGTGGTCAGCGATCATTCACCCTCCACCATCGAGGAGAAGCACCGGGGAGCCCCCGACCTCCAGCAGGCCTGGGGAGGGATCTCCGGGCTTCAGGTGGGATTCTCCGCCGTGGCCCATGAAGCTCGGCTGCGCGGGATCGGACTCGAGCAGGTCAGCAGGTGGATGGCCCAGAACACCTCCACCCTGGCCGGGCTGACCCGCAAGGGAACCATCGCCCCGGGCAAGGACGCCGACCTGGTGATCTACGACCCGCTGGAGACCAACGTGGTCTCCGCCATGGGACTGGCGCACAAGAATCCGATCTCTGCCTATGAGCACTTCGAGATCACCGGCACCGTGGTCGGAGCTGTGCTGCGCGGCGTCGAGCTGTTCACCCCGCGCGACACGACCACGGCGCTGGCCCCTGTGGGACAGTTCCTCCGCGGCGCCGGCCACCCTGTGCTCAGCGCGATGAAGCGCTGATCCGCATGACCGATGACAAGGAGCAGGCCGTGTCCGAAGGACCGCGAAAAGTGCAATCGGTGGATCGGGCGCTCGACATCCTCGAAGCCATCGGTGCCCACGGTGGCCAGCTGAGTCTCAGCGAACTCGCCGAACAGACTCACCTTCCGGCCCCGACCGCCCACCGGCTGCTGCGCACCATGATCGCCAAAGGCTATGTGCGCCAGCTGGCCGACCGCAGCTACGGCCTGGGAGAGAAGCTCATCGCGCTGGGCCAAGCCGCCAGCGAGCGGGCTTGAGCGAGAATGCCCGTGACAGTGACGGTGATCCTGGCCGCGGGCGAGGGGAGCAGGCTCGGTTCTCGGGGCAAGGCCCTGGTGAGCAGAGACGGCAGAACGCTGGTGCAACACGCTGTGCAGGCGGCGGCGGACGCGGGCACCGTTCCGTTGCTGGTGCTGGGTCATCGGGCCGAACAGGTGCGGGCTGTATTGGATGAAACGGCTGCGCTGGACGAAGCGACGGCGCTGGCGGGAGCGGAGATCGTGATCTGCCCGACCTGGCGGCAGGGGCTCTCGGCCTCCTTCCGCGCCGGCGTCCAGGGCGCCCATGACCGCGGAGCCGACCGGGTCGCCGTCGTCCTGGTGGACCAGCCTGGCATCGGCGCCGAGGCTCTGCGCATGGTCCTCGACGCGCACCGGCCCGGTCGCATCGCGCGCGGCTCAGTGCGGGGCCGCCCCACGCACCCTGTGGTCCTCGACCTTCGCGCCGCCTTCGATGCTGCCGCCGTGGCCCAGGACGACGAGGGAGCTCGACCATACCTGCGCGCGCATCCCGAGCTGCTGGACACCGTCGACCTCACCGGGAGCGCCGAGGATGCCGACATCGACACGCCTGAGGACCTGCTGCGCTGGCGCGCCGCTCAGGCTCCGGAGATCTCCGACTGATCTGCCGCCCCGCTGAGCTCGTCCTTACGCAGGGCCGCCGCGATCCGATCCTTGCGGAACGGTGTGCGCGTCATCCGGATCCCGACGGCGTCGCGAATCGCATTGCCCAGGGCCGGTGCCACGGGGTTGAAGGGAGCCTCGGACATGGACTTCGCGCCCAGAGGTCCGATGGGATCGCGGGTCTGGGCGAAATGGACCTCGGTGCGCGGCAGATCAGCCATCTGCGGGATGTGGTAATTGCGCAGGATGTCGGTGGTGACGGCACCGTGCTGGTCGATCTCGAGCTCCTCGAACATCGCCGCCCCCAGCGCCTGGGCCACACCGCCCTCGACCTGTCCGCGGCACTGCGCCTCATTCAGCACCACCCCGGCGTCGGCGGCCTGCACCGACTGCAGGATGCGCAGGGTGCCGCTGCGCCGGTCCACTGCGATCCGGAAGCCGTGCACGTTGAACGACACCGAACGGGGGGTGCCCGCCCAGGTGCCCTCGCCGGTGAGCCCGGCGGGGTCCGCTTCAGGATTGGCCGAGAGCTTCTCGAGCAGATCCTCCGCGGCGGCATGAGCTGCCTTGACCCCTACCGTGATGCCCGTGGAGCCAAAGGCGCCGGTGTCGAAGCGCACGGCGTCCGTATCGGCCTGAACCAGCTGGATCTTCTCCGGGGTGGTGCCCAGCACCTCAGCCACCACCTGGCGGTGCACGGTGGAGGTGCCGTTGCCGAACTCTGCGGTGCCCACCTTCAGCTGGTAGCGCCCGGAGCCGAGCGCGGTGACGGTGGCGTGGGAATGGTGGCCGTTGGGCGGCACGGTGTCGATCATCGCGACCGCGGTGCCGGTGCCCACCGCCCAGTCTCCGAGCGGAAGACCAGGCGCCGTTTCGGCTCCGAGTCCGCCGTGACGCTCCTCGGTGAGGAGACGCTCACACTGCGCGAGCTCCGCGGCGGTCAGCACGCCGGTGCGCAGCTCCTCTCCGATGATCTTCAGGCACTGCTGCAGCCCGTCCACCTCCACCAGCACATCATCGTGTTCTGCGCCGAAGAGGGTCTCACCCTGGGTGATGATGTTCGCCGCCTTGAAGCTCAGCGGATCCCGCCCCAGCCGGCGGGCCAGCTCGTCCATCGCCGAGTCCACGGCGAAGAGGGTCTGGCTCAGCCCGTAGCCGCGGAATGCCCCCGCCGGGGGATTGTTCGTGTAGACCACCTCGGCGTGGACCTGCTTATGCGGGGTCGAATAGAGCTGCATCGACTCGGTCACGCTGTGGAACATCACCCCCGGGCCATGATTGCCGTAGGCCCCGGTATCGGAGAGCACCTGAAGCTGCATGGACTGCAGGGCTCCCGAGGCGTCGGCCCCCACCGAGACATCGATCAGATAGGGGTGACGCGTCGTGGTCGCGGCGAAGGCCTCCGAGCGAGTGAGCTCCAGCTGCACCGGCCGGTCGATTCCACGCTCGTGCAGCGTGCGCAGCACCAGCAGCACCAGGTCCTCGGTGAGCACCTCCTGCTTGGACCCGAAGCCGCCGCCCACCCGCGGAGCGAAGACGCGCACGGCCTCCGGCGCGAGCCCGAAGATCCGGCACAGCGTGCGCCGCACCAGGAAGGGCACCTGTGTGGAGGAGCGCAGCGTGAACCGGCCCAGCTCGTCGATCCAGCCCAGGCAGCCGTGGGTCTCCAGCGCCACATGCGACGTGCGATGGGTCTCGAAGCTGCCGGTGTAGGAGGTGCCCGTCTCGCCCATGGAGGGTGCCGCGCTGTCCGATGGCTGCAGCGAGGCGAGCTGGCGCTCGGCCTGGCCGTGAGAGCTGGAGGCGACGGCGATCAGGTTCCTCTCCGGGGCCAGGATCCGGTGCGTGGCCGAGTCCTTCCCGGCGTGGACCGCGGCGGCACCTTCGTGCTGTGCGGTGCGCGGATCCAGCACGGCCGGGAGCTGCTCATAATCCACCTGCACCAGCTTCGCGGCGCGCTCGGCGTGACGGCGAGATTCCCCGACGACGACGGCGACTCGCTGCCCCACGTGGCGGACCACGTCATCGAGCACCCGGGTGTCCGCGGGGTCATCCTCCACCAGCTCATGCTGGGCGGTGGAATAGAGCTCTTCGGGGGCGTCCTCGTGGGTGAGCACCGCGATCACCCCGGGCGAGGCCAGGGCGGCGCTCGCGTCGATGTGCGTGATCCGTGCGTGGGCATGCGGGGACCGCACCACCACGATGTGCAGCGGATCCTCCGGCGGGCGCTCGCCGGCTTGGTCAAAGGTGTATGCGGCGGTGCCGGTGACCACCGCGGGTCCGGCCGGTGGGACTGGGCTCTTCCCGGGTCCTGATTCGGCGCTGACCCGTGGGGTCTGTGTGAGCGCGTCCTTGATCGAGCAGTAGCCGGTGCAGCGGCAGAGGTTGCCCTTGAACCGTCGAAGCGTGGCGGGGTCATCTGCGTGCTCGCGGTCCTCGGCGTCCGGAGTCGACCCGGCGTCTGTCTCGGTCCCAGGCTCGAGCGTGTCTGCACTGCTCCGATCAGGTGAGTAGGGGCTCTCGGCGGTGGCGGTCATCAGGAAGCCAGCGGTGCAGTAGCCGCACTGGAATCCGTGGGAGTCGAGGAAGTCCCGCTGGGACGGATGCAGCGCCGCCGCGAGGGCTTCATGATCATGGGGTGCCCCGTCCTGCTGGGAGGAGAGAACCTGGGCGGTGGCGTCAGGGCTCAGCCCCTGTACGGTGGTGACCGCAGTTCCCGCGGCGCGCTGCGCCGGGACGATGCAGCTGTGCACGGCGGTCGGCTTCTGCCCGGGCTGGGCGAGGTGCACGGTGCAGGCCCCGCAGTCCCCGGCGTCGCAGCCGCGCTTGACCCCGGCCGCGCCGGTGTCCCGCAGCCAGGTGCGCAGACACTGACCGGGATCGGCGTCCAGGACCATGTCCCTGCCGTCCACCGTGACCTGGGCTGGGTGGGCTGGCTGGGCTGGCTGGGCGGGCTCGGCGGCCGGAGCATGCGTGCTCAGCGGCGTCGGTTCGGGGAACACCGCTGGGGACGTCTCTCCACCCTGCGGCGAGATGGGGGAGGTGTGCTCCTGGTTGAAGATCGCTTCCGCCAGCTCCTGCGCGAGCCGGATGGTGACCTCGATGCGCCACTCACGGTCGCCATGGACGTCGTCATTCCACGCAGATTCAGGGACCCCTGCGCGCACGGCGGCCGCCACGCCACCCGCCAACACCACGTCGCGGGGGAGCTGCAAGATCACCGGGTGCACAGTGCTCGCGGTGATGGTGAGACGCAGCTGCTCGACGCCTTCAGCCCTGCGGGGGGCGGGGGAGGCGAGCAGCAGTGCGGCAGACCGGCCGTACCGGGTCAGCGATTCCCGCACCATCAGGGTGGGACGCGCCAGCGCACTGGCGGACACGAAGAAGGCGCGGATCAGTTCGCCGGCCTCCAATCCGGTGGACCCCGTGCCGAGCACCAGATCTGAGACGAGCGCGGTGCGTCGGGTTCCTCCGGGAGACAGGATCACTGCCTGGGCGTCCATGGCGGAGAGCCAGGAGGTCATCGGTCCCGCCGGCAGGGCGGTGGCGACATTGCCGCCCACCGTGGAGCTGTTCCACACCTTCCAGGGGGCCACGAAACACTCCGCGGCAGCCTCCATGAGTTCGATGCCGGGCAGGCCCGCAGCGCCGGTCCCGCCCAGTGAGGTGGGGGCGGCGTGGAACTGCGCGATGGTCGTCGTGGCGGCGATCTCCAAGCCCGTCCACCCGTGACCGGATTCCTGCTCGTGCCAGGTCAGAGGCGCCCATCCGGCAGCAGTGATGTCCAGAAGCCTGCGCGGTGCAGGGTTCGTGAAGTCATAGCCGTAGGAGTAGAGCACCGTGCCACCGGCAAGCCAGGAATCCCCGGGCCCGAAGTCGTCAGGATCCGCGGTGCTCAGGGTCGTCTCAACACTGATGATGTCCACGTCTCACACTGCCATTTCTCTGAAGATGCTGATGCTGCGCGGGCGTGACGCATTGATCGGTCCGTCCCGCAGATGCAGCGGCTGCGCACTGGTCTGGGCGTTCTTGGCTGCGAGGAGCTCCGCGAGCATCGAGACGGCGGCCTCCGCAGGTGTCTCGGCGCCCAGGTCCAGACCCAGTGGGGAGATGACGCGCTTCCGCGCCGCTTCGCCGTGGCCCATGGCGAGCAGTGCGGCGTCCCGGCGTGCTGCGGAGCTGCGCGAACCCATCGCTCCGATGAAGCATCGGGCTGCGTCGTCGTCGGCACGTTCGGTCCGGATCGTCCGGCTCAGCGCTGCGTGCAGCACCGGCACGTCGAGATCTGGGTGATGGGTCATCACGACCACACCGGTCCAGGCCGCGGACTGGTCCTCCAGCAGCTCGGCGATGACCGTGCCGGGATGCCCCACGTGCAGCTGCGCCCCGGCGGGGACCCGTGCGGCGGTCCCGAAAGCGGGACGGATCTCCACCAGGTGGACGTTCCAGCCGATCTGCAGCGCAAGCTGAGCCAGCTGGACGGAGAAGTCATGGACTCCGCTGAGAATGAGTCGGGGCGCGCCGGCGCGCTGTTCGTGGACGTGCAGTCGGGCGCCTGCGTGGTCGGTGACCGTGCGGGTCAGCTCCGCCGGGAGGTGCGGGTCTCTGCTCGCGAGCTCGCGCAGCGTCTTCAGCTCGGCGGTGACAAGAGGCTGGATGAGCACCTCGATCTCACCGCCACAGGTCAGCGCGATGCCGAGACCTGCCTGACCGAACGGGGTGCCATCGGGCCCGAAGGATTCCCTGCTGATGGTCCCCGCGGCGATCGCGTCCTGGGCGGAGGCGGCCACCGAGGACTCCACGCAGCCCCCGGAGAGGGAGCCGATGATCTCCAGATCGGTGGAGACCGCCATCGAGGTGCCCACCGGGCTGGGCGAGGATCCATGCACCGAAACGATTGTTGCTATCGCCCAGTGTTCGGGGTCCTCGAGGCAGGAGCTGTAGGAGGTGATGCGGTCGAGCATGGTGCCTCCTCCGGGAGTGCGCGGCGCTGCGGCCATGAGCGGGAATCGTGCTCCAGCTTAGGCAAGCGCGGGTTACAGCGCCGTTACGCGCTCCGGCATTTACATATCCGTAACCGAGTCGAGTGAAGGAAGAAACATCTGTTTCATAGGTTGGGGGCAATCTACTTCAGGAGGACGGATGCCCCCCGCCACACTGCGCGTCGACACGCTGATCACCAACGCCTATATCGTGCTGGAAGCCTCCGGCGAGGGTGCCTCCGCGCAGCAAAAGGCCTTGGAAGCCGGGCGCGAGATCGACGGTGGATGGATCGCACTGGCTGCCGGACGAGTCCACAGTGCGGGGCCGAGTGCGCAGCCCGCGCCCTCGGCGGATCGCGTGATCGACGCCGGCGGCCGGCTCGTGACCCCGGGACTGGTGAACACTCACCATCACATGTACCAGAACCTCACCCGTGCCTTCGCGCCGGCCATCAACGGGAGCCTCTTCCAGTGGCTGACCACGCTCTATCCCCGCTGGGCAGCACTCGACGAGGAATCTACCTACCTCTCCACCTATGTGGCCTGCGCCGAGCTGCTGCTGGGTGGCTGCACCACCTCCTCAGACCATATGTACGTCCACCCCAAGCCCAACCTGATCGATGCACAGGTCAAGGCCACCACCGAGATCGGCTTCCGGTTCATGGCCAACCGCGGCTCGATGACCCGCTCCGTGGAGGACGGCGGGCTGCCGCCCAAAGAGGTCGTGCAGGACGAAGACACGATCCTTGCTGACTCGGAGCGGCTCATCGAGGCCTTCCACGACCCCACTCCCGGGGCGATGACCCGGGTGGCACTGGCACCGTGTTCGATGTTCTCAGTGAGTGAGTCGATCATGCGCACCACGGCAGAGCTCGCCGAGAAGCACGACGTCCGCCTGCACACCCACCTCGCCGAGGACAAGGACGAGGACACCTATGCGCTCGAGGTCTACGGGCGACGCCCGGTGGAGTACTTCGAAGACGTCGGCTGGGCCACGCCGCGTTCCTGGGTGGCCCACTATGTCTACGGCAATGAGGAAGAGAATCGCCGTCTGGCTGCAGCCGGCGTCAGCGCGACCCAGTGCCCGAGTTCGAACATGATCATCTGCGGAGACGCGGCCGACGCAAAAGCGCTGCGATCGATGGGCATGTCGGTGGGAATCGGCTGCGATGGCTCCGCCTCAGCCGATTCGGCCAACCTATGGATGGAGACTCGCGGAGCCCTGCTACTCGCTCGACACCGCGGAGGACCTGCCGCTTTCTCCGCGCGGGAAGCGTTGAACATGGCGACCCTGGGCAGTGCGGCGAATCTCGGCTGGGCTGACGAGATCGGGCATCTGCGTCCCGGGGCATGTGCGGACCTGGTGATGTGGGAATCAGCCCCGCTGTCTCAGACCGGGGCCTTCACAGACCCCGTCGAGGCATGGCTGCGCTCCGGACCTGCCCGTGCCTGGCACAGCTTTGTGGCTGGAAGGGCACTCATTGAATCCGGTGAGTTGAAGCTCTCCGGTCTCGAAGACATCCTTCCGCGCCATCGCGCCGCCGCGCGCACAATGCAGGGCCTCGATTGATCTTGCACTCCACGTCCACCGCAGCACCACGCAGCAGCTGAAAGGCTCTCATGACATCGACCCTCTACATTCCGGATCTCCTCGTTCCCATGACCTCTCCTCTGGGGGTCCTCACCGGGCATGCTGTTCTTGTCGAGGACAGCGTCATTGCCGCGGTGGGGCCGGTGGAACAGCTCCGCGCCGAGAAGCCCGGTGTCACCGAGGTTCGTCTCGATGATCAGGTCCTCATGCCAGGGTTGGTCAACACCCATCACCATTCTGGGATCCTTCGTGGTACGGCAGAGCATCTGCCTGTCTGGGAGTGGCTCCGTGTGCACATCGACCCCATGCACCGGGTTCTGCGCGCGGATGAAGCCCAGACGGCTGCGTATCTCTGTTACGCAGAGGGGCTTCTCGCCGGGACGACCACCACTGTTGATATGTGGCGCTACATGGACGGTTGTGCTGAGGCCGCGGAGCAGCTCGGTAACCGCCTCGTGACGGTGAACTATGTCGGGGAGCACCCTGAGCACGACTACTTCGACACCCTCGATGACAACGAACGAATGCTCAAGACCTGGGGCCCCGGTGCAGGCCGCGGAGACGGACGAATCATCCCTTGGGTCGGGTTGGAACACCCCTTCTATGCCGACGATGCCGGGCTCGCCCGTGCAGTGGAGCTGGCGCAGAAATACGAGACCGGTCTATACACCCACTGCAGTGAATCTCAGCTGGACGTCACCGAGTTCCACGCTCGGTATGGCAAGCGACCGGTGCATGCGTTGAAGGATCTCGGTTTCTTCGACGTGCCGCGCACTGTCCTGGCGCACGCAGTGTGGTTGGACGAGTCCGAGATCGCCTATATGGCCACGCAGAAGGCCGGGGTGGCTCACAACCCGGTGAGCAACATGAAGCTCGCCAGCGGGATGGCGCCCGTGGCCGACATGCTCGCCGCAGGCATCCCTGTGGGCATCGGCACGGATGGGGAAAAAGAGAACAACAACCTGGACATGTTCGAGGAGATGAAGGTCTCCTCTCTGCTGGGAAAGCTCCGCAGCATGGACGCAGCAGCGATGGATTCCTGGGAGGTGCTGACCATGGCAACTATAGGTGGAGCTCGTGCCCTGGGTCTTGACCACCGCATCGGTTCGGTCGAAGTCGGCAAACAGGCGGATCTCATCGCGGTGCGTACCGACACCCCACGCATGACGCCGCTGCTCTCAGAGGGACGCTACGCAAATATCCACCACAACCTTGTCCATGCCGTCCGTGGCAGCGACGTCAGCCTCACCATGGTCGACGGCCAGGTCATCACCAGAGACGGTGAGCTTCTGAGTGCCGAACTGCCAGAACTCATCAACGCAGCACGCCGGGCCGTTCCCGGTCTCTTTGAACGCCGCAGCCAGTACCTCGCTGCAGTGGAAGCCGGAGAAGCGGCAGCAATCACCGCACGAGGGTCTGAAGACACCGCCGCCCGGATTTGAACCCGGATCTTGCACCCAACATGTCACTGACACCTAGGAGAGACCAATGAGCACACTTCGCAAAAACACCCCATGGGCCCGCAGCCTCACAGTCGGAACACTCAGCCTTGGACTGCTTGCCCTGTCGGCCTGCGGCGGAGGCGCCGCCGCCGAGGACGAAGCGTCCGAAGATGCCAACTACGGTTCGATCGACGTGCCGCTGTCCTGGTTGCACACTGCGGAATTCGTCGGCCTCTATGAAGCCATCGACAACGGGTACTACGAGGAGAACGGATTCGAATCGGTCAACCTGATCCCCGGCGGACCATCAGCAACACCGTCCACCGTGCAGGTGGCTTCCGGCGCGGGCCTGGTCGGATGGTCGAACCCGCTGCTGGTTGCTTCGACCATCGAAGCAGAGGGTGAGGACGCACCGCTGAAGATCATCGGTTCTGTCTTCCAGGACATTCCCTACACCGTCGTCACCATGAGTGACAATCCGGCCACAGAGCCGGATGACCTCATCGGTATGAGCGTCGGTGTTCCACCGGCGAATGAGCCGGTCTTCAACGCCTTCCTCGCGGCCAACGACCTCGAAGGCGAAGTGGAGGTGGCTTCCATCCAGGCCGATACGCAGCCCTTCCTCAACGGTGAGATCGACGCCTACTTCGGCTTCGCCACCAATGAGCTGATCAGCATCGAGATGGCTGGCTACGACGTCGAATCCATGATGTTCGTGGATCACGGACTGCCCTTCTCGGGTGGTTCGCTGGTGGCCACTGAGGAGAACATAGAAGAGAACCGGGAGGAGCTCAAGGCGTTCCTGGAGGCTTCCATCCGAGGGTGGCAGGATGCGCTCGCAGATCCTGAAGAAGCGGCACGGACCACCGTCGAAGACCACGCGGCAGACCAGAACCTCGACTACGACCACCAGCTGCGGACCGCTGAGACCCAGGCCGAACTCATCACCTCCGAGTGGACCCAGGAAAACGGCCTCTTCACGATGTCAGACGATGCCATCTCCGACACTCTCGACGCCGTGGAAGCAGTGGGCTACGACGTGCCCGAGGATCTATTCGATCTCAGTCTTCTCGAGGAGATCTACGAAGAGAACCCCGATCTCATCGAACATCCTCTTCCGTGAAGATCCTGAGCGAGAACCAGCAAGGAGAACGACGTGATAGCAGAGACCAGCCTCCACAACCCCGTTGCGGACACCGACAGCATGCACTTCACCGGGGACGGCATCAGCCTCAGCGGACTGAGTAAGATCTTCGGTTCAGGGTCGAAGCAGGTCACCGCTTTGGAGGACGTGAACCTTGCCACCGGGCGGGGGACCTTCCTCTCACTGCTCGGACCATCCGGCTGTGGAAAATCCACGATCCTTCGGATGCTCGCGGGCCTCGAGGAGCCGAGCTCAGGCGAACTTCGGATGGATGGACAGTCGCCCGCCGAGCTCCGCGCGGGCAACCACCTGGGAATCGCCTTCCAGGACTCGGCTCTGCTGCCCTGGAGAAGTGTGGTCTCCAATATCCGGCTGCCCCTGGAAGTGGCAGGGATCAAGCCCGAGCCCGGGTTGATCCAAGGCCTGGTCGATCTGGTCGGGCTCAAAGGGTTCGAGAAGGCACGGCCTGCTCAGCTGTCCGGCGGTATGCGCCAAAGAGTGTCGATTGCGCGAGCCCTGGTCGTGAAACCTTCGGTGCTGCTTCTCGATGAGCCCTTCGGTGCGCTGGACGACATGACCAGGCAGCGATTGAACATGGAGCTCCTGAGAATCTGGACCGAGAAGCCTGCGACGACGCTGATGGTCACCCACGGCATCGCCGAAGCGATCTTCCTCTCAGATGTCGTTGCGGTCATGAGTGCTCGCCCCGGGCGCATCCTAGAAGTCTTTGAAGTGGACCTTCCGCGTCCACGCACGCCCGAGATGCAGCGCACCCCAGAGTTCCACGCTCTGGTGGACCATGCTTCGGATCTGCTCTTCGGGCAGCCGGGGCAAAGTGGTGCCTCATGAGTCTCGGTTCAGTGGTGGTGCCCGGGCGAAGAGCTGCTTCAGGAGTCAGTTCAGAGACTGGTCGGCGGTCCACCTTCACACTCCCACGGTGGGCTCCCGGTGCCATGGGACTGCTCGTCGTTCTGGCGGTCTGGTGGGTCGTCGGCGCTCTGAACCTCGTTGGACGCGGCGCAGGCGGGAACGTCTCAGCGGTCCCCACTCCGCCCGAGGTGCTTCAGCAGCTCGCGACCGATGGATTCTCCTTCTACTGGCGCAATGCCTCAGTGACTCTGGCCGAGGCCGGAATCGGCTTCGCCGTCGGCAATGCTCTGGCAGTAGCAACGGCGAGCCTCGTCCTGCTCGCACCCTGGCTCGAGCGTCTCGCCACACAGATGGCGGTCATCACCTATTGCCTCCCCCTGATCGCCATCGGCCCGGTGATCTTCGCTGTTGCTGGACCACCGCTGAGTGGGGAGCCCTCGATGACGGCTGCAGTGCTCGCGGGCCTGTCCGTGTTCTTCGTGACCGTGGTGACGACCATCCAGGGGCTGAAGGCAGCCGACCCCTCGGGCCTCGACGTCATCGCCGTCGCAGGGGGCAATCGCTTTCACCAACTGCTCAAGGTTCAGCTGATCACGGCAGTGCCTTATATCTTCACCGCGCTGAAGATCGCCGCCCCGGCAGCCGTCTTGGGCGCCATCCTCGGTGAGTTCGTCGGCGGCGTCGACAGTGGCCTCGGGCCAGCGATGGTCAGCGCGCAAGAGACGCTCAACGTCGAACGACTCTGGGCGCTCGCCCTAGTCGCGGTGCTAGTGGCGGGTGCCGCCTACGCCGTCATCGCTCTCGCAGGTCGCTTCGTGGCTCCATGGGCAGGAAAGGGGTCATGATGCAGAAGATCCTCATGACAGTCAGGCCAGTGGCAAGTCTCGTGCTCTCGCTGGGGCTGATACTCATCGCGTGGGTGGGCTTGCTTGCATTCTTCGACGTCTCGGGCATCATCGGCAAGGGTCCGTTGGACGTCTACGAGTACCTCTTCGTAGAAGAAACCGCTGCCGAGAACCTCGCACTGGTCTGGTCAGACTTCCAGGTCACCATGGCGGATACGCTCATCGGCTTCACCGCCGGGCTCTTGGTGGCCCTCGTGGTGGCAATGTTGTTCCAGCTCTTCAAGGGTTTCGAGGCCGCCATGATGCCGCTCGCGATGATCTGCCGTTCAGTGCCGCTGGTTGCTATGGCTCCAATCATTGTCCTCATCTTCGGCCGCGACTGGCTGTCCGTGGCGGCAATGGGCACGATCGTTGTCATCTTCCCGGCACTGGTCACCATTGTCGAGGGGCTGCGTTCGACCTCTCCGGCGATGTCCGAAGTCGTCCAGGTGTATGGCGGAGGACCGGCCACCGTGCTGCGCAAAGTGGCGATGCCAGCTTCCGTTCCGTCCTTCTTCACCGCCACCCGCGTCTCCATCCCCGGCGCGCTCACGGGAGCTCTGCTGGCGGAATGGCTGGCGACCGGGGACGGCATCGGGTATGGCATCTTCCAAGCCATCGCGAACACCGAGTACGACAGGCTATGGGCCTCGGTGCTGGTTGTGACTCTCGCCTCGCTGCTGCTGTATTCGGTCATTGGTGTTGTGGAACGCGTGGTGGCTCGCCGGACCGGGATGGGACTGGACGCGTAGATGAGTGAGAAGGACTCCCTTTATCCGAGTTCGGAGGAGCTGGCGATCCTGCGGGAGGTGGCCGCGGGGAGACGGACCCCAGACGTGATCATCCGCGGAGGCCTGGTGCTTTCACCGGGCACCAAAGAATGGCTGCAGTGCGACGTCGTCATCGCGGGTCGCCATATCGCCGCGCTCACGCCCTGGGACCACTTCTCGACGGCCGGCCAGGAGCTCTCGGCGCACGGTCAGCATGTGGTGCCCACCTACATCGACGCACACCTGCACATCGAATACACGAACCTGACTCCTGGTGAACTGGCTCGTCTGAGCCTTGCCAGGGGAACGGGGACGGTGCTGACCGACCCCAACGGAGCGGCGAACGTCTGGGGAACCGCAGGAATGGACTTTCTGCTGCACACCGACACGCCGCTTCGGATCTTTCAACAGGTATCACCCACGACGCCTGCCTCTCACCTGCTCGAACGCGGAGGAGCGGTGATCCCCGAAGAGGAGGTGCACGGCCGTCTTCACCAGGACTCGACACTTACCCTTGGCGAGGGCAACCCTTTCGACTACGGCGAAGTATCCACGGCCCGGTTTCGTGCCGCTCTCGCCGCTGGAAGGCGTATCACCGGACATACCGCCGCGCAGACGCACGAGTCACTCTGGGGTTACCTGGCTGCCGGGGTCAGTGATGACCACAACTCCTCCACGTTGGCGGAAGTGCTCGAGAGGACGCGGCTTGGTGCCATGATCACGGTGATGGCATCATCGCTGGCCGATAACACCACAAAGATCTTCGCCGACCTCGAAGGCTTGGAGCCGGCACTGGAGAACCTGTGCTTCTGCGCCGACGACAAGCACGTGCTGGACCTTTCCCGAGAGGGCCATATCGATCACCATCTGCGGCAGGCCATGGACGCCGGAATTGATCCCCTCATGGCGTACCGCATGGCGACGATGCACCCGGCGCACTACTACCGTCTGGACCAGATACTCGGTGTCGTGGCGCCGTCGCGTCTCGCAGATCTGCAGATCATTCCTGACCTCCGTGAGGCGCTGCCGTCCGTGGTGCTCGCCGGTGGAGCGGTGGTGGCGCGCGACGGCTCTGCCCTCTTCGAGAACTCCGACGAGCTGCCAGCCTGGACTGCAGACACGATTCGGCTTCCCGAGAGCCTCGATCCTGAGATGTTCGTGCTCGGCGCACGCACCCGGCGCGGGCAGGTGCGGGTGCGCGCCATGGAGATGTACAACGGCTATTTCAAACAGGCCTTCACTGCAGAGCTGCCGGTTCAGCAAGGACACGTCCAGGCTGATCCTGATCAGGATGTGCTCAAGATTGCAGTGGTGGACCGTCACCATGGCACAGCAGACACCGGTATCGGCTTCGTCCGTGGATTCGGGCTGACCCACGGGGCCCTCGCGATCAGCATGAACTGCCCCAACATGAACATCGCGGTGGTGGGCGTCGACGATGAATCCATGCTGCTCGCCGTCGAAGCCCTGCGCGCTATGGGTGGCGGTTACGCCACGGTGGCCCACGGGGAGGTCACCGCCACTGTGCCGCTACCTGTAGGCGGCATGATGAGCGCGGTCAGCTTCGAGGAGACCGCCTCGAGGCTAGAGCGGGCACACCAGGCAGCTGCGGCACTCGGCTGCCCAATGGCTTCCCCGTTCATCATCCTGTCTTTCGTCGGCCTCTATGTGGTGCCCGACTACGGCATCACGGAATGGGGTTTGATCGACACCCCCGCACAGGAATTCATCGACGTCCTGCTTCCCGGACTCAGTGAGTCCTGCGGCCACGACTGACCACTCCTGACCCAGAAGTGCATCTTTGAAGGATGATGACGATGTTTAGGCGAGCTTCACCGGCCGGGGTGCCCCCGGCCGAAGAACATTGGATCCAGACGATAGAGGAGCTCGCGCAGACCTTCGGTTCGACCGCCGAGACCGACGACGCAGAGGCACGGCTGCCGCGTGAACACCTCGAGGCACTCTCCCGCTCAGGGCTTGATCGGGCCATGCTTCCGTCCAAGTGTGGAGGAGAGGCGCTCTCCTACGCCACCCTGGGTCAGGTTGTGCGGACGCTCGCCCGTTCACACCCTGCGGTCGCCACCTTGTGGCTGATGCACATCGGAGCTGTTCATGCCCTGATCACGCAGTCCGAGCCGGACGTGGCGGCGCACTTCGCCGCGCGGCTCATCAACGGTGACCGCTTTGCCAACGCACTCTCGGAACCGGCAGGAGGCAACTACTTCCTGAACTCACAGCAGGACGCCGAGCCCATGGAGACCGGGTGGTCCTTCTCCGGGCGCAAGATGTTCGTATCGGGATCCGAAGTTGCAGACCATCTCCTCCTCGGGGCTCGGGTCGAGGGCGAACCTGCCTTCTTCGGCGTGACAGTTGATCAGACGCTGAGCTTTCCACCGATCGACGAAACCGCGGGAATGCGAGCCACCCGCAGTCGGAGCATCGTGTTCACCAACACGAAGCTGCTCGAGAGTCGACGCTGTGGTCCGCCGTTGTCCAGCTACACGAACCTCATCACAGCGGCCTTCGCCTTCATCTCCGTGGGAATCGCCGAGTCGGCGCTCGACGCCCTTGAGGCTCATGCAGTCTCCCGCCGCTCTCCGGAAGGAGCAGTGCTCGCCGATGCCGGCTGGGTCCGCTCCGAGACGGGCCTCATCTGGGCGCGCGTAGAGGCGGCGCGATTGATGGCCGAACGGACGATGTGGCTTGCTGACGCCGGATCAGCTCAGGGAACCGCGGCCGCGACTGAGTCGAAGCTCCTCGCGAACGACGTGGCAAAGGATGCGGCCGCGCTCGCGGTCAAGGTCTGCGGGGGTACGGGGTATCTCATGCGTTCACCCGTGCAGCGCATCTTCCGGGACGCCCAGGCAGGCGCGATCATGGCCTACTCAGCGCCCTTCGCCAGCGAACTCGTCGGCGGATGGATGCTGAGCGCAGAACTCTGACCTGACCTTCCCCTCAGGAGAGCAGTGCATGTCGCAGGGCCAGAGCTGCGCCGTCGAAATCCGCGAGTAGACGATTTCTCTGCTGCTCTGGACACCATGACACTTCAAAGCCTCGCCGGGCGATCTCAGTCGCCTCCTGCTCGGTGATGCCCATGGCGGGTAATGCCTCCACGTATTCACGGGCCAGATCCGTCTTGAAGAACACCGCGTCGTCAGTGGCCAGCGTGACCGGCAGACCAGCGCGAATCATGCGAGCGATCCTGTGCTCGGGAGTGAGCTCCCAGCCCGAGAGCATCACAGTGGAATGGGGCGTGCAGGTGAAGCTCAGCCCAGTGGCCTTGATTGCAGCCAGCGACTCGGGGTCATCGATCACTCGATAACCATGATCGATCCGATCAAGCCGAAGCTCGATGGCGGCGGTGACCACATCACTTGGTGAGGCTTCCATGGTCTCTCCCACATGAGCGGTGCAACGAAGCCCCGACTCGCGTGCAAGTCGGTACGCTTCGGCGAAACGCAGCGGATCCTCAGACTTCTCCGGCGTCAGATCATCCTGTCCGATTCCCAGCACCTCCTTCCTGGGATGTTCCACGACTGTGCGCACCAGGTCCACGGCGGCATGAGCAGGGAGCGAGCGGTTGATCCCGATGACGATTCCGAACCCGACACCGAAATCACGTTCGGCGGCGCTCAGGCCGCTGATCATGGCATCAATGACAGTGGGATAGTCCATCGCCGGTCCTGGGCGACCAAATGCACCCCGTACAAAGTTGTCGGGATTCACGAAGTACTCGCGGTAGCGCAGATTTGCCTTGGACACCGCGTCTTGGGCTCCTTCATAGGCAATCCGCGAAATCTCCTCAGGAGTGGTCAGAGCAAGGTGAGCAGCGTTGAAGACATCGAGGAAATCGGCAAGGCCCGAATAGTCGAAGAGCTGATCGAGATCGAGAGTCCTCAGTGGCACCCCATGGGCCTGGCAAAGCTCCAGGAGCGTCTCTGGGCGCATCGTCGAGACGAAATGGCAGTGCAGCTCTGCCTTCGGAAGAAGCTGCAGGTAGGTGCGCAGAGCGGTCACGAGAAGACCTCTTTTCAGTGCCAGTGAGGTAGAAACGAGTGTTTCTTGGGGTCCAAACTCTACGCAGAGCACTGTTACCCAGATATTACGTCTTCGCCCCGTCGCGCCTTTTACCCGCGTGTAACAGGAGAGCGAAGTGGGTGAAATATTCGTTTCATAGAGTGTGGGTATTCCCACATGGGGGATCACTGATGAGGAGTAGCCCAATGCATACACGCACCCGTTCCCACCGATACAGCCTCACCGGTCTGGCCGCCCTGGGCGTGCTCCTGCTGACATCCTGTTCGGGCGATGAGGCCGCAGCGGACAGTGAAGACGGAGCCGCGGGCCAAGCGAGCTATGGAGCGCTGGAGATCCCCCTCTCCTGGGTCAAGACCTGGGAGTTCGCAGGCATGTATTTCGCCGAAGACAGCGGCTACTACGAAGACGCCGGCTTCGAGTCCGTCAATCTGATCTCCGGCGGTCCCTCGGCCACCCCTGCTGCAACTCAACTCGTCACCGGCGACAACCTCGCCGCGATGTCCAACCCCATCGACACTGCCTCCTTGATCGAAGCCGAGGGCGAAGACGCACCGGTCAAGATCATCGGGTCGGTCTTTCAGCAGAACGCCTTCTCGATATTCTCCCTCGCAGACAACCCTGCCGAGGAGCCGGCCGATCTGGAGGGCATGACCGTCGGCGTCGCTCCCGGCAATGAGCCGGCCTTCTATGCCTTCCTGGAGGTCAATGACATCGACGAGGAAGATGTCGAAGTCGTCTCGATTCAGGGGGACGCCGGAGGACTGCTGACCGGTGAATTCGATGCCTCCATCGGATTCGCAACAAATCAGGCAACTGCGATCGAGCTTGAAGGCGCAGAGGTTGTGAATATGATGCTTGCCGATCACGGTCTGCCGTTTGCCGCGGGCTCCATCGTCACCACTGAGGAGAACATCGAGGAGAACCGCGATGAGTTGAAGGCCTTCCTGGAAGCGACCATTCGCGGTTGGCAGGAGGCATTGAATGATCCGGAAGCCGGAGTGGAAATGACCGTGGAGGATCACGGCGCCGATCAAGGTCTGGACCCGGAGCATCAGCAGCTTACGGCCGAGCGTCAGATGGAACTCATGACCAACGACTGGACCGATGAGAACGGCCTGCTCACGATGAGCGATGACGCCATAGACGACACCCTTGAGGCTGTCGGAGCGGTGGGTTACGAGCTCCCGGACGACATCTTTGACATGACGCTCATCAACGAGGTCTACGAAGAGAACCCGGACCTCATCGAGTACTGATCGACTGGTACAGGAAATAGCTTTTCCCGGTCACCCGACCGGGGAAGCCCCCACCCGCCCGTCTGACGGTGACGATTCAGGTTCTGCGCAGTTCCTGAGACAGGGTAGCGGCCTCCGAGCGGAGTTCCCGCGGCGCTGATCTCCCAGGAAGTGACCATGACGCCGATCCCAGACACGCTGGCGGGACTCTCCCTCAACCCGGTCGAGCCGAGTACCACGGCGGCCGCAGATTTTCTCGCCCGGGGGCCCAAGGGTCTGCTGATCGACGGCAGGTGGACCCCGGCCGCCGATGGTGCCGAGTTCCCCACTGTGGATCCGGCGACTGGTCGACAACTCGCCATGGTGCCGAGGGCCAGCGCTCAGGACGCAGAAGAGGCCGTGGCTGCCGCACGGGCCGCGCTCAAGTCTGGTCCGTGGGCTGCCAGCACGCCGGAAGACCGATCACGGATGCTCTGGCGGATCGCGGACCTGCTCGAATCCCACCTGGAGGAGTTCGCGGCGCTGGAATCTCTGGATCAGGGCAAGGTGCTCGCCACTGCTAAGTTTGGCGAAATTCCAGGAGCAATCGCGCAATTCAGGTACTACTCAGGGGCTGCCAGAGCTCTCGAGGGGACGACGGTCCCCACGTCCCTGCGGAGACAGGGTCCGGATAAGCAGATTTTTGCCTATACCGTGCGAGAACCGGTGGGGGTCGTGGCGGCCATCGTCCCATGGAACAGCCCGCTGCTGATGGCTGCCATGAAGCTGGCCCCTGCGCTGGCAGCAGGCTGCACCGTGGTGCTGAAGCCTGCCGAAAACACGCCCCTGACCGCTCTGCTCCTGGGCGAGCTGCTTCTCGAGGCAGGGGTGCCGGCTGGTGTCGTGAATATCCTCACTGGATTCGGGCAGGAGGTCGGAGCGGCATTGGCCACCCATCCGGACGTGGACAAGATCACTTTCACCGGATCCACTGCGGTCGGAAAACAGCTCGTGGGTGATGCGCGCAGCAATCTGAAGCGGCTCACCCTTGAGCTGGGCGGGAAGTCACCGGCCATCATCATGGATGACGCCGACGTCGCGCGCGCCGCGGCCGGGGTATCCCGGGGAATCTTCGACAACGGCGGTCAGGTCTGCGTGGCCAGCTCGAGGATCTACGCGCATCGCTTGGTCTACGAGCAGGTGCTCGAGTCGATGGTGATACATGCGGAGTCGCTGAACCTGGGACACGGGATGGACCCCGCCGCGGGCCTGGGTCCCCTGGTGAGCAGAGCTCAGGCAGATCGAGTGGATACCTATGTGGCAGCTGGCCGTGCCGCCGGTGTCTCGGTGCTCACGGGAGGAAAGCAGGGTGGAGCTGAGGGCACCTTCTTTCAACCCACCGTGCTCAGCGGTGTGGCCGAGGACTCTCCGCTCATGCGTGAGGAGATCTTCGGACCTGTGGCGGTGGTGACGCCATTCGATGACCCCGCCGAGGTCATCGAATGGGCGAATGACTCCCGCTACGGGCTGGCGGCCAGCGTATGGACCGAGGGTCTCTCAAATGCGCACAGAATGGCCGCGGAGATCAAAGCGGGAACTGTTTGGATCAACTGCCACTCCTACTTCTCCCCGGAGCTTCCCAAGGGCGGCCATAAACAATCCGGATGGGGCTACGAGAACGGAGCCCTGGGGTTGTCGAACTATCTCGAATCCAAGACCGTGTGCGCGGTGATCTGAGGAGACCATGAAACACATCAGCCTGGGTGTCTTTGAGATGCTCAATCCCAACAACGGGCTGCCGACCTGGACCCACCCGAACGCGAAAGCGAAGAGCTGGGACCAGATGGGGTACTGGGTGCGGACGGCGAAGCTGCTCGATGACGCAGGATTCGATTTCCTGTTCTTCGCCGACACCTACGGCTTCCCCTCTGTCGCTGGCAGCGTCCCCGATGAGGTCCTGCGTCATGGGATTCAGTTCCCGGGCCTCGACCCCATGCTGCTCATCAGCGCGCTGGCTCAGGCAACGTCGCGACTCGGTTTCGTGGTGACCTCTCCGACCACGGTGGAGCATCCCTATGCGACAGCACGACGGTTCGCCTCCCTGGACCACTACACCGGTGGGCGCATCGGGTGGAACGTCGTCACCGGGAGTTCACAGACGACGACGGACCGTCTCTTTGGGCTCGAAGGTCAGCAGGCGACGCACGACGAGCGCTATGCCCGTGCCGAGGAATTCCTCCAGGTCTGTTCCGCCCTTTGGGAGACCAGTTGGGAGCAGGATGCGGAGCAGCGGGACCAGGTCACGGGCACCTACGCGAATCCAGAGAAGGTCCACGACGTGTCCCACGACGGCGCCTTCTACCGCTGCCGTGGCCCCTTTGCCGTCGCCCCGGGGCCCCAGCGGACTCCGGTGCTTTTTCAGGCGGGCACATCATCGCGGGGCCGAGCTTTTGCCGCCGCGCACGCCGAAGCAGTCTTCATCCAGGGTCAGACCGCATCCCAGGCTGCAGACCAGGTCGCCGCAATCCGGAAGTCAGCAGGTCAAGCGGGTCGCGCACCGGAATCGATCAGAGTCATCTCAGGCATGACGGTGGTGCTGGGCGCGTCCCGCGCACATGCCCAGGCGCGCCGGGAAGAGATGGAAGCACTGTACGACCCTGCCGACGCGGCTGTGCTCTTTGCCGGGATGACGGGCATCGATCTGCGTCGGTTGGAAAGCTCCGCTCCGGTGACCGAGGCCGTGGCGGCAGGTCTGGACTCTCAGCAGGGGCAGACGCTGATTGATCGCTATGTGAGGCCTGGAGCACCGGTGCCGACCATCGGAGAGGTTCTCGACCGCTTTCGGCTGCAGGCGTTGCGCGGATTCCAGCTCACAGGCACCGCCGAAGAGGTGGCACATCAGATCGAAGAGCTGGTCGCGGCCACCGATATCGACGGATTCATGTTGGAGCCCACCTTCGGTGACTCGGCTGTCTTCGCTGAGTTCGCTGAGACGGTTGCCCCGCTGCTTCGGCAGCGTGGCCTTCTTCCGGCGCTGCCCACGCAGGACAGCCCAGTGCCAACCCTGCGTGAACGGGTTATCGGTTCAGGCCCTCATCGTTCACTCGCCACCCCATCGAAGGAAACAGGTCACTCATGAGACAAGAAGCGGTCGACGCCGTGATCAGCGGCCTCAAACACGCGGGAGTCGAGGTCGTGTGCTACCTCCCGGATTCATTGCTCAAAGAGCTCTACCCCGCGCTTGACGCTGATCCGGATATCAGGACCATCCAGGTCACCAATGAGGGTGAGGGGGCTGCGATCTGCGGTGGAGTCTTCCTCTCCGGCAAGCGGGCGGCGCTGATCATGGAGAACTCGGGATTGCGTGCTTCCGTGGAGCATCTGGCTCGACTCGGTCTCGGTGCGGGCATCCCCGTCATCATGATCATGAGCCACCGCGGCGATCTGGGTGAGAACAACTGGTGGGCCATTCCGCATGGGATCACGATGGAACCCATCCTGGATGCCCTGAGGACGCCCTACCGGATAGTGAAACAGACCGATGAGATCACGCAGGCGATCCAGGACAGTTATTCCTGGTCCTACAACGCGTACCACCACTCAGCCGTCGTGCTCTCAGGAGGAATCGTCCGATGATGAAGCGTTATGAATGTATGGAGCGGCTGGGTGCACAGCTCGACGACGAGCTCGTGATCCTCTCCCTCGGTGGGGCGGTCGACGAGTGGTACAACGCAGCACCGCACATGCGGGAAGGCTCCCTCTTCCAGCAGCAGCTGGGGTGTGTCACCGGCGAGGCGCTGGGCCTGGCCATCGGATTACCGAACCGGCGCATCGTCTCCCTGGACACCGACGGGGGGTTGCTCTTCAACTTGGGCATTCTTGCAACGCTGGGCAACGAAAGTCCGGAGAACCTCTTCGTGGTGGTCTGGGACAACGAGAGCTATCAGTCCATCGGGGGGCCCAAGACGCACACTGCCTCCGGGACAGTGAACCTCGCGGAGATTGCCCGAGGCTGTGGGATTGAGAAGGCCTTCGTCGTGGACAACCTTGAGGACTTTGAGGATCACTGCCGAAAGGGGTTGGCCGCGCGGGAACCCTATGTCGTCGTCGCCAAAACCGACGGGATCCTCCAGCCGGGGATCGGTCGCAAGCACTCAGACGGCAGGGAGGACAAGTACATCTTCGTCCGCCACGTGGAGAAGACCGAGGGGATCAGCATCATGGGTCCCAGCGAGCACAACTGATGTCCCCGAACCCAGGCCCGCTGGGCGACGAACATGCTGAATACGACATCATCATCGCCGGAGCCGGTTCCGCGGGGTGCGTGCTCGCTCGGCGTCTGGCCGAAGACCCGGATCTCTCGGTGTTGTTGATCGAAGCTGGAGGCCCGGAGGAGCACCTCGCTGAGGTGCGTGAGGCTCGTGACTGGGCCGCGCAACTGGGTGGTCCGCTCGACTGGCAGGAGGTCTACGCGCCCAGCGAATCCGTGAAGGGACGCAGAATCCCCATACCGCGCGGGCGAGTGGTGGGGGGCTCCTCCTCAATCAATGCCATGCTCTGGTACCGGGGCCATCCCGATGATTACGACGCCTGGGAGGCCGCAGGGGCCACGGGTTGGAACTACCGGACTCTTCTGCCCTACTTCAAACGTTCAGAAGATTGGGTGGGGGGCGAATCCGCGACGAGGGGGTCTGGTGGCCCTATGCGGGTTGAAGTGTCGCCGGACCCCCACCCTGTGGCTGATTCGCTGCTCAGCGCAGCTGAGGAACTTGGACTTCCCGTCATCGAGGATGCCAACGGCCTCAGCAATGAAGGAGCTTGCCTCGCGAACTTCAACGCGACCACGCAGGACGGGAGTCTCCAGCGCTGGAGCGCCGCAAGGGGATACCTGCGACCGGCGGCTGCTTGGCCCAACCTGACGGTGCGCACCGACGCCGAAGTGACCGAGCTGACGTTCGAGTCCGGCCAATGCACCGGTGTTGTGATCCACCAAGAGGGGCGCAGCCGAAGCCTTCGCGCCACCCTCGGCGTAGTGCTGACGCTCGGAGCACTGGGAACCCCACGGCTGCTCATGAGGTCTGGAATCGGGCCCGCGGACCAGCTCACTGCGGTCGGGCTAGCACCGCGACTGAACCTGCCCGGGGTGGGTGCCAACTTCCAGGATCACCCACTCCTGATGGGGATGAACTTCCGACTCCGAGAACCGCGCGGACCTCTGCGCGACAACGGAGGTGGAGCAATGTTGAACTGGCGCTCCTCCGTAGCAGACCAACGTCCCGACCTGCATGCCTTCGTGGTCCAGGGTGCGCATGCCGGGCCCCAGGTCGCCTCTCGCTACGGCGTGCACCACGCCGATGAGAAGGTCTGTGCCATCTCTCCTGGACTCATGCGAAGTCAGAGTGTCGGCGAGCTGAGGCTCCTCTCCCCAGGAGGAGATCTGGACATTCAGCCGAACTATCTGGCTGAACCCGACGATATGACAGCTCTCATCGAAGGGATCGACACCGTGCTCGAGCTCGCACAGACCCAGGGATACCGTGAGCTGATCGAAGGACCGATCTCTCCTGACCGGAGGCTCTCCCGTCGGGAGGCCGAAGAGTTTGTTCGACTTTCCTGCGACACGTTCTTCCATTGCTGCGGAAGCGCCAAGATGGGGATCGACGCAATGTCAGTGGTGAGTCCAGAGTTGCGGGTGCATGGAACAGAGAACCTCTGGGTGGCCGACGCCTCAGTTATCCCCGTCATCCCGACCTGCAATATCCAGGCACCGGTGATAGCGGTGGCGGAACGGGCCGCTGTCCTCATCCGGGAAGAGCTGGCTCGGTGATGGCGGCCTTCGGCAGTCTCCGCAGCGCCGAAGAAGGTCTGGGGCTGGGCACCGCCGCGATGCAGGCCGAGGACGTCTTCGCCTCCTACCCCTCCGCGATCGCCGCGCTGTGTGCACAGACCGCGGACGGCCCGGTGGGATTCGTGGTGACCTCCTTCGCCGCCGGGGTGTCTTTCGACCCGCCGATGGCGATCTTCTCCGCACAGAAATCCTCGCGCACCTGGCAGGCGCTGCGCGGCGCTCCGAGCATCGGTGTCTCCGTGCTGGGACATGACCAGCAGCATGCCTGCCATCAACTGGCTTCCAGGAGCCGAGACCGCTTCGCGAAGCTCGACTACAGTGTCACCGACGCCGGCGCCGTGCTGCTGGCCGAGTCACCGCTGCGCATGGAGTGCGAAGTGATGAGCGAAACCCCGGCCGGAGACCATCAGATGGTGCTGCTGAAGGTCCTCGGCGCCCAGGTGGACCCGGAATCCTCTCCGCTGGTCTACCGGTCGAAGGGGTTTCATCACCTCATCTCGGCAGGCTGAGGCAGCGCTGCCCGCACCGGCAGATCCTGGCCTTCGAGGATCACCTGGGTCCCCTGGGCGCGGAGGACATCGAGCACCACCGGGGCCAGCAGGTTCACATGGGGCGCGCCGTCGGAGGTGTTGACGATGACCAGCACCCGAACATCCTCCGCCGCTGGGTCTCCCAGGAGGCTCAGCTGACCCTGGGTGCGGGGGGAGTACCCCGGAAGGTGAACCGCGGGGTCGAGCAGGAAGAGCCGGACATCCGGGAGCTCGGTGGAATCCAAGGAATACAGCCCGGTGGATCCTTCCACCGCGGTGAGCCGGAAGGTCTTCAGCGGTTCCAGGCCGGGGAGGGAGGCGGGGAAATGGATCTCGCTCAACAAAGGTCAGCCTCTCTCACCGCAGGTAGTCCATCAAGGAGGGCTGGATGACCTTGGCTGAGGCGGACAGCGCTGCACGGTAGGCCAGTTCCTGAGTCTGCAGCTCCAGTGCGACGGCGGCGAGGTCTGCGTCCTCGAGTCCTGAGCGTCGAGCCTCCAGGGTCACCTTCTGGCCTGCCAGTGCGTTCTCGACCGACAGCACGGAGGCGTGGGTGGCGCCTATGGTGGATTGGGCGGCGAGCACGCTGTTGAGCTTCTCGTCGATCTCGCCCAGCCGCGCGGACACTGGGTCTCCGGCTCGGAGAGCCTCGGCCAGCCCCTTCACCAGAGCAAAGACGCTGGTGGCGCCCTCGCCGAAGGCTGCCGCGCCGTCGGCGTCCACCCGCACCGTGGTGTTCTCACCCACGCGCCGCGTCACGGCGGAGTTGTCCACTCCGTTGAAGCTTCCGTCGGACTCGAAGGCGGCGGCGGCATCCGAAGTGCCGGCGAACACGCTGCGCCCCATGTACTGGGAGTTCGCCGCGTTCAACAGCTCACCGTGGAGATTGTCCAGCTGCACCGCGAGCGCCTCCCGGGCCGCCGGCGGCAGCACGCCCTGATTCGCGCCGGACATCACGACGTCACGGACCTGGTGGAGCAGGTCTGTGGCCGTGCTCAGTGCGGTGTCTGCAGTGGTCAGCCAGCCGTTGGCGTTGTCCACATTGCGGCTGTGCTGTTCGGCCGCTCGCTGCGCACCGCGCACCGCCATGGCTTCCGCCGCGGCACCCGGATCGTCGCTGGGACGGGAGATCTCCTTGAGCGTGGAGGCCTTGTCCTGGGTGGAGGCCAGGCGCTGCATCGCCGCCTGCAGGTTCCGCTGCGCCGCGGCAACGGTGGAGCCGTGGGTCACTCGAGTGATGGACATGGGTTCAGCCTCTCTAGCGTCCGACCACGCCGGTGCGGTTGATCAGGGTGTCGAGCATCTCGTCGATGGCTGTCAGCACGCGGGCAGCGCCCTGATAGGCGTGCTGATGGGTCACCAGTGCGAGGTTCTCCTCATCTAGGGAGACCCCGGCCTGAGACTGCTGCTGCTCCAGTGCCGAGACCAGCGCCATCGAGGCATTGACCGCGGACCGAGCGCCGTTCTGCACATTGGTGCCGGTGGAGATGACCAGCTGGGACCACAGCGCGTCGGGTCCGTCGCCGAGTTCCGCGAGGGCCGCCATCTTCGCGGCATTGGAACCATCGAGGGCCCCTGCCCCCGGGGCGCCGGCGGCAAGATCGTTTGCCCCTGCGGCGACCACGCGAAGGCTGGCGGCCGGTCGCGTGGGGTCGATGGCGAAGAAGGCGCCGCCGGGGGAGCCAGCAGTGGTGAACCCCTCTGCCTGAACTGCATTGACGCGGGTTGCGAGGTCTGTGGCGATGCCGTCGAGCGCCCGCAGCGTGACGGCAATGGGGCCGCCCGTGCCGTCGGCCTCGGCGGGGGCGAGCATCGCCAGGCGTCCGGAGAGCACCCCGGACTGGACATCGACCGTGCTGGAGGGATCGCCGGGCGCACGGTGGGCCCAGGAGAGCGCAGAGGCTTCGGCGTCCTGGGGGCGTGCACCGCCGGTGAGCTCCATGGCCCGGGCATTGGTTCCTGAGACCAGCGGGGTTCCACCCACGAGCACGTCGGCGGTGCCGTCGGGCTGCTGGCGGACGGTGGCGCCGGTGAGCTCGGCGAGTCGCGTGGTGAGCTGCGTGCGCTCGTCCATCAGCGAGTTGGCGTTGCCGCCGGAGGCAGTGGTGGAGCGTATCTGACCGTTCAGGGCGGCCACGCGCTGGGCGGTGGCATTGACCTCCGCCACTTCGGCGCTGAGCCCCCGGTGCTGGGAGGTCCACTGCTGGGTCAGTTCGCCGTGCAGCTGGCCCAGGTGGTCCGCCACCGCGGTCCCCCGAGCGATCACGACCGCGGCGGGCGCCTGTTCGCCTGGTTGATTCGCGACGTCGTCCCAGCCGGCCCAGAAGTCACTCAGCCGCGCTGAGAGACCGTCTGTCCCTGGCTCGCGGAAGCTGGCTTCCAGGGCCTCCAGCCCGGCGGCCACGGTTTCGGCCTGCCCGCTGATGCCAGCGGTGCCGCGGACCCGCGAGTCGAGCTGTGCATCCGCGAGCCGAGCGATCCCGGTCACGGTGACACCCTGCCCGGGCAGGGTCGGACCGGCGAGCCGACCGATGGAGGAGCTCGCCGTCACGGAGGAGGTCTCGACGCGCTGGCGGGTGTAGCCGTCCACGCCGACGTGGGCGATGTTGGCCCCGGCCGTCTCCATGGAGCGGCGGGCGGCGGTCATGCCCGTCCATGCGGTGTTCAATCCGCTGAATGTGCTCACGCGGTGTCCTTAGTCTTGGAGTGTCTCTGCCGTGCTGGGATGCTGCTCACAGGCTCGTGTCGAGCAGCCGGGGCCCCTTGTCCCCGTCGGGGCCCGAGGGGTCCGGATCCAGCGCGGCCAGTGATTCCTGCGCTGCACGCTGAGCTGAACGCAGGTAGGTGGAGTTCGTGTCGCGCAGCGAGGTGATGCTCGAGGCGGAAGCGCGCAGTGCGTGCAGGTGCTGGGTCAGCACCTCGCGCCAAGCAGGTTCGTTGACGGCGGCGGAGAGCTGGGCGAGGGTGACGTCATCGGGCAGACCCAGCTCAGCGGCCACCCAGGAGGAGGCCACGGCGCGGCTCAGCGAGGCTTCACGCAGCTTCTCCAGCACGGTCTCGATCTCGCGTGCGGCGTGACCCACCCACTGGGACTTCCCGGAGATGAGCAGGAGCTGCTGCTCCTCGAGTTTGAACTGGAGAAGGTCGAGCAGCTCACGTTCGCGCCACAGTCGTGTGGAGAGTGCATTGACAGACATGTCGGGTCCCCTGATTTCCATGTGTGACGGGTGACCGACGATGCCGCCGGGCCGGGTGCTCGGCAGCCCGCCACCAAAGTCTATCGGCGGTGTATCCGCGGCGGTTAGCTCCGGTGGGAAGTATCTTGGCGCACTCCGGCAGCAGAGTTTCCATACAGGTCATGTTCAGGTCATGGACTGGTAACGATCAGTCGGCTACTATTCGTTTCCAGAAGAAACTAAGGTTTTGATCACGGAGCATCCAGAAGGACGTTTCCTCGCAAGTTTCTTCGCCGCATGGGGGTGCGGTTCTAGCGTGAATTTTGGGGGACGTGGGCGGTGGATCACAACGCACGGAATGCACTTGTCGTGGAAAACCTGCCCCTGGTCGGCTACCTGGTCTCCGACCTGTGCGCAAAGGCCACTCATCTCTCTCGCGAAGACCTCACCTCAGTGGGATCAATCGCGCTTGTCACCGCAGCTGACGCGTTTGACCCGGCTCTCGGAGTGCCTTTCGGGGCCTACGCCCGCCGCCGGATCATCGGCGCCTTCGCCGATGACATGCGCTCAGCAGATTGGGCTGGACGTGGGTCCCGGAAAAAGATCCGTGAACTCAAGACCGTGGAAGAGACCCTCACCGCAGCACTGGGCCGCGCCCCGAGCGTGACCGAGCTCGCCGAGGCCCTGGGCCTGGAGGAGAAGGTCGTCGCCGCCACCCAGCAGGATGCCTCGCGCAGTGTGGTCGCGCTGGAATCCGATATGTCGGACTATCTGGTGACCGAGGGACGGACCCCTGAGCAGGAGCTCGTGGAAGCCGAACAGACGGCGATGCTGCGCACCGCCGTGGAGACGCTGCCCGAACGGATGCGACTCATCGTCTCGCAGCTCTTCTTCGAAGGCGCCACCGTCAAGGACATTGCTGCCCAGCTGGGGATCACCCACTCCGCGGTCTCCCAGCAGCGCTCCGAGGCGATGAGGCTGCTCCGCGACGGCCTGCAGACGCACTACAGCGCGACTGAGGTGCAGGAGGCTGCGCCGAAGGCGAGTTCCCGCCGGCGGGAACAATACCTGCAGGAGCTGGGGGAGCGGACCCTTGGTGGGATTCTGCAGCGTGCCCGCGAGCTGAAGCCAGCACCGCTCACCGAAGCCTGAATCTTCCAGGCGTGATCCTGACTCAAGCCTGAACCCCTCCATCGTGAACGGTGGAGAATCTTGATCCAGCACTAACGGCATGTTCATGGTGTGCCGATAAGGGTGTGTGGAGTCCATGGACGGACCCATCCCAGATACACACCCACTTTCATGGAGGAATCACCATGGGTATGCAGATCAACACCAACATCGCGGCGCTGAACGCTCACCGCAACCTCTCCAACACGCAGAACGATCTCTCCAAGTCACTGGAGAAGCTCTCCTCGGGTCTGCGGATCAACCGAGCAGCCGACGACGCCGCCGGCCTGGCCATCTCGGAGGGCCTGCGCTCCCAGGTCAACGGCCTCGGCGTGGCAGCCCGCAACGCGCAGGACGGCATCTCGGTCATCCAGACCGCAGAAGGGGCCCTGACCGAGGTCCACTCGATTCTGCAGCGGGTGCGCGACCTGACCGTGCAGGCTGGCAACGACTCGAACAACGCCGACTCGCGCGCGGCGATCCAGTCAGAGATCACCGCCCTTGGCGAGGAGCTCGGACGCATCTCCGAGGTGACCAACTTCAACGGCATCCAGCTGCTCAACGGCACGAGCGCGGAGCTGACGTTCCAGATCGGTGCGGGGGCGACTGCGAACGATCAGCTTGCGGTCGGCCTCACGGATCTCACCGACGTCGTGGCCGCGGTCCAAGGGGTGGCCATCACGGATGCAGCATCCGCCAACGCCGCCATCGGCACCATCGACACCCAGATCACCACAGTCTCCACCGCCCGTGCAGATCTCGGTGCTTCGCAGAACCGCTTCGAGTCCGCGATCAACTCGCTCAACGTGTCCCGCGAGAACCTCTCGGCTGCGGAATCCCGCATCCGCGACGTGGACATGGCGTCCGAGATGGTCAACTTCACCCGCTCGAACATCCTGTCCCAGGCCGGCACCGCCATGCTGGCTCAGGCCAACCAGTCGAACCAGGGCGTTCTGCAGCTCCTCGGCTGATCGGACCTCTCACCAGAGGATCCACTGATCGGTCCTAGACCGATGTGAGGTGGACTGGCCTGCCGCGTCGGCGATAACGCTCTGGCGGCACCTTGGCGCGGCAGGCTTTTCCCCACACCCCACACCCCACGCTTCACCCACACCAACAGGGAGACCCCCAGTGCCTATCGCGCTTCCCGGACTCGCCAGCGGGCTGGACTCCGCCGCGCTGATCGAGAGTCTCATGCAGGTCGAGGCCGTTCCGCAGCAGCTGCTCCAGCGCCAGGCCACCAAGACGAACACCTTCGTGGCCGCCCTGCAGGGTTTGAACACCCGTGTGGCCGCCAGCGCGGAGAGTTCGGCAGAGATCGCGAAGCCCGGCGCGCTGCGCGCCTTCACGGCACAGTCCAGCAATGACTCGGTCACTGCCGTCACCACCTCTGCGGCTGGAGCCGGAAGCCTCGACTTCACCGTGGAGAGCACGGCTGCACGCCATACTCTGGTCACGGATGCGGTCAGCGAGTGGGACACGACCGAGTTCAGCATCACCGCCGCCGACGGCACCAGCACCGCGATCACTGCCGATTCCACCAGCCTCGATGACGTGGTCACGGCGATCAACGCCTCCGGCGCCGGAGTCACCGCCGTGAAGATCCCCACCGGCGATGGTGCCCACCGGCTGCAGCTCTCTGCCGCCGCCACCGGAGCGCAGGGCGCCTTCACCCTCGGCGACAGCGCCACCGGGTCCACCATCACCAGCGCCGGAGCCGACGCCGCCATCACCCTCTGGGCCGGCACTGCGGCCGAGCAGCGCGTCACCTCCGCCACCAACACCTTCGAAGGGCTCATGCCCGGAGTCGACGTCACGGTCTCCGCAGTCAGTGCCGCACCGGTCACGCTGAGTGTGGCGCGGGACGCCGAGGCGGCAGTGCGCACCGCCGAATCCCTGGTCGCTTCGGTGAACTCGGTGCTGAGCTATATCCGCACCAACTCCAAGGTGTCCACTGGCAGCGACGGCAGCACGGCGGCCGGCATCCTCACCGGCGACAGCGCGGTCCGCAGCGCCCAGCAGCGGATGAGCGACGCCGTCGTCCGTCCCGTGGACGGCCGCTCGCCCTCGGAGATCGGGATCTCGGTGACCCGCGACGGGGCGCTGACCTTCGATCAGGAGAAGTTTTCCGCGGCCCTGGCCGCCGATCCCGCAGGCGTCGAGGCCACCGTGGCCCAGCTCGCCAGCCGGATCAACGGCGTCGCCGCGGATCTCTCCGATCGCTACGACGGTCAGATCACCCAGCGCATCACGGGTCAGGAGGGCCTGGCCAACAGGCTCACCGACCAGGTGGAGGCGTGGGATGACCGGCTCGCCAACCGCCGGGCCACCCTCGAACGCACCTACGCCGCCCTCGAGGTGCAGATGCAGAGTCTCAACTCCCAGATGGACTACCTGAGTTCGCAGCTCGCCTCGCTGCCGCAGGCAGCCTCCTCCCGAAGCAACTCCTGATCAGGACGTGATTGCAGAGATGTACGAGAACCTCAGCCGCGCGCGCAGCCAGTTCAACCGTGAAGCCATCCTCTCCGCCTCGCCGGCCAAGCTGCTCACCATGCTCTATGACCGACTGATGCTGGATCTGAACCGTGCCGAGGCGGCCCAGCAGCAGCAGAACTGGCAGGAAGCCTCCGCTCAGCTGGTCCACGCGCAGGCCATCATCGCCGAGCTCTCCTCCTCACTGGACACCGCGGTCTGGGACGGTGGACGCCAGCTGCAGGCGCTCTACAGCTTCGCCACGGCCGAGCTCATCGCCGCGAACACCCGGCGGGATCCGAGCAGGACCCGCAGCATCATCGAGATCTTCGAGCCGCTGCGCGCCACCTGGCACGAGGCCGCGGAGATCGCGCTGGTCTCCGAGCCGGCCGGGCAGCCGCGCGGGGTCCTCGGAGTCGGATAGCGCCGTGCCGGATGGATCTGAGCAGGACCTTCTAGGCTGGGAGCTCTACCTGACCAGGCTCGAGTCGTGGGCGGCGCAGCTGGGTCATCCCGCCGCTCAGCCCCAGGCCGAGGGGCGAGACGGTGAAGGTCCGGACCAGTCTGCTGATGTGCTGTCCCCGGAGTCGCCGCTCAGCGGCCCTCTTCCCGGGGAGCTCCAGGAACGGGCGCGTGCCGTGCTGGATTCACTCAACCGGGCGAGTGAGCGGACACGGATGGCCAGGCTCGACGTCGGACGCCAGCTCAGCGCCCTTCGGCAGGTCCCGCCTCGCGACTCCGGGGAAGCCCGATACCTCGATACCAGCGGCTGACGCCGAGGCAGCGCGGTTCTTCATACTCGCTGAAAGAATTCTCCGCAGAACCCTAACGCTGACGTGATGGCTGCCGACAGTGTCGGGTGAGCAAGGATTGCTTGTCCATTGAGGCCACGGATCGGCCGCTGTCGATTCAAGGTGCCCTGAGGGGGAGCAGTGTTCGATTCCGTGACCTCACGTGCGTTCTCCAGCGCGCTGGACGGTCTGGCCATGCGCCAACGCGCCATCGCCGACAACATCGCCAACGCCAACACCCCCGGATACCAGTCCCGCCGCGTCGCCTTCGAAGATGCCCTCGCCTCCTCCGTGCAGACCGGCGACGGCCAGGTGCAGGCCACCGAGGCCCGGTCCCTGGAACCCACGAGACTCAACGGCAGCAACGTCAATCTCGACACCGAGACGCTCGCGAACATCGACACGGTGCTGCGCTTCCAATTCGCAGCCCAGGCGGCCGGCGGCCAGTTCAACAGCATGCGCACCGCCCTGAGGAGCACCTGATGGCTCTGGACGCGATCGGCATCGCCGGCACAGCGCTGACCGTGCACCGCAAGTGGCTGGATTCCGTCTCGGACAACATCGCCAACGTCAACACGGTGCGCGCCACCGATGAGGCCGCCTTCCAGGCGCGCTATGTCAACGCCCAGGCCGATGCGTCCGGACAGGGCGTGCACGTGGCAGGCGTCGAATACGGCGACGCCGAAGGTCGGATGACCCACGAGCCGAACCACCCGCTGGCGGATGAGGACGGCTATGTGCGCTACCCGGACATCGACATGGCGGAGCAGATGGGCAGCCTCATCATGGCCCAGCGTGGGTACCAGATGAACGCCGCCGTGGTGGACCGCGCCAAAGAGACCTACCAAGCAGCACTGCAGATCGGACAGAACCGATGATCGAAGGCATCGCCCCCGCAGCAGGGGTCGCCGCCGTCTCCGGCACGGGATATGTTCCCGTGGCCGGCGCCGCAGCGGCCACCGGCCAGAGTCAGCGTGCCGAGGCGCCCGAGGGCAGCTTCGCCGCGACCCTCGGCGGAGCCATGGACGAGGTGCAGTCCCTGCAGTCCACCTCCCGGGACCTCGGCGTGAAGGCGCTGACCGGAGATCTCACTGACATGCACGAGGCCACACTGGCCTCCTCACGTGCCTCTGTGGCTCTGGAGATGGTCGCCACGGTCCGCAACCGCGGAGTTGAGGCGTTCAACGAGATCATGAGGATGCAGGCCTGATGGCGCAGGTCCCGGCCCCGCTCGCCCGCCTGGGTCAGCGGCTGCGCGAATTCACGATCGCCCAGCGCACCATCGCGATCATCGGCGTCGCCGTTCTGGTCCTGGGCGGCGTCGCGCTGAGCACCTATATGTCGCAGCCTCGAATGGCTCCGCTCTACAGCGGACTGGATCCCGCGGATGCCTCCGCGATCGTGGAACAGCTGCGCGCCGACGGCGTCCCCTATGAGCTCGCTGCCGGCGGAACCTCGGTGATGGTCCCCGAGGCGCAGGTCTACGACGCCCGGCTCAATGCCGCGGCCGATGGTCTGCCCAACGCGTCCACGGGTGGATACTCCCTGCTCGATGACATGGGGGTCACCTCCAGCGAGTTCCAGCAGAACGTCACCTATAAACGGGCGCTCGAGGGTGAGCTCGCCGGCACCATCGAGGCCATCGACGCCGTGGAGCAGGCCTCGGTCACCCTCGCCATTCCGGAGGAGACGGTCTTTGTGGACTCCGCCCAGGAGCCGACCGCCTCGATCTTCGTCCAGGAGGCGCCGGGCGCGACCTTCGGCGATGACCAGATCCAGTCGGTGGTCCACCTCGTCGCGGCCGCCGTCGATGGACTTGATCCCGAGAACGTCTCCCTGGTCGACGCCGAGGGAACGCTGCTCTCCGCGGTGGGAGTCGGTGCCGCTGGCGGGAGCACGCAGCAGGCGAGTGACTACGAGGAGCGGGTCAGCACCGCCGTCCAGACCATGCTCGATCGCGTGGTGGGCCGCGGGAATGCCACCGTGGCCGTGGCTGCGGACATGTCCTTGGAGTCCGCGGAGCGCCTCGAGGAGGTCTTCGAGGAGCCGCAGGACGCGCCTGCATTGACCGAATCCACCCGCACCGAGGAATATACCGGCAGCGGTGGGGGAGCGGCCGGCGTGCTGGGACCCGACAACATCGCCGTGCCCAATGAGCAGTCAGGGGAGGGAAGCTACAGCGCCGAGGAGTCCGACCGCAGCAACGCCGTGAACAAGGTCACCGAGAACAGGTCCATCCCGGCCGGGGAGCTGACCACTCAGTCGGTCTCCGTCGCCGTGGACGACGCCGCGGCGGCTGGACTCAACGTGGCCGACCTGACCACCATGGTCAGCGACGCCGCCGGCATCGATGAGGCCCGGGGTGATCAGGTCAGCGTCTCGGTGGTGCCGTTCAGCACGGCCGACGCCGACACCGCTGCCGAGGCGCTCGCCGCCGCGGAGGCCGCCGAAGAGGCCGAGCGTCGCGCCGCCTGGCTGCAGACCATGGCCATCGGCGGAGCCGCGGTGCTCCTGCTGCTCCTGGTCCTCGCCATCGCGCTGTTCATGCGCCGCAGTCGTCAATCCCGTGAACTGGTGGATCTCGGGGAGCCCTTCCCCACCGGTGAGCTCACTGCAGGTCGGATGGCGGCGCTGCAACCCACCGAGGAAGCGGCCTCCCCGGTGCTGGAAGCACCGGGAGACTACGCCACCGCATCGATTCCGCGCGTGGTCGCGGAGGAGCCCGCCGAATCCCAGCTGGCGGCATGGGACCCACGGGATCAGGCGCACAGCAAGCGCGCCGAACTCAACGGGCTGGCCTCGCAGGACCCGGCTCGCATGGCTGAGCACCTGCGGGCACTCATGGAGGAGGACGCACGAGTATGACTCCCTCTCCGAGCTCCACCGAGAACCTGACCGGGACCCAGAAGGTCGCCCTGGTGCTCATGCAGATGGAGCGCGCCCAAGCCTCGGAGGTGCTGCGCCACTTCTCCGAGTTTGAAGCCGACGAGGTGATCGCCGAGATCGTCCGGCTCCGCAGAGTTGATCGCGGCATCGCCGAAGAAGTGGTCACCGAGGTCTTCACCGCGATCTCCTCGGGGGCGCCGCTGCCCCGCGGCGGTCGCGACTTCGCGGCCGGACTGCTCAGCGACACCTTCGGCAGCGCGCAGGCCGATGCAGTGATGAACCGACTGGCCTCGACGATGGCCGGCAAATCCTTCGACTTCCTCGAGGCGGTCGATCCCCAACACATCAGCGTCCTGCTCGATGACGAGCTGCCGCAGACCGTCGCGCTCGTCCTGGCTCATCTGAAGCCAGACATGGCCTCCGCCGTGCTTGCCGGAGTCGAACCCGACCGACGCACCGATGTGGCCACCTGCCTGGCCACGATGGGTCCGGCCTCTCCCGACGCGGTCCGAACCGTGGCCGATGTGCTCAAGTCACGCATCGGGGCCGCCGTGGCACCGACCGAACCGCTGGCCGCCGTCGGAGGAATCGACCCGCTGGTGGAGATCATCAACCGCTCCAGTGTGACGGTGGAGCGGGAGCTTCTGGAATCGCTCACGGTCAAAGACAAAGACCTCGCCGAAGAGGTCAGGTCGCGCATGCTGACCTTCGCAGACCTGGTCCGCTTCGACCCTCGCGGTGTCCAGCGCGTACTCCGCGGGATCAACCCCTCGATCCTCGCGCTGGCGCTCAAGGGCGCCGCTGAGAACGTGGTGCGCGTCGTTCGCGAGAACATCACCGAGCGGACCCGGGAGATCCTCGATGCCGAGATGCGCTCGCTGGGGCCGGTGCGCATGTCCCAGGTGGATGAAGCCCGCGCCGAGGTGGTTCGAGTGATCCGCGAGCTCGAACAGGAAGGCGAGATCACGATTCAGCGTGTGGAGGAGGACACCCTTGTCGTCTGAGACCACGCTTCTCGCTGAGGGGACACAGCCCCTTCAGGCGAGGCTGTCCTCTGACGCCGCGCCGTTGGCAGACACCAACGGTGCCGAGGACCCGTCGGTGCGACTGCTGGACTTCGGGACCTACGGCCGTCCCAGACCTGCCGACGCCGTCTACGAAGGGGCCAAGACCCACGGATACGCGGCCGGCTATGCGGCAGGGATGCGTGCAGCAGCCGAGGCCGCTCGGCGCCAGCGCGAGCAGAGGCAAGCGTCCGCCCAGGCTGCCGCGCAGGAAGCTGCTGCCGAGCTGCGGACTGCGACCGCCGCGCTCAGAGCCGCGGCTCAGGCCTTCCACGGCGAGGTCGCCCCTGTGGTGATGTCAGCCCAGGAGACCCTGGTCGAGTCCGGACTGGAGCTCGCCGAGGAGATCGTGGGGACCGAGCTTGTCCACGGGGAGCACTCGGCCCGCGCTGCCCTGACCCGTGTGCTGAGTCAGCTGGAGCCGGCAGACGTGAGCAGAATCCGCATGCACCCGCAGACGGCGGCTCAGCTGCCCGAGGAAGCCGCCGCGCAGGCCGGGGTCCGTGTCATCCCCGATGCCCAGCTGAAGCCCGGCGACGCCGTCGCCGACCTTCCCGAAGGATTCCTCGACGCCCGGATCGGTACGGCGCTGCAGCGCTGCCGGGAGGCCCTACTGGCCCACCGCGCCCGGCAGGACCACGAAGGCCAGGGACGATGAGCGCCCCGATGACGATGACCGCTCAGGCCAGGATGCTTGCCGCCGCGCGCCCGGTCATCGCAGGCAGGGTCAGCCGCATCCTCGGACTCAGCCTGGAGGTGACAGGCCTGCAGAGTGCCCATGCCGTGACCCTGTCGGGTTCGGCGGTCCCGGTGGGAACGCTGCTGAGCATCGGCGCCGCCAGCATTCCCGCAGAGGTCGTCGCCGCAGAGGGCCCCGTGCTGCGCTGCATGCCGCTGGCCCCACTCGAGGGTGTCGCGGTGGGCGATGAGGTTCAGCGTGCGGCCGGACCGGCACTTGTCCCGGTCGGCGCAGGGCTGATCGGCCGCGTCCTCGACGGGCTGGGCCGACCCATCGACGGCAGAGGCCCGTTGGGCTCGCACGATCTGGTCCCGCTGGAGCAGGCACCTCCCACCCCGATGAGCCGCCGCCGGATCACCGAGCAGCTGCAGCTGGGCATCAGGTCCATCGATGCCCTGGCCTCTGTGGGCCGCGGCCAGCGGATGGGACTCTTCGCCGGATCCGGGGTGGGCAAGTCTTCGCTGCTCTCCATGGTCGCCCGCGGCACCGAGGCTGCGGTCAATGTGATCGTGCTGGTCGGCGAACGCGGCCGTGAGGTCCGTGAATTCCTCGAAGATGACCTGGGGGCTGCTGGTCTCGCCCGTTCGGTGGTGGTGGTCGCGACCTCCGACGAGCCCGCCCAGATGCGTCTGCGGGCGGCGTTCACCGGCACCAGGATCGCGGAGCATTTCCGCGCCCAGGGTCAAGACGTGCTGATGATGATGGACTCACTGACCCGGGTGGCGATGGCCCAGCGCGAGATCGGACTCTCTGCCGGTGAACCCCCTGCCACGCGCGGATACCCGCCCTCCACGTTCTCGCTGCTGGCCAGGCTCCTGGAACGCGCCGGCACCGACGATGCCGGAACCATCACCGGGATCTACACCGTGCTGGTCGACGGCGACGATCACAACGAACCGGTCGCCGACGCGGCTCGGTCGATCCTTGACGGTCACGTGGTCCTTGACCGCGCCCTCGCTGCCGCAGGGCACTACCCGCCGATCGACGTCCTGGGCTCCATCTCCCGCGTCGCCGGGCGCGTCATCACGCCGGAGCAGGCGGCCACCGCTACCTCGCTGCGTCGCGTCCTGGCGGCGCGGCGTGCGGCACAGGACCTCCTGGACGTGGGGGCCTATCAGCGCGGGGCCAATCCCGCAGTGGACGCCGCCGTGGACCATCAGGACGCCATCGATGGGTTCCTGCGACAGGGACTGGAGCAGTCCATCCCGCTGGCCGTCACCTGGGACCACCTCCGTACGCTTGTTCGACGCTGGGAAGGCACCTCGTGAGCCGTGGATTTGGACTGGCCGGGCTGAAGCGACTGCGTGACCTCAGGGAGGCCGGCGCGGCAGGGAAGCTGGCAGTGGCCAACGCAGACCTCTCCCGCGGACGACGACGGGCCCAGCAGGTCTCAGAGACGGCCGCGGCCTCCCAGGAGGACGTGGCCACCGGGGCGGATCTGCTCGCCATGACCGCGGCGCGCGCCTCGAACCGCAGCATGCTCACCGAGGTCCAGGCTCATCTTGCCTCCCTGCAGGCCACAGCCGATCAGGCCGAGGCGGAGCACCACGAGGCGCGGCGCGACGCCGTGATCGTGGAGAAGCTGGAGCAGCGCCACGCGATGGCGGCGGTTCGGGCGGAGCTCAGTGCAGAACAGGCCCGATTGGATGAGGCCGCCCAGCGCGGGCACCAGGGAAGAAGGCGGGCATGAGCTTCACCGACGTCATCGGCAGAGTCGGGCAGATCGAGAGCAGGATCGCCCAGGTCTCCGGTGCCCAGCGCCAGACCAGCACGGCGTCCGCTGCCGCGGCGTCTGCCTCCCAGAGCGGAGCCCTGCAGAGTGTCCTGGCAGATCAGACCAGCACCGGCGGTACCGACTTCAGCGCCGTGATGCGCAGCCTCACGGGAACCTCCACCGGATCCGGCGCAGGTTCGGGCGCGGCTTCGGCATCGGGCGCGGCGGGCTCCGCGGGTGCATCTGCCTCAGCCGGCGCCTCCGGCTCCTCCTCGGCGAACGGTGCCGCTGCTGCCTCGACGTCGCGGACCGAGGGATCTGCGAGGTCTGCGCCGGGGTCTGGCTCGGGCTCTGGTTCCCGGTCTGGTGGAGTGGACGGCGGCGACGTCGTCGCGCAGGCGAAGAAGTATCTGGGGATTCCCTATGTGTGGGGTGGCACTGATCCCGATGTGGGCCTGGACTGCTCCGGTCTCGTGCAGCTGGTGTTCAAGGACCTCGGCGTGAAGGTGCCGCGCGTGACCTACGACCAGCTGAAGACGGGCACCGAGATTCCGACACTGGCAGAGGCCCGACCAGGGGACCTGATCGTCACCCGCAACGGGGATCACATCGGGATCTATGCGGGAGACAACAAGATCCTGCACGCCCCCCGACCTGGAAAGAACGTGGAGATCCGGGAGATGTTCGAGGGTGACGCCGACATCCTCACCATCCGACGAGTCGTGGACGCGCCGGGGAGCTCCTCCGCGAGCCGAAGCGACGGCGAGATCGCCGCTGCCCAGCGCTCACAGTTCGAGGCCTCGCAGAGCAGCAGGTCGGGAGCGAACTCATGACCGGACCGATGAATCTGATCTCCGCACCTGCACGGGAACTCACGCCCGCCGCACGCCGGTCCGGCTCGGAGGCCGGTCGATCCTCGGTCGAGGCGGCACCACTGCACGCCTTCGCGCAGGTGCTCGATACGGTCCGACAGGACCCTCAGCATCTGCAGCCCCCGACCGGCAGCGCAGACACCGGTGCCGAAGCAGGTTCGGAGACCTCCGTCCCGAACGAGGCGACCGTTCCGCGCCCGACCGGCCTCCCGGGCTTCTCCGCAGCAGCTTGGAGCGCAGGCGCCGAGGTCGCCAGCCCGACGGCGCAACAGACAAGCTCCGCCGCTGCGGTCATCGACCTGGACCTCGTCCGAGGGGTGGCCGCCAGTTCCGAATCGCCGATCACCGAGATGTCCGGCGCCGAGGTGACTGAAACTGCCGGGCCGGAGACCACAGGCACCGACGAGGTCGACACGGGCGCGAAGCAGGTCACCCGCCATCCCGTCATGCCCGACCAGCCAGACACCACCTCCCAGCCAGACACCACCGCCCAGCCAGGCGACCCCGCCCGACCAGGCGGTGAGGTGCCGGCACCCGGCCCGGGGCAGAACCTCGGGTCGAATGATCAGGTGGTGCCGGATCAGACGCCTGCGGCACCCCCAGCGGTGGACACCACTGGGGCCGACGTCTCAGCGGAGCAGCTCGCGGACCAGAAGATGCAACCCGTCTCCGCGGCTCATCAAGCCGTGTTCCTCGCTGCCCCGCAATCGGCTGAGAACTCCCCGATCGCGGCGAACACTCGGCTTCACCACGGTGCTGCGGCTTCGACCTCGGCGACCCAGGTTCCACTTCAGCAGACCCAGGAGAGGGCTGCGGTCCAGGCCCCGGCGCCCACCGGCGACGTGGAGGGCAGTGCGGCGGGTTCAGTGCTCTCGCCGACCCTGCATCCTTTGGATGTCATCACGTCAACTGATCAGACTCCTGGCGCAGGGCTGACAGCCGGAGTCACTGGTGAGGCGCCACTCGCTCCGGCAGCCGGCACCACGACTCCTGCTCCGCCTCTGGCGTCGGTGTCCACGGGACAGTCCGGAGGTGTCCAACCGACAGCGTCTCCGACACCTGCGGCGGCAGCGCAGCCACCCGTGCCCGCTGCGCCGCCGCTGCAGGCGCAGCTCACAGGTCCGATCGCCCAGCTGGCGACCGGTCCGGCGGGGGAGAAGGTGCTGACGGTGAACATCGCCCCGGAGAACCTCGGTCCGATCACGGTGCGCGCCAATTTCAGCGCAGACGCGATGCGGATCGAACTGTTCGCACCCCAGGACACTGGCCGCGAGGCGCTGCGCGGGATGCTCACCGAGCTGCGTCGCGATCTCGCCGGGCTCGGTCTGGGGTCAAGCCAGGTCAGTCTCGGGGAGGGTGAGCCGCCGTCGTCCTCCCCGGGCCAGCCACGTGGGGACGCGCAGTTCGGTGAACGGTCACGGGACCCCGCTGCGGGTCAGCAGCCGCCCGAGGACTCGGGGGCGCGAGACCAGCAGCGTGACTCGATCGCCGAGCAGCTCCCAGACCAGTCCGCCGGGGGAGCGGCGGTCTCTCGGCTGGTGGGTTCCGCACTGCTGCCCGAAGCACCGCGCGCAGCGGGGCTTGACCTGCTGGCCTGAACCGCCCCCCCCCCGAATCCCCGCCCATGTCCCACTGTCATTGCCCTCAGGAGAGAAGATGCCGATCACGCCCATAGACGCCGCTCAACAGAGCCGCTCGGCCCCGATCGAGGCCGAGTCGATCGACGCCGCCCGCCGCGCCGGCACTGATCCGAGCCAGGCGCCGCGTGAGCTCAAGCAGACCATGGACGGGGAGGTCTTCCTGAAGCTGCTGGTCACCCAGCTGACGAATCAGGATCCCAGCTCGCCCATGGACACCAACGACATGATCGCGCAGACCACGCAGCTGGCCTCCATGGAGCAGCTCTCCGCGCTGGCCCAGTCACAGCAGAGCGCGCTCGGAGTGGGGCAGCGCACGGCGGCCGCTGCGCTCATCGGGCAGATCGTGACCACGGCCCCGACTCCCGCTGATCCCGCGGTCACCGGCGTCGTCACCTCGGTGACCTTCGGTGACGGCGAGCCCCATCTGCTCATCGACGGCACCGCCCACCCGTACTCCAGCATCGCCGCCGTGGCCGCCGCGGGGGCGAAGGACTGACCGACCACCAGCTGACCAGCTCTACTGACGCTCCAACTCGCATGCTTCAACCCCACGCTCCAGCTCCCAATGAAAGGCACGCACATGCTTCGCTCACTGAACTCAGGAATCTCGGGTCTGCGCTCGCACCAGACCATGTTGGACACCACCGGCAACAACATCGCCAATGTGAACACGTCTGGCTTCAAGAGCCAGAGCACGCAGTTCCAGGACACGCTCTCGCAGATGACTCAGGGCGCCCGAGGTGCCGCCGAGGAGATGGGCGGTGGCAACCCGGCGCAGGTCGGTCTCGGCGTGCAGGTCGCCGGCACCGCGACCAACTTCACCCAGGGCTCGGCCCAGTCCACCGGCCGCGCCACCGACATGATGATCTCCGGTGACGGTTTCTTCGTGCTGCGCAAGGGTGGCCAGGAGATCCTCTCCCGTGCGGGGACCTTTGACTTCGATGCGCAGGGCCGCCTGGTCAGCCCCGATGGTGGGATCGTGCAGGGCCGCATGGCCGCGAACGGTCAGCTCCCGGCGGGAGGTGCACTTCAGGACATCGTGCTCCCGGTGGGCCTGACGGCCCCCGGCACGCAGACGACCAGTGCCGCCGTGGACGGAAACCTTCCCAGTGAGGCCGCCGTGGGCACCACGAAGACTCTGGACCGGGAGATCTTCAACGCCGACGGCTCCAGCGACACGCTGCAGCTGAGCTTCACCCGCACCGGAACCGGCTGGAACGTCGCCGGGCCCGGGGTCCCGCCAGGTACAGCGCTGACACAGAACGCCGATGGCACCCTCGACGGCGGGAACGTCAACGTCGGTGGCGTGGACGTGGACCTCACCGGACTGACCGGGTACGCGGGCCTGGACACTGCTTCCATCGGTGAGCAGAACGGCACGGCTGCCGGAGTCCTGCAGTCCTACACCCTGGGTGCCGACGGCACGCTGACCGGTCGCTTCAGCAACGGCGCCCAGCAGCCGATCGCGCAGATCATGCTCGGCCAGGTGGGCAATCCCGCCGGACTCGAGAAGCTGGGCAGCTCGGGCTACACCGTGACCGCCAACTCCGGAGCCCTGGACTTCATGGCGCCGGGAGCCGCAGGAGTCGGCACGCTCGCCGGGGGGATGCTGGAGATGTCCAATGTGGACCTCTCGCAGGAGTTCACCAACCTGATCGTGGCCCAGCGCGGCTTCCAGGCCAACGCGCGCATCATCACCACCAGCGACGAGGTGCTGCAGGAGCTGACCAACCTCAAGCGCTGAGTCTTGGGAAGACCCGCGCTCACTCCTAGCTGACTCAAGGGCAAGCCCTGGTCCGAACTGAGGTTCGGACCAGGGCTTCGCTAGGTGCTGGCATGTGCAGCGGCGATTCCTCAGTCTTCAAGCGTTCCGATCTCAAACTCGGCGAGCTGGTCTTCGGGGCCCGTTTGACCGCCATGCTGTCCTTCGAAGGCCGCGGACGCATCGGTGCCGCACAGCCCTTCGATACGTTCTGGTCCCCCAGGGTGGTCTTCGATCCAGTCGCTGAGGTCATAGACGGTCCCGCTCATGACCGCCCAGCATGATTCCGCGGAGTCGTTCTCCTCCACCTGGTCCATGGTGAAAGCCTCCGCATCCCCGGCTTCCTCAGGTGGGGTCTCCTGAGTCGCGGCGTCCCCTGTTCCGGTGTCTGCGTCCTCGGTCTGCGCCTCCGTCTCGCCGCCGCTGGCTCCCGGGGAGTCTTCGCCTTGATTGTCGTCGGCGCCGCATGCGGAGAGCAGAAGCACCCCGATGGCCGCGACGGGGAACAGCAGGGTGCGCTTCCAATGCGCGGCTTGTATCGCGGTGGTCATGCGGATGCTCCTTCAGGGTGAGGGTGACGGTGCCTTGAGGCTCTGCATGAATCGCGACGGCGCGAGGAGAACGCCCATGCGGTGAGCCAGGTAGAGAGGACGCTCAGCACCAATGCCCCGCTGAGATGGAAGACCAGCGTGGCAGCGCTGCCCCACCACGCCTGCAAGAAGGTGAATCCGCACATCGATACTGCCAGGGCCGCCGGTACTGCTCCTGTTCTGCTCGACCAGGCGAGGAGAACCAAAGTCGCGGCGAGTAGACCAGAGGTGACGTGGATCCCGATCGCTCCGAAGCCGTGGACATCTAGTCCGCGAAAGTCTTGGACGACGAGCCCCGCTGAAGCAAAGAGCACCGAGAGGGCACCCAGGTTCATCACACAGAAGATCCGCGCCACGAGAATGAATCCAGAGGTAGAAGGCATGCAGGGTGTACGGACCAGGTCCTCGCTCCGTTCAACGTTGTCTCAGAGCAGCGGTCGAAAAAGGACAGTCCGGCAGAGCCGATGCGAAGGCACGGAGATCGTGAATGGTTTCCATCCCACTCGGGACGCCGCACGCACGGCCAGGCCCGGGCCCTCTTGGTCGACCTAGAGATGAGTATGGCCCCACAGAACCCTGACGGTTCTGCGGGGCCATACTCACGTGCTCAAGATGCTCCAGCAATCCGAGGTGCCACCGTTCAGGCGCGTGCCTCATCCTGCCGAAGCGGGTCTCGGGCTCAGGACTCGCTGGGGTTGCGGCGCATGAAGTACGCGCCCGCACCGATGGCTCCGAGGGCGAGCGCTCCGCCGCCGGCTGCCATGGCCATCCCGGAGCCTTCGGAGGCGCCGCCCGCGACGCCGGTGTCGGCACCGCCCTCAGGCATGCCTTCCATCTGCGATCCGGTCAGGGTGCCGCAGGCCGCGGGCAGGGTCGCTGCCAGGGGCAGGGAGTCGTCCAGCTCGGACTGAGCGTTGGCTGCTTCCTCGCTCAGGACGGTGGGGTCGACGCCGTGGACGACGACGACGCCGGTGCCGTCAACCATGGAGGCCACCACGTCATCGGGCAGTTCCAGGCTGCGCTCGTAGGTGTAGCTGCTGCCACCGGGGAATCGTTCCACAGCCAGGGCCGAATCGGCAGAGGTGTCACCTTCGATGGTCAGCGAGGATCCGATGCCGCCGTAGAAGGGTGCGCCTTCTTCGACGTTGACGGCGCCGTCGCCGTTCTGATCAGCATCGGCTGGCGGGCAGATGCCCTGGGAGCCGAAGTGGATGTGCTGGGCGTGGGGGAAGGGTCCGTCCATGAAGGTCTCGGCCGCGCCGTCGACGGTCATGTAGACGGTGGCCTGGTTGCCCTGGCCCTCGATGAGGACGTCACCGACGGTGCCGGAGTTGTTCAGCGGGTCCAGGTTGGCCTGGAAGGACCAGGACTGGCTGGAGTCGGAGGTGGCGGCGCCGTCGGTCTCTCCACCGTGACTGGAGTGGGCCATGGCCGGGGCTGCGGTCATGAGCATGGCGCCGAGGGCCAGGGTCGGAACAGCAAGAAGCTTGGACTTACGCATTGAGGTACTCCTCATCTCAGGGGGTGTAGACGCACTCAGGGGCCCCTGGGTGCGACCTGAACAGCGTAACCCACATTGCACATTAAAAAAGTAGGAAAAACGGTGAACGTTTCGACCTCTTAGCGAGTAGCAGTACCCCATGCGATGAGCTGTGGCGGCTATTTCCCCGATTACTCACGAGTAGTTCCATTTGCCTCGACCAGCTCGAAGACGACGACTCGCTGACCACGGAAGCCCGTTGACGTCGGGTTATTCCTCCAGAGCGGCATAGACAACGTAATTGTCTTCGTATTCGCCGGTTTCTTCGTTGTACCCGTCACAAGTGATCAACCGCAGCTCGGCCTGATCCGTATTGCCGTATACCTCGAGAGTCGGAAAATCATTCTTTCCGTATTGCTCGGCTTTCGTGACGATGAAGGCTGCGGTGCTGCCGTCTTCACGGTCCACGGTGATCTCATCGCCTTCGACGAGATCAGGCAGGTCGGCGAACACGCCTGGTTCGCCAATGGAGTCGTCCACATGCCCAAGAAGCACCGAAGGACCAGATTCTCCTGGGGTGGGGGAGCCGGTGTACCAGCTGGCCGGGGACCCCGGCGCTCCCGGGGGAACATCGAGGGTGTTGTTTTCGCGGAGCCCCAGGTGCAGCAATTCTGAGCCAGCATCGATAGCGGGAATCGCGAACGAGATTGGCGCCGAGGCCTCCATGGAGGCGGGTTCCGGTTCCTCGGTCTGCTCAGTGTCAGAAGGCGTGGGCTGGGCGTCCGCTGAGTCCGATGGTGGGCTGGATTCCGCGGAGGGTGAGGCGTCCTCAGCGGAGGATGTGCTGGGCGAGGGTGGGTCGTCCGTGGAGGCATCCGTGCAGCCGGTCACGAGGAGCAGCAGCGCTGCTGCAATCCCGAGACCGCGGTGTACTCCTGCGCCGCGTGGGGCGGTGCGGGTGATCGTCTGGTGTAACACGGCGTGATCGGCGTGCTGGTGCATGGGGGAGACTCTTTTCACTAGCTCGGTCTGGAAAAGCGTACAGGCAGGCCTTCTCGACACGGGCGCCCCGGGCCGCGTGCTTCATCAACCATTCGGTTAGTAAGACGCCGAGGCATTTCATGGATTCACAGAGGAAATCGGGTGGTTGGTCCTGCAATCCGAACAGTAGACGACAGTGACTGAGCGCCATGTGGAAATCGCCGCGGAGCTCAGGGTTGGCGACACTGTGGGTCTTGATCCCCTTAGAATCGCGGAGCCGTGCACAGTGGGCCTGGCGCAAGTTGAGATGGCCTCACCTTCGTCGCACTGCCCGTGGGACCTTGGATCGCCACGAGAGCCTTTAGGGCAGATTCAAGATTCACTTGCGTGTACTGCCCTCTCCGGTCACCAGTGAGTGCCGTAGGTATGGCTTAATTGCCTGGCTTGTTCATCCGAAAGCCACTGCGCGGGCAATCCGAAGAGCTCGCGATAGATTCGGCAGGACTCTTCGATCTCGATGGCCCGGTCTATCGCCTGATCGAAGGTCTCGCCCGAGACGATGAGTCCATGGTTGGCAAGCAGTGCGCCATGGAACGCACCTGTTACGTCGAGTATGCGTTCCCCAAGATCTACTGACCCTGGCGGAGCATAAGGAACATGAGGCACCCGTCCGACTCGCATGACCAAATATGGGGTTACTGCAGGCAGAGCCGAATGGCTGGTGTGCGGTACCAGACATGAGGCTGCAGTCGCTTGGGGCGAGTGCAGATGCAGCACCGCTCTAGCGGCTGGGTCCTTCTGGTACATCGCTGCGTGCAGAGGCAGCTCTTTAGATGCTTTGGCCCCCCCAATTTGCTCTCCTGCAGGGGAAATGACCGATAACTGATCGGCATCTAGCCCCCCGAGCTGGACACCTGTAGGGGACATGTACAAGCTCCCATTGTCTTTGATGGAGAGGTTTCCCGAAGAGCCGGGACTTAATCCTAGGTCGACGACTCGTCGGCCTGCTGCGACAAGAGCATCTCTGAGCTCTGCGGTGCTCATACTTTCTCGCTCCATGCTCGAGTGAAGAGGTCTTCTGTCCCGAAGTTTCCGGATTTCAGGACTAATGCCAGGCCGTCATTTTCCGGGTTGGGGGCCTGGACCCACGCCACGCCGGGCGCCAACTGAGGTCCAACGCTCATCGCGGTAATGCCGAGGGCATCGACAACGGCCCCGGAGGTCTCCCCTCCAGCGATGAGGAGCCCCGTGACTGATTCTTCTCGGTTGAGTTTCACTGCCAGTGAGGAAAGGCAGTGTTCGATGAGCTCTGCGTCGTTACTTGAAACAAGGTCGTCCGGGGTGGCGGTTGCATAAACCACCGTCAGTGTGTCCGGATCTCCGTTGAGGATGTTGTGGAGAATATCGGTAATTGCGGCGGATGTGTTGCGACGTAAGAGCGTGGTGTCGATCTTGATACCTCGCCCGGTTCCGAGCGCGTGTCGGATCTGCGCTTGGGTGGTTCTTGACGCACTTCCGCAAAGGACCACTCGTCTGCCACTGTGCGGTGTGACTTCAACGGCGCCTGAGTCGTGCGGCCCCGAGAGTCCTTGGGCGAGGCCAGATCCGCCGGTAATCAAGGGCATGTCCCCACAGGCCTGAGCAAGGGTTTTGAGGTTTGTTTCGTTGACGGAGTCGGCGACGAGGTAGCGAGTACCCGCGTCGAGAGCTGCGCGGACCCGTGCTTTGACGGCTTCGGTTCCACGCATGATCGTGTCGAGATCGAGCAATTCGATCGCCGAGTCTTCCCTTACTTGGGGCGCGAGTAGGCGTGCGATGTTGGAATCTCGCATTGGTGTCAGTGGGTGTTCACGCAGGGAACTTTCGTGAAGGGGTTTCTCGTAGACGAAGAGGTTCCCTTGGTAGACCGTTCTACCTGTGGCAGGGAAGGCGGGGGCAACGATGGTCAGCCGCGCATTTAAGGCGTCGAGGAGGTGGTCGGCAACTGGTCCGATGTTGCCGGCGGGTGTCGAGTCGAAGGTGGAGCAGTATTTGAAGTAGAACTGGTCACACCCCTTGGATTGAAGCCAATGAAGGGCGCGAAGAGACCGATCGACCGCATCCTGGACTGATGAAGTGCGTGTCTTGAGAGCCACAACAATCGCATCTGCAGTTGATGGGTCTTGTTCCCTTGTGGGCTGCACGAGCCCGGCTTCGGGAACGACAACGGTAGCGAACCCCGCATTGGTCAATGCGATCGCGAGGTCGGTCGCCCCAGTGAGGTCATCGGCGATGGCGCCTAGTTGCATGGTGTTGCCTCTCATACGACTCCGGTGAGAACCATGAGGTTCAGTACGAGGAAACCGGTGACGCCGGAAATGAGCGAAGCGACACCGATGGATCGAATACCTTGGCCCACGGTCATGTTGGACAAGGTGGTCGTGACCCAGAAGCCCGAGCTATTGGCGTGTTTCATGATCTGAGCTCCGGTGGCACAGGAGAGGTACACCACGATGGGGGCAAGTCCGAGGGTGTCCATGAGTGGTTCCATGATGGCTGCTGCTGTCATGACACCGAGAATGTTGGACCCGGTGATTGTGCAGACTGCGGCTGCAACGAGGAATGGGATCAACAAGGGTGCGATGCCGATCGACTGAATCCCGGTGGCGACGTTTTCCGCCACACCGGTCTCGCGGATGAGCAAAGCCAGCGCGCCACCGACGCCGGTCAGTGCCAGAGGGAGGGCGGCGACTCTTAGACCGCCTTCGAACATGTCGTTCAGGGTCTCTTTGTCTTTCCAGCGGCGGCCAAACATAGGCAGGACCAAGAGGCAACCGAGGAACAAGGCCACCACGGGGGCTCCGATGAACGTGAGTACTTCATAGGCAACGCTGCCTTCTGGGAGCAAAGGAGAAACGAAAGCGGAGATCGTGATCAGCGCGATGGGTGCTAGGACAGGAGCCAGGGCAGAGGCCAGGGAGATTCTATTGGTGTCGATTTTCGTGGTGCCGCTGTGGGCCTGCGGAAGTGCGCTTTCGAGATCGCCGGCTTCGTTGACGAACTCTGGCTTCGGATTCACATGGGTCTTGGTGGTCAGTAGATACAGCGTCGCGGCGATAATTCCGGGAACTCCGACTGCCAGACCGTAGAGGATGGCCTCTCCGATACCTACTCCGAGAAGGGAAGCGGATGCCAGGGGTCCTGGTCCTGGTGGCACTACGGAGGTCATCACGTATGCCCCTATGTAGAGGATGGGGCCCAGTTTCATCATGGAGATGCCAGTTTGTGCTGCGACCATCGAGACCACGGGGATCAGCATGATGACTGCAGAGTCGGCGATCAGCGGGATACCGATCAGGGATGACGCTAGGGCGATGGCCCAGGGCACGCGTTTTTCTGAGAAGAGCTTCAGGGCGGTTTCAGTGATCTTTAGAGCTGCCCCGCTGAGTTCAAGCAGCTTCCCCAGCACGCAGCCCAGGATGACGAGAAGTCCCACGCTGGCCATCGTGTTGCCGAAGCCCTCGTTGACTAAGGCGACAGTCTCCGCGCCACCCATTCCCAGGGCAAGACCGAGAGCAACCACGACAATGAACAGAGTTGCGACCGGGTGAACCTTCAGTCGTGCGATGAGCAAGACAAGGGCTATTACGGCTGCGAGAAATACGGACAGCACATAGACATCGGACATGGAGAATCCTTCGGAAGTGGCGAGAGTAAAAAGGTGTGACCTTCGAGGGACTCCGGTAGGAGTGCCCCGGGGTCCGATTAGAAGTCGACGCTCGTGATGAGTGCGCCCTTCTTGACGTCTCGTGTCAGAGTGTTGTGAGCTGCAGCGTAGAGCGGGGCAGCGGCAGATTCAGGATGCTCCGCGGTGTTGAGTAGAACGGGAAGCACCCCCTCCACCTCGTGGTGGTGGCCTCCCATATGGAGGACGGTGCCGCTGGGGAGGTCAGTTTCTGCCCTCCCGGCCAAAAGGACATTACTGGTAGGCATGCGATCGGACACAGCGCGACCCTGCGAAGCGGCGAAGATCGTTTCGACGGTTTCGATGCCCATCAGGTGATAGGGGAGATAGAGGCATGCAAATCGACCACTACGGCTCACCACGTGGCCCTTACCGCGGAGGATCTCCCAAGTTCCTGAATCGTGGGTTCGCACTACGACGAACACTCCTCCGGCAAAGCTGGCTTCGCCATCGACCCGGAGGGCGCTGAAGACGTCGACTATTCCGTGGGCGTTCAAGATTCCACCCTCAAGGCGCGTGGAGTAAATATCAGCGAGTTCCTGAATACGGGCAATGGGGTAGTGCATGGACTCGGTATCGGCGCTCGTTCCGGTCCACGACGCGACCACAGCCATTTCGCAGTAGTCGGCTGCTGCTTTTCGCGGCAGCGTGGTCGCTAGTTCGGCACGCCGGTTGAGCGTTTCCTGGACGTTGGATCCAAGGTCCAGAAGCTCTGCCATCTCCGGTGCGGGGATCTCTCGGTCCAGATAGCTCAGGGTCGCCTTCGAGGTGCTGTAGATGAGGTCATATTCTCCGGACTTGCCCAACGCGACAACTTCAAGGCCCCAACCAGTGACTCGTTCGTACCACTCGATGAGATTCGCAGGCTGGTCCCCGTGGGCGGGGGTGTACACGACACCGAGGGATCGGGCCTGTTCTGCTAGCTCCACGCCACTGACAGACTCCACCTCTTTGCTGACCATCACCACGTGGCGTTGATGGGCTAAAGCTTCACGGGCGACCTGGGTTCCAGCTGTAGGGTTACCTGTTGCTTCTACAAGGACTTCATACTGGGCGTTGATGAGCATCTCGAGGTCAGGCACGATCGCGATGGTCTCGTCGGGGATGGACTCGAGGTCTTCAGACGGGGTGCATATCTGCAGCTGGTGCTCGGAGTAGCCCAATTCGCGGCACAGAGCGAAGACCTTGTCGGTGTCGCGGTCGCACAGGACCGCTGGTTCGACGTGCTTCGATAGAGCGCTTTGAGCCAGCAGCGTGCGAGCGTAGCCCCCGGCGGCGCCGGTGAGAGCGAAACGAACCTTCGGGTGGGAATTCACCTGGGACCAACCTTTACTCAGTGATATGTGTGGCTTGCGTCTCAGAACCTCTAGAATATGACCATAAAGGAACGCCAGCGTCAAATATACGCTCAAATATTCACACGCCGTATCCTGTAAAAGACTAGAGGAGGACTATTGATCCCTGATCAGAGGCGGGAAGCACTTCTGAGTGCATTGAGGGACTCGGGTGTGCTGAGCGTGAAGGAGCTGTGCAGTCTCCTGAAGGTTTCGCACATGACGGTGCGGCGAGATATCTCAGCGCTGGAGTCGGAGGGGGAGGTCCACTCAGTTCCAGGGGGAGTCCGAATCTCCCGATCGATCCGGATCGAGCCGACTTACCAAGATAAGTCCACGGCCCATCTTGCCGCGAAGCGGGCCATGGCGGCTCACGCGGCCACCATGATCCGCAGCGGACAGACCGTTTTCCTCGATGCTGGCACCACCGTGGGGCACGTGGTACAGCACCTGGAGGGAAAGAAAGATCTCACGCTCGTCACGAACGACCTCACCACGGCGGTGCGACTCAGTGATATTTCCGGACTTGACGTGTTCCAGATCGGAGGTCATGTCGATGTTCGGAACCGATCCACTGTGGGCCTATTTGCGGCCGGCATGTTGGGTCACTTCAATTTCGATCTGGCATTGATGTCGACAAGCTCATGGGACTCCGCGAGTGGGGTGACCACGCCGTCTGAGGCAAAGGTCGGGGTGAAGCAAGCGGCGATGTCGAACTCTGCCATGAATGTTCTTGTGTCCGGGTCGGAGAAGTATGGGCTAATCGGAACGTTTAACGTGGCGCCTCTCGACCTGTTCGACCAAGTCATCACCGATTCCAGTATGCCGAGTGAGGAGTTGGCGCAACTAAGCGAGGCAGGCGTCAAGATTCACGTAACGGAGACCTAGGGCAAGGTTGGAAGCGCTGCTACGCCGACACGTTTGTCTCGCTAATCAGTAGTTTTCTGAGACACCTCGTGCCAACGGTTCGACGTGGTTCTCGGAGCCTAGCGGCGTTCGATTCTGCAAGGGCTATCAGGTTGCGACTTGGCCGTGCCGGTGAGAAGTCGATCGTTCAAGACTGTGGATACTCATCTCGTGGTCTGATGTGTTCAATCAGGGGGGGGTTATACCGTGGTGCCGTGGGCAGACTTACGGAGATGTGGGAGTGGCTGACCCAGGTGTCTGCCTTCCTAGGAGCCATGTTCCTGGTCTGCGTCCTGGTTCTCATTGTCTTCGGCGGGCGGCGGAGATAAGAGGAACCACAACGGGGGAAGGGTGAAGCCTTCTCGACTGTCAGTGACCTGTCTGATGGAGAGCCCCGCCAGGAATGAAAAGTTCAAGATACTGCCCAGTAGGTCTCGAGAAGTGTGCAACAGCTCGCTAGGCTCAGCTCATGCTTATGGGGTTTAAAGATTTCCTTATGAAGGGCAACGTCGTTGATCTCGCGGTCGCGGTGGTTCTGGGGGCCGCTTTCGGGGCAGTCGTGAACGCGATGGTCGAGAACGTGCTGATGCCGTTTATCTCTGGCCTGATCGGGTTCCCAGACTTTGACAGTTTCGCGGTCGTGAACTACAACGGGAACCTTCTTCAGTTTGGTGTGCTCCTCACCCAAGTGGTGAACTTCCTGCTCATTGCTGCCGCGATCTACTTCGTCATTATCTTCCCCATGAACAAGATGATCGAGGCTCGTATCCGCAAGTTCGGCGGGCCAGTCGAAGAAGAGGACCCCCACGTCGTGGTGTTGAAGCAGATCCTTGACCAACTCCGGGTGCAGACCGAAGTGGTCAACCCGGCTGCCTTCGCCGCCGCAGTCGAAGCGGAACGTCTAGCCGAATCAGAAACGCTCGCGAGGATCGAGGACTTGGAGGAGAAGAACAAGACCTTCCTCGGCAAAGCCAAGAACTTCGTGTGGGGTAAGGAAGGCTAGAAGAACAGGCCACGTCTGGAGCTTCGGGAGTAGCGCGATCGGCTCATGGATCTTTCGGAAGCCGAGTCTCTCGTTCTGCTTCTTCTATCGCTTTAGGATGCGTTTGTGAAAAAGCCCCAGGTACTCAGAGCTGCCGGCTCTGCCCTTGCCGCGCTGATGTTGTTCAGCCTGGCTACCCCAGCCTCTGCAGTGACCGAGACCCAGTGGGGCCAGTGGGGCCCATTCGAAGGTGAGGCCCGGGCCTACACCACGACAGTAGAAACCAACGCGATTGGTTTCCCCTCCGCGGATGTTGCTACTGATTCGCGGTCAGGCAGCGGCACTGGAGTCATCAGTGGGGCGAGCACGTGGCTAGGTGCGGGCACTCCAGTCGGGGAGGTGTACGGCTCCAGCCGAGGTCAGCAATATCTGAACCTGCGTCCAAACGCCGATAACGCAACAGCGCCCTCCACGACCACGTACTCCTTCGATTACCCGACCCCCGCGAATGGGTGGGCGTTTGTGCTGGGGGACATCGATGCTGATGAAGTCACGATCAACGCCGTCACAGCCGACGGGGAAGCAGCGGGGGCCGATCAGTTGGGTTTCCAGGGTGGTTTCAACTACTGCGTTCCCGAAGCCGCTGGCCCCTGTAGTTCCCAGGGTTCCGCGACGGACGCCCCTTCCTGGGACCCCGCCACCAGGACCCTGACAGGCAACGAAGCAGCCGCCGATACCTCCGGCGCCGCCGCCTGGTTTCAACCCACCGCACAGCTTGAGTCACTGACTTTCACCTTCACTCGACGCGCCGGGTTCCCGGTCTATCAAACCTGGGTGACGAGTTTGTCTCGATCTGTGACTGGGAGCGTTGTGCTGGAAGACGACAGCCCGGTTCCCGGTGCAACGGTGAATCTCACCAACGACAGCGGCCAGGAACTGAGCTCGACACAGACTGCCGAGGACGGGACCTATTCATTCCCTGAAGTGGTGGCCTCCGATGGGTTCACGGTGTCTGTGGAAGTGCCGGCTGGGTTGGCTCAGGCAGGAACCGATTCATTCCCGGTAGACCTGACCGAGGATGACGCGCAAGTGCGCGATTTTGTCCTTGGTGTACCCGACGAGACTGCCGCGATAGAAGGGGCCGTGGTCTCCGATGACGTTGCCGTGGAAGAAATTGAGGTCCTTGCCCAGGGCCAGGGGGACGACATTGAGGTGCTGACCGATGAAGAGGGGGAGTACTCCTTCGAGGAACTTCCCTTAGGGGAGTGGACGGTCTCGGTCGAGGTCGATGAGGATCTCGTCGCAGTCGAGCCCGGGCAAGCCGAAGTGGTGCTCAGTGAGCCGGGACAACGAGTGAGGCTGGAGAATTTCGTGGCCTCGGCTGCTACCGTCGAGCCGGAGCCGAGTCCTGAACCAGAGCCGGAGCCGAGTCCTGAACCAGAGCCGGAGCCGAGTCCTGAACCAGAGCCGGAGCCGAGTCCTGAACCAGAGCCGGAGCCGAGTCCTGAACCAGAGCCGGAGCCGAGTCCTGAACCAGAGCCGGAGCCGAGTCCTGAACCAGAGCCGGAGCCGAGTCCTGAACCAGAGCCGGAGCCGAGTCCTGAACCAGAGCCGGAGCCGAGTCCTGAACCAGAGCCGGAGCCGAGTCCTGAACCAGAGCCGGAGCCGAGTCCTGAACCAGAGCCGGAGCCGAGTCCTGAACCAGAGCCGGAGCCGAGTCCTGAACCAGAGCCGGAGCCGAGTCCTGAACCAGAGCCGGAGCCGAGTCCTGAACCAGAGCCGGAGCCGAGTCCTGAACCAGAGCCGGAGCCGAGTCCTGAACCAGAGCCGGAGCCGAGTCCTGAACCAGAGCCGGAGCCGAGTCCTGAACCAGAGCCGGAGCCGAGTCCTGAACCTTCGTTAGATCCGGCCAAGATCCCTGCTCATGAACCCAGTTCTGCATCGAGCGCGGTTGGTGGGCTGGGAAGTGTCGCCTCGGAGGAAGATTCAGAGGCTGGGTCCGCTGAGAGTCCTGACTCATCAATCGGCCCTGAAACGGCGCAGGGGAGTCAAGACGCCAGCGCGTCGCCTCTTGCCCGCACGGGAAGCAGCGCCTTGGCGCCTGTGATCTTGGGGGTTGTCCTGATAAGCGTCGGTGTTTTGACTGTGACCTGGATCCGTCGCCAGTCGTCGTATTAGAGATGCCCGCGGTCGCTTGTGCCATCCCTGGTGGTCCGCTGTGGTCTCCGCAGAGGACGGTGGAACCGGCTTATCCAGATCACGAACATGCCGAATACAGCGATCGTGGTGGCAATCGCGACAACATAGGTGGTGACGGAGACGTACCCAGTGGCGGGGTCTAGGAATGGGTAGGGGACCCAGCCATCGGTAGCTCCTCGGATGAGGACCACGGCACACCAGGTCAGTGGGTATATCAGCATCAGCCACACCAGTTGCATGGGCAGTTGGTAACGGTCGTTGAAGAGAATCCAGTCGGCCAGTGCGTAAAGCGGGAAGACGATGTGGAGGACGGCGTTCGCCCATCCGAGATCCACACCGCCAGCGAGTCCATCGAGGAGAGTGTTGTACACGATTCCCACGATCAGCATGTAGGTCGTGGCAGCGGCACGGGCAGGGACTATCCATGATGGGCGGCGACTTCGCCTGGTGAGTTCTTGTGCTGCGGTGATCAGGAGTAATGCAGCTAAGAGGATGTTGCTCTGCATGGTGAAGAAGCCAAAGAAGTTGAACGGGTTGATCGCGCTCCGAGACGCCGTGTCAAAGAAAGTCGCAGTGACAGCGGCGAAGACCCCCATGGCTGCGAGGAACCGGATGGCGGTTCGAGCGATATGTCGTGCTCCTCGCTCTTCATGGTCGGGACTGTGGGGTCTAACTGGGTTCACGGGGGCCCTCGCTTGTTGGTGCGGCGCTTTCTGCCATCATCTCGTTCCGCGAGTCACTATTTCGAAGCACGGTCCGGGTCGAAGGGAAACTCAAGAGAGAGGGCGGTGTTTTCGACGAAGGCATGTGACGGTGTCACGGCTCTGGGTAGGCACGTTGAAGTTCCCTGTAGATCGTCGCGCGAGAGACGTCGAAGAGCTCGGCCAATTCGGTCTGTGTATGAGTCCCAGCCTTGTGAGTGGACAGGAGATGCTTGCGTTTCGAGGGGGATAGCTTGGGTTGCTTGCCGCGGAGCCGCCCTTTCGATTTGGCGATGGCCATTCCTTCTCGAGTTCGCGCTCGAATGAGGTCGGCTTCAAACTCGGCCACCATGCCGAGGACGTTGAAGAGCAGTCGACCCACTGCGTCGTTGGGGTCGTAGAGGCTGCCCCCTATGCTCAGCGTCACCCCTTTGGTGGTGAGTTCATCGGCGATGTTGCGCGCATCGGGGAGAGATCGTGCGAGGCGGTCGAGTTTTGTCACGACGAGGGTGTCTCCTGAGCGGACAGCGGCGAGAGCCTCTCGGAGCCCGGGTCGGGTTCGGTTGGTGCCGGTGAGTCCGTGATCGACATAGACCTGATCGGCGTCCACGCCGAGGGCGATGAGTCCTTCGCGTTGGGCGGTGAGGTCCTGCCCGGTAGTCGAAACCCGGGCGTATCCGATCTTCAGTTCAGTCACGGATCCCAGTGTTGCAGATAAGGGGCCTTCACCGGGCCTTTAATCGGGCGGGGTATACGTGCACCGTCAGCCCAGTATCTATATGAAGTGGTTTTGGGGTGCGGGAGTGCCCGGTGAACGACCGGCTTACGGGCACCCCGCAACGACGTTCCGGGTAGCGTTTAGCTCCATGATTGAGCTACCAGTTCCGCCTACGCTGTGCCAGCCGTCCGTTTCGGTGAGGACCTCTTACCTCATCGGCGAACAGGCCGACATGTTGCACCGGGATTCGGATACTTCGTGGTTGACCGCAGCCAGTCGCGACTTCGATGCCTTCGTAGCCAAAAGAGTAGGCGTCCGGGAGAGATGGGGCGTACCGTCAGAACTCTTTTGGTACACCTCAAACGAGTACTACATAGGATCTCTCGTCATTCGGCATGAGCTGAGTGAAGACGAAGGCGGCGGCCATATCGGATACCACGTTGTTTACCCGTGGCAACGGCAAGGCTACGCAACTCGAATGCTGCGGGAAGCACTGGGCCGGTGCGCAGCTCTCGATATCCGCCACGCATTACTTACTGTCGCGCCGGATAACGCCGCGTCGCTCACTGTTGTTGATCGGTGCGGGGGAGTCGCGGATGGAGTTAACGAGGAGGGTGAGCTTCGGTTCTGGATTGACACGCGTTTGCCGTCTCGTTCCAGCGCAGTGCATGCCGCGCGGTAAGGGACCGTTCCCGGTCTTCCTGCTGGTCCAGGAGCAGCATCATTTAGGCTGAAGCTATGAGAGCTAAAGCCGCTACATACGGATCTGTAGGTATGGCCCTGCTCATTTTCGGTCTTTCTGCGCTGCTTGGCGCAACTGGATCGATTCTTCTCGGCACGCTTGGCGTTCTCGGAGCCACAGCTGGCATCGCATTCTTCGTCGCAGGGGTTGTGTTGTACTTCCGTGATGCCGCCCGAGCCCCTTTGGTCCAGTCGAATCACCGCTGAATGAACGCGGATCTTTAGCGCCTACGCTCGATCGCGATGAGAAGTGCACTGTCAGGGTCCCTCATCAAGGGACTACTTGCGTCGTTGGTACGACATAGAGGCGATCACCATAGCCATACCCGCGACACTGATGATGATGACCATGAGCGCTGTTGAATCCATGGGGCAAGGTTAGTAGGTCAGGTGACCGCATAACCATCCCCTTGCGGGGCCCAGTTCAGTGCTGTGGCTGGCACACTGGCCGCATGGCCTTCGAACGGTTCCCCATCCGAAGACTCACCGAGAATCCGTCCAACACACTTGATCGGCAGAGTTGGCCGGCGACTTTGGCGCCTGTTGCGACGATCCTTGATCACGGACTGGATCTTGGCTTAGCTACGGTTCTGGTGGGTGAGAACGGGTCCGGTAAGTCGACCATCATCGAGGCAATCGCGTTAGCCTACGGGCTCTCTGCCGAGGGAGGCTCGACCGGAGCCCAGCACACCACGCGTTCTACAGAGTCGGTACTCGCGGATCACCTCCACGTGGTCCGCAACGCCGGCGCTACCCGACGCGGATACTTCCTCAGAGCCGAAACCATGCATAGCTTCTATACCTACCTCGAGTTGAACCCCAGCACGAGCCGGGCGGACGTTCCTTTTCACGAGATGTCGCACGGCGAATCGTTCCTCGAACTCGTGGGTGATCGATTTCGCGGTTCGGGTCTGTGGGTCCTCGATGAGCCAGAATCAGCACTGTCCTTCTCTGGTTGCCTGGCGTTGCTCAGCGTGTTGAAAGAACGCGTGGCGGCGGGGGATTCCCAGGTGATCCTTTCGACGCACTCACCGCTACTGGCTGCCTTGCCAAATGCTCAGATCCTCGAAGTGGGCAGTTGGGGTCTGCGTCCTCGACAGTGGGGGGATCTCGACCTGGTCACGAGCTGGCAAGCTTTCCTCGCTTCGCCCGAGCGCTACCTGAGACACCTCTAGCTGAATCACCGCCCCCGTGCCTCATCTGACAACCTCATCTGTACGCTGAGGGATCGGCTTGCGTGCACTTTGACGGCTTCCTGCCGTAGCTTTACTGACAGGTGTTCAGAAAGAGTAGAGTGTCCGCATGTCTGTGACCTCCAACACCCGAGTGGTTGATCCTCGGCCCGCGCGCACTCGTGCGGCCATCTATGCGGCCGTTCGACGGCTCGTGACTGTCGATGGCGCTGAGATCACAGTCAACGCGATCGCGACCGAGGCGGGAGTCAGTCGCACGTCTTTCTACGCCCAATTCGCGGACTTGGACGCCCTAGCGGTGTCGATGCTCGTCGATGCTTTTCGCGACATCGGGCACGAGGACATCACTGCTCGTCAAAACAACCGAGCCACTAGACGCGACCTCGCCCAAGCCTCCTCGCGGCGGTTGGTTCAGCACATCGCTGGGCGGCGACCATTTTACCGAGCATCACTCGACTGGAAACTCACATCACGAGTTCACGAAACAGTCATCGAGGCGTACGCAGACCAAGTTTTGGCCGTCATCGCTGTGGACCCACCTATTTTGCCGGCGGACCTCGATCCAGGTGATGCGGCTCGCTTCGTCGCAGGCGGTGTTCTCGCCGTCTTGACGACGTGGCTTCGCGACGAGGGACACGACTGGGGATCCGATCATCACGTACTCGCAGATCGTCTTGTATCGGCGATGCCGCCCTGGCTCACAGAGTCGAGCTGAGAATCACTTTTCGCCCACCAGGACGAGGACCACGCGCCAGCAGGTGCGTTCACCAAGGAAGATAAGGAGAACACCATGAGCAGGACCTATGTTGTCACCGGATCCGCCTCAGGAATCGGGAAAGCCACTACCAAACGACTCCGTGATCAAGGCCATGACGTCATCGGGGTCGATCTCCGCGACGCCGACGTCACCGCAGACCTCAGCACCCAAGAAGGCCGCACCGCCCTGGTCACACAGGTACAAGAACGCACCGGCGGAACCGTCGACGGAGTGATTGCCGTGGCGGGTCTAGTCGCCGCAAGCCCGGTGACGGTCGGGGTGAACTATTTCGGCGCTGTCGCGACTCTAGAAGGCCTTCGGCCGCTCTTGGAAAAGTCCGCCGCACCGCGGGCCGTCGTGGTGGCCTCACTTGCCGCTCTTGAAGAGACTGACGAGGGTCTACTGAGGCAACTACGCGCCAATGATGAGGCAGCGGCTTTGAAAGAGGCGACTCGCATCGGCACCGAGACCAACGCTGCCGGGAGCAGCCCGATCTACACGACCACGAAGCTGGCGATCTCGCAGTGGGTTCGTGAGCACGCGAAGACTGCAGAGTGGGCCGGTGCGGGAATCGCGCTCAACGCGATTGCTCCTGGTGTGATTGAGACTCCGATGACCCTTGCTGCGCTTGAAAGTGAGGAAGGTCGCGCGGCTCTGGATGAGGGGGCGCCGTCCCCGCTCAATGGTCCTGCTGCCCCGCCTGCTGCTCCTGCTGCGTTGCTTTCCTGGCTGGCGAGTGAGGAAAACACGCACGTCACCGGGCAAATAATTTTCATTGATGGCGGGGCAGAGAGCATCCGTCGTCCCGAGCTCGTCTAAACCGCTCTTGCTACTGAACAGCGGGAAGGGGGACTCCACCGCACCTGCTCAAGTGACCGATAGACCGTCCCTTTGCGGTCACCGCTGAACCAGACAAGACCCTCTGCTAACCGGCAAGGGGTGGAGTGAGGAGCGGACGCAACCACAGGCCCCATTACCGCCGGACGCATTAGCGGCCATCAGCTCGTGCCGCGCGACGGGTCTCCCGCCTTGTACCCGGTTCCTGTCTGTCTGGTTTTCGCTACCCCGGAGATCACTCGTAGGGTGAGGATTGTGTGCAGGGTTGTTCCTTCTCCTGCACATGGGTGTTAGAACGTGTATGAGGCCCCGTCGATCCACCTACCGGTCGGCGGGGCCTTGTTCGTGTCCGTCCCTCCTGAGACGATGATCCTTGCCGGCCTGGTGTCCCCCCCCCGGAAAGCCAGGCCGGTCCAACACCTTTTCGATCCGATGACCTATCGTAGGAGCCACGACCTGGTTCTTGTCCTTTCGCATCAGGTCCGTTCCTTGACAAGGGAACATCAATGAGCAGGAGCCCCGCCGATTCGCATCAGGTCGGCGGGGTTTCGTCATGTGGCCTGGAGCACCTATGATCGACCGGTCGGTGAGGTATGCCCCCTGCGTCCCACCGATGTCCCTACCTCATTGGGGATCTCTGAATAGGTGATGCCCCGTCAGTGTCCTAGCCACCGGCGGGGCATCATCGTCTCAGTCTCAGCATCGAGGCATAAGAGGAATGAGAACCGTGCGTACTTTGCTACTGACCGGCTTCGAGCCGTTCCTGAACTACTCGTCCAACCCGACCCAGCTCATCATTGAGGAACTAGAGGGACGAACCATCGGTGACTACACGGTGGCATCTCGTCTACTGCCGGTGGACTATGCCCACAGCGGGGAGCAGCTCGAGCAAGCGATCACTGCCTTGGACCCGGACGCAGTGATCTCGTTGGGGCTGGCGGCAGGTCGTCACAAGATCACCCCTGAGCGCATCGCCGTCAACGCCAACGACGGGCCGGTGGACAACACCGGATATACGCCTCACGGGGAGAAAATCGCCGAGGACGGCCCTGATGGTATTTTCAGTCGGCTGCCTCTCGCGGTGATGGTCGAGAGGCTCAACCGAGCTCAGTTGCCGGCCGAGATCTCCAACACCGCGGGGCTGTATCTCTGCAACCATGTGATGTACCGCGGTCTGGACAGCCTCAGACGCCGTGGGCGCAACGAGGCTCCTTGTGGATTCATCCATATTCCAGCCTCCTATGACCTGGCCATCAAGCACAGCCAGGTTCCCGGCTGGCGGCAGGAGGACCTCACAGAGGCGATTCGCCTGTGCATTGAGACCCTCTCTGATCCGCAGGCCGATCACCGCACCCCGGGTGGGACAGCGGTCGCCTGGTGACTCAGCATCGAGAGGAGAAGTCACAGCACCTCGTGAGGGAGTCCCGCCCCTCGGCAAGCTGCACCCGGTCGGCGATCGGCTAGCGTGCGCACGTATCCATATTTCATCCTCCGCCGAGGGCTTCGAATCCACCGACTGTAGCCACCGCGACGACTAGTGCCCACGCTACGGTCCCCGCACTGACCCAGAGGAATGACCGTGTCGCGGAGATGCCCATCGCCACAACAGCCACCGCGATGAACTGGGTACCAATGATCGGACCCATCACGGCGAGGGCTGGCATGCCGCCCCGGTCCATGACCCGTTGAACTCGACGTTGGCGCTTGGCGCGCTGAACTTCCTTCCGGGCCAGTGTCTCTTCATCGAGTTTCTTCGCGTCGCGGGACGCACGCCGCCGGGTAAGCCAGCCCCGGATCTGCTCGCCACACCACGCGGCGATGCCGATCGTCAGAAGATTCCCGGTCGTCGCGGCGATGACCACCGGTCCTGCGGGAAGACCAGCGAGGATGCCACCAGGGATCACCACCACAGCTTCTAGCCAGGGCAGCGCCCCGCCGAGGAACATAGTCAGCAGGCCCCACCAGTGCGCGGTACTCACGACAAGTCACCGTTGCCTTTCATTGGCAGTCTTGTCGTGGTGCGGGTACTGCTCCCTCGTCCGCGGACCCACTCACCGGGCCCTAATCGCCAAGGTAGCACGCCGATTCTCTGCCCCTTCGCGTCGTTCTCGGACGGGGTTTCTGGGTGAATCCTGAGCGGCGCGTATGGATTCCCACCGAATCGGCCCCGCAGCCGGTGAATCGCTGGTGATGGTCCGGCTGAGGTGGAAGTGTCGAGAGCAACGCCGTCGGGGGCGTTTGATGACCCCACGGTAGAACCGCGGAAAGGCCGCGCAGCATCTTTGTGATGCAGACGATGGAGGTCAGTACCCTATGGCTACCACCGAGACCAGCAAGCTTCGCACGATCGCCGGCGTGATCGGTGTCGGTTCCCTCGCACTCTTTGGTGCCACTGCCTGCGACGACTCGGGCACTGAGACCGAGGACCCGGTCGAGAACGGTGAAATGGAAGACCAGGGCGGGGACATGGCCGAAGAGTCCCCTCTGGATGAAGAAGGCGACATGTGACCTCACCGTTCTCTGACGATGCCGGCCCATTGATTCCAAGGGCCCTAGTGCGGCCCTGTGGAATCAAACCGCTTAACTCTGCAGAGGTAAGTAACTCTGAGGCAGAGAGTCTTATGGAGAGGAAAAGAGATGCCGACCACGGCTGACGGATCAATTATTGTACGGGCGCCCATCAGCGCGGTGTACGCCCTATGGACGCAGTTTGAAGAGTTCCCCCGGTTCATGGGTGGTGTGACCAGTGTGCGGTTCCTCACCGATACTCGGTTGGAGTGGGTCGCTGAACCAGAGGGGGGGCCGTCAGCAGTGGGAGGCTGAGGTTCAGGAGCTGGTGCCGGAGGAGAAGGTGTCCTGGGTTGGTGTGGATGGTGCGGTGAACTCCGGAACCGCGACCTTCACCGAGACCGAGGAGGGAGACACTCAGATCCATCTGGTCTGTGAGTATCCGCGTGGGGATCAGGACGAAGCGTCCGAGACAGGCCATGTGGAGGTGGTGCGGAACTCTGCGCAGAAGGATCTGCAGCAGTTCAAGGAACTCATCGAAGGCAGTGCCGACGAGACAGGGGAGCCCTATCAGGGCGGCGACGCTGCGGCCGGTGAGCCCACTGGCTGAAACGGTGGGAAATCGCACATTACGACCAGGGTGGTAGGTCTGCTGATGGTCTCTTGCGACCTATTTTTGGAGAGCTTGTTCTACGTAGAGGAGTTTCAGCGTGAACTATAACGACGATCCAGCACGCCCGCCGAGTGGTACGTTTCAGGGCCACGGCGCCGGCGAGCCTTGGGTGATCGAGGGCGAACAGCAACTCCAGGGCTCGTTTTCTGGTGCCGCCCATGTCCTCGGCGGCGCTACCCTAACGATCGCAGAGCATGGGCAGCTCTACGGGCCCTTGACGTTTTTCTCCGGGAGCATCGGGTACTTGGTAGGGGAACATCTCGGTCCACTGCACCTGGAAGAGGGTGCGCACGTCGAGATTGAGGGTCTGCAAAATGGCCCGGCAGAGGTGGATGCTGGGGCGGTGCTGAAGATCGCGCCCCTTGGCAGGCTTGCCGGGACTGCCAGGGTCGCGGGTGTTATTGAGAGTCGTGGGGTCCGTGCTGGGAACACAGTGCTTGCTGGGGGAGAGGTTCACGATATTGACGGTGGTGGGATCGAACCACCGATGATCAACCGTTCAGTCTCCCCTCCAGAGGCTTGAGCCCTGTGCTGCGCAGGGGTCTGGAGTTCGATGTTGACCCGACGGCTTCGCGCCGCTATTCGTAGAGGCGTTCTAGCTGCAAGGGGTTTCAGTGCGCGGTGATTATCCCAGGGCTGCCGGCCGCCGGGATCCTTCTTCAACGAGTTAGTCGAGGAGAGCGTCATGAAGAGCGTCGAAAGCATAGAGGCAGAAGCGACGGATATCGTTGCAGAGATTGGCGAAATCATCAGCGAACGACGGTTGACCGTCGCGGTGGCCGAGTCGCTGACCGGAGGCAAGCTTGCCAACCAGTTTGCGGCAACTGAGGGCTCGGGGGAGTGGTTCGCCGGGGGAGTGGTGGCCTATCAATCCGAAGCCAAGCGTCGTGTGCTGGGCGTACCTCCGGGGCCGGTGATATCCCAGGAAGCTGTCACCAGCATGGTCCAGGGCGTGACCGCCTTGTTTGGAGCCGACTCGGGTATCGCGGCGAGCGGTGCCGGAGGACCCGGCGGACAGGAGGGACAGGCGCCAGGGACGACGTGGATCGCCGCCAGGGTGTCCGACACTGTGGAGACAGAACTCCATTTTTTCTCGGGTGAGCCGCTGGAGATCCTGGCACAGACTCAGCTGCATTGCTTACAGCTGTTGCGATCGGTGTTGATGCGCCAGCGGCCCGCGGCCTGGGAGGCAGAGTTTCCCGGTTGACGCTCCGGCGTCCCGAACTGCCCTACGTTTAGAGCGCCAGCAGTTCGTCGACAACTTCGACGAGATCTCGACCGGTGACATCAGCCGGGAGGAAGACCTCGCCAGGTCTACCTTCTAGGCGTGAACACCACCCAGCCATGGCGCCGGCTTTCTTCGCACCATGGCAGTCCCAGGCATGGACCGCGATCAGCGCCATGTGCTCGAGGCTGCACCCTAGGGTCTCGGCCGAATAGCGATACACCTCTGGAGCGGGCTTCCATACCCCCACCGCGTCAGAGGTCACAACATGAGCCACGTGGGGATCCAGACCTGCCTTCCTGAGGAATGAGCGCGTGTTCTCCGGGTCTCCCACAGTCAGACATCCGATGGTGACCCCCGCCTCGGAGAGTCTGCGTAGGGCAGGGGCAGCGTCCGGGAACGCGGGCATTGCACTGAAGCCGTCCAGGACGTAATCGATATCGTCGTCAGACATAGTCTGCTGGGTTTCGGTGCGCAGTGCCTGGCGTGCAGTTCGGGTGAAATCCGCATTGTCGCCTGCAAGGGACAGTGCCATCGCGTCGCGTTGGAAGCGCATGAAAAACGAACCCAGCGCGGAAGACGGCTGGCCGACCTCCTCCAGCCTGGTCCCGATCTGGTCTAAGTCCAGCAACGTCTCTAAGACGTCGAACACCACCGCTTCAACACGTCTCACCACACGCATCTCCTTCCACCTCGGCCCGTTACTACACTCCTACTCGGAAGTCCTTTACCTCAGGCGAATTCTTCCGAGAGGAAACGTCATGGTCTCCGGGGAACGCCCGGGTGCGCAAGACCCCCGAGTCCGCGGCAAGGACCAGCGGCGGCAGGACTAGGACTCGAAATTTGTAGATGCCGGGCCGTGCCCCACCGTGGCGATGATCTGTTCGGCGAATGTGCGCAGCTTGATGTTGCGGTGGTTCGACGCGCTCTTCAAGATCGTGATCGCCTCCTCCTGGCTGCACCTGTTCTGACCCATGATGATCCCCGCCGCGAGGTCAATCGCAGTACGTGACTCCATGGAGATCCGTCGGTCTTCAGCAGATTCTGCGTGCCCAGCGGTGCGCAGCGCGATCCCGACCACAGCGGAGGCGACCTCGGCATACCGCTGTGCGGATTCACCGTCCTCGTCATTAAAGGCCCCAGGTTCTACGGAATAGAAGTTGATGGCAGCACTGGCCGTCTCATCGAGGCCCAGCGGTACCGCCAGGACGCTGCGCAGCCCATGGTCGCGGACCTCGCACATGTAGCGGGGCCACCGGGTCTCATAGCGCACGTCGGGCACCCTGATCAGGGTGTTCGTGCGCTGGGCCTCTAAGCAGGGCCCTTCATCGAAGCCAGCTTGGACCTCGTCAAGCTGCTCAGCCTCGGAGGAGCTACTGGCCACCACGATGTTCCTTCGGTTGCGCTTGAGCACGATGCCGCAGAGCACTCGGCGGTTGACCGAGAGACGGTCGACGGCGAGCTTGGTGATCGAATCCAACACCTCGGCGAGGTCACAGTCTTCCAGTAGGACCTGGTGAAGTTCGGCGGAAAGATCGCGCACCTCATAGGGGTCAGCCAAGGGAAAATCCGTCCTTTCGTGGGGCGCCAAGCCGGTGACAGTGTGTTCCCGACACTACGGGAGAGCCCCGAGAACTGACTACATCTGACCACCGCGCACCACGGATGACACGGGTAAAAAAAGTAACGAGGAGCAGGGGGATCGGGGCCCTTTACAAGACGCGGGTCCACCCAGTAGCTTGAAAATTGTTGCTCAGGCCACGGGCACTTGAATCTCTTTTCAAGGACTGTGTCATGCAGCATTCTTCTCGCGTCATCATCGACGCCGCTGGCCTCGCTGGCCCCATACGCCTCCAGGTGCTGGGATGCCTGACGCTGAACACGGTTCCGTCGGTCACCGAGATACTGGACCGCGGTGCCGCCTTTCTCTCTTGCCCCGACCTGGTCATCGATCTCCAGGGTCTGGACCATCTCGATCCGGTCGGCATGGCCGCACTCGAGCTCTACATCGACCAGCTCCGCTCCAAAAAGGGCCTGCCGAAGATCACCACATCCCTGCCCGCCCTGCCCTGTGACTGCCAGGCGGTGAGCTCATGAACTGCGTGGCTGAACTTATGTCCCCGGTGGAGCACACCATCGTCTCCACGCAACCGCTCGGTGACGCCGCGAACCTGCTTCGAGACTCAGATGCGGCCGTCCTGGTACGTGACCCCTCGGGACACACCAAAGGACTGCTGGCAGCACGGGACCTCGCCGCCCACGCAGCCCAGAACCCCGAAGGATGGCACCAGATTCTGTGCGCGGCAGCCTGCCCCGCAGGGACCGGATTTCTCCGAGCGCAGCAGCCGGTCGAAGGCGTGCTGTGGCTATACCGCACCGAGAAGGTTCAGCCGTTGCCGGTCCTCAACGGCTGGAAGCCGGTGGGGATTCTCTACCCCGAGCCAGTGTTCCTCTGGTGTGCGGAGCAACCAGATCTGGACTTCCCCGCACCGCCCCAGCCACGCCAGTGACGGTGTCTTCGCAACACATCAACCAGCCATCTGTACCCCGTCCGGGAGCAGGGCCCCAGCACGATGTGAAACCAAGTGTTTCTCCCACCGCGGCCGGTGACCCAGCGTCCACCCGGTCGACAGTGAACCCGAATGACCCGAACGACCCGATCCAAGCTGGATCCACTTTTGGAGGTAAAGATGCCTACACGAATCGGTGACCTTCTCCGACCCATGGGATGTTCCGTGTGTGAGACCCAATCCGTCGGGGCCGCACAGCAGGCTTTGGCTCGAAACCAGAGCGAACTAGTCATCATCCGAGATTTACATGACCGGCCGATCGGGGTGCTGACCAGCGAAAACATCGACGCCTTCACCGCAGCCCACCCACAGGACTGGTGGCATCGACGTTGCGCACAGGCGGTGGTCCAGATGCCCGAGACGCTGGGCCCGGAGGACTCCCCCGGAGCCTGTGCTCAGTACTACCGGGAACACGGGGTACGACCGGTGGTGATCTTTGATCAGGACGACCCATTGGGACTGCTGCACCCGACGGAGGTTTTCCAATGGTGCGCCCAGCACGATGATTCCGTGGTCGAAGAACTCGCTGCCCGGGCCCGCGCGGTGCCCCACCGGCAGCAGAGCCCGGTACCTGCTGCCGCGGGGGGCCGTCCCTGATGCCTTACTAACTCCCAGAAAGAACCAACAACCGACAAAGAAGGAGTGGGGAGATGACCAAAGCACGCGAAATCATGACCGGCGGAGCCGAGTGCATCGGAGAACATCAGAGCCTGGAAGAGGCCGCCCGCATGATGCGAGATCTCGGTGTCGGGGCGCTTCCGATCTGCGGCGAGAACGACCGACTCCAAGGCATGGTTACCGACCGCGACATCGTCCGCGAATGTGTCGCAGCCGGCACCGACCCCAACCAGGTCAAAGCGCGCGAGCTCGGTGGCGGCAAACCGGTCACGATTGGCGCCGATGACACGATCGAAGGCGCGATCGCCACGATGACCGAGCATCAGGTGCGCCGACTTCCGGTCATTGACGGTCACGACCTGGTGGGCATGTTGACTCAGGCCGATATCGCCCGGTCCATGCCCGAGGACCGCGCCGGGGAACTCGTAGAACTCATCTCCTACGAGTAAGCGTCGAGTTCACAAAGAGAACCGCCGGAGCTTTCGTCGGCGAACACGCCGCCGGTGAAGTCCGCGACGAGAAGGGAGAACGATGACGACTCCAATTGCCTCTGCAGAGAAGAAAGAAACCGTGCGGTCCCCGGCCCAGTGGGTCACGCTGAGCTACGCGGCGGTGTTCCTTCTGGTCGGAGCGGCCGGGTTCATTCCTGGCATCACCACCGGCTACGACACGTTGCAGTTCGCCGGACATCACTCCGAAGCGATGCTGTTCGGGATCTTTCAGGTCTCAGCTCTGCACAATATCGTGCACGTGCTCTATGGACTCGTCGGTGTAGCGCTGGCCCGCTCAGCGACTTCAGCACGGCATTTCCTCCTCTGGGGAGGTGTGGTTTACCTCGGGCTGTGGCTCTACGGGCTGATCATCGACACCGATTCGGTGGCCAACTTTGTGCCGCTCAACACCGCTGATGACTGGCTGCACTTGGGCCTGGGAGTCACGATGATTGCGTTGTCCTTCCTTCGACGCGAATCACGTCACGCCCGGAGCATCCGATGAACAACGCACGCACCCGTCGTCGGCGCCCTCCGGAGTAGCACGGGGCGTCGAACGAGTCTGAAGCCACCACCGAGGAGGACAGCATGGCTGTATGCGATACGTGTGGAAATGAGTACGACGCCGCGATGACCATCACTCAGGACCAGACGACTTATACGTTCGACAGTTTTGAATGCGCGATCCACAAGATGGCTCCGAGCTGTGCCCACTGTGGATGCCGCATCATCGGGCACGGAACACGCCGCAACGGGCAGATCTTCTGTTGCGAGCACTGCGCCCAATAGCCCCCCCCCCAACACGCGACGCATCACCCGGGCAGGCAGATCGTGCCCGCTAGTGGGAGTTGCTTCGTCTTGAGGCCTGGCACGACAGGTGTGCAGGCCGCATAAGCCAAGTCTCAGACCGCGGTGACGATTCTGGGACTGGGTGTCATAACGGGCAGCAAGATGTGCTGTGACCGGTGTGGCACGAAGAACGGAGGCGCTGCGCCTCACCTCAGGTCTCAACTGAGACTGAGAACAAAGAGTAAGGAGATTGTCATGGCTGATCAGAACAACCCAGGACAGTTCGGCAACCGCAACGACACCGAAGACCAGGCCAGCAAGGGCGGCCAGCAGAGCACGGGCAGCTTCGGTGAAAAGAACGCTGCCGACCCCAGCCAGGTGGGTCAGCAGGGCGGTCAGCAGAGCTCCGGCAGTTTCGGGGACTCCAACTCGGCGGACCCGAGCCAGGCTGGTCAGAAGGGCGCCGAGGCCCAGTCCACTGAGGACAAGGCCAAAGGCGGCCGGAACAGCTGACCCCATGCCCGTTCATCGGATCCAGCGGCATTATCCGCGGATCGAGCTGGTTCGGCGGGAAGGGTGACTCCCTTCCCGCCGGAGAGCCGCTGAAGGCAAGAGCTTCCGACTCTTCGCGCGGCCCTGGACAGGAGCCCCCCCGGACAGTGGTGGGAATGACCGTGGCGAACAATCCGTGGCGAACCGCTCCGAAGCTCTCCCGCGCGCTGGCCGCAGCCTCTGCCACCGGTGCCTTCGGCATCTTTTATGGCTCCGTCTGGGAAATGTCTCACGCCCTGAGCCTCAGTCGACTGCTGATGATCGCAGGGACCGCCATCGTCAGCATGGTGGTCTGGTTGATCGTGATGAACGGGCTGTGGGATAAGCCCCGTCATCAACGCCTCCGACGAGTCGTCGCCCTCTACAACGGCTCCACCGTTCTGACCCTGTTGATCTGTGTCGCAATGCTCTACCTGGTGCTGGTGGCGTTGATCCTGTCCGGAGCGATGGTCGTGATCGAACCAGGATTCCTGGGTGAAACCCTCGACGCCGAGGTCTCCTTCACCAACTACCTCGACATTGCGTGGCTCAGCGCCGCCATGGGGGTCATCGCCGGTGCGATCGGGTCCACGTTTGACTCCAGCACCAACGTGCGCCAGCTCACCCACGGACAGCGCGAACGCCAACGTCGCCACGATGAAGAACTGGACCACACCCCCAGCGCCGAACTCAGCGAGCGTGTCGACGGCCACCAAGTGCCTAGAACGATACTGCGCCCCCCAGAGAGAAACGCGCCGGACAAGCCTTCGGGGAGATCCTCCAAAGGAGGTGATCGCACCTGAGAACCGCACCTCAAAACACGGGGCAACCACACCTGGTGTGACAGTGCCCGCCCCGTATCAGACGCAGCAACGAATCCTCGAGCTGAGCCTCGTTCCACGATCACCGCTACCTACTTCGCCAACTAGGAGGCCACATGTTTTACCACAAGCAAGCCCTTCAATACCGAGCCACACCTGAGAAGCCTGACGCGGTCTACGCGCGCAAGCTCCAGGAGGTCATCGGTGGCCAGTACGGTGAGATCACCGTGGCCATGCAGTACAGCTTCCAGGCCTGGAACTCACATATCCCCGGCAAATACCGAGACCTGCTGTTCTCCACGGCGGCTGAGGAGTTCGGCCACGTGGAGATGCTCGCGACCATGGTCGCCCAGCTTCTGGAGAAAGCACCCCACGGCATCACCGACGAAGCGGTCCAGGATGATCCGACCGTGGCGGCCGTCGTCGGGGGCATGGATGTCCAGGACGCCATCGTGGCTGGGGCCGGAGCCCGTCCGGTGGACAGCAACGGCAACCCGTGGAACGCGGGGTACGTGACCGCCAGCGGGAACCTGTTGGCGGACTTTACCTCGAACATCAATGCAGAGATGCAGGGACGGACCCAGGTGGCGCGGCTGTATCACCAGACCGATGACCCTGGCGTGCGTGATCTGCTCTCCTTCCTGCTGGCCCGGGACACCCACCATCAGAATCAGTGGCTGGCCGCCGCGCGGGAGCTGCAGGAATCCGGTGTCGAGGAGATGCCGGTGCCGAGCAACTTCCCGATCAAGCAGGAGCACCGGGAGTTCTCCTACCAGGCGATCAACTTCTCCGACGGCAAGTCCATGGCCGAGGGATCCTGGGCCTCAGGTCCCAGCCCTGACGGGCTGGGCGAGTTCACCTACATCGAGACCCCGATGGAAGGTGTGCCGATGCCCCCTCCGACCCATCCTGATGCGAGGTTTTATGGCACCACTGAGGTGCCGAACACCGTGGAGAAGACCGCCGGGGCAGTGCAGGACAAGCTCAACAAAGAGTGATCAACGGCGCCGTCTCGTAGAGAGTGCCCCGAGTTCCCGGAGACTGTTCGTATCTCCGTGAGCCCGGGGCACGGGGCGGCCGGTCTGCCCCGCGTTGTCCCCCTCCGCTCCCGGGTGCCCTCTCCGTGCGGTAGCTATCTAGAAAACAACCAGCAGAAGGTGCGCCGTGAACGACACATCGATCTCCTCCGTCCATAACCCGTTGCCCAGCGCTGGGCCGCTGGAGACGGTGCAGGTGCTGCGCGACGTCATCGGCCCAATGGTCGCCAAAGGTCCCATCATCAGACGGCCCACGATGGTGGCGGCCTCCGAGCGGCTCGATCTGGATGGCAGGGCGGTGTCGCGGATGCAGACGTTGTCGGATAAATACGGGCGTGGACCGCTCATGCTGAACATCCCCGGCCGGCCCGTGGCACTGATCCTGGACCCGGGGGATGTCCACCGGGTCCTGGAGGGATCTCCTGAGCCTTTCGCCGCAGAAGAGACGTTGAAACGACACGCGCTGAAGCACTTCGAGCCCAAGACGGCACTGATCTCCGACGGCACAGAACGAGCCCAACGACGCCGACTCAACGAAAAGACCCTCGACCACGACCACCCCGTCCACCACATGGCAGCATCGTTCATGCCGGTCGTCGAGCAAGAGACGGAGCTCTTGCTCGAGCAGGTGCAGGCAGCCGGTGGCGCGCTCGAATACAAGAGCTTCTACGACGCCTGGTTCAGGATCGTGCGGCGAGTGGTGCTCGGCGACTCTGCGCGGACCGACACCCCGCTCACGGACCTCATGGAAAGCCTTCGACGCGACGGCAACTGGGCCTTCTTCAAACCTGTGGCCACGCGTGGCCGATCGGCGTTGCTTGACGAGATTCAAAACGCGCTGGACCGGGCGGAGCCGGGCAGCCTTGCGGCCTTCATGACACAACAGCCACAAGGTTCCGAGGCGCAGCCAGCCCAGCAGATCCCGCAATGGCTCTTCGCCTTCGATCCCGCGGGGATGGCGACGTTCCGAGCCCTGGCACTGCTCGCCGCCCACCCTGACAGTCTTCGTGCCGCCACGCGCGAGTCCCGTAAGGTCGGGCAGACGGAAGAGGGTGAGAAGCCCACTCCGGCGACGCCGTTGCTTCGTTCCACGGTGTTGGAATCACTGCGACTCTGGCCCACCACGCCCATGATCCTGCGCGAGACCACTACAGACGTGCGATTCACCCATGGTGTGATGCCAGCAGGGACCTCCGTGCTGGTGTTCACACCCTTCTTCCATCGCGACGACCGGCACCTGGACTTCGCCCACCGATTCGCCCCGGAACTGTGGGAACGGCCGCGCACACGCCAAGACTGGCCGCTGGTGCCCTTCAGCGCGGGGCCCGGCCTATGCCCCGGGCGCCACCTGGTGCTCCTGCTCGCCTCCAAGATAATGGCAGAGCTGCTGAGCCAGGCGACGCTGCACCTGGACTCCCACTCATTGGATCCAGAGAAGCTCCCCGGACTGCTGAACAACTTCAGCCTGCGGTTCCGACTGAGCTGATTCGAGCCTCGTCCAGTCACTTACCCACACAGATGAAGGGAACCCCCCCCCCATGACGAAAGTACGAGACATCATGACCCCGGGAGCCTCCGCGCTCACAGAAACCACCACGGTAGCGGAGGCGGCGATGCGGATGAAGATATCCGGAGTGGGGTCCCTGCCCCTGTGTGATGAGACGGGACGTCTTCTTGGTATGGTCACCGCTCGGGAGGTTCTTCGCATCGTCCGTGCGCTGGACTCCCACGCCCAGAATTTCAAGGCTCGCGACCTCATCCGCGACGGTGTCGCTACAGTTCAGCTCGAGGATTCGATCGAGAGCGCCCTCGCAACGATGGCACTCCAAGAACACACGCGCCTACCCGTGCTCTCGGGCAAAGTCCTGGTGGGAGTCCTCAGCAGGGACGACATCGGCAGAGCGGGCCCCGCGATCCAGGTCGAAGAACTTCTCGGCATCATCGCGCAAACATGATGCTGCATCGGCTTCTCGCCTCCCGCCCGACGTCTTTCGGCGAACGTGGAACAACTAGCTGGCGGCTCCCTTGCTGCCCGCCGGTTCGAGCAGCTCGCCCAGGCCGCCGCGACAGGGATGCTGGCGCACCCCTGCGTTGGAGCCGTGTTAGCCGAGATGCAGCTTCGGGTCGAGTGCACCGTCGCCCTGGGCGGACCCCTTTGTGGTGCGGTCCTCGCCAGTCGGAGCGTGAGGCCCACCATGGAACCCATACTCGGCAGGCGGTTCGCTTCCCAGAGGCTGCTCCTGATCTGCGCCGGTGAGTGCTGAGCTGCCCTCTCTGCGTGATCAGGTTTGCTATGTTCGGGCGGCGTGCTGGCGGTGGAGCCAGGCGCTCAGCGGCGCGCTGGAGAGTCCGTGGATCAGCACTGATGTGGTGATGGCCAGGGTGGCGTACGCGAAGATGTCTGGGTTGCCGGTGTGTCGTTCGGCAAGGGTGGCGTAGAACAGGGCAGAGACCCCGACGGGCGCGAACCAGCTCAGGAAGAAGGTCTCGGAGCGGTCGTGGAGGTTGCTGAACAGCGGACGCAGCGCCCAGACGGTGATGAGTCGGCGTCCCAGAATGGCGGCGATGATCACTGCAGGTGCAGCCCACCCGAGCTGACCCCATTCGGCGATCGGCAGCGCGATGCCGAGGAGCATGAAGACTGGCAGCAGGAAGAATCGGTTGACTGCGTCGTCGACCTTGTCCTCTTGGGACTCGTCGCGTTGAGGGATGACCTGCCCGAAGACGGCTGCGGCGATGAACACGGCCAGGACAGCGTCGGTGCCCAGGAGTTTTCCCGCCCCGAGCACGAAGAGTCCGAAGGGGACCACGAAGCCGAGGTAAGAGCTTTCCTCCATGAGGTGCTTGTTCTTCGCCAGCACGAAAAGCTTGCCCAGCAGGTACCCGATCACTGCGCCGAAGACGGCGGCGCCCAGGACCTCCCAGAGCACGACTTTGAGCAGCAGGTCCTGCCACGCCGTGGCGGGGCTGATCATCAGCAGCACTGGCAGCATCACGAACAGGTATCCCAGGCCGTCGTTGATCCCGCTCTCTGCTGAGAGGTTGTACCGGACTCGTTTCGGGATCTTCTCTTCCGCCATGGATCCGGTCACGACCGGAGTCGTGACCACTGGGTCGGTGGGGGTGATAATCGCGGCGATCAGCAGCGCCATCACAAACGGTGCGCCCAGCCCTACGGCGAGGACCCCGGTGGCCACGGCGAGCATCGCGAGCATGCCCAGGCCGATGATCACGCTGATCCATCGGATGTTGCGTTTCCAGTACCCGTGGGGCAGACGCAGAGCGACGCCGGTCAGACCCACCGCAAGAGTGGCACGAGCGGCCTGCTCCAGCAGGGTCCCGGAGGGGACTCCGAAATCCTCTATCCGGATCACGTCCACTGCGTAGGGGCCGATGAGCGCGCCGAACGCCAGAGCCAGCAACGGACCAGGCAAGCTAAGGCGTTGAAAAAGGGTGGAGAACAACGACAGAACCACGATGGCCCCGGCAAACAGAGCCACGATCAGATTCAAGTCCAACTCACTACCTTTCTGCCCACTGGCGAGGGCTGAACTTATGAGCCAAAGCCACTGGGAGACGAAAGTCCACAGCGGCAGGGCTGGAGGCACGTGTTCTACCCCTGACAAAACCACGTGGAGACTTAAGTCTCCACGTGGAGATGGGGTCTGAGTGTGGTCCAGGCGCGCTTGATCCATCCGAGTGCGCCCCTTGGGAAGGGGCACACTTGGACGGAGGGGCTCTCTACCGTCTCGGTCCTGAAGAGCTGAAGTGGATACGTCCCCCGCGCTCCAGCGAAGCAGTCATGACATCCACGTGCCGTTTGGTCTCTTCAGGGTCGGTCCGCGGTTGGAAGATGAACTTCACGTGAGCGGTGGAGCTGACCCACAACGACATGGACTCGTTCTCTCGAGAATTGGGCGCGTTGTCCACTAACCCGTCTATGACGATCCCGTTGTGCTTGCTCAAGCCCAGTTGCATGGTCACCGATAGCGCTTCGACCATGGGATCGGTGGCTTCCAAATTGATGGTCTGCCCGTGCTGATGAATTTCTACCCTGCTCATGGTGTCTCCTTCCACAGCCTCGTCTTCTGACTCAGGAGGTTGAGGTGTGCCCGATCGCGCGCGAGGCCGGTTGGATGTTTCGCGCGGTCACCGTGGGGTCAGCACGGTCTTGAGCCAGCCCTCGTCTCGCCGATCAAAGTTCAGGTATGCCTCCACGATGTCGTCCAGCGGCTCCTGCTGAGTGATGAACGGCGTCGTGTCGAACACGCCGCTGGCCACCAGGTCCAACAGCGGAGGCGTTACCGACCGGTGGTCACAGTTGCCGCCGCGCAGCGTGAGGTTCTTATTCGTGGCCTGCCCGATCGGGAACGAGGTCAGATCGGGCGAGAACACCCCGATGATGCCGATCCGGCCATACTTCGCCACCGACTCCACCGCCCACTGCGCAGAGAGTGACGGCGCATCCCCAGGGACCCAGTTCTCGCTCTGGACATTCGTCACAGGGGCGGTCTGGGCCACCTCGGCGTCGAACTTCTCTGCCTGAGCGGAGTACTTCTCCGCGGCAGGGCCGCTGCTGGGCCGTTGGGCGTCCACGCCTACCGCTTCGATCACCGCGTCGACCCCGACACCCATGGTGGCGTCCATGAGCGCCTCCACGGGGTCCTCTCGGTTGAAGTCGATGACCTCGGCCTTCTGCTCCGCGGCCTTGACCAGGCGAGTCTCGACGCCGTCGATGGCCCAGACTCGTCCCGCGCCCTGGCGGTAGGCCGAGGCGATCGCGAGCTGACCCACTATTCCCGCCCCGTAGACGGCCACGGTGTCCCCGCGGGTGATTCCTGCCAGCTGGGCGCCGAACCAGGCTGTGGGGAAGATGTCCGAGAGCAGGATTGCTTCGTCGTCGGAGACCTTGTCCGGCAGCGGGATCAGCGTGTTGCTGGCCCAAGGGATGCGGGCATACTCGGCTTGCAGGCCATCGACGGAACCGGTGGGCGCGGGACCGCCGAAGAAGCAGGTGCCGGCCTGGGGCCCGTTGGGGTTGGCGACATCACACTGAGCGGTCTGACCCATCCGGCAGTAGCGGCACACCCCGCAGGACATGGTGGAGCAGACGATGACGCGGTCGCCGGGGGTCAGCCCGCGCACGGCGGCCCCGACCTCTTCGACGACTCCGACGGCCTCGTGGCCCAGGATGGTGCCCTCGCGCATGCCCGCCATGGTTCCGCGGATGAAGTGCAGATCAGTCCCACAGATGGCGCTGCGCGTGATGCGCACGATCGCGTCGTTCGGGTCTTGGATCGAGGGATCGGCCACGTTGTCGAGGCGAATGTCGCCTTCGCCGTGCCATACAAGTGCCTTCATGGGTGAGCTCCTTCTCAGGTGTGCAGTGAGGTTCCCGCGTAGAGAGCAGGATGTGAGGTAACACTGTGTGAGGAGCCCGTGGCTTGAGCTGATTCCAAGCTACCCGCTGGCCTGGTCGGGGTAAAGGAATGTTTTGGGTCCCGTTAAGCGTCCAAAACCAGCGGTCATCCCGTTCGAGGAAGGCCTTAACCCAACACACGTGAGGAGCAACTCGACTTCTTCACCTCCAGCGCGCCGTGGGTATCCGCGTGCCCGCTCAGTGATCTAGGACTAAGCGTTGGCTTCGTCGCCCCGGAGAGCTGGTCTCATCCTGAAACCTCGGGGTTCTCGGAGGTTCCTTGCCGGGCTTGGCGCGCGGAGGCCACATCGTCGACGACGATCACAATATGTCGCATGCTCGAGATCAATGACCCATAGATGGGCCACGTCTCTCCTGGGAGCGCGTTGTCCTGAGACATCTGCTTTGAGAGCGAGGTGAGGTCATCATGCAGCGGGGCGACTTCTGCATCGGGATTCGCGATTCTGCGGCCGGCGTCACCGACGATCTTCGCCCATCGGTTGCGGAAGTCCTGATCCCAGTCGCCCTCTGTATAGGTGGCCTCGCGCAGGGTGCGGGCGAGGTGGCGCAGATGTGAGACGCCTTCGTCGACGCGTTCGAGGATCTCTTCGTAGCTGGCTTCCTGGGCGTTCCAGTTGCTGGTCTCGAGGGACTGGCGTCCCTGCCGCGCGCGTGGGTTGGCTCGTCGGGATTCTCGAGCGAATCTCACCACGGTCCAGGCAGAGTTGAGCTCCTGGGTCATCGACTCGGTCTCCTGGAACCAGGGCTCTGCCTTGTCGGTGTCCCAGTTGTCAGAGAATTCTTCCGAGATGCTGCCCAGAACGGCTCCCATGCGTTCGTTGATGCTGTCGACGTACCGGCCGGCTTGTTGGTCGCGCAACGGCGGGAAGATGAGCAGGTTCACTGCCACTCCTGCTGCGACTCCTATGACCACTTCAAGGATGCGGTCATCTAACAGGGGTGCTTGCTCATCGAACCCGCTGCCGAACACGAAGATCGCGGTGGTCGCGATCGCGACCCCTTCGTCGCGGATCCACGAGATTCGAGCTGCGGTGATCCCGACCAGCAGAGCCAAGGCGAACGTCCACAGGTTCACCTCGAGGAAGTATCCGATCAAGAAAGAAACACCCACCCCGATCCCTGAGGCGATGGTGGTCTGAATCCCGTGAGATAACGAGCGGTGCACGGTGGCGTGCACGGTCAGCAGCGCCGTCCACGGGGCTAAGAAGGCCAGCTCGGAGTCCAGTACGGCCGTGGAGACCCACCAGGCCCCGGTGCCTGCGATTACGGTTTTGATGATCTGCAGGACATCGGTGGTGAGCTCCGGACGCCGCAGCGTCCTGCGCAGCGTGCCCCAGCGACTCTGCGCATGATGGTTAGCCCCGGTGCTGCTGCCGGGGCGGTGGTGCTGGTGAGTCAATCCTGACCTTCCTTGAGTGTTTTTCACGTGGTCTGTGGCGGCTCTACGGTGCGTGGTGTTCGGCGGGCCGGTCGTCTTGAGGTGCGTCTCGTGTGCGGTAGATGCGCAGCAGGAACCCGGTGAGGGTCAGGCCGGCTCCTACCCCCAAATGCAGCCACCCGCCGAAGGTCAGCCCCTCAGGTGCTACGGCCACTGGGGCTGCGAAGATGAAACGCATCAGCGCCCAGATCAGAAGCAGCACTCCGGCGACGAGCACGTAACGCCGGGCCGCTTCCGCCTGACGGGTCAGACTCAGGGCCACCCCCACCAGGCCCATCACGACGTGGACCACGTTGCCCCAGCCGGACTCCGGAAACACCCCGACCAGGACCACCAGGGAGCTCTCCTCACCCCAGGTGAGGGTCTCATCGGTGTCAGCCACCCCAGGGACGAATCCCGCGACCCCCAGTCCCAGTAGCCCCACGGCGACGACCAGTGCCGTCACCCGGGCGACTGATTCACGTTTCCGGCGTCCCCGCCGGGACAGCCTCACACGGTGGGAGCTACCGGGCCGCTTCTGCGCGGTTGACGCGTCTTCTTCGTTGCGCCCCGGGCGGGAAGCCGACTCGGAGTTCACTGGGCCCGAGACGACGGAGCATCCTCGGCGGGGAGTTTGACGTGGTCGACGAGCTCTTCAACATTCACCGCCGGACGTTCGTGGCCGATCTGGGCGCTGGTGAGCATGCCGCAGACCCGAGATCCGTCCAGGACCGGGAGGTACCGGGTCTGATGGATGGCCATCTGGGCCATGGCCTTCTCCACCGCGTCGTGAAGGTTGATGCTGGGTGCTTCCGGGTCCATCAGGTGCTGGGCTCTCAGGGAGTGTGAAAGTTCTCCGAGTGAACGGAAGGCCCGAGAGATGTTGTGACGGGCCACCACCCCGAGCAGCGTGCCGTCTGCCTCACACAACGGCAACGCGTCCAGACGGGCCTGGTCCATGGTGCGGGTGGCGTCTTCTAGGGTGCAGTGTCCACTGAGGTGTGGCACGTCGGGGGTCATGAGGTGAGCGACAGTGGCCATGAGCGGGTTTCTCCTTCGCGACGTTCATGTTCTAGACCACCGGGCTGAGTCCAGTGGTCGAAGAGTTACGGGGGCGGCTGGTCCTGATCCAGCGGCAAGAGTGGGATAACAAGGGTGAGACGAGATATGCCCGGGCGAGAAGACCCCGGCCCGGCTGTGGGATGGAACCCGCCTGCGACTCGCACTGACGGTCTGCATAGCGCGTGAGATGGGCAGTCCCGGCTGAAGACGCGACTCACGGGTCCGCGAGATCAAAATCGGCGGGCTCACGGTTCAGCGGTCTGACGATTCAGCGGTGTCGTGTCGATCGGTGGTCTCTGCTCGGTGGTGGTCGAGGCCAAGACGTATTCCGGGTAGAGGATCCCGGTGAGGTGGTCTCCGTTGAAAACCAGCAAGGGGCGGGGGCCACCGTCGCGGTAGCAGGCGAAGACCCCGTCGATAGAGTCATCGGGGCTCAGCCGGTGGGTGAGGGGCTCCATGAGGTGGGCACACCGGGTTCGGCTCCACCGGCCAGGGTGCTGTGCCGCCTCGCGGGAAACTGCGGCTTTCGTGATCAGGCCGACCGGCTGATGACGCAGATCTACCACCACAACGGCCGGTGTCTGATGATCGAAGAAACTGACCGCCTCGCTCAGAGACTGGGTCACCCAGACGCTTCGCGGTAGGGAGGCCATGAGTTCATACACGCGGGTCACACGGTGCCCCAGTGGAATCTCGACGCCGGAGCCGTGGTGGACCGTGGACGCCAGTGCGCGCCAGAAGCGCGGAAAAGAGAAAAGTGCTGCAAAAGGCCACCCTTGAACGTTGAGTCAAGAGCCCATTGCTTGAGCTACGACGCCAGCCTACCTGGGGGATTCAACCCCGGAGAAATCCCCTCAGACCCTGCTCGATGAGCAACGGCTTCACAGGCCTGGACACTGGGTCGGTCCGAAGTCGGTGTCGAGACGAGCACGCTTTCCGGGTAGAGGAGACCCACGATGTGGTGGTCGTCGAAGACCGGCAACGGCCGGGGACCGCGGCGCCGGTCATGGAACCACACTTCCTCGAGGGGGTCCTCTGGCCGCAGAGTCAGCGTCCAGGGGTCCACCAGATCGAGGCACCTAAGCCTGCCCCACCGGGCCGGGTTCCTTGCAGCCTCGCGGGAAATGGCCGCCTTCGTGAGGAGACCGATCGGGCGGGCCCGTGAATCGACGACAACCGCCACCGGGGCGCGAGCATCCAGGATGCTCACCGCCTCGGTCAGGGATTGGGTCATCCAGACGCACTGCGGAGGGGGAGACATCGAATCCGCGACCACGCTCACAGGAGACTCCCGCGGCACTGAAGGTCGAGACAAAGGCCCACTCGGGGGGCTAGGCCGCCGGTGAGGCGAGGAAAGAGACCATGCTGCATGGCGCGCACCCTTGAACGTTGAGTCAAGAGCCCGCTGCTTGAGCTATGGGGACACTCTACCTGAGCGTCTTTTCGACCAGGGGTCGCGGGGAAACGATCCCCGCATTTCTGGGCAGTTGGAGGGGGAGGTTCAGCTGTCCTTATCGCCGACAGCTCGGATGAGGCCGTGGAGGAACCGTGCCGCGCCGGCACGGTCCTGGTCTGACAGTGCCTCGGTCTCCGCGATCATTCGCGCATGCATACCGCTCAGCGTGGCCTTGACCTCCCGGTCGGTCTCACCGAGGATCTCCAACGCGACGGACCGACGGTCCTCCGGGTGGGGGATCCTTCGGATGTACCCGTCCTTGGAGAGCCGGTCGATCAACACGCTGGTCGAGGCGGGCGTTAGCTCCAACGCCTCGGCGAGATCGCGTTGACGCGGTGTTCGTCCGGCCGAGCGTTCTCTGACCAAGAACCGCAGGGCGACCAGGTCGGTCTCTCCCATCCGCATCGATTCCCGGGTCCTGGCGCGCATCTGCTTCTCGGCGTCGCGATACTGACGCAGCAGATTCAGCAGGTCGATCGAGGAAAAGGACTCGTCATTACGGGCATACCAATACCCGCCAGCGAATCCTGGCTCACCCTGCGCGGCGGTCGGCTCCACCCCGGAACCGAGGCTCGCGGCATCACGCTTCGTCGTCGCCGGTGTTACCACTCGTGTCGGCGTCGTGACGCTTGATTCTCTCTGGTCCATGGAATAGCCCCCTTGTCCCAAGAAATTGTACCCGATTGCGTTACACCGTCTAACCGTTATATGTTCTAACTGTTGGGTGATGAGGGTGGCATTTCCCAACAGTTAGAGGGTCGCTCCTCATCAGAGCGACCTGCGGCACGGGTATCGCAGGAGAAAATATGGACGAGACGACGACAGATCAGCCAAAGACGACCATCACGAACGCATCGGGAGAAGAGCTTCACGACATCGAGGTCGTGAGCCACGGGAATCCCGCCCCATCATCGAGTGAAACGCTCACAGACCGGGCGCATGGCGAGTCGGAGTTGATGCCTCAGCGGTATGACCAGATGGCCAAGGCCGCCTCAGCCGGGCTGATGGCGCATAAGGACGTAGAAACCGCCATCGTGGAGATCTCCGGGGAATCGCAGGAGCTGGTCTTCCACCTCACCTGCACCCTGGTCGCTGATATCGACCCCTCAGCGGTGATGGAACTCATCACTCACGGGGTCATCCCGAATGTGGAACGGATGCTCGGAGAATCTTTCGCTTCCCGAGATCTGCAGTTCGGCTTCGCCCCTTCAACGTCAGCGGTGCGCTGACTCCCACACCCCTGCAGCCGCATCGCACGTGGTGTGCTGCCGCTCTGATCTGTTCTGAACGATTTCGAAGGACTTCCCCCATGGATATGGCACTGCTTCACACGCTCAACGGCTTCGGATTGGCCGCTCTGATGATCGTGACGATTTTTCTGAGCACCAAAGCTTTCACCACCCTGACCCCCACCACGGCAGCCCAGCAGGCCGAGGGAACACCGGAGTTTTCAGCTGTTCCCGCAGGAGCACACGCCCCATAAATCTCTGCGGTGCGACGGGCGTCACTGCGATCCCACCAGGTACGAGCTCCTGGCGGCGCGAGGGCTGCGCCACTGGCCGAGGTCCCGCGCAGCCGCTGTGTGCGACTACTGAGAATCAATTGACCGAGAGAAAGCCTGCGATGCACACGATTGACGAGCTCATGGACTCCACCCCGATGCGTCTGCGCATGGACTCCCCACTGACAGAGGCGGCCCACGAACTGGCTCGGACATCCACAGAGGCGTTGCCGCTGTGTGACCCCCACGGGTACTTCCTCGGAGTCCTCACCCACGCTGGGCTGAAGCATGCGCTCGGTTCCATGGGAGACCTCGCTTACTCGCTGAGGGCTCAGCATCTGATGACCACCACGACCCCGGTGGTCTCGACGGACCACACGGTCGACGAGGCCTTGAGCCTGATGGCCACCCACCAGATCGAATACCTGCCAGTGGTGGAGGAAGGCGTGCTGCAGGGGATGCTGACCAGCCGCGCGATCGCCGCGGCTGATGCTCCCACCACGATCGCCGAGCTCCCCGAGACGGGAACCGACCCGTCTCTCACCCTGGACCGCCCGTCTCTATCGAGCCGATCGGTCAGCCGAGTGGATCTCGAGGCGGCATGACCCAGACACCGCGCCCGTGCTGAAGAGACCAGCCGACGGTTCACCTGCCCGACGAGAGCACCAGGCAACGGGTTCGACTCGTCGTGGGACTCGGAAGCGTGAAAAGTTCGCCCGACTCACCGCGATGGTCGTCGCTGCGGGGTTGTTGGCTCTGGGGATCGTCGGACTCGTGTGGGGCCTCGGCGGTGCCCCTGAAGGGTCGGGGATCAACGCGGCAGGGGCTTTGGGGTCCCGTTCAGGGGTCTTGCCTACCGGGATGTGGGCTCACTTGGCGCACATGGTCCTGGGGGCAGCGGGGCTGGTGCTGGTCCTCTTCCGTGGCGGGGAAGCAGCACGGAGATACGTGCTCTTCTCCGGGGTGGTGCTGTTGGTGTGGGCCTTGATGCGGTTCATCTTCGAAGACCCGGTGACAGCAGCGCTGCGTGGATGGACGTACCCGGGCTGGTGGCACCTCGGGGGCGCGTTCATTGTGACTGCTATCGGGTTCGGGTTGCGCAGCAGGCGGCCCCGAAAGTCGCCTAAGTCGTTGGAGGAGATCTCCGGGGAATGAAATCGGCCGACGTGTCCTGCAACTGCAGGTAGGCGATTGGGGAGTCTTTCAGGCATCGTTCGAGTCGATCGAGACTGTCGGTGTCTTCAGGGGCGCGTATGTCGCGCCCGGATAAACGCTCGCTGGGGGATCCTCAATCGTTCGCTTCCTTCTCGCAGCTAGCACCGTTCCCCTAGCTCCAGGGAGCTCCCGGGCCACGACCACTGCCTGTCCACGAAAGCTCTCTAGTGTCGTAACTACCTCTTGAAGGTGCGAGTGATTCAGTAGACCCCGCGTCCGGAAACAGTGTTCCCTCACACTCCGGCCGCGGGGTTTGCGCGTTCCTGGTGCAAGTATGCGATCTCAGGGCCGGGCTCGTAGCGGCATTCTCCTTAGTGTCCGTCAAAGCACCCCCAGTCGAACGTTCTGTATCGCTGCTTCGTGCAGGTGTCTCGCAACGGACGAAGAGTGCACAAAGATATCGAGACACTGTTGCGAAGCGCTGGGGGGAATCGTCCTCTGCGGGATCCTGGGGGTCTTGAGCGGGGGAGAGGTGTCTCGTCCGCTGCCTTGCAACCTAAGGGTTGTAAGACTGTGCCAAGGCTCGTATGTGTGCCACCAAGAGAGGTTCGCCCGTGGGCGCGGTGCTGTTGACGAGACCCCGGAAGGGTTAGTCGTGGGCCATCAAGAAGATCCCGAAAACGATGAACGCTACACCGGGAAGGATCACAGCCTGGGGGGAGGTGGTGTTCTCCATCATTCGTCCTGCCCTGGGGTCGAGCTTCTTGTTCGTGCGAAAGATGAAAGCTCCCACCGGTTTATGAAAGACAACGAGTACGATGCCCGTGATCAGGAAGAATAGACCGTCCAGGATATTGACCATAAGTTCCAACGCTATCTGTCGTCATAGCCCCTAATCGGGTGGCACACCCTTCCCTAGTGTTCTAGGACGAAGATGATTGTGAGTCCGGCTGCGATCATCGCTATACCGAAGAAGATGGCGTAGATCCGGAAATAGATCGGATCAGTGTCCGCGAAGCGGGGGTGTAGTTGGGTGGCGTCGCTGGCTCTGCGGTGCGCTGCGAGGATGCCGATTCCTGCTCCGACGCAAACCATGCCGATGATCAATGTCTACATCTGGTGAAGCTCTCTGGTTCCTTTGGCACAGCGGGTCCCGGGGTGGGCCGGAGTCGTGGTGTGTGGAGGTGTCTCATCGACCGATCACACCGTAGACGGCTAGGACGTCGCCGAAGACTATGAAGGCCACGCCAGTGATGGCGACAGTGCTCGGTGTGGTTCGTCGTCCGAGGGACGTTCCACGAGTGCCGTAGATCTTTTCATTGATAGACACCATTGCCCTACGGACGGGGCGTTTGTACATGATGAGGAGGCACCCGATGATGATCGGGAGTGGGGCGGCCAACAGTGCCGGTAGGTACATGTCCCATCGTTTCCTTAGCGGATCTCTTGGGTTCTGAACTCCCTTGGGGTTCTCATTCCGCGCCGGAAACCAGAACCCCAAGGAGCCCGTGTGTGTGGGGGGGGGGGGGGGTCTTTAGATGGCCGCTGGTGCGTCCCACTCGGGGCGACGCTTTTCTGGCTTCGATCCTCGGGCGAGCAGGATCAAGACGATGATCCAGCCGATGACTGGGATGAACCAGAGGAAGAAGATCGGTCCGGGGAGTCCGGTGTCGTGGAACCTGCGCCAGGTCACCGCGAGTAAGGGCGAGATGGTGGCGGCCCAGATGAGGAAGTGCAGGATTGCAGCGATGGTGACGATGGTTCCTGCGGTGCCTTCGAACCAGATCTGGTAGGAGAACTGTGCGCTCCCGGCTGGATTAGAGGATTCAGTCACCACGTCGTCTGGGAACGCTGTTCCCACAATGACAGCGGTGACGACTCCTAACGCGAGGTGGGTGAGGAAGAGTATGAGCCAAGGCCACCAGAACTCGCCCCGGGTGGAGTACCCCTTGAACTGTGCATAATTCTTGAAGAACGAGCCGATCGAAGCTTGTGGTCCCACTGGTCTCGATTTCGGGGAGTCGGCTTCGTTAGGCGTGGTGCTCATCTGTGCTCCTAAAGTGAGTCGAGGGGTGCACGTCGGTTGGAAGCGGCATGGCTTCACGAGGTTCAGCGCACCTCTATGGGGTTGGTAGATAGGAGGGGTGCCCCACCAGCGCTCACGCGAAGGCAGGGCATCCCAAATTTAAAAAAAATTATCTATTTATACCGAAAACTATAAATGCAATCCCAAACCCAGCAGCGCCAATACCAAATAGTATGACGTTTATACGCTTGTGTCCTCGGGTTTCAAAATTATACCAGGATTTCATTTGTCTAGTCATCAAATTATATATTGGCCTGTTGAATACTATAAATATTACTGATACGCAAATTAGTAGTATTCCTATTATTGTCATGAAAATACCCTCAGTCATGGTTTAGTTTAACGAGAAGGCGTAGCCGCCGCCAGCGCTACACCCAACGCTTCCTCCCGCCTGACCGCCAAAGGAACCGCCGGCTCCGGTATCAGCGCTGTAAGTCCCTTGGGCGTAAGGTCCGACGCCTGCGACAGCGGCGCATCCAGCGCTTACCGTGCCACCCTCGGAGTACCCATTACCTGCGCCGGCGCGACCAGTGACGCCAGTCTCGGGGCCAACGCTTCCCCCGACGTAGAGACTACTGTCACCGCTGGAACTTTCTTGGTATGCAAGGCTCAGGCATACCCCGAAACAGGCCTCGATACCGGCTTCCATATAGGCTTCGAGTCCCAGTGGGTCCGCGTAGTTGATTGGGTTTCCCGCTGCGTAGAGATACTGGCTGCTCTCTGCGCCCGAGGGGTCAGGCTGGGTGAACCGGCCCGTGGTCGGGTCGTAGTAGCGGTGCCCCATCTTGTACAGCTCAGTTTCGAGGTCATACTGAGCCCCGGCGTAGCGGAAGATGTTCTCCTCCGCCGCGCCCTCCGTGGTTACTCGTTCCTGACCATAGGGGTCGTAGGAGTACCCGCCGGTCTTCTCGCCGTCTTCATCGAGGAGGACGACCACGCTTCCGAGGTGGTCGGTGACGTAGAAGGTGCGTTCACCCTCCTTAACACCAGTGTCAGCGTCCGTTTCTGTCGCAGCGATCAACCCGCCACCGCGTGGGTCCCGAGAGTACGTCACCCCAGCTTCTGGATCATCAGCGTCCGCGGTGCGGTGCAGTCCTAGGTCGGAGCGGTACTCCATCTGGTCCCCGTAGACCTTGCGGTTGTTGTTCGATTCACCGAAGATCTCCACCTCCGTGGTCTCTCCATCGAGGGTGAAGGACTGGGCATCCTGGCGCGCCCCATAGGTCGCTTCCAGCCCGGTGTTGGGGTTGGAGGTCACATTGCCAGCCTCGTCATGGGAGACGTCGTCCCCATCAATGGTGGCCAGCTGGTTATCCGCATCATAGGTGTAGCTGATATCTTCGCTGTCTCGTCCGGTGTCCCCGGTCGAGGAAGCTTCGGTGCGGTTGCCCGCCCCGTCGTAGGCGTACTCCCACGACGCATTGGACTCACCGTCAGCGTCGACTTCTTCTGCGGCGGTGAGCCGGTTCTGCGCGTCGTAGGTGTAAGTGGTCACAGCCTCCGTGGGGACGCCTTCTTCGACGTAGGAGGTCTTGGACTGAATCAGACCCCGATCGGTGCCATCAGCGTCGGCATAGGTGTACCCCACATCGAAGACCACCTCATCAGAGGCATCGGTGACCGTGATCCGTGTCGGCCGGGAGGAGGCGTCGTACTCGATCTCCTGGATCGCTCCACCAGGGAATACCTTCTCGGTGGGGTTGCCCTTGGAGTCATAGCTAAACGCCACACAATCTCCACCAGCAGAGGCCGGAGAATCGGCTGAGCAGGACTCATCCGAGGCTGCACCGGGCAAAGTCAGATACTGCATCTGCGCGGCCGCATCGAACGAGGACCGCTCCACACCGCTGATCGCGCTGGTGTCAGCAAACGAGGTAGTGGACCGCACAGGCAGACCCCGATCATCGACCCCATGGTTGCGGGTGAAGTTGTTCTCATCCTCGGCCCCAGTCTTCTCCGTGAAGGCCTCAGTGAGCGGGTCGCCATAGATCTCGGCGCCACCGGTGCGTTTGGTGAGGTAGAAGTCTCCCCAGCCGCTGTCTTCCCAGACAAACGGGGCGGCCTGCTCGAGACGATCATGAACCGTATCGAGTACCACCGTCTCATCTCCATCGGAGAGGGTCACGGGTCCGAAGTTCTGCCCCACGTAGTACTGATAGGTGCTCTCAGTCCCATCGGGGCCGACCACACTGGTGGGTCGGCTGATCGAGTCATAGCTGATCGTGGTGACACCGAGTGAGGGCTGATCGATCTCGATGAGATCCCCGTCATCGGAGTAGGTGAAGCTGGTGGTCTCACCGTTGGCGTTGGTCGCCGTGCAGGTGAACCCGGCAAACCCGTTACACACACTGCGGTCTGCGTCCTCACGGGTATAGGAGAACCCTTCAACTCCGCCGGATTCGTTGGTGACTCCCACCAGGTTCCCGGCGGAGTCGTAGTCGTAGGTGGCTTCGTTGCCTTCGGCGTCTTCGGAGCATTTCACCTGATACGGGGTGCCAGAGCCCCCGTTATCGCAGGCATCACCGACCTGATAGCTGGCTGAGGCAGCAGCACCAGTGGGCAGAGAGATGCCGGTGCGGTTTCCGGCCTCGTCGTATTCGTATTCGGTGAGGTCTCCGGCTGGTCCGCCGCCGGTGGCGCCACTGGTCGAGGAGGTGGCGTCGCTGTTGGCGTTCCACTCCTGGGATCGCTCACGCCCCAACTGATCCGTCGCCGAAATCTGTCGGCCCTGGTCATCGAGCTCAATGGTGGACTCATTGCCCGCCCGGTCAGTCACCACGGCTTCACCGTCGCCGTAGGAGAAGGACTCGGTGCGTTCTTCCGCACCCAAAGTGCCCTCGGCATCGAGGACGTAGTACCGCTGGTAGGTCATCTCCGAGACCCGGTCATCGGAGTCGTAGGCGACCTCGAGTCCGATCTCGGAGCCGGTGTGGTTGAACTCCGCGCGCAGCTCAGTGAGCAGGTCATCACTGTTGTAGGTGTAGTTGATCTTCTGCAGCGTCTCAGCATCAGACCCGCTGCCCCGGATATAGGCGGCTGATTCGAGCATGTCGTCGTCATTCTGGGTGTAGACGATCCGGCGCTGCTCGTCAGGGAGGATATAGGTGATGGTGTCGGCGTCATCGTCGTATTCGACCGTGGTGACGCGCCCGGCGGGGTCTTCGACTTCGGTGACCCGACGGTTCTCGTAGGAGTAGCTCATCCCGACCCCGTTACGGTCAGTGGACTCCAACAGATACCCGCCGGAGTTGAAATGCATCTGCTGACCGGTCCGGTTGTAGTCAATGAGGAACCCGTTGTCATCGGTACGTTCGAGGGTGACATTGAGCCCATCCGGGGCCACCCGGTTCCCGTCGTCATCGGGGGTGAAGTACTGGTTGAACCCGGACCCGTCCCGGAACCTCAGGTCCCCATCGGTGAACCGCACCCCAGTATCTTGGCCGATTCCTGAACGCCAAGTACCGCCGAGGGAGCCTGAGGTGGTGTCTCGGGAGTTGTAGTGATCGGTATACATCGCCGGTACCCCAGCAGAAGACAGTTCCGTCTGGGTGGCTCCGATGACCAGGTTGCCGGTGGCCAGGTTCACCCCGGCGGTGGTGTTGGAGAACAACTCCACGGTGTGCATCGAGTAATACGGCAGCACTCCGAGCATCTCGGAGACCTCCACATCAGCCGCCACCGCATCATCCTCGGCCTGAGCCTCACGGCGCTGGAACTGTTCGATATCTTCCTCTGATTCCTGCTCACCCCACTCGCCCTCGGGCTCTTGCTGCTCAAAGTCTCGATTGACCTCCTCTGGGGCCTCCCAGATCTCAAGATCCTCATATTCCTGGGCAGTGCGGTCGACCTCTTCGCGCACCTGCTGGTCTTGTGCTTCCTGTTCAGGGGAAGCCTCCTGCGTGGCGAACGCGGGGGTGAGTCCGCCGAAGGTGGCCAGCACAGCAGCGGAAAGAGAAAACCCCACGATCCGCTTCGCCACTGAAGGACGAGACGCACCACGGGGTGAGGGGGGCAATGAAGGAGAAGCGGTCGAGGGCGGCGTAGGCGGGCGTGCAGTACTCAAGGGCGACTCAATTCAATAGTCATGTAGATAAAAGCATGTATATACCAAAGTAACTATCCACTTAAGGCCACGTGAGTAGCACTCTAATATAAGATGGTTACAAGATAAAACTATCCTGAGTAAAAAACCTTAGTCAAGGGGTGCAAAGACTCGAATCATGTGGGGTCCAGTCGTATCCCACTCGGCGCAGAGGCGCTGACCTGCTGTGATGCTTGCGAGTGTGTGAGGTCGTCCGCGTGATCGGGTGAGATGGACGCCGTCATTGTTCGACGATTGCGGTCAAGCGTTGTGTCGCCTAAGGCATGGGCCCAGGCGCAAAAGTGTGGGTTCAGGGTGCGCGCTGACGTCCTGGGAGACGTCCTCTTGGCTCTATTGGACTAATCAGTGACATCGGCTGGTCTAATATCAGAAGACTAGTAAGGCCTCAGATTTAGGTCGCAAGGAAGCGCGCCTGGGACCGCCAGCGAGCCCATCGAGGACGGAGACGCTATCAACCTGCGCCAGTTTCGGTACTTTCTCGCTGTGGTGGACCAAGGGGGAGTGCATCGGGCCGCAGACTCACTGGCAGTCGCCCAGCCATCAGTGTCGCAAGCTCTGCGCAGCCTCGAGCAGGACCTGGGAACCAGCCTGTTTAATCGGACGGGGCGGACCCTCACCCTTACTGCCGCCGGTGAAGCCATCATCCCCGCCCTGCGTGAGGTCATGCATGGTGTAGATCTGGCACGGTCGCTGGTTGACGCGGTCGAGGGGCTCCAGGGTGGCCGACTGGTGATCAGTTCGACGCCCTCCCAGGCGGCCAGTCCGCTGGCTCCGCTGGTAGGTCGTTTTCTGAAGAAGCATCCCGGGGTGCAGATCGTCGTCAAGTCTGCCGCCAGCCGGGGGGATGTCATCGCGTCTCTTCGGGAAGGTGGATCTGAGCTTGGACTGATGGCGCGGTCCACGAGCGATGCTCCACCGATGGACCTCGCGATCCAGCCCCTCGAGGTTCAGAACTACCTCTGCGTCGCCAAAGACCCGCAAGAACTTCCTTCAGGAGGGGAGCTCCTGCCCCCGGAAGCGCTCTTCGGGGCACGCCTGATAGTGGGCCAACCTGGAACCGGGGTCCGCCGCGCAGCCGATCTTGTCCTTGCCGGAGCGCCCGGCAGCAGAATCGCCGTCGAGATTGAAAGTCGAGAAGCCCTCCTCCCTCTTGTCCTCGCCGGGGCAGGGATTGCGGTAGTAGCTGATGGCTTCCGTGCGGCGGCCGAAGCCTCAGGGCTGACCGTCAGAGCGCTAGACCTGCCGGAATCTCTCGCCGTTGACCTCACGCACCGCCCTGGCCCGGTGAGCCCTGCAGCCAGAGAATTCCTCTCTCTTGCCCGTGACTGGTCCTCCAAGCCCACTCCGCGAAATCAAGGCTGATAGGAATCGCCTATCACCATGACCACTTCTTAGTCTTGGACACTATGGCCGCTCATGTTGTGTGATGTAGCTCATGCTGAATACCAGTTGTGCATCCGAACAACGTCCTACGGCATCAACGACGAGCCGTTCGACCCGACGACCCAAGAGGACCAAACCATGAACGAGCAGGCGCCACGAGGCACAACCCACGAAGGACCTCCTGACCGGTCGGGCGAGCCGGGACCTGCGCGGCCACCAGCGAAAACCTGGGCCTTCCGCGGCCTTGGGGTCATCCTCGCCGTCTTGGTCTGGGCACTCCTGGGTGCCGCGGAGATGTCAGCGGATGCCCGCCTGGTCGCTGGAGTAGTGGTCCTTATGGCCGTGTGGTGGATGACCGAAGCCATGCCGCTCTCGGTGACGTCGCTGCTGCCGATCGTGCTGCTGCCGGTGCTGACCGCGCTCGAGATCGGTGAGGTGACTGCCCCCTACGCGAATCCGATCGTTTTCCTCTTCCTGGGCGGCTTCCTGATCGCTATCGCCATGCAGAAGTGGAACCTTCATCGACGCATTGCGCTGCTCACTCTGCAACGAGTGGGAACCCATCCACGCCGGATCATTCTCGGCATGATGATCGCCACCGCGTTCCTCTCCATGTGGGTCTCCAACACCGCGACCACTCTCATGATGCTGCCGATCGGGCTCAGCGTGCTGACCCTCGTGGTGGAGAACAGCCGCGACACGGGCACCCGCGCTGAGACTCAGTCAATGAGCGAGGACATCCGCTCGGGCAAGGCCATCAGCGACGTCATTGAGAATCGCGAGGTGCGGATCTTCGGCGTCGCACTGGTGCTGTCAATCGCTTGGGCGGCGACCATCGGCGGACTCGGCACCCTGCTGGGTTCCCCGCCCAATGCCATCGTGGCCGGCTACATCAGCGATGAACTTGATCAGACGGTCGGATTTGCCCAATGGATGATCCTCGGGGTCCCGATCGTGATCGTCTTCATCGGTCTCTCCTGGCTGCTGATCACTCGAGTTATGTTCCGCTTCCAGCTCGACGAGATCCCAGGTGGCAAGAAGCTCATCGACCAGGAGATCGCTGGTCTCGGGAAGATGAGTCAGGGCGAGAAGGTGGTCCTGGGTGTCTTCATCCTCGCCGCGTTCTGCTGGATCGTGCCCGGGGTGCTCTCCGGCATCGACGGCGTCGGTGAACAGCTGCCCTGGCTGGAGCTTTTCGATGACACCGTGATCGCCATCGGCGCCGGTGTGCTCCTCTTCCTCATCCCGGGTGATAAGCGGGGCAACATGACCCTGCAGTGGAAGGACGCAGAAGAGGGCCTCCCCTGGGGTGTGCTGCTGCTCTTCGGCGGCGGCCTCTCACTCGCTGCAGCCGTTGCCAGCACTGGTCTCGACGCTTGGTTCGGTGAACAGGTCAGCGGCCTTGGAGCCCTGCCCATCGTGTTGCTGCTGGCGGTGGTGGTGGCGATCGTGTTGCTGCTGACCGAGGTCACCAGCAACACTGCCACAGCCGCGACCTTCATCCCGATCCTCGGCGGCGTCGCAGTCGGCATCGGCGTGGACCCGATCACGCTGCTCATTCCGGCGGCACTCGCCGCGACCTGTGCGTTCATGCTTCCAGTCGGCACCCCGCCCAATGCCATCGTCTACGCCACTGGATACGTCAAGATCACCGAGATGGTCCGCGGTGGCATTGTGCTCAACGTGGTGGGCGTCATCCTGATCACGATATTCACAGTGCTTCTCGGCCCGCTGGCCTTCGACATGGTCTTCTGAACACAGAGGTGAGAAGAGGTGGCCCTGGTGGGGTGGGCACAAGGAGGCCATGATCGGGTGAGGACGGACCAGGCCCTGGAAGTGAGTCGCTCCACGGTCGTCGCAGAAGCGCTGATGACCACTCCTGGTGGGGGCTAACGAAACCCTTCGGTCCGCCGACAGTGTGTCCTGAAAGGACGTGCTGATGATCGTCGTGACCCGGCTCAACGGATCCCGCTTCGCGGTGAACCCCGATCTGCTCGAGCGCATCCAGGAGCACCCGGACACGGTGCTGCTGATGGTCAACGGTGCCCGGTATGTGGTGCGTGAGCCGATGAATGACGTCATAGGTCTGATCGTCGGCTTCCGCGCTCGTGTGGTCGCGGCCGCGTCCACCAGCGCTTCGTCCGCATCATCCCACCTGCCCGCTGAGCCCCCACCCAGGATGGTCTGATGGATCCCGCAACTCTGCTCGGACTGCTCCTTGCCTTCGGCGCCATGTTCGCGATGCTCTTTCTCGAGGGCGCGCATGTGAGCTCCATCTTGCTGCCGGCGCCGATGATTCTGGTCTTCTTCGGCACCATCGCCGTCGCGGTGGCCGGTGGCACGCTCAAAGACGCGCTCCTGGCGGTCAAGGCGCTGCCCAAGGCCTTCACCGGCCGGGTCGCCGCAGCCGAGGATCGCATCGACCGGCTGGTCTCGCTCGCTGAGATCGCGCGCAGCGACGGTCTGCTCGCTCTGGAGGCCGAGGCGCAGCTGGAGGAGGACCCGTTCCTCGCCCGTGGCCTGCAGTCCCTGGCCGACGGCGTGGACGGCGACTCGCTGCGTCAGCAGCTCGAGGACGATATCGCGACCAAGGACGCCGCCTCCCAGGTGGCCTCGCGGTTCTTCGCTTCCATGGGTGGCTACGCGCCCACGGTGGGCATCATCGGCACCGTGGTCTCGCTGACCCACGTGCTGGAGAACCTGTCCGAACCTGATGAGCTCGGGCATATGATCGCCGCCGCGTTCGTCGCCACGCTCTGGGGACTGGTCTCGGCGAACTTCATCTGGCTTCCGATCGGCGCACGACTGGGTCGCCTGGCGCAGCTGGAGCAGGAACGCATGGAGCTGACCATGGAGGGCCTGCTCGCGATCCAGGACGGCAGTCAGCCGATCCTGCTCGGTGAACGTCTGCGCGCCATGGTCCCCGCGCACGAGCTGCGTTCTGGGCCTGCGGCGTCGACCGCGCCGACGTCGGCGGACCTCAACGAGGCACTGTGAGTTCCCACGGATCGCCGATCCGACGGTCGTCGACTGCCCACGGCCAGGGTGGAACAGCGCGCGGTTCCCGACGTCGCGGACGCGGCTCCTCCGCCTCAGGTGGCTCGGGACACGGCGGCGGCGAGGAACGCTGGATGGCCTCCTATATGGACATGGTCACGGTGCTGATGTGTCTGTTCATCGTGCTCTACGCCATGTCCACCGTGGACCAGGACAAGTATGAACAGCTGCGAGACTCGCTGGCCACCGGATTCGGCACGGAGACCAGCGAGACCGTGGACACCGCCTCCGGGGTGGTCGTGCCCCCCGCTCTGGTCGATCAGGAGGGCCCCTCCTCCGAGCTCAGCCAGGCCGAGCAGGGGCTCATCGAGGACGCCACCGAGGACCGGGTCGCCCTCGCCCAGGCGGAGATCGAGGACCTCCGGGAGCTGCAGCGCGAGCTGGAGCAGCGGCTGGACGAGGCTGGACATGAGGGCAGCGCCGAATTCGTGCTCGACGAGCGCGGACTGACGGTGCGCCTGGTGGGCGCCGAGACCTTCTTCGACCCCAACAGCTCCACGCTCAACGAAGAGGGCCAGGAGGTCATCGATGCCATCGCGCCGGTGCTCGCGCCCACGCCACGGTTCTTCGAGGTCGGGGGTCATGCCGATGTGCGCCGGCCGGTGGAGCCCTATCCCACCAACTGGGAGCTCTCCGCCAGCCGTGCCACCGGAGTGCTCCGCGAACTGGTCGAGGTCGGCGGCGTCGACGCCAGCAAGATCATCTCCGTGGGTTACGGCGATGCCCATCCGGTGGACGACCGGCTGTGGCTGAACCGCCGGGTGGATGTCACGGTGCTCTCCGATGAGCCCGAACAGATCCGCGAGTTGCTTCCCGGCCTGGCTGAGGGTGCGGAGGAGGCCTAGGAGACTCGCGAGGCTCGGGAGGCTTAGGAGACTCGGGAGGCTGGGGTGAAAAATAGTCTCACTCATCCGCTAACCGGCAGGTCAGAGCCTCCGATAGTGGGCGACGTGTCCTCTACGCTTCTGCCGCTGTCGCATGATGTGGTGCCGGTGAGCGCCCCTGCCTCGGCGGATGAGCCGGTGCTCTACGACTTCCGCCGTCCCACCACGCTCTCCCGCGAACACGCGCGCACGCTGGAGCTCGCCTTCGAGACCTTCGCCCGCCAGTGGGGCACCCAGCTGACCGCGCGCGTTCGGGTGCTCTCCCAGGTCACACTGGAATCGGTGACCATGCAGACCTATGACGACTACGTCGCTCGGCTGCCTTCCGTCACCGCCATGGTGCTCTGCGGACTCGAGGGACACGACGCGCGGGCGGTCTTTCAGTTCCCGGCCGCCGGCGCGCTGAACTGGGTCTCCCATATCCTCGGCAGCCCGCACGCAGTGGACGTCGAGGAGCGCAAGTTCACCGGCATCGAGCAGACGCTGGTGCGCAACCTGGTCACCGAGACCCTCGAGGATCTGCACTACTCCCTCGGTGGGCTGCTCAAGAGTTCGGTCACCGTGGACACGATCCACTACAACGCCCAGTTCGCTCAGGCCGCCACCAAGCTGGACCTGATGCTGGTCGCCGCCTTCTCCATCCGCGTGGGGGAGCGCTCCGTGCCGGCCACCGTGGCGCTCCCGGGAGACGCGATCCTCCCGCAGCTGGGGGAGGAGAACCCGATCGACACCGGCGACCATACCGTGGAGCTGCTCCACGACCACGTGGTGCACGTTCCGATGGAGCTGGCGCTGAGCGTCAACGACGCCCAGATCACCCCCGAACAGATCCTGAACCTCTCGGTGGGCGACGTTCTGCGTCTGCCGCACCCTTCCCACCGTCCGCTGAACCTGACCGTAGATGGTCAGCGGCTGGGCACAGCAGCCGCTGGCTCCCATGCCGGGCGGATCGCCGCCGTCGTCGTCTCCACTGAGGAAAACACACTATGAGCTCGCCCCAGAAGACTGAGTCCGGCCACGCCGTGGACACCGAGATCCTGCATGCCTCCGCCGCGGAGGCGCTGTGCGCGGCGCTGCCGGTCAGCGTCGCCGTCACCGCCCGCCCGTGGCAGGACGAGACAGGCGCAGCGCCCGGCGATTCCGCGACTCCGGACCTCGCCGCGCTGGCTGGCGCCGGAGACCTCGTGGTGGCGGCCTTCGTCGGCGGCATCTCCGCCGACGTCGCCGTGCACGTGGACCCCGCGATCCTCGGTGACGCCGCTGACCTGGACCCGAAGCTCGTCTCCCTGGACGATGTGCTGCGCCCGGCCTTCGAGGCGGCCACCGGGGTCCTTGGCACGGGTGTGCTCTCCACGGTGCCCAGCAGTGCGGCGCCGGCGTTGCTGCAGGACAGTGACACGGCCCTCTTCCAGCTGGTCACCGACGATCGCGCCGTCGGCTGGTTCGCGCTGCGGCTGCGTGAACCTGCCTCCGCAGCCACCGCGAGTGGCGGCCGTGCCCCGAGCGGCGGCCGAGCCCCGGGCGGCAGCCAGACCCATGCCGCGCAGGGCACGACGACGACGGCACAGCACCCCGACCAGGGCGTCACCTCCCGGCTGAGTCGGCTCAACAACGTGCAGATGGCGCTGACCGTGGAGATCGGGCGCACCCGTGTCTCGGTCCGCGACGTGCTGGCCATGGAGCCTGGCGCGGTCATCGAGCTGGATCGCAATGCAGGAGCCCCGGCCGACGTGCGACTCAACGGCCGTCTCATCGCCCAGGGCGAGGTGGTGGTGATGGACCAGGACTACGGCGTGCGCATCACCAAGATCCTGGACTCTGCGGAAGGCCTCGCCTGAGTGGACGGCTTCTTCCTGATCCTCCGGGTCGCGGTGTCCCTGGCCGCCGTCCTGGGGCTCATCTGGTTCATCAATCGCCGCTGGTCGGGTCGGGCCACCTCGGCGTCCGCGCATGCGGTCACGATGATCGGACGCCAGGCTCTGGGGCAGAAGTCCTCGGTGGCAGTGGTGGACATCGATGATCGCCGCTACGTCCTCGGGGTCGCCGAGCAGAGCGTCACCCTCTTGGAGAGCTACCCGGCTCCCGACCCTCCGGAGGTGTCTCCGGCTTCTTCCTCCGGACGCCACTCGGTGGTGAGTCGCGGCTTCGAGCAGAAACTGCGTTCCGCCGTCGCGCTCGCCCAGGGCAGGACCGGTCATGACCGTATCGGCAGCCAGGCCTCTCCAGACGGCCGGGTCTCGTCCCGCAACCAGGATCCGCACCAGGACCCGACGCAGTGAACGCCGCCGCGCACACCAGCGTCATCACACCGGGCCCTGCGCCGGCCCCCGCATCAGCACGGGGGCCCGAGCTGCGACGGCTCAGCCGGAAGGTGCTGCTGGTCCTGATCCTGGTCCTCGCGGTGGCGGCCTCGCTGTGGCTCTCCGCCGGATCGGTCTCGGCCACCCCGGTGGAGCCTCCGGAGCAGCCGGCGCCCGGGGAGCCGGCCCCCGCTCCCGGTGATGACGGCGGCGAAGGCGGCGGCGGCGCCGGAGGTGGGGAAGACGAGGGCGGCGAAGGCGGCGGGGGTCTCTCCGTGGACATCAACGGTCCGGACGGGACGCCCAGCTCCGCGGTGGTCACGCTCATCGCGATCACCTTGCTCTCGGTGGCTCCGGCGCTGCTGCTGATGATGAGCTCCTTCACCAAGATCTTCGTGGTGCTCGCGCTCACCCGCAATGCGCTCTCGCTGCCGTCGATCCCGCCGAACCAGGTGCTGGCCGGGCTGGCGCTGTTCCTCTCGCTGTTCATCATGTCCCCGGTGCTCAGCGAGATCAACGAGCTTGCAGTGCAGCCCTATACCGACGGCGGACTGACCTTCACCGAGGCGCTGGAGGCCGGCTCGGAGCCGCTGCGCCAGTTCATGCTCGCGCACACCCGTGAAGAGGACATCGCGCTGATGACCCGGGCCGCTGACCTGGAGAACCCCGGCTCCCCGGAGGACGTGGCGCTGACCACCCTGATTCCCTCGTTCATGATCTCGGAGCTGCGCGCGGCGTTCATCATCGGCTTCGTGATCTTCGTGCCCTTCCTGGTCATCGACCTGGTCGTGGCCTCCGCGCTGATGTCCATGGGCATGATGATGCTGCCGCCGGTGATGATCTCGCTGCCGTTCAAGATCCTGCTCTTCATCCTCGTCGACGGGTGGGGACTCATCATCACCGCTCTGGTCGGCAGTTATTCGGGAGGTGGATAGGCGTGGATACCAATGCCGTGCTGGACATCGGGCTGGCCGGACTCGTGGTCGCCGCGAAGCTCTCGGCTCCGGTGCTGATCACCTCGCTGGTGGTCGGCTTCGCGATCTCGCTGTTCCAGTCGATGACGCAGATCCAGGAGATCACACTCTCCTTCGTGCCCAAGGCAGTCGCCGTCGCGATTGCGCTGGTGGTCTGCGGACACTGGATGATCTCTGAGATCGTGAGCTTCACCCATACCCTCTTCGATCGCATACCGGCCCTGCTCGGAGGCGGATGACGTGGAGTTCACCCTGCCGCTGACCTGGCTGGAGGCCACGATGCTGGCGGCCGTGCGCGTGACCGCCTTCATCGTCATCGCGCCTCCCTTCTCGCACGGCTCGGTGCCGATGCGCATCCGGGCGGCCATGGGAGCCGGGTTGGCGCTGGTGGTGGCCCCGCGCGCCGTCGCTGATTATGTGCCCTTGGACACCGGGGGCTTCATCGCCGCGCTGCTGCTGGAGATCCTGGCCGGAGCGGCGCTGGGCTTCCTGGTGATGCTGCTCTTCGCCGCCGTGCAGTCCGCCGGTGGACTCATCGACCTCTTCGGCGGCTTTCAGCTGGCCATGGCCTTCGACCCGGGATCCCAGATCAACGGCGCCCAGTTCACCCGGCTCTTCCACTTCGCGGCGATCGCGCTGCTCGTGGCCTCCGACGGCTACCAGCTGATCCTCGCCGGGCTCTTCCGATCCTTCGACGCGCTGCCACTCGGTGCTGAGATCAGCCTCGCCGCGCTCGCGGAGAACGCCGTCAGCGGCTTCACCGAGATGTTCATGGCCGCGGTGCAGATCGCCGGGCCGCTGCTGGTGGTGCTGTTCCTCGCCGACGCCGGACTGGGCCTGCTCACCCGCGTCGCCCCGGCGCTGAATGCCTTCTCGCTGGGCTTTCCGCTGAAGATCTTCCTCACCATGACCCTGGCCGGCACGGTGTTCGTGGTGCTGCCGGCGGCGGTCTCCACCCTTGTGCAGTCGGCCCTGCGGTCCTTCAGCGGGGTGATCTGATGTCCGAGCCCACCGGAGAACGGACCGAGAAGGCCACACCGCAGCGGATGAAGGAGGTCCGGGAGAAGGGCAAGCTCTCCCGCTCCCAGGACCTCACCGCCTGGCTGGGCATCGGCGCCGCGACGGCCGCGATGCCCTGGGTGCTCGACGCCGGTCGGGAGGCCGGCCAGGCGCAGCTCGGTGCGGTCCAAGCAGTCATCGACGCCCCCGATCCCTCCGTGGCGGTCACTGCGCTGGCTGAGGCGGGCGGCTCCATGGCGCTCACGCTGGGACCGATGCTGGGCGCCGTCGTCCTGGCCGTGCTGGCCGGCGCGGTGCTCCAGGGTGGGGTGACGTTCAAGAAGTTCGCGCTCAAGGGGGAGCACCTGGATCCGGTCAAGGGCCTCAAGCGCACCTTCGGCCTGCAGGCGCTGTGGCAGGGGCTCAAGGCGCTGCTCAAGACCCTGGTGGTCGGGCTGATGCTCTGGTACGTGATCCGCTCGCTGATGCCGCTGCTGCTCAACGCGGGTCTGCTGCCGGTCCCCTCCATGCTCAGCGCCGCCGGCAGCGGAACCGTCTCGCTGCTGCAGGCCTCGATCCTCGCCGGCGTCGGACTGGCCGTGATCGACCTGCTCGTGGTCTCGCGACGCAACCGCAAGCACACGCGGATGACCAAGCAGGAGGTCAAGGATGAGAACAAGAAGACCGACGGCGATCCGCTCGTGCGTCAGCATCGGCGCAGCCGCGCGCTGGAGATGAGCAGGAACCGGATGATCGCGGCCGTGGGGGAGTCCGACGTGATGCTGGTCAACCCCACCCACGTGGCCGTGGCGCTGTCCTACCAGCCGGGCTTCGCCGCGCCCAAAGTGGTGGCGCTGGGTACCGACAACATCGCGCTGCGTCTGCGTGAGGAGGCCGTGGCCAAACGGGTGCCGATGGTCCGCGATGTGGCCCTCACCCGCGCCCTGCACGCGCAATGCTCCCTTGGCGACGAGGTCCCGGTGGAGCTGTTCACCCAGGTGGCCCAGGTGCTCGCCTTCGTCATGCAGCTCAAGGAACGAGGCAACACCTCCGGGATCCACACCGTGCCCGCCCCCCGCCGTCAGCCCCCCGTCGGGACCAAGGAGAAGCGACCGTGAAGTTCAACAACCTCTCAAAGGTGGCCGTCCCGCTGGGGGTGGTCGCGATCGTGATGCTGCTGGTCGTGCCGGTCCCCGCCGGACTGCTCGACGTGTTGATCGCGGTCAACATCCTGCTCGCGATCCTGGTGCTGATGACCACTATGTTCGTGAAGAAGCCGCTGGACTTCTCCGTCTTCCCCTCGCTGCTGCTGGTGATGACGCTGCTCCGGCTCGGGCTCAACGTGGCGTCGACCCGCCTCGTGCTGGGCAACGGCTACGCCGGAGAGGTGATCGGGGCCTTCGGGAACATCGCCGTGGGAGGAAGCCTGATCATCGGCTGCGTGGTGTTCCTGATCCTGGTGGTGATCCAGTTCGTCGTCGTCACCAAGGGCGCCGAACGCGTCGCCGAGGTCGGGGCCCGCTTTACCCTGGATGCGATGCCCGGCAAGCAGATGGCCATCGACGCCGACCTCAACGCAGGCCAGCTCACCGACGCCCAGGCGCGGGAGCGGCGAGCAGAGGTCGCCGCCGAGGCTGACTTCTACGGGGCCATGGACGGAGCCTCGAAGTTCGTCAAGGGCGACGCCATCGCCGGCGTCGTGATCACCCTGATCAACCTCATCGGCGGCATTGCGATCGGGATGCTCTCTCAGGGGCTCGGCGCCGGGGACGCCGTCAACACCTATTCGCTGCTGACCATCGGCGATGGTCTGGCCACCATGATCCCCTCGCTGCTGATGGCAGTGTCCACCGGCATGATCGTGACCCGCTCCAATGCGGAATCCGATATGGGCTCCTCTGCCTCGAAGCAGCTGGCCCAGTCCCAGACGGCGCTGCTGGTGGCCGGGGCCGCCGCGATCGCCCTGGGACTGATCTCCGGGATGCCGAAGCTGCCCTTCATGGGGGTCGGGCTGGTGCTGATCATCGTGGCCTACCGGATGCGCGCCGGAGAGTCCGCCGAGGCCCGGCGCGCGGCCGAGCAGGAGGCGGAGCAGACCGCCCGTCCCGCGGAGACCACCGAGGACCTGATCGACCACATGCGAGTGCACACCCTGGAGATCCAGCTCTCCCCGGACGTGGTCGACATCGTCGGCGGTGGGGGCGATGACCTGCTCGCCCGGGTCAAGGCGCTGCGCAAACGGATCGCCCTGGAGCTCGGCATCCTGGTGCCCCCGGTGCGCACCCGGGACAGCGTGGAGCTGCCTCCGGCCAGCTACGCGATCCGCATCGCCGGGGTCGAGGTCGGCCGCGGGCAGATCCCGCGCGGGAAGATCCTCGCCCTGGGTGAGCAGCTGGGATCGCTGCCCGGCACCACCGTGGTGGAACCGGTGTTCGGGCTCTCCGGAAAGTGGGTACCCACCGAGCTGCGGCACAGCGCGGAGATGAGCGGCGCGATGACGATCGACCGGGTCTCGGTGGTGGTCACCCACCTGTCCACGCTGATCCAGCACAATGCCGCGCGACTGCTCACCCGCGAGGACGTGCGGGTACTCACCGACGCGGTCAAGGAGATCAACCCCTCCGCGGTGGAGGAGCTGGTCCCCTCGGTGCTCACGCTGGCCGAGGTGCAGCGGGTGCTGCAGGGGTTGTTGGAGGAGCAGGTGCCGATCAATGACCTGCAGCGCATCTACGAGGCGCTCGCCCTGCGCGGGAAGGTCTCCGGCGAGCCGGAGGGGCTGATCGAGGCGGCCCGCGCGGCGCTGGGACCGGCCATCGCGGCCAAGCATCTCCAGGAGGGCAGATTGCGAGTGATCATGATCGACCCGAGCCTGGAACACTCGATGCTCGAAGGACTGCGCACCGCCGACGGCGCGAGCCAGATCCTGCTGGACACCAGCCGCATCGAGGCGATCCACGCCTCGGTGAAGGAATCGCTGGCGGAGGCGGAGTCCCGGGGACAGAATCCGGTGCTGGTCTGCGCACCGGCGCTGCGCCCCGCGGTGCGGCGACTCGTCGCGCCCCAGGCCGGAGGGCTGCCGGTGCTCTCCTATCAGGAGGCGTCCTCGGGCGGAGCAGAGATCGAGACCGTGGGGGTGGTGCGTGGAACCGAACAGATACGTCCTTAAGGGCAGGTCCCTGGCCAAGCTGGGGGTGCAGGCGCTCGCCGACCACGGGCCCGAGGCGCGCATCGTCTCGGCCGAACGGGTGACCCGCGGAGGGATCGGCGGGTTCATGGCTCGCGAACACTTCGAGGTGGTGGTGGAGGTGCCGGCCCCGCGCGAACAGCACTCGCCCTCGCTGCCGCCGCCCCCCGAGGAGGATTCGCGGCGTCGTCGTCGGCTGCGCGAAGAGGCTCAGGACCGCCAGACGCGGGGGCAGCAGGCTCAGGGCCAGGCTCCGGGTCAGCAGACTCACTCGGAGGATCTCGATGAGGACTTCGCCCGGATGATGGACGAGCTGTGGCTGGCCTCCCGGAACCCGCCCGGTTCCCCCGCCAACCCGGCCGCCGAGGTCCGCGAAGAGACTGCGCCTGATCCGCTGACGGATTCCCGTCCCGCTGTCTGGTCCCCCATCCCGGATCCCGCTCCGATTGCCGGTGTCGGTGACCGTCCGGCCACGGTTCCGGTCCCGGCCGGGGCTCCCGCTGCCCAGGCCCCTGAGGTTCTGCGCGCCCCCGGGTCGCTGATCGTGCTGGCCTGTCTGGGCGCGGACGAGTCCGCTGCACTGGAGGCCATCGGTGGGGACCCAGGTCTGGAGGCCTGGGGAGATCCGGTGCTGCTCGCGGCCGCAGAGTATGCCGGTAAGCCGCTGCGGGAAGCCAAGCAGGTGCTGCGCGAGGCGCGGGCACGAGCCGTGGCACTCCAGGTGCCGGTGCTGGCGACCTGCCCCGTGCAGTTCCCTCGCCCGGAGCAGCGCAGCGGTGCCGAATCACCCGCCTTCCTCGAGGCGGACCAGCTCTGGGCGGTCGTGGATCTGCGCCGCAAGCCCGAGGACATCAGGCATTGGCTGGCAGCGCTGGAAGAGTCCCGCGCCATCGACGGACTGGTGCTGACCTGCGCCGATGAGACGCTGAGTCCTGAGACGGGACACCAGCTGGGCTGGCCCGTCTCCGTTAGGATGAACCAGTGCTAGTGCTCACACGCAAGGTCGGAGAACAGCTCCTCATCGGCGAGGACGTGGTGATCACGGTGCTGGAGGTCCGCGGCGACGGCATCAAGATTGGCATCGATGCTCCGCGCGACGTCAAGGTCCAGCGGCGCGAGGTGCTGCTCTCGGTCTCCGAGACCAACCTGGAGTCCGCCCGGGCCGCGAGCCCCGAGGCTGAGACCGCGCTGAAGGCGCTCTTCGGCGTGCAGGAACAGGGTGACCCTGCGCAGCCACGCGACACAGGGTCGGCCGCACCGCGGGAGTCAACAGAGACTGACGACTCAGGCCGCCCGCAGTAGCCTCAGCCCTCCACGCTGCTCGAGCCCGGCGGCATGGACCCGCCGAAGAGGGGCTCGAAGTTCGGCCGCTTCGCGTGGATCCCATCTCCGGAGGACCGTCCGCGCAGCCGCCGGACCACCCAGGGGAAGAGGTGGTGGCGAGCCCAGACCGCATCGTCCACGCGGGCGGCGCGCCAGGTGCGCTGCGGCACCGGACGCGGCTCGGAAGGTTCCAGATCATGCTTGACGTTCATGGTCTCCAAGACCATGCGCGCGATCGTGTGATGACCGAGCGCGGAGAAGTGCAGCCGGTCCTCGTCCCACATCTCCGGCCGGGTCAGCTCGCGCAGCGACCACATGTCAGCGACCAGGGCGTCATGGCGGGCCGCGATCGTGCGGATGTTCTCGTTGAAGATCGCGACCTTCCCACGGATCGAGCCCACCACCGGGGTCTCGCGCACATCGGGGCCGTTGAACAGCACGATGGTGGCGCCGGTGGTGCTCAGGATCTGCACCATGGTGTCGAGCACGCGTGCGATCTCGTCAGGGTCTCCGCCGGGGCGGATCACGTCATTGCCACCGGCGCACAGGGTGATCAGGTCAGGTCGCAGCTCCAGGGCGGGCGCGATCTGCTCGTCCCGGATCTGGGCGATCAGCTTTCCGCGCACCGCGAGATTCGCGTAGGAGAACTTCGGCGACGCCGCGGTGGTCGCGGCCCCCAGGGAGAGCTCCTCGGCCACACGATCGGCCCAGCCGCGGTGGTAGCCCGGGCGGGTCTCGTCGGGGTCACCGATGCCTTCGGTGAAGGAGTCGCCCAGGGCCACAAAGCGGGTCCAGGGGTGTCGCGGGTCAGCAGTGCCGCTCAGGGCCGCAGGGTTCGCATCTGCGGGGAGGGCTGGTGTCTCAAGGATGTCTTCGGGGGCGTTCTGGTCTTCACTCACCACTCCATTCTCGCGCAGAGGACCTGCTCGTGCATCCACCTGTGGGCTGATTAGAGTGGGACACGCACCCTTCCCGCCGCACTGCCCACACGCAAAGGTCGTTCCATGTCAGCACAGCCCCACGTCGTCTGGTCCCGCGAGCCGCAGGAACGCGCGGGCACCCCCCTGGTGGTGCTGCTGCACGGCTACGGATCTCACGAGCAGGACCTCATGGGCCTGGTCCCGGGACTGCCGGAAGAGTTCACCTATGCCTCCGTGCGCGCCCCCGTGAAGATGGAGTTCGGCGGCTACACCTGGTTCGATCTCGACGTGGAACGGCTGGCCTACTCCTCCTCCGCAGCCCGGGAGGCCGTGGAAGACCTCTGGGAGTGGATCGCCTCGATCAAGGACCAGCACAGTTCGGTCACCCTGCTGGGCTTCTCTATGGGCATGGCCATGGCGACCTCGCTGCTGCGCAGCCGCCCGGATCAGTTCGCCGCCGTCGTCGGGCTCTCCGGATTCGCTGTGGACCCGAGCCGCGGCGAGGGGATCGAGGACTACTTCGACGACGACGCCCTGGCCGCCGCGCAGATTCCGTTCTTTTGGGGGCGCGACCAGGAGGACCCGATCATCCCCGCCGAGCACGTGGAGTACACCCACGGCTGGGCCACCGAGACGGTGAAGCTCACGAAGGTGCTCTACGCCGGGGCCGGGCACGGGGTCGTCCCCCAGGAGATCGGGCACGTCGGCGAATTTCTCACCCACACGGTGATCAAGTCCCGCTGAGCACCCGGCGGTAGACCTCGGCGTGAGCTGCGGCGATCTCTGCACGCTGTCGTCTGCGCCAGGCCACCAGGGATTCCCCAGAGGCAGTCTGTCCTGCAGACTCCGCCGCGGCGCGTCGAGGCTGCTCGGCCGCAGCGCGGATGGCCTGCTGCAGGCTCGGCACATCGAGCGCACCGTCCTGCCGCCAGCGGTAGACATGGTCTGCCCCCTGGCTGCGGTAACACCCCACGTCGGGAGCGATCACCGGAGTGCCCAGGTCATGAGCCGCCTCCATCCACCCGGAATGTGTTCCGAACCGGTAGGGCAGCAGAGAGGCATGCAGGCTGGCGAGGTAGTCGAAGAGTTCGGGGTCGCTGAAGTAGTCGTGGACGCGCAGGTCCAGTCTGGAGCCTGCCTGAGCTCGCAGCCAGGCGGCCAGTTCGGCGTCGTGCCGGGTGCCGGTGTCCTCAAAGACGTCTCGGTGCACGTTCACCTGCAGCACGCCCCCGGGGATCTCTGTCACGGCACCGATCGCCGCCTGCAGCAGCGGGATGCCTGCCATATTGGCGCGCAGGCTCTTGAGGTGGACTCCCAGCCGGAACTCCCCGGTCGCACGCTGCCGCGCGTGCGCGTGGGCGTCCATGCGGTCGAGGTCCACCACGTGTGGGTGCGGGATCACCCGAGGCCGGACTCCCCAGCGAGCCTCGATCTCTGCGGCCGCCTGCTGGCTCAAGGTGATGACGGCCTTCGCGCGAGTGACCAGCACCTCCAGCTGGGACTCGTGAAGGCCTGAGTCCTCATGATGGGGGTTCCACAGATCATGCACCGTGTACACCAGCGGCGCCCCCTTCGCATCAAGCGCGTCGGCCACTGAGCTGAGCTGCGCGGGAGTCTGCGCGTCGAAGCCGAAATGCACGTGCATCAGGTCAAAGTCGTGCGTCGTGATCCATTCCGGATCAAGCATCGCCGGGGGCCACCACGGAGCCCCGGTGGGGGCATCTCGGCGCGCCGGCGGGGGATCCGGGAGACGCTGGACCGGGTCCTGGAGCGGAGCCGGGCTGCTCAGATGCCGGATGTAGACGTGGGAGGCGGGCACGGAGGCCACACGCAGAGCCATCGGGGGCGTCACCTTTCCTTCTGAGAGTCCTCGTGGGTTTCCTTCGGAAAGTCCTCGTGGGTCCGGGGTGCCTCGCCCGCCGCCCAGTCCCCATGGACCTGGTGCACCAGACCCATGCGCTCGAACTCCTGCAGCCAGCCCTCCATGGGCCAGTGCCCCCAGGTGTTCGCGAAGAGGCGGCCGTTGCGCAGGATGTCGTCCAGATGCTCCACGGGTGGGCGGGAGACCGGATGGTACTGGTGGTAGGCGCGTGCACCTCCGACCCAGGCCAGCTCGACCCCCGCGGCTCGGGCGCGCCAGGCGAAGTCGGTGTCCTCCGCGCCGTAGCCGGTATACGCCTCGTCGAACCCGCCGATCCGCTCCCAGACGGCCCGCCGGACCGCGAAGGACAGCGACCAGAACAAGGCATGCTCCCCGCCGAGCAGGATCTCCCCGGGGGCCGGGGCAGGACGGGCGGGGTGGGGGGCCGCCCACGCGGCGAACTGGGTGGCATCAGCGGCGTCGAGCTGCTCGGCCGAGAGCTCCGGCAGATACGCCACCGGCCCGCACAGCAGCTTCTCCGGGTACTGTGCCGCCGCCTCCAGGTAGGCGCCGACCAGCTCCGGGGCGGGGATGCAGTCCACATCGAGGAAGATGAGCAGGTCCTCCGGGTGAGGCAGAGAGTCCAGCGCCCGCTGCGCGCCACGGTTTCTCGCCTCGGCCAGCGGCAGCCTGCCCTGAGCGTCGGGGAGTTCGCAGACCTCGGTGGGCAGCGGGTGACCGTCGGGCAGCAGCGCATCCCCGTCGACCAGCACGGAGATCTCCGGGTCCGCCATCGCCACCACCTGATGACGCAGGGGCTGCTGGAGGCTCGCGGCGAGGCCGGAGCGCATGCGGCGCAGATGAGTGTGCCTGCCATGAACAGCGGTGATCACGACGGCGCGCGGCCGGATCTTCTTCATCGGCTGAGGTCCGCTCCGACGTCGGTCAGCTCCTGCAGCAGCGCGGCGAAGCGGTCTGCGGCGCCGCCGTCGCACCAGCTCGACCACTCCTCGCCGTCGAGCTGCAGGATCTGCGACACTGCCAGCTCCCACGCCGCATCGTCCTGGAGTGCGGGCATGCGCATCACCGGCCAGGGGCCGCGCTCAAGGGCTGAGAGCATATGTCGCTGCTCCTGGTGCGGCCGGTCCAGTGCCGTCACCAGGGCGGGCGTGCGGCTGGCCGCCACCTCGGCGATCGAGTTCTGCCCCGCCGCGGTGAGCACCAGATCGGCCCGCTGCAGATGGGTCCAGGGGTCGGCCTCCCAGGAGCCCGCGCCGCCGAGCACCGTCACCTGGGCGCTCGGGAGCAGACGCCGAACCTGTTCGATGCTGCCGGTCTCGACCGCGCCACCGCCACCGCCGCTGAGCACCACGACGCGCAGAGGTCGGGCCGGGGAGTCGGTGGAGGCTGTTGCTGAGCCGGTGTCGGCTTCTGCGGACCCCATGACCCCGTCCTCCGGGGTGAAGCGGGAGAGCCCGCCGAGTGCCTGGACGTCCTCGGCGCCGCGGAAGATGTCTGCGGCCGCCTGGGGCCACATGCCGACGACGCGCTCTGAGATCGCGTAGCCGAGCCGATGCGCCGGATCGGTGCGGTCCCCGGGAAGCGCCACGGTGACCACCGGAATCCCGTGCAACCGGGCCAGCAGGGCGATCTCGACCGAGACGTCCACCACGATCAGCTCCGGGCGTCTGGATTCCAGCCAGCTGGAGAGCTGTGCGCTGCGCCGGAGCAGGCCCGGATGGTGTCGGGGCACCCAATGCAGGGTTCCAGCGGCTGTGGGGTCGAGGCTCTGCTCGGCGGCTTCCCCAGCGGGCCCTTCCCCAGCGGGGTCGCTGGGCAGTGAGGTGTCGTCGCGGTCGAGCTGCACCCACGCGGCGTCAGGCCAGTCGGGTGGCTGCGGCAGCGAGGACAGTCCGGTGATGGGCAGGCCGTGGGCCGCCGCCGCCCGCGCGACCGCGGTGGCGCGGTGCAGGTGCCCGTGGCCCTGGTGGTGGATGTACCAGCCGATCATTGCGCCGGGGCAGTCTGCCGCCGGGAATTCTCCTCCGCCATTTCGGCGTAGACATTCTCGTACTCGGTCACCATGCGCTCGAGCGAGAGATGGTCCACCGCCCGCTGTCGCACGGCGGCGCGGTCGCGTTGGGAGGCGCGCGCGATCGCCTCGGCGAGTCCGGCGACCGAATCCTCCGAGGCCAGCGCACCTGAGGTCTCGGTGACGATCTCGACCAGTCCGCCGCGGCGGAACGCGGCCACCGGCGTTCCGCAGGACATCGCCTCGGCGGCCACCAGGCCGTAGGGCTCATCCCACTGGGAGCTCACGACCGCCACCGCGGCGGAGCCGACCAGCGTCACCAGCTCGGCGTGGCGCAGATGGCCCGCGTAGACGGCGTCGTCGCCTAGCCGGGGCTGCAGCTGCTCCTCGAAGTAGCTACGGTCCATGATCGGGCCCGCCAGGGTGATGCGGTGACCGGCGGCGCGTGCGGCGTCGATGGCCAGATGAGGGGCTTTCTCGGGGACGATGCGTCCGGTCCAGACGCAGTCGCTTCCACCGGGGCCGGCACTCCAGACATCGGTATCGACGCCGTTGGGGATCACCCCAGCGCTGACGGTGCTCGCCCAGGCCTCCGCGGTGGCCGAGCTGACGGCCATGAAGACTGCCGAGGGTGAGGTGTAGCGCATCGCTGATTCCAGCCAGGGTGTGGGCGGGGTGTGCAGGGTGGTCAGCACCGGTGCGGGCACCATCGAGGACAGCGCCAGCGGAAGGTGGTGCAGCGAGTTGTTGTGGATGACGTCGAAATCATCGGACTGTGCGAGTTTCAACATCAGGCCGAGGTAGGCGTGGTGCTGCTGCATCCAGTCGACGGGCATGGCGCCGACGTCGGAGCGCGCCGCCGCGGTGAGCTCCAGACGCTCCGGGATGAGCATCTCCGCCCCGAGGTCAGGGTCGCTGCCGCCTGCGGCGAAGAGGGTGACCGAATGTCCTCGGCTGATGAGCTTGCGTGCCACTGTGTAGGTGAAAGCCTCGAGTCCTCCGGCGAAGGGTTCCCGGATCGGGAACTGACTCGACGCAATGATGCAAATGCGCAACCGCACCCCTTGTTCACTGGGCGAGGCACCGGCCCCTGACGCTGGTTGAACCACCGGCACGAGCCTCGCGAGAAATGTCGTGTGAGGCCCGGCACACCGCGTGCATCGGGCCTATAGACGCACTTTACACAAGGATTGGCGGTGGTCCAGTTCAGTCCCCTCGGTCCTCGACGGGCATGAGCTTCGCCGGGGGAAGGCCGAAGGCCTCGCCGTCAAACGCCACCAGCTGTCCGCGGCGGACCTGACGGCCGCGGCGGGTCTCCACCTCACCGTCCACGCGGACCCCCGCGGCGTCGATCACCTCCCGGGCAATCGCTCCGTTCTCCACGGTCCCCGCCAGCTTCAACAGCTGGCCCAGGCGGATGGATTCATCTCTGATCGGCACTTCAGTGACATCGCTCATGCGCCAAGTCTGCCACCCGCCCCCCCCTGCTGCGTTTTACCCGGGCTTCCGCGTTCTACCGGGCACACCGTCGGCGGGGTAGAGCACGCGAGGGGTGGTAAAACGCGGGGGACGGGTGGGCAGGGGAGGGTGAAACGCTGGGGGAGGGGGCTGGATAGAGTGATGCCCATGAGTTCTGCCGTTCCCGCCGCGGCCCCGCGCTCCCCGCTGGTCTGGGCCTTTCTGCTTCTGCTGATGCTCGGCTCAGGCATGGCGATCCCCGCCCAGGGCCGGGTCAACGCCGCGCTGACCACCGAGATCGGCGATCCGGTGCTCGCCGCCACCATCAGCTTCTCTGTGGGCACGCTGATCATGGTGCTGGTGACCTTCGGCACAGCACGCGGTCGCCGAGGTCTGAAGCGCGTCGCGCCGGCAGTGCGGGACGGACGCATCCGCTGGTGGTACTTCCTGGCCGGATGCGCGGGCGGCTACTTCGTGCTCACTCAGACGCTGACCATCGGGCTGATCGGCGTCGCGGTCTTCACCGTCGCCGTGGTCACCGGCCAGACGCTGGGCGGGCTGCTCTGGGACCGCATCGGGCTCGGCCCGGCCGGTGCCATGCGATTGAACGCCTTCCGCGTGGGAGGCGCCGTGCTCACTGTGCTGGCTGTGCTCTGGGCCGTCTCGCCGCAGCTCACCGCGGAGGGTCACGGCGCGGCCTGGCTGGCGCTGGTGCTGCTGCCGCTCTCGGCCGGGTTCGTGCAGTCCGGCCAGCAGGCGATCAACGGGCGGCACTCGGCCGCCTACGGCGGACCGGCTCCGGGGACGTTGTTCAACTTCCTCGCCGGGACCCTGTTCCTGCTGCTGATCTGGGCGGCCAAGGCAGTCATCACCGGGGTGGACCCAGCGCTGTCGCCCACCTGGTGGCACTACCTCGGCGGCCCGCTCGGCATCATCTTCATCGCCCTGGGAGCGCTGCTGGTGACCCAGGTCGGGGTGCTCATCGCCGCGATGGGCATGATCGCGGGCCAGCTGCTGGGCTCGCTGCTGCTCGATGTGCTGCTGCCGACCCCCGGCTCCCTGGTCACCACGGCCACCGTGCTCGGCACCGTGTTGACGCTGGTCGCCGTGATTCTGGCGTCGCTGCCGGACATTCTGCGAGGGCGCCCGGGGTGACCATGCCTCAGGCATGCGCCCTCGTGCCATCGCGCTGCCAGAAATGCGGCGCCCCCTGAGGCGGCATCTCCCATGAGGGTTCAGACAGAGGGCTGGTCTGCGGGATCGAGCCGGACAGGCACGCGGAGCCGAATCCTGCGAGCAGTCGCCTGAGGAGACTCCAGGCTCTCGGCGAGCTGGTTGACTGCCACCCGGCCGAGTTCTTCACCGTCGACATCGATGACCGGGGTATGAGCTCGCCCAAGTGCCTCGGCGACGGGGGACTCTGAGGTGACGACCGGCAGCTCGCGAACTCCTGCGTGGAGCAGCGCGAATTGAACTCCCAGGCCGATCGCCGTCGCATAGGGGATGACTGCTGTAGCACCTGATTCTCGAACCTGCGCGGAGATGGCGAGACCAGCCTCGAAGGTTGCCGGACAGGGCCCCAAAGCGGTGATCTTGGTTCCAAGGTGCTCGGCTGCGCTCGTGACCGCCGCCAGACGCAACGGGTCTTGCCAGGACCTTTCAGGGCCTCCGATGTAACAGAGGTGCCGGTGGCCCTGTGCGATGAGGTGAGACGCCAGGCTTCGGAATGCTGAGGCAGTGTCAGCGATGACGGAGGTCATGCCCTCCGTCTCGCGGTCCAGCAGAACGACCGGCTTGTACATCCCGGCGGTCCGAAGGACATCGTCGGTGCCCCAGGGTGCGGCGACGATGAATCCGTCAACCTGACGCGAGAGTCGCTCGAACGAGGCAAGCTCCTCTGCCGCGGCGAGTGAATGCACTGCAACGGTCAGCTGCAGGTCGAGCTCCTGGGCACGCGCCTGGGCACCGGAGATGATCGGCGTGAAAAAGCTGTTGCTCAGGGTCGGCACGACCAGAGCAATGATCCCGGTCCGGCCGCGAGCCAGTTGTCGAGCCGCTGAATTTGGCACGAAGCCGAGCTTCGTCGAGGCGTTGAGGACTCGCTGGGCTGTCTCCGGTGACACCGTGTGGGGCCGGGTGAACGTGCGCGAAACAGTGGCCTTGGAGACCCCGGCCAGAGCAGCGACGTCCGAGATGGTGGTCATGCTCACATGATACGGGTTGGTGTGAAACCGGATCCATCCAATCGTTTACACGGATTTAACCGCCAGGGCTGGAGCTTCCGTGGTCCATCCCCGTACGCTGAATGAAACCGGTTACATTCACGAAGGGAACAGGATGACACGACGCGGAACATTCGCTCTCCTGCTGCTTCCGGGGCTGGCCTTCCTGACCTTTGGATTCTTGGCACCAGCCATGGGCATCCTGTTCGCGGCACCAGGGACAGACGCTTCCGAGATATTCATCCGACTCGGGGAGATGCTCACCGACCCCTACGACTTGCGCATCATTGGACGCACGGTGGGACTCGGTCTCATCGTGACCGCTGTATGTCTCGCCCTGGGGTTTCCCATCGCATACATCCTCGCAAGATCCACCTCTCGCTGGGGTGGAGTGCTCCTGGCACTTGCCATCTTTCCGTTGCTGCTGAGCAACGTGGTGCGGACCTTCGGATGGTTGGTGATCCTTGGCTCCAATGGAGCACTTGGACAGCTCCTTGTGCACTTCGGAATCACCGAGACACCGCCGCAGATGCTCTACACCCCATTCGCAATCGTGATGGGTCTGACCCAGCTGTTCCTGCCTCTGGCGATCATTGCCTGCTATTCGGCCGTCTCTCAGGTCGATGCTGGACTCGACGATGCCGCCCGCGGACTTGGCGCCAGCCGAGGTCGGACCTTCTGGGACGTCGTGGTGCCCCTGTCGATGCCAGGCGTCGTGGTGGCCGCGACGCTCGTGTTCGCGGGATCCGTCACGGCCTACACAACGCCCTACCTGCTCGGTGGTTCGCGCCAACGGCTGCTCTCCACGGAGCTCTACTCCTACTCCAGCGTGACCGTTGACTGGGCGAGCGCGTCAGCCACGGCCATCGTCATGACCATTCTGGTGGTCCTGGTCTCCACCGTTGCTGCTCGTATCGGGCGGAAGGGAGCCACCGCGTGAACACCCGCAAACCGGTCGCGGCCGCACTGGCGATCGTTGGCTACATCGTCATGCTGGTCCCGATCCTGTTCGTCGTCGCGACCGCTTTTACATCCGGTTCGACTCTGCGATTCCCGCCTGAAGGACTGTCGTTCCAATGGTTCGATGCGGCATTGAGCTACGCGCCGTTCACGGGCGCTCTGCTGACCAGCCTCCAATTAGCGGTGGCCTCGACATTTCTGGCTCTTGCAGTCGGCGTTCCAGCGACATTGGCGATCTATCGAGGCGCACTGCCCGGCAAGGGGTTGGTCGAGGGCCTCTTTCTCTCGCCGTTGATCATTCCCGAGCTCGTCGTTGGCCTGGCGCTCTACCAACAACTCATCATCACCTTCCGTGTCGACAATTGGCCGGTGCTGCTGCTCGGCCACACGGCATTGCTGCTGCCCTACGCCGTGCGCGTCACAGGCGCCGCATTGGCCGGATCGGATGTCTCTCTGGAGGAGGCCGCTCGCGGTCTGGGGGCCTCGCCGTTGCGGACCTTCTTCACGATCACGCTCCCGATTCTGCGGCCAGGGATCTTCTCAGCCGCGCTGCTCGGCTTCATCACGTCCTTCAACAATGTCCCGCTGTCTCTGCTTCTGCAGAGCAGGGAGTCGCGCACCCTGCCCATCACGATGCTGGATTACGTCCAGCAGAGCTATGACCCGATGATTGCCGCCACCTCGACGCTCATCCTCGCCGCAACCGTGGTCATTGCAGTCATCGCCGAGCGCACAGTCGGATTCGCCAAGATCTTCGGAGGTATCAATCGATGAACACCACCACTCCGCTCCGTCGGAACCCAGAGGATCACTCTGATCCGCAGTCCGCGCCCGCTGCGAGCTTCAAGAACGTCAGCCAGGTGTTCGGTGACTTCACTGCCGTGGACGACATCTCCCTGGAGATCCCCGCGGGTCGACTGACCACACTGCTAGGCCCGTCCGGCTGCGGCAAGACGACCTCGTTGCGAATGTTGGCTGGGTACAGCCAGCCCAGCAGCGGAACCATCTACATCCAAGGTGAGGATGCGACCCGGCTGCCACCGGAGCGTCGAGGGCTCGGGATGGTGTTCCAGTCGTACGCGCTCTTCCCCCACATGACAGTTGCCGAAAACGTCGCGTATGGGTTGAAGCTGCGCAAGCTCCCCCGCGCCGAACAGGACCGCCGTGCCCAAGAGAGCCTGGACATGGTGGGGCTGGGACACCTGGCCAAAAGCAGGCCACGTCAGCTCTCCGGGGGTCAGCAGCAGCGCGTCGCTCTGGCCCGGGCGATCGCCGTCCGTCCCAAGCTCCTGCTCCTGGACGAGCCGCTTTCCAATCTGGACGCGCGACTGAGAGTCCAGATGCGAAGCGAGATCCGGCGCATACAGGGCGAGACCGGACTCTCGGTGGTCCTGGTGACCCACGACCAGGACGAGGCGTTGGAGATGAGCGACGAGATGGTGGTCATGCGCGAGGGCAAGATCATGCAGCAGGGCGCACCCCAGGAGGTCTTCGGCGCACCCGCCGACCGGTTCGTCGCCGAGTTCATGGGCTACGAGAACTTCCTCTCCTCCTCCGACGGCGCGACTCTCACCGTTCGGCCCGAGCACCTCGGAGTCGTGCCCGCAGGAACATCCCAGGGGTCTCTCGGTGGACTCCGGCTGCAAGGACAGATCCTTGATCTCGCCTACCGGGGCGTCGACGTGCTCGTCACCGTCTCGGCGCGGGAGGCCAACGGTCGAGAAGTTCGCCTGATGTGTGACATCCGTGCCGATGCCGCCAGGGAACTGCAGCGGGGGGACCAGGTCGACGTCGTCGCTCCCGCCGCGAGCCTGATTGAGCTCTGAACCAAGCGCCCTCGAACCCAGCTGCCCCATGAAGTCTGACCCACGATCAAGCTTGACCCCCGATTGAAAGGAACGCCCGTGCCAGTTTCCACCTTTTCCAAGAAGCACTCTCCAGCGTCGCGTCCCGGCGTCGCCACCGCAGCACTGATCACCAGTGGCCTCTTGCTCAGTGCCTGCGGCTCCTCGGCGACCGCGGAGGACGGTGACGAGACCCTCGTGGTGAGCACATTCCCGTTCGGCGTCGAAGAGTTCCAGGAAGCAGTGGTGGATCCCTTCACCGAAGAGACCGGAATCGAGGTCGAGCTCGACACTGGATCCAATGCAGACCGACTCTCACAATTGCAGCTTTCAGCAGGGGAGGATCCCGGAGTAGACGTCGTCCTGATCAGCGACTACTACGCCGCACTTGGCCAGCAAGATGAGCTCTTCGCGGAGCTTGATCAGGACCAGGTCCCTTCAATGGAAGAGATCGCGGATTTCGCGACAGAGGACACCTACCTGGGACCGGCCTACAGCTATCAGCTTTACGGGACCCTCTACTCCACCGATGAGCTCGACGCCGAGGAGGCTGCGAGCTGGGACATGTGGGGGGATGAAGCGCTATCAGGGCGGGTGGCGCTTCCCGACATCTCCGTGACTGCAGGTCAGCTCATGGTCAGCGGTGTTGCGGGGCACTACGGCGGCGGGCCCTACGACGTGGACGCCGCCTACGAGCAGCTAGCCGAGTGGGCACCAGGCGTGCTTCAGTTCTACAGTTCATCGACCGAAGTGACGAATCTGCTCACGCAGGGTGAGATCGCCGCGGCGGGCAGCCTGAACGGCTTCGCCACCAATCTGGTGTCCTCCGGAGAACCCGTGGGGTGGGTCGCACCAGAGGACAATCGCTTCATGGCCACCAACCGCGCGATGATCGCCGAGGGAGCTGCCAACACTGAAGCGGCCCACCAGTTCATCGACTACCTCCTCAGTCAGGAGGGCCAGACGAGTTCGGCTGAGATCGTGGGAGACCTTCCCGTGAATCTCGAAGCAGAGATCCCGGCTGAACTCACCGAGGTCGTCGGCGACATCGCGGAGGACCCGGTGGATGCCGGATACTCCACCTTGGATCCGACCGAGCTGGTCGAGACTCGAGACGACTGGGTCAATCGCTTCGCGCGAGAGGTCTCCGGCCAGTGAGCGATGACGCGACTACTTCGAGCGGTTCAGTTCCGGAGGGTTGGATCAAGGAGCTGCCCAAGGTCGACCTCCACTGCCATCTGATCGGGACCGTGCGAGCCACGACTTTCGCCGAGATGGCCCGACGGACTGGTCTCGAGCTGCCCGACGACCCGGAGGTCATCTACCGCGATATCAACTCCCGCCCACCGGATCCGTCGCTGTACCGGAATACCCGGATCCCTGTCCCTCAGGGCCCCTCGTCGGGAGAACCTACGACGTCATACTCTCTCTTCCAGGCCTGCGCATGGGTGACACAGTCGTTGCAGAGCAGCGGGGATCTGACGCGGATCGTCTATGAGGCGTTCGAGGACGCGCGGCTGCGATCCAACGTTCGCCACCTCGAACTGTTCTTCGACGAGCTCCCGGGGCATCTGGCTTGGCTGGGCTACACGGGGTACGTCGAGGCCCTCGCGCGAGGGGTCGAGCTTGCCGAGCGTGAGTTCGGCATGACGGGTCGCCTCATCGCGGGGATCGACCGGTCGAAGACCGCGCAGGAGGCGCTTGCATGGGTGCGGACAGTAGTCGAGCATCCGCATCCCTATGTGGCAGGCGTCGGACTCGACAATCTGGAGACGGTGGGGCCGCCGGAACGTTTCGTAGAGGCATACCAGCTGGCGGGACGAGCGGGACTGGGGAGAACGGCCCATTCCTCTGAGCACCAGCCGAGCGCCCGGAACACCATCACCTGCCTCGACGACCTTGGCTGCGATCGCATTGACCACGGCTATTACGTGCTCGAAGACGATGACGTCGTCGCGCGTCTGCGCGAGGACAAAGTGGTCTTCACCGTCGGATGTGTGACATCACGTCGGTCCTGGCGACCGTGGCGGAGAGCTTCCATCAGAGCCATGCTTGATGCAGGTCTCCACGTGGTCCCCTGCTCCGATGATCCGGGCATGTTCCCGAACTCACTGACGAATGAGTACAACATCCTCTCCTCCGAGGTCGGAGCCACGCACGAGCAGCTGAGCCAGATGGCTCTGCGGGCCGTCGATGCATGTTGGCTTCCAGCCGCAGAGAAGGATGCGCTGCGCCGCGAAGTGGGGGCAGCCATCGCTGAGCTCGACCTCAAATACGGGTTGGTGCTCGGGGCACCATGACACGACGGCCCGCAAGACGGCAGCGAAGTCCCTGCCAGGGAAACGAGGGTCGTGTGGGGTCGGCACTGGGCGGTGGCTCCGCGTCCTCCCACGGACAGGTCCGTGCTGACTCCGCACTCCCGCGGTCCTCGCGATAAGCTGACGCAGTCTGTCTTCATCCCGTACTATCTGAGGTGTATCTGCCACATGGCCAAAGAGACCGCACTCGACAAAGTCATCTCCCTGGCGAAGCGTCGCGGCTTCGTGTTCCAGTCCGGAGAGATCTATGGAGGCACACGGTCTGCCTGGGACTACGGGCCGCTGGGCACCGAGCTCAAGGAGAACATCAAGGCCGAATGGTGGCAGACCTTCGTCCGTGGACGCGGCGACATGGTCGGCCTGGATTCGGCGATCATCCTGCCCCAGGCGGTCTGGCACGCCTCGGGCCACGTCAAGACCTTCTCGGATCCGCTGGTGGAGTCCCTGCACACCCACCGCCGGTACCGCGCCGATCATCTGATCGAGGCCTATGAGGCCAAGCACGGCCACCCTCCGGAGAACGGGCTCGCCGATATCCGCGACCCCGAGACCGGCCAGCCCGGCAAGTGGACCGAGCCCCAGCAGTTCTCCGGTCTGATGAAGACCTTCCTGGGCCCCGTGGACGACCAGGAGGGGCTGCACTACATGCGCCCCGAGACCGCCCAGGGCATCTTCGTGAACTTCAACAACGTGGTCACCTCCGCTCGGAAGAAGCCCCCCTTCGGCATCGGCCAGATCGGCAAGGCCTTCCGCAACGAGATCACCCCCGGCAACTTCATCTTCCGCACCCGTGAGTTCGAGCAGATGGAGATCGAGTACTTCACCCACCCGGACGAGGCCGACGAGTGGTTCAAGCACTGGGTGGACGCCTGCTACAACTGGTTCGTCAACCTGGGTCTGAACCCGGAGAACCTGCGAAAGTTCGACGTCCCCGAAGATGACCGTGCCCACTACTCCGCGGGCACCATCGACCTGGAGTACCGCTTCGATTTCCAGGGCTCGGCCTGGGGCGAGCTCATGGGTGTGGCGAACCGCACCGACTATGACCTGAACTCGCACACCGACGCCTCCGGCGCGAAGCTGCAGTACTTCGACCAGGCCAGCGGCACCCGCTACACCCCTTACGTCATCGAGCCCTCCTTCGGGCTGACCCGCGCGATGATGGCCTTCCTGGTGGACTCCTACACCGAGGATGAGGCGCCGAACACCAAGGGCGGCGTGGACACCCGCACGGTGCTGAAGCTCCACCCGAAGCTCGCCCCCGTCAAGGCCGCCGTGCTGCCGCTCTCGAAGAAGCCGGAGCTCGCCGGGGTCTCGCAGGACCTCGCCGACCAGCTGCGCCAGCACTGGAACATCGACTTCGACGACTCCGGCGCCATCGGACGGCGCTACCGCCGCCAGGACGAGATCGGCACCCCGTTCTGCATCACCGTGGACTTCGACACCCTCGAGGACCAGGCCGTCACCATCCGCGACCGCGATGAGATGACCCAGGAGCGCGTCTCCCTGGACAAGGTGCAGTCCTACCTGGCGGTCAAGCTGCTGGGCTGAGCTGGGCTGAGCTGGGCTGAGCCGAGTCGCTGAACAGCGGGTATCGCGCATCCGTGCTCGCCGCTTTGGCAGTGCCGAGAAACGGTACTACCATAGATTGGTTGACCTGAACGACACTGTCTGCACTCTTGAAGGACACGCGATGAGCACTGAGCACGACGCCGCAGCTCGCCCTGCCGACCCAGCTCGCCTCACCCTGGACTCCGGTCTCACGGTGCGGCCCTGGGCCGAAGGTGACGATCTGAAGCTGCTCCAGGTCTGGGGAGACCCGGAGAACTCGATGCACCACCAGGACCGCAGCCTGCTGCGGCCCTCCTCCAACGACCCCTGGTCTCGGTGCATCGTGGCCGAGGCCGAGGGTCTGCCCGTCGCCGCGGCCACGATCTTCCGCTCCTCCCTGCACCCGGACCGGCTGTCCTTCTACGCGGAGGTCGCCCCCGAGCACCGCCGCCGCGGTGTGGCCGCGCAGATGCTGCAGATCCTCGAGGCCGAGGTTCCCAACTGCGCCGTGCAGTCGCTGAAGTCCCGGGTGGCCAAGCGTTCCGCCGCCCAGTGCTTCCTCAAGGACAACGGCTTCACCAAGATCCAGGCCTCCCGTCAGGTCGTGGTCCAGCCCGGCGCGATCAAGCTGCCCGACCTGGACAGCGCGGGCCTCGATCTCGAGGACCTCGCCACCGGTTCTGTGGAGCTCACCCAGCTGGTCGCCGACTTCTACAACGCGGTGCACACCTGGGACCGCTCCGAGATGACCGTGGGCCGGGCCCAGCAGATGCTTCTGGCCCCAGAGACCGGAGCCTCGGGTGCCGTGGTGCTGCGCGACACCGCCAATGGCGGCGACAACAGCATCCTGTCCTTCGCAATCAGCTACACCCCCGAGCGCACCGAGGATCCTGCCGACGTCCTGCTGGGCTGGAACCCGGAGCTGCCCGAGGCCGACGCCGAGACCTCCTGCCGCGCGATGCTCTCCATGCTGGCCGCGCACTTCCCGGTCAAGGTGGAGGTCGATGACGCCATGGTGCCGCTGAAGACCGTCACGGATGAGCTCATCGAGGCCGGCCTGGCCGAGTTCGACTTCGAGGCGCTCATCTACGCCCGCGACGCGGCCTGAGGACTCCCTCTATGACCGTTGAGACCGCTGCCCCGCCGCAGTCAGACACAGCCCCGCCGAGAACAGGTGCGCTGCTGCCACCGCTGAAGCTGGGCCCCATCACCGTGGACACCCCGGTGGTGCTCGCCCCGATGGCCGGGATCACGAACACCGCCTTCCGTCGGCTCTGCCGCGACTACGGCGGTGGGCTCTTCGTCAACGAGATGGTCACCGCCCGCGCCCTGGTGGAGCGCCGTCCAGAGTCGCTGCGGATCATCAAGCACGAACCCGATGAGGTGCCCCGCTCGGTGCAGCTGTACTCGGTGGACCCGGTCACCACCGGTCATGCCGTGCGCATGCTGGTCGAAGAAGGCCGCGCCGATCACATCGACATGAACTTCGGCTGCCCGGTCCCCAAGGTCACTCGCAAGGGCGGCGGCTCGGCCCTGCCCTGGAAGACCAGGCTGTTCGAGTCGATCGTCGCCACGGCCGTGCGGGAGGCCTCGAAGGCGAACATCCCGGTGACGGTCAAGATGCGCAAGGGCATCGACGAGGATCACCTCACCTTCATCGAAGCCGGCAAGATCGCCCGGGACTCCGGCGTCGCCGCGGTGGCGCTGCATGGCCGGACCGCCCGCCAGCACTATTCGGGCCAGGCTGACTGGTCCGCGATCGCGGAGCTGCGAGAATCCCTCACCGACATCCCGGTGCTGGGCAACGGCGACATCTGGTCAGCAGAGGATGCTGTGGCGATGGTGGAGCAGACCGGGGTGGACGGCGTCGTCGTCGGCCGCGGCTGTCAGGGCCGGCCCTGGCTCTTCGGTGATCTGCAGGCAGCCTTCGAGGGCCGTCCCGAGCGGCATCGTCCCGATCTGCCGATGGTCTCTGCCACGCTGCTGCGCCACGCGCAGATGCTCATTCCGTACTTCGACGGGGACGAGCGCAAGGCGATGCAGGACATCCGCAAGCACGTGGCCTGGTATTTCAAGGGCTACGCCGTGGGCTCGCAGCTGCGCACCCAGCTCGTCTCAGTGGAGACCATGGCCCAGCTCGAGGACCTGCTCGGGCAGCTGGACCAGAGCCTGGAGTACCCCGGAGCCGACGCCGAGGGGCCGCGCGGCCGAGCCGGTTCGCCGAAGAAGGTCCACCTCCCGCAGGACTGGTTGGAGTCCCAGGAACTCAACGAGGCGCAGCGGGAGATGATCCAGGCCGCAGAGGTCGATACCTCCGGCGGCTAAGGTTGAACGCATGAGTGCGCAGAATGTGGAGCGAGTGGAGGGCGGATACGCAGCCCTGCGGCCGGGCTACACCCAGGCCGACGAGGCCCGCTGGGTGCCCGAGCATGGGAAGTCGGTCTACCGGTCAAGCTTCGAACGCGACCGCGCCAGGCTTCTTCACTCCTCCGCGCTGCGCCGGCTCGGGGCCAAGACCCAGGTGGTCTCCCCGGACATCGATGACTTCTCCCGCACCCGGCTGACCCATTCACTGGAGGTCGCCCAGGTGGGCCGGGACTTCGGCCGGCTGCTGGGCTGCGATCCCGACGTCGTCGACGCCGCCTGCCTCTCCCACGACCTCGGGCACCCGCCCTTCGGCCACCACGGGGAGACCGTGCTGAACGCACTGGCCGCGGAGCATGGCGGATTCGAGGGCAACGCGCAGACGCTGCGGCTGCTGACCCGGCTGGAGACCAAGCGGTTCCACCCCGACGGGCGTTCGGCCGGGCTGAACTTGACCCGCGCGTCGCTCGACGCTGCGGTCAAGTACCCCTGGCAGACCCACGAGGCCCCGGTGCTGCCCGATGGCAGCCGCAGCCCGAAGTTCGGGGCCTACGCCGACGACCTCGAGGTGTTCGACTGGATCCGCGAGGGCGTGCAGGGTCGGCGCAAATCCATGGAGGCCCAGGTGATGGACGCCGCCGATGACATCGCCTATTCGGTGCATGACATCGAGGACGGCGTGGTCAACGGTCGCTTCCAGCTGAAGTTCCTCACCGACCCGCTGCAGCGACGCCGCGTGGTGCAGACCACCCACGACTGGTACCTGCCCGAGACCGACCCGGAGCGGATCGAGGCCGCGCTGGCGCGCCTGGCCTCCGCGGAGTCCTGGGTGGGGGAGTCCGACGGCTCGCGCAAGGCGCTGGCGGCGCTGAAGAACATGACCAGCGAGCTGATCGGCCGGTTCTCCCACGCGATCTTCACCGCCACCCGAGAGGCCTACGGCGACCGACCGCTGGTGCGTCACGAGGCGGACCTCGTGGTGCCGCGCGAGACGCTCGAGGAGATCTCGCTGATGAAGGGCATCGCGGCGAACTACATCATGGCCTCACGCGAGCAGAAGCCCGTCTACGCCCGGCAGAGCGAGGTCATCGAGGGCCTGCACGCGCTGCTCACCGAGACCGGGGACCAGTTCCTGGAGCCGCCGTTCCAGGCGGACTTCCATGACGCCGCCGATGAGTCCGGACGCCAGCGCGCGATCATCGACCAGATCGCCTCGCTCACCGACGGCGCGGCGCTGGAGTGGTACGCCACCCTGGTCAACGGCCGCCCAGTCTTCAACCGCCTCTTCGCGTAGCTCCTCCCTCTCACGTTGAGGGGCGGAATCTCCGTGTATCTCATGCGGAAGCAGGGCCCTGATGGTCGGAGAATCCGCCGCTCAGCGCAGGGTAGGAGGGGCTACTTGCTGATGTCCCCGACGACGACGTCGAAGGCCGCGAACAGCTCAGCAGCGTCCACGAACAGGTTCAGATCCGGTTCACCGGCGCCCATCGCGATCCTGCCCGAGATGGAGTCATCCGCGTAGATCGGCCACTGTTCACCGGAGGCGGTGCGGGCACCGAACGGGGTGATCGTGCCCGGGTGGTACCCGGTGGCCTCCACCGCCTCCTCGGGCGCGGTCATCGACATCTTCTTCATCCCCGCGAGCCGACGCAGCTTGGCCCAGTCCACCTGCTTGTCCCCGGGGATCAGCGCCACCGCATAGCTGTGCTCGTTGGCGGACTGGGTGAGCTTCGCCTTGGCAACCAGGGTCTTGACGATCTCCCGCGGCTCGACGCCGAGGTTCTGCGCCGCCTCCTCCAGCGAGGACGCCGGTCCGCGCTGGACGAACTCGAGGGTCACCGCCCGGGCATCGGCATCTGCCTGCACGCGCTCACGTCCGGAAAGTTCACTCATGCTCCCCAGCCTAGCGAGACTTCGACATCCCCACGGGCGCACTCCACGGGCGGACTCCACAGGCCCGACACCGACCGGTCATGATTTGGCCGCGCCGAGTAGATTAGGACTATGGCCGGACTGATCAAACGCGAGGATATCGACGCTGTGCGCGAGCGTGCGGACCTCCGCGAGGTCGTCGAACAGTACGTCACGCTCAAGGGCGCCGGAATCGGCTCGTGGAAGGGCCTGTGCCCGTTCCACGACGAGCGCTCACCGAGCTTCCACATCCGCCCCCAGGTCGGCACCTTCCACTGCTTCGGCTGTGGAGAGTCCGGCGACGTGATCGCGTTTCTCATGGGCATGGAGCACACCAGCTTCCAGGAGACCGTGGAGAAGCTCGCCGGCAGGCTCGGGATCGAGCTGCGCTACGAGGACGGCGGCAAGGGTCCTGACAAGGCCGAGATCGGACGCCGCCAGCGGCTCCTCGACGCCCATAAGATCGCCGATGAGTTCTTCCAGCAGGCCCTGCAGAGCCCGGAGGCGCAGATCGCGCGCCAGATGCTCACCGGTCGGGGATTCACCCGCGAGCACGCCGCCCAGTTCTCCGTGGGGTACGCCCCCAAGGGCTGGGACAACCTGCTCAAGCACCTGCGCTCCAAGGGCTTCTCCGAGGAGGAGCTCACCGAGACCGGAATGTTCTCGTCTGGCAGCCGCGGGATCTATGACCGTTTCCGAGGTCGGCTCATGTGGCCGATCCGCGACATGACCGGCAACACCGTCGGCTTCGGCGGCCGGCACCTCTACGAGGAGGACAAGGGCCCCAAGTACCTGAACTCCCCGGAGACCGCCATCTACAAGAAGTCCCAGGTGCTCTACGGAATCGAGCACGCCAAGCGCCACGTCGCCAAGCAGCGCCAGCTCGTCGTGGTGGAGGGCTATACCGATGTCATGGCCTGTCACGTGGCCGGGGTCGAGACCGCGGTGGCCACCTGCGGCACGGCCTTCGGCGAGGGCCATATCCGGATCGCCCGCCGACTGATCTCCGACGAGGGCGGCGCGGGAGAGGTCATCTTCACCTTCGACGGCGATCAGGCCGGTCAGCAGGCCGCGCTGAAGGCCTTCAAGGAGGACCACATGTTCCTCGCCAAGACCTTCATCGCCGTGGGCCCTGAAGGAATGGACCCCTGTGACATCCGCCAGCACCGCGGGGACGAGGCAGTCAAGGAACTGGTCAACTCCAAGACCCCGCTCTTCGAGTTCGCCATCCGCGCGAAGCTGCGCGAGTTCGACCTGAACACCATCGAAGGAAGGGTGGGCGCCCTGCGCGCCACCGCCCCGATCGTGGGCGGGATCAAGGACCCTGCACTGCGTCCCGCCTACACCCGCGAGCTTGCCGGCTGGCTGGGAGCTGAGATGGACGACGTCGCCCGCGCCGTCACCTATGCGCAGAAGCACCAGCCCTCACCCCAGCAGGAGGCGGAGAAGACCTCCGCGGCCAACCAGCCCAGCGGCCAGCGGCGCGAGTCTCCTGCCGCAGATCCGCGCGGTGGACGCGGGTTCACCCGACCGGACACGCGCGACCCCGCGGTGCTCATGGAACGCCAGGCGCTGGAGGTCATCCTCCAGCATCCGACGCACCTGACGGCCGAGCAGTGGGAAGAGATCTTCACGGTCCGCTTCACCGCCCCGGCGCATCAGGCCATCCACGACGGCGTGCGCATCGCCGCTGCCTCAGCCTCGGATCCGCGCAACTGGGTCAACGCGGTGCGCGATGAAGTGCCCGAGCCGATCAAATCCTTCGTCTCCGAACTCGCGGTCACGGCGCTTCCCACCAACTCCGACGAGCACCTCGAGAAGTACTGCCAGTCCATCCTCAACCGGCTGGTGGAGCTGAAGATCACCCACCAGAAGGCCAATCTGCTGGGCAGGCTCCAACGGATGGATCCGGCACGCAGCCCGGAGGAGCATCAGGCGCTCAACCGTGAGCTGATGGAGCTTGAGCAGCGGCGTCGTGCGCTGCGCGAAGCCGAGTGGGCCTGATCTCGACCAGCCGCGCGGGAGCCGCAGGCGTTTCCCAGGTGGACAATATTGCACCCAGCTTCGGGCCTGACCCGGAGCTTGATAACGTGTTGCCTCGAACACAGTGAGCGCGCCACCTGAGTGCGCTCCTGGTGCCCGACAGGTCCACCAGACGTGACGATGGGGTCACGTGAAGCATCCGAGAAGGAGATTCACATGACCCAGGAACACCCGATTCCGGCGAGCTCACCGGCCACCGGCAGCATCACTCGCGTCCAGGCCACCCATGAGGTGCCCGAGGCCATGCGCCGTGATGTGAGCCTGCTCGGCGGACTGCTGGGCCAGGTGCTCGAGGAGTACGGCTCCGTAGGACTGCTCGCCGACGTCGAGGCGCTGCGCGAACTCACCATCGCGGCCCTGGAGGACCCCAGCGGAGAGACCCTCGAACGAGCCGAAGAGCTGGTCGCCTCCTTCTCAGCAGAGCGCGCCAAAGAGGTCGCCCGCGCCTTCACCTCCTACTTCCTGCTGGCCAACCTCGCCGAGGAGCAGCACCGCGTGCGCACCCTGCGCATCCGCGACGGCGAGCTTCCCCTCGCCGAGCAGGCCCCCACCGATTCGGTGGCCGCGGCCTTCACTCACCTCGCTGACGAGGTCGGCGAGCGCGAGGCCGAGCGTCGGCTCAAGGAGCTGCGCTTCCACCCGGTGCTCACCGCGCACCCCACCGAGGCCCGCCGGAATGCGATCACCGCGTCGGTGCGTCGCATCGGCGCCCTGCTCGACGCGCGCGACGACGCCCGGGTGGGCCCCACCGCGCTGGCGAAGAACCGCCGCGAGATCCTCGAAGAGATCGACAACATGTGGCGCACCGCCCAGCTGCGCGTCTCCAGCCCCTCCCCGCTGGATGAGGTGCGCACCGCCCTGGGAGTCTTCGACTCCTCCTTCTCCTCCGTCTTCACCCAGGCCTACCGCCGCATGGATGACTGGCTGCAGGGCGAGGCCTCCGGCGCCGAGGCCCCCAAGGCTCCGGCCTTCATCCGGCTGGGCTCCTGGATCGCCGGTGACCGGGACGGGAACCCCAACGTCACCGCCACCATCACGCGCAAGGCTGTGGCGCAGGCCGCCGACCGCGTGCTCGCGGATCACGAGAACCGGGCCCGCCGCACCGGCATGTCGCTGACCCTGGATGATCGCTACACCCCGGCGAGCCGGGGGCTCGAGACGCTCTGGAACCGGCAGCGCCAGCTCTCCGAGGAGCTCGCCGAGCAGGCTTCCCAGCACTCACCCGGAGAGCCGCACCGGCAGGTCCTGCTCGCCATCACCGGACGCATCCAGGCCACCCGCGAGCGCAACGCCGATCTGGCCTATGCGGTGCCCGAAGAGCTCATCGCTGACCTGCGGGTCGTGCAGGACTCCCTCGTCGAGGCTGGCGCCAAGCGCGCGGCCTACGGTGACCTGCAGGAGCTCATCTGGCAGGTGCAGACCTTCGGCTTCCACCTGGCCGAGCTGGAGGTCCGCCAGCACTCCAAGGTGCATGCGCAGACCCTCGCCTGGCTCGAGGACCCCGCCTCAGTGGAGAAGATGGCCGTCCCGGGAGAAGAGGTGCTGGAGACCTTCCGCGCCATCGCCTCGGTCCAGCAGCGCTACGGCGTGGATGCCGCGCGACGCTACATCGTCTCCTTCACCCAGTCCGCGCAGAACCTCGCCGATGTTTACACCCTGGCGGAGAAGGCCATGGGCGGCGCCGAGAACGCCCCCGTGCTCGACGTGATCCCGCTGTTCGAGACCTACGAGGACCTGCGCAATGCGCCGGAGATCCTCGAAGAGATGCTGCACAACCCGGCAGTGCAGGCCCGGCTGGAAGAGACCGGCCGCCGCATGGAGATCATGCTGGGCTATTCCGATTCGGCCAAGGACGTCGGCCCGGTCTCGGCCACACTGGCGCTGTACGAGGCACAGGAGAAGATCGCCGATTGGGCGAACAAGCACGAGATCACGCTGACCCAGTTCCACGGTCGCGGCGGCGCACTGGGCCGCGGCGGCGGACCGGCGAACCGGGCCATCCTCGCGCAGCCGCCGCATTCGGTGGACCTGCGCTTCAAGGTCACCGAGCAGGGCGAGGTCATCTCCGCTCGCTACGGCAACCCGGAGATCGCCCTGCGCCACATCGAGCAGGTCGCGGCCGCCACCCTGATGGCCTCGGCGCCCTCGACCGAGCGGCGCAACGCCGAGGCCGCGCAGCGCTACGCCGGTCTGGCCGAGAAGATGGACGCCGTCTCCCGGGAACGCTTCCACGGCCTGGTCAACGCCGAGGGCTTCGCGCCCTGGTTCGCCGAGGTCACCCCGCAGGATGAAGTCGGCCTTCTCGCCATCGGCTCCCGCCCCGCCAAGCGCGGCCTCTCGGTGGAGTCCCTGGAAGACCTGCGGGCCATCCCGTGGAACTTCGCCTGGGGCCAGGCACGGATCAACCTCACCGGCTGGTACGGACTGGGCAGCGCCCTGGAATCGATCAACGATCCCGAGCTGCTGCGCCAGGCCTATGCCGAATGGCCGCTGTTCCGCGCGCTGATCGACAACATCGAGATGTCGCTGGCCAAGACGGACCGCCGCATCGCCCAGCGCTACCTCGACCTCGGGGGCCGCGAGGACCTCACGGAGGTGGTCCTGGAGGAGTTCGACCTGACCTCCAAGTGGGTGCTGACCATCACCGAGCAGCAGCGGCTGCTCGAGAAGCACCAGGTGCTCGGCCGCGCCGTGCAGCTGCGCAACCCCTACGTCGATGCGCTTTCGCTGATCCAGCTGCGTGCCCTGCGCGTGCTGCGCTCCGGCACGCTCACCGACGAGCAGATCGATGATCCGCGGAACCTCCTGCTGATCACGCTCAAGGGCGTGGCAGCAGGCCTGCAGAACACCGGCTGATCCGCCCTCCCTTCCCACGTTTTACCCCCCCCGTTGCGTGGTCTACCGGGCAGACCGTTGCCCCGGTAGACCACGCAAGCCCAGGTAAAACGCGGGTGGCTAGGATTGGGGATATGACTCTCCCTTCGGCGAAGCCCCTGATCGACCCGCACCGCGACCCGGCCGAGGCCGATCCGCACCTGTGGCTCGAGGACGTCAGCGGAGATCGCGCCCTGGAGTGGGTGCGTGAGCGCAACGCCCGTGCCGAGGAGCGCATCCAGGACGCTGAGTTCGCTCCGCTGCGCACCCAGCTGCGCGACATCCTCGACGCCTCCGACCGCATCCCCGGGGTGAACAAGCGCGGCGACCATCTCTATAACTTCTGGACCGACGCAGAACACCCGCAGGGGCTGTGGCGACGCACCACCGAGGCTTCCTACCGCACCGAGACCCCGGAGTGGGAGATCCTGCTCGATCTCGATGCGCTCAGCGCCGAGGAGGGTGTCACCTGGGTCTGGCACGGCGCCGAGGTGCTGCGCCCGCACAGCAGCGCCCAAGACAGCAACGACGACGCCCCGTGGCGCCACACGCTGATCTCGCTGTCCCCGGGCGGCTCCGATGCTGATGTCACCCGGGAGTTCGACCTGGTCACCAAGAGCTTCGTCCCCGAGGCCGACGGCGGCTTCCACCTTCCCCAGGGCAAGGGCGGGTTGAGCTGGATCGACCGAGACACCGTGTACATGACCCATGACGCCGGACCCGACGCCGTCACCACGTCCGGCTATCCCCGCGTGGCGCGACGCTGGCATCGCGGCACGCCGCTGACCGAAGCGCGCGCGGTCCTCAGCGTGGAGCCCGACGAGATGACCGCCGTCGTCGGCTATGACAGCACTCCCGGCTTTGAACGCCACTTCGGTCTCAGGCTGCTGGGCTTCTACGACCGCGAGACCTACCTGTTGGATCCTGCGGCAGAGGATGCGCTGACCCGGATCGAGGTGCCCACCGACGTCTCCGTGGGCTTCCACCGGGACCTGATCGTGCTGCGCCCGCGCACCGACTTCAGCCACCACGGCGTGGACTACCGCGGGGGAAGCCTGATCGTCGGCGACGCCGAGGCGTTCATCGCCGGAGAGCCGAAGCTGACCGTGCTCTTCGAACCCACCGAGTCCGCTGCGCTGCTCAACGTCGCGGTGACCCGAGACATGTTCGTGCTGACCATCCTGCAGGACGTGATCCACCGAGTGCAGGCCCATTGGCGCGAGGGTGGCCAGTGGCAGGAGTCCGTGGCGTTCGAGGATCTCGGAGGATCGCTCAGTGTGGGGGCTGTGGATGCGGAGGACTCCGACGAGGTGTGGGTGACCAGCAACGACTGGGTCACTCCCACCAGCCTCTACCGCGGAGACCTGGGCGCGCTGCGCGCGGGTGAGCAGCCAAGTCTTGAACTGCTGAAGCAGGCGCCCGAGCGATTCGAGGCCGACGGGCTCGCCTCGGTGCAGGCCTTCGCCACCAGCGCAGACGGCACGCGGATCCCGTACTTTCTGATCGGCCGCGCCGAGGCGGTGCAGGCTGCCGAGACCGCTGAGCAGGACCAGGTGCCCGGCGCCACCCAGATCGCCGGCCCCGAGCCGCACCCGACCATCCTCTATGGCTATGGCGGATTCCAGATCTCGCAGACCCCGAGCTACCTGGGCCTGGCCGGCAAGGCCTGGTTGGAGGCCGGGGGAGTCTTCGCCGTGGCGAACATCCGCGGAGGCGGCGAGTACGGGCCCGGCTGGCATCAGGCTGCCCTGAAGGAGAACCGCAACCGAGCGAACGAGGACTTCGCCGCCGTGGCAAGGGACCTGGTCGCCACCGGCGTCACCACCGTGGAGAAGCTCGCCTGCCGGGGCGGCTCCAACGGTGGTCTGCTCACCGGAAACATGCTCACCCAGTACCCGGAGCTGTTCGGCGCCGTCGTCATCCAGGTGCCGCTGCTGGATATGCGCCGGTTCGCCCAGCTGCTCGCGGGAGCGTCCTGGCGCGCCGAGTACGGGGACCCGGAGACCGCGGACTGGGAGTACATGGCGGACTTCTCGCCCTACCACCTGCTCGCCGAGGGTGTGGAGTACCCGCCGGTGCTGCTGACCACCTCCACCCGGGATGACCGAGTCCACCCGGGGCACGCCCGGAAGATGACGGCAGCCCTGGAGACCCTCGGCGCCGACGTCACCTACTGGGAGAACATCGAAGGCGGGCACGGCGGGGCGGCGAACCCGGAGCAGCAGGCCACCATGAATGCGCTGATCTACCGCTGGCTCTGGCAGCAGCTCGGCTGAGCACGGCGCCGTCGGCGCGGAGCTGCACGGGGCCCAGAGGGCTTCCCCCACGGGGTCCGCGGACTAGACTGGACCCCAATCATGAAACGAATCTCAGGGGGGATTGCTGCACATGAGCGTGCCGGCCATTGAAACGCGCGGACTGGTCAAACGGTTCGGCAACACCGCCGCCGTCGACGAGATCGACCTGCACATTCCACAGGGCGGCATCTATGGGGTGCTGGGTCCCAACGGAGCCGGCAAGACCACCGCGATCAGAATGCTCGCCACCTTGCTGCGCCCAGATGCAGGCGAGGCGAGGGTGCTCGGACATGACGTGTTCACCGAGCCCAAGGCCATCCGCGAGAAGATCGCGCTGACCGGACAGTTCGCCTCACTGGATGAGGATCTCACCGGCATCGAGAACCTGATGCTGCTGGGACGCCTGCTGGGCTACAGCTCCCGGGACGCGAAGGTCCGCGGCATGACGCTGCTGGACGCCTTCGGCCTCACCGAGGCCGCCACCCGCCAGGTCAAGAAGTACTCCGGGGGCATGCGGCGACGCCTGGACATCGCCGGATCGCTGATCGTCACCCCGCAGCTCATGTTCCTGGATGAGCCCACCACTGGAATCGATCCGCGAAGCCGCAACCAGGTCTGGGACATCATCCGCACCCTGGTGGCCGGCGGCACCACGATCCTGCTCACCACCCAGCACCTGGAGGAAGCCGACCAGCTCGCGGACCGGATCGCGGTGATCGACACCGGCAAGGTCATCGCCGAAGGCACCCCCGGTCAGCTCAAGGCCCAGGTGGGCACCGGGGCGCTCAAGGTACGAGTCGCGGATCCAGCCCGCCGCGAAGAGGCGGCCGAGATCCTGGGCCGCACCCTGATGACCGAGGTCATCCGCGAATCAGACTCCGCCGCGCTGACCGTGCGGCTCGAGGACGAATCCCGTGCGGCCTCCGCGCTCATCGCCCTGCAGGACTCCGGCCTGGCCGTGGAGACCTTCGCGCTGGGTCAGCCCAGCTTGGACGAGGTGTTCCTCGCCCTGACCGGCCATAAGACAGTTCACGAGGCGACCGAGGGCGAGGCCCCGGCGGCACAGGAGGAGGCGGCGTGACCACCACGGCGCAGGACCAGAGCCAGAAGATCAGAAACGTGCTCGTCCCGGCAGAGGAACGGCCCGCCCCATCAGGCGCGGTCAGCGCCTCGCTGACCTACGGCTGGCGAGCACTGCTGAAGATCAAACACATCCCCGAACAGCTCTTCGACGTCACGGTCTTCCCGATCATGATGACCGTGATGTTCACCTACATCTTCGGCGGCGCGATCGCCGGTTCCGTGGACGGCTACGTGCAGTGGCTGATACCCGGAATCTTCGTGCAGACGATGATCATGATCACCATGTACACCGGCATCACGCTCAACCGCGACATCTCCAAGGGCGTCTTCGACCGCTTCCGCTCGCTGCCCACCTGGCGTCCGGCTCAGCTGGTCGGCGCGCTGCTCGGGGATCAGGTCCGCTATATCCTCGCGGGCACCATCATCCTGCTCGTGGGCTTCGTGATGGGGTTCCGCCCCGAGGGCGGTCTCACCGGGGTGCTGATGGCCTTCGTGCTGCTGCTGCTCTTCAGCTTCAGCCTGTCCTGGATCTGGACCGTGATCTCGCTGCTGGTGCGCACCGAGCAGGCAGCCATGGGCATCTCGATGTTCATCATGATGCCGCTGACCTTCGCGTCCAACATCTTCGTGGACCCGGAGACCATGCCCAGCTGGCTGCAGGGCGCCGTCGAGGTCAACCCTGTCTCCGTGGTCGTGACCGCCATTCGCGAGCTCATGGCAGGAATGGGTGACTTCGGCAGCGTGACCCTGGTGCTCGTCTACTGCGCGGTGCTGGTGGGCGTCTTCGGCCCGGTGTCGATGTACTTCTACAACCGCAAGAGCTAGCGGGTGGCTGCCCGCGGCTGATCACTGCGCGCCGCGAGCCACCCGCGGCCCACCGTCAGCGGGGCGGTTCGCTCAGGAGATGAAGCGGATGGTCAGCGGGTAGCGGTACGGGCGGCGCTGGTAGGCGGCGACGGCGGCAAGGATGCTGAACACCACGGAGAGCAGCCAGATGATCGGCAGAATCACGAAACCGATCAGGATCACCGTGGTGACCGTGCCGATCACATAGCCGATGAACAGCGTGATCTGGAAGTTCAGCGCCTCCTTCCCGTGATCATCGAGCATCCGGCTGCGTTCGCGGAAGACCAGCCACAGCACCAGCGGCACGAGCCAGGAGAGGAAGACGCCGCCGAGGTGCATCCCCACACCCCAGCCCTGCTCCTCACCGGCGCTCAGCGGCACAGCCCGCGGCGCCTCGGGCTGCTGCCACTGGCCTTGGGACTCGGGTGGGATCTGGCTCATGGTGTCCTCCAAGACGTCAGCACAGCCTGGTTGCTGTCCTCGAGCCGACCCAGAGGGGTGGACTCACCCTCAAGCGTAGTCTCGGTGACCCAGGATAGATAACGTAGGGGACATGTCTGATGAACCTGCGGTCCCGCACATTCCCGACGAGGTGCTGAACCTTGCTCGAGCAGCCCGCCACGTCGCCGTCTTCAGCGGCGCCGGCATCTCCGCGGAATCCGGGGTTCCCACCTTTCGGGAGGTCCAGACGGGCCTCTGGGAGCAGTACTCCGCGCAGGATCTCGCCACCCCCGAGGCGTTCGAGAACGATCCGGACGTGGTGCACACCTGGTACCGCTGGCGGGCATCGCTGATCCAGGGCGTCCAGCCCAACCCCGGGCACCTGGCGCTCGCCCACTGGCAGCAGCGGCTCCGCTCGAGCGGAGGAACACTGAGCATCGCGACTCAGAACGTGGATGACCTGCACGAACGTGCCGGAGCCGAGGTCCTCGCCCACCTCCACGGCAGCATCATGGCCCACCACTGCCACGAGTGCGGAGCCCCGGCCGAGCTCACCACACCCCAGTACGACGGCGCCCAGCCACCGTCCGAGCCGGAGGAGCCACCGCTCTGCCAGGTCTGTGAGCAGGGGATGGTCCGACCCTCGGTGGTCTGGTTCGGCGAACCCCTGCCGATGGAGGATTTCGAGCGCACGGCCGAAGCCATGCGCGCCGCAGACCTGATTCTGGTGGTCGGCACCTCGGGGCTGGTCCAGCCGGCGGCCTCGCTGCCGCTGCTGGGCATGGAACGCGGGACGCCCCTGATCGAGATCAACCCCGAGTCCACCGAGCTCAGTGACGCCATGCACCACCGGCTGCGAGGCCCCGCGGGGGAGATGCTTCCGGCTCTGATGCAGGCGCTGGGGGTGGACTGAACTCATGCTCTGGCTCTCACTGCTCGCACTGGTCCTGCTCGTCGGCGTGGCCGCTGCCATCCTGGGCCGCTGGGAAGGTGCTGCGGTCCCCGAACCCGATGGTTCTGCCGCAGCGACCTCCGACGTGGAGGATCTGCTGCGCCGTCGTGCGCAGACGGAGATCACCTCCGCGGACCTCGAAGAGCTGCGCCTGGACTCCGCGGTCCGCGGATACCGCATGGACCAGGTGGACGGGCTGCTCGATGCGCTCGAAGCGCAGCTGCGTGAGGCAGAGGCGCAGCGGGACAGGGCCGATCGGGACTCCCCGGAGCTCCCCACCCGGACCTCTGACAAGGGCGAATCTGCATCCCGCGGAGGGGAGCCCGATTCCGGATTTCATCGAGCGGAGTGACATTCCTCGCAGATGCGAGATAATAGAGTGAGTTCAGGCGCTGGATCTCTGCATCAGGCATGGACACGCACGCTATAGAACTTCAGAAGGGATGCACTCGATGGCTGCAATGAAACCGCGTACTGGCGACGGTCCGATGGAGGTCACTCAGGAGGGACGCAGCCTGATCATGCGGGTGCCGATCGACGGAGGGGGCCGGCTGGTCCTCGAGATCAACAACGAAGAGGCTCAGGCACTCAAGCAGTGCCTGATCAAAGCCGTCGGAGAATGACCTGCTGTTCGGGCCGGACGCGTTCAGCGTGCCCGGCCTGAACTGTTCCGGCTCCCGGGCTCAGCGGCGGGCCGCCACCAGAAGTCCCGTCCCGGCACCGAGCATCGAGGTCTGGACGCGCCCGTCCTCCTGGAGACTCTTCTCCAGAGACCTCATGACCTGCGTGGAGTCCTCTCTGACTGCAGGCCGAGGGACCCGATCGTGGTCCAGCGCATCATTGATGATCAACAGCCCCGCGGGTCGCAGCAGCCGGATGCCCTGCTCCGCGTAGTCCCCGACACGCGCGGCGTCCGCATCTATGAGGACCACGTCGTAAGCGCCAGTGGTCAGCCGCGCCAACACCTGTTGGGCTCGCCCGGTGATCAATCGGGCTCGAGACGCGGGAAGACCGGCATCCTTGAAGGTCTCACGCGCCGCCTGGATATGGTCGGCCTCATAATCGATGCTGGTCAGGACCGCGTCGGCGCGTGCTCCGCGCAACAAAGCCAGCCCGGAGACCCCCACGCCGGTGCCCACCTCGACCAGCGCATGCGCCTGCGTCGCCGCGGCGAGCACGGTCAGCAGGGCGGCGACGCCGGGGCTCGCGGGACGCACCCCGATCTCCTCGGCCCGGACGCGAGCCTGGGCCAGTGCCGGCTCCTCCTCAGCGTGCTGCTCGGCGTAGGCCCAGCTCGAATGTTTGACCGGATGCTGGGGCTGCTGAGCTTTCATGGGTCCTTCTCTGAACACGAATGTGATGACGCAGGGACGGTGCGCGCTCTTCTGTGGGTCGAGTGCAAGGGGAGTCACCGAGGAACGGATTCTCGGATACTGATAGATTTCCAGAAAAATTTCAGGTTCTGCTCAGTTCTACCCCTCATGATAATCAGGATGACAAGGCACGATTCAAGTACTCCGCTCGTTCGCGGGGCCAGCACCGGTGAATCGCACCGCAGCTGGCCAGGTGCTGCGACCGCTCATGAAGCCACCCGTCCGCGCGCCGGGTGGCTTGTTGTGCTCTCCCTGATCGTCCTGGTGCTGCTGGGCGTGCTCGTGTTCGTGGCGGCCTGGGTGGTCGGCGGACGAGCCCTGCCCCAGATCAGCTCCGTCCAGTCGCTTCTGCCCCAGGGCTCGCAGAGCAGCGAGACCCAGCAGGAGGGTGACGGCGAGCTGACGAACCCCGGCGTGCCGCTCACCAGCACCGATCTGAATCTGATCCCTGTAGATGACCCCGATTCGGTGCTGCCCGGATCGCCGGACACCACGGAGATCCAGCAGATCCCATTGGACAGCCTCAACGCGCTCAAGAGCCTGGGCTGGTCCGTGCCGCATCTCTCAGGGTTCGGGCTCGCGACCGAGTACGCCGAGACCGGCGTCGTCGCGGGGATCCGCACGGTGCAGATCCGACTCACCGACGGCGAACACCATCTCGACGTCTCCGAGACGAGACCCGAGGAGGCCGGAGTGGAGATGGCGCCGCTGGAGTCGAAGCTGGCGAGCGCGGTCGATGTCTCGGACGCCCGCAAGGAGAACATCACGCTGCGCACCGGCGACGAGTGCCAGCTCTACATCTCCGAAGACGAGGAGCAATGGACCGCCGCCATGGAGAGCGGCAGGGTCCAGTACGTGGTGAGCTCCGATCTGCCGGAGACCGCGGCGGAGCAGATCTCCAACTGGGTCATGGCCACCGACCGCTCACGGGTCCAGGTCCTGCCCATCGTGCCCTCGGGCTCCGAGCGGCTGGAGCGCGGCTTCGAGGAGCTGCTCGACTGGCTCACAGACTGATCGGTCGCTGAGGGTAGGCTTGGTCTGTGACCGGTATCAACGCTTATGAGTTCGTCATTCTGGTGGTGCTCGCACTGGTCATCCTTGGACCGGAGCGACTGCCCCAATATGCGCGCAACCTGGCGCGCTGGGTCCGGCAGGCCCGTGACATGGCCGAAGACGCCAAGGGTCGATTCAAGGACGAGACCGGCACCGACTTCGACGACGTGGACTGGAAGCGGTACGACCCTCGGCAGTACGACCCGCGGCGCATCATCCGAGAGGCGCTGAGCGACGAATACTCCGAAGACTTCCGCGACGCCCGCTCCGCGGTCACCGGGACTCTGGATTCCGCTCGGAAGGCGACCGACCCGCGAGAACTCTTCCGCAGCAGCAAGCCGAATGGCCGAACCACTGCCAGTGGCGTCCCAGCGAGCTCCGCGTCCCGCGCCGCGGGTACGGCCGGTGCCGCTGGTTCAGCTCTCGCTGCCGGAATGGCCGGGGCGGGCTCCCGCGACGGCGCTGTGCCGCAAGAACCAGAGGACTCCGCGCAGGCCGCTCCCTTCGACAGCGAAGCCACCTGAGTCCCCACCCCCTGCGTTTTACCCCGCGTCGTGTGGAATACCCGCCGGACGGTCACCCCGGTAAAACACGTGCGGCCCGGTAAAACGCTGGGACCGGGACCGGGACAGGGGAGGGGTATGGGCTCAGGAGGCCGGGCTGAAGGGGAGCTTGCGGCCGCTGATCCCGCGTGGCTGGACTGCGAGGCGGGCAGCGATGCCGCGCAGCGCGGTTCCGGCCGGTGACTCGGGAGCCGCGAGGACGACGGGCTCGCCGTCGTCGCCGGCTTCACGCAGGTGCATATCCAGCGGGACCGACCCCAGCAGCGGGACCTCGCTGCCCAGGGACTCGCTCAGCCGGTCCGCGACCAGCTGACCCCCGCCGCTGCCGAAGAGTTCGAAGCTTGTCCCGTCGGGCAGGGTCATCGGACCCATGTTCTCGATCACCCCTGCCACCCGCTGCTTGGTCTGTGAACTCAGCGCACCAGCACGCTCGGCGACGTTCGACGCCGCGAACTGCGGTGTGGTGACGACCAGCAGCTCCGAGCCTGGCAGCAGCTGAGCCACCGAGATCGCGATGTCACCGGTGCCGGGCGGGAGGTCCAGCAGCAGCACATCGAGATCGCCGAAGTGCACATCGGTGAGGAACTGCTCCACCGCGCGGTGCAGCATCGGCCCGCGCCAGGCCACAGCTTGGTTGCCGTCGACGAACATGCCGATGGAGATGGTCTTCACGCCATAGGCCACCGGCGGCAGGATCATCTCGTCCAGCCGGGTGGGCTTATCGGTGATGCCCATCAGGTCCGGGACCGAAAAGCCATGGATATCGGCGTCGATGATGCCGACCTTCAGCCCCTGCGCGGCCAGCGAGCAGGCGAGGTTCACCGTCACCGAGGACTTGCCCACACCGCCCTTGCCCGAAGCCACCGCATAGACCCTGGTCAGGCTCTCGGGCTGGGCGAACCTGTTGATCTTGCCGGTCTCCCCGCCGCGGAGGTGGTCCTTGAGCTCGGCACGCTCCTCCGGGGTCATCACGCCCAGCTCCACCGAGGCCGTGGAGACGCCCTCGGCGCGGACAGCCGCAGCGGTGACGTCTTCGACGATGCGGCTGCGCATCGGACAGGCCGCGATGGTGAGCTTCACGCCCACCTGCGCGGCACCTGCGTCATCGACGCTGATGTCCCCGACCATGCCCAGCTGGGTGATCGGGAGACGCAGCTCCGGATCGATCACCTCGGCGAGGCGCTGGCGGATACGTTCGGCGACGGTTGGATCAGACACCGCTCCAGTCTACGAGCCGGCACCCAACCCGCACTGCACTGGTCGAGGCTGCACCGGTTGCGATCGACTGCGACTGCGTGTGTGCCTGCATCTGCATCTGCGCCTACGAGTGTGACGGGCGAGCGGGAGCGGCTCCGCCGACCTGAGACAATAGGCACATGTCGATGAATGCTGGGACCAATTCAGGCGGGCTCAACACTGGCGGGCTTCCCCGCGGTGAGCTGCTGGGACGCTACCGCTCCTATGAGGACGCGCAGAAGGTGGTGGACCACCTGACCGCGGCGGAGGATTTCGACGTCAAGGCGCTGACGATCGTCGGCAATGACCTCCGATCCGTGGAGCACATCCGCACGCGGCTGACCTACCCCCGGGTGGCCCTCGGTGGCGCGGCGCAGGGTGCGATGTTCGGTGCCTTCATCGGACTGCTGATCTATCTGTTCAGCCCCGAGGCGAGCATCTACAACCTCGCCTTCTCCGTGGTGCTGGGCATGGCCATCTGGATGATCATCGGCGTGCTGGGCTTCGCCATGCGCAAGGGCCGCCGTGAGTACGCGTCCTCCTCGCAGCTGGTGGCCACCAGCTTCGACGTGGTCTGCGAGTTCGGCTCGGCACAGCGCGCACGCCAGCTGGTCGCCGGCGCAGGAGTGATGAGCTTGAACGCTTTCAACGACCCCACCTCCACCAGCATGAGCGGCGCCCCGCAGCAGCCGGCCGGCGCGCCACGGCCCTCGCCTCAGCCCGGACCCGGCCAGGGTGCAGCGGGCACCGAGCAGCAGGGCAGCACGACGACGACGGCGGCCCCGGACGCTCAGGCGTCCGAGTCACAGGCCCCGTCCGCCGGATATAACGATCTTCCCGACGGTCGGCCTCGCTACGGTGTGCGCGCCCCGCAGGAGCAGGCGGCCCAGGAGCCTGAGCCGCAGGTCACTGGTGAGCAGGCTGAGCGGGCAGAGTCGCCGGCTGAACAGACTGAGCCTGCCCAGGCTGAGCGGCCCGGACAGCGCGAGCAGCCCGAGTCCCACGAGGACACGCAGGCTGAACAGAACCCTCGCCCCTGAACTGACTGTGTCTGCGGGTTTCGACCCCTGAACGTGAAAACGCCCCGTCCGTCTGGAGCTCCAATGGAGTCCAGGGGACGGGGCGTTTCACTGTGAGTGCCAGCTCCGTGAGGAGCCGGTGCTCAGCGCTTGCGAATCAGACCTTGCGGCTGCCGCGGCGACCGGTGATGGCCTGCCAGATGAAGGCCACGATCACGCCGCCGCCGATGGCGAAGAGCCATGTGGGCAGATCGAAGAACGAGTCATTGACGTTGATGCCGAAGGCGGCGGAGGCGATGAAGCCGCCGAGCAGGGCGCCGAGCACACCGGTGACCAGTGCGGCGATCCATCCGCCGGCCTGCTTGCCGGGAAGGATGAGGCGTGCAATTGCACCTGCGATGAGGCCCAGTACGAGCCAAGCGATGATTCCCATGGAGTTCCTCCTGTGATTGTTTGAACCTGTCAGGTTCGACTGATTCCAGCGTATCCCTTGAAACCCAGGACCTCCGAACGCTTAGAGGCTGACAAGCGTCGAATTCATCACATTTAGATCGCCGCCATATCACGGTTATCCGCCGTGATTAACCGCTCTTCTTCTGCGCCCAGATCCCCTGCATCCAGGCCTCCACCTCCGGTGCGGTGCGGGGCAGCGACGCAGAGAGATTCTCCGCACCGTCCTCGGTGACCAGCACGTCATCCTCGATCCGCACGCCGATGCCGCGGAACTCCGCCGGCACCGCTAGATCCTCATTCTTGAAGTAGAGCCCCGGCTCGATCGTGAAGACCATGCCGGGTTCCAGCACGCCGTCCAGATACAGCTCGCGCTTGGCCTGCGCGCAGTCATGGACGTCCAGCCCGAGGTGATGGCTCGTGCCGTGAGGCATCCACCTGCGGTGATGCTGGCCACTCTCATCCAGGGCCTCCTCGAGGCTCACCGGCAGAAGCCCCCAGTCGTCGAGGTGCTCGGCGAGCACCTTCACCGCCACGGCGTGGATCTCCCGGAACTTGATGCCCGGGCGGACCACGGCGAACGCCGCGTCTGCCGCGGCGAGCACAGCCTCGTAGATCCGGCGCTGTACGGGGGTGAACTCTCCGGTGACCGGCAGGGTGCGGGTGATGTCTGCGGTGTAGAGAGACTCGGCCTCCACGCCGGCGTCGAGGAGCAGCAGCTCTCCCGGGTTCACCGCCCCGTGATTGCGGATCCAGTGCAGCACCGTGGCGTTGTTGCCCGAGGCCGCGATCGTGTCGTAGCCGAGGTCGTTGCCGTCCAGCCTGGCGCGGGCGAAGAACGCCCCCTCCACGATCCGCTCGCCGCGGGCATGACCCACTGCAGCGGGCAGGGCCGCGACCACATCGTGGAACCCGGCGATGGTGGCGTCCACCGAGGTGCGCAGCTGTTCGACCTCCCAGCTGTCCTTGACCAGGCGCAGCTCGGAGAGGGATTCCAGCAGCTCGCCGTCGTAGGCATCGGAGGTCTCCAGGTCCACCGCGGTGTTGATGCGTGAGGTGTCCACCAGGGCGTCGACGTTCAGGTCCACCTCGCGCAGCAGCCGCAGACGGGTTCCGCCGAACTCCACGGGACCCGCGTTCTTGGTCACGGCCACCTCCAGCGCGCCGGTGTCTCCGGTGCGGATGCCGAGCCGCTGGGAGAACTCCTCCAGGCCGGGGCGGGGCCCGATCCAGAACTCACCGTGGCGGGCATCGGCGTAGAAGGCCTCCGAGTCTCGCCCCGCCATCGGCGTGAAGTACAGCGTGACCTCGTGGCCGGAGCCGTCGTCGCCGGTGCCCTCCTCGACCGGCTCGAAGACCAGCACGGCACCTGCCTCATGGTCCAGGCCGAGGCCGGACAGGTGGGCGAAGGCCGAGTGCGGGCGGAAGCGGTAGTCGGTGTCATTCGAGCGGACCTTCAACGGCCCGGCGGGGATCACCAGCCGCTCGCCCGGGAACTGCGCGGACACGGCGGCGCGGCGTCGGGCGGCGTAGGAGGCGACCTCATCGCGCTCATGCGTCACGCGCTCGGCCGGAGCCCAGCTCGAGGCCATGAACTCCTTGAACGCCTCCGAGGTGGGGCGCTGCGAGCGGTTGTTCACGCGATCCCCGAGCTCCTGCGCGGAGGCTGCGGCGACGAGGTCGAATTCTTCAGGATTCTCGGAACTGGTCATGGTCCCAGTCTAGGTGCGCCTCCGGGGCCTGGCCGGAGGCGGCAGCCCGGTAGGCTGAGGCGCATGAGCGTGGACCTGCACACCCATTCCAACGTCTCCGACGGCACCGAAGCTCCCGCTGAGGTGATCGCCGCCGCGGCGGCCGCGGGACTGGAAGGTCTGGCGCTGACCGATCACGACACCACCGCCGGCTGGGACGAGGCCATCGCCGCCGCGAGGCAGCACGGGGTCATGCTGCTGCCCGGCATGGAGATCACCACACTCACCGAGAACGGGATCAGCGTCCATCTGCTGAGCTACCTCCACGATCCGCTCCACGCCGGACTCTCCTCGGCGGTCGCCGAAGCCCGCGACGGTCGCATGCACCGAGCCCGACGCATCGCCGAACGCCTCTCCGTGGACTTCCCGCTGACCTGGGAGACGGTCGAGCAGCACGTGAGCACCGGAGCCACCGTGGGCCGCCCGCACCTCGCCGACGCCCTGGTGGGCATCGGAGCCGTGGCCGATCGCCAGGAGGCCTTCGACCACCTGCTCCACGCCGGATCTCCGTATTACGTGAGCCAGCACAACATGCACCCGACGACGGCGATCGAGCTGGTCCGCGCTGCCGGGGGAGTCCCGGTGCTGGCCCACGGGATGGCCTCGGCCCGCGGTCGCACCGTCAGCGCCGCGCAGCTCGAGGAGATGGTCGATGCGGGCCTCGCCGGGGTGGAGGTCCACCACCGCGACAACCCCGAATCCGGCCGCACCGTGCTGCGCGCCCTCGCCGCCCGCCACGACCTGCTCGTCACCGGGTCCTCCGACTATCACGGCACCGGCAAGGCGAACCTGATCGGGGAGAACACCACCGATTGGGACACGGTGGAGACGCTGTGCGGGCTCGCCACCGGTATCGAGCCGATCCGTCCGTGACAGGTCCGGGCGTCCGCGCCGTCCCAGCCCTAGACTGGGCCCATGAACGAAAGCATGAGGGACCCTGCCGGCGTCGTCCGCGCCAAACGGCTGCCTCGTGAGCAGCGTCGCAGGCAGCTGCTGGACTGTTCGCTGCAGGTCTTCGTCGCCAAGGGATACCACGGCGCCTCGATGGACGACATCGCCGAGATCGCCCAGGTCTCCAAGCCGGTGCTCTACCAGCACTTTCCGGGCAAGCACGAGCTCTTCCTCGGACTGCTCGACACCCACCTGGCCCAGCTCGAGTACGAGCTGACCCAGGCGCTGGCCACCAGCGCGGACAACAAGGAACGCGTCCAGGCCACCATGGCCACCTTCTATGAGTTCATCGCCCGCAAGGACGAGGCCTACCGGCTGGTCTTCACCTCGGGGATGGACAACGACGAGGAGGTCGAAGACCGCCTCGAGCGCTTCCATGACGCGATGGCCGGAGCCATCGCCGAGGTGATCGCCGACGACACCGGTCAGCCGATGGCCGAGGCCACCATGCTGGGTCACGGGCTGATCGGCATGGCGCTCTCGGCGGCACGGCACTGGAGCCGGCTCTCCGAGCGCCCGGACCAGGAGGTCTCCTCCCAGCTGACCGCGCGTTTGGCTTGGCGCGGAATCTCGGGCTTCCCCAAGGAGTCTGAGAGCACCGAGGGCGCACAATAGGTAGTATCGAGACAGGTAAACTCGCCCACGCCTGACGCAGGCGTCCGTCTCCGGACCGCTGCGGCTCTGATCAAGTGGGCGTTGACCCACGGATTCAAGGAGTTGGCATGGAAGTACGTATCGGCATTCAGCACGTCTCACGCGAGATCGTCATCGAGACCGAGGCCAAGCCCGAAGAGATCGAACAGGCCGTTGCCGCCGCCATCGAAGGCAAGCAGACGCTGCTGAGCCTTCAGGACCGCCGCGGCAAGAAGATCGTGGTCCCCGTGGCCTCCATCGGCTATGTGGAGATCGGCTCCGACACAAAACAGACTGTCGGCTTCGCAGCCGCAGTCGCCTAATGAAAGTACCTATGACTGAACAGACCACCGAGTCATCAGCCGCCGAGACTGACGCCCCCATCTCCGCCGCTCATCCTGAACTCGTCGAGGCTGTCGAAGCCTCCAGCCTCACCTTCGCAGATTTCAACGTGCGCCCCGAGATCGTCGAGGCCCTCGCCGCGAAGGGCATCACCACCCCCTTCCCGATCCAGGCCGAGACCCTGCCGATCGCGCTGGGCGGCTATGACATCATCGGCCAGGCCAAGACCGGCACCGGCAAGACGCTGGGCTTCGGCATTCCTGCCATCCAGCGCGTCACCAGCCCCGACGACGCCGGCTATGACGACCTTCCGGCCCCCGGAGCGCCCCAGGCGCTCATCGTCGCTCCCACCCGTGAGCTCGCCGTGCAGGTGGCCGCGGACATCAAGGTCGCGGCCGCCCGCCGCGGCATCCGCGTGGCCACGATCTACGGCGGCCGTGCCTACGAGCCGCAGATCGAAGAGCTCGACCGCGGTGTGGAGATCGTCGTCGGCACCCCCGGCCGACTGATCGACCTGCACCGCCAGCGTCATCTGAAGCTCAAGAACGTCAACATCGTGGTCCTCGACGAGGCCGACGAGATGCTCGACCTCGGCTTCCTCCCCGATGTGGAGACCCTGCTCTCCGCCGTCCCGGAGATCGGTCGCCAGACCATGCTCTTCTCCGCGACCATGCCCGGCCCCGTGGTCGCCATGGCCCGCCGCTACATGTCCAAGCCGACCCACATCTCCGCGGCAGACCCGCTGGACGAGGGCATCACCAAGAAGGACATCCGGCAGCTGGTCTACCGCGCGCACCACCTGGACAAGGACGAGGTCATCGCCCGTCTGCTCCAGGCTGAGGGTCGCGGTCGCACGATCGTGTTCACCCGCACCAAGCGCCAGGCAGACCGGCTCTCCGCCGAGCTGATCTCCCGCGGGTTCGCCGCCGGCGCGATCCACGGCGACCTCGGCCAGGGTGCTCGTGAGCAGGCCCTGCGTGCCTTCCGCAACGAGAAGATCGACGTCCTGGTCGCCACCGACGTCGCCGCTCGCGGCATCGACGTCACAGACATCACCCACGTCATCAACCTCACTGCTCCGGACGACGAGAAGGCCTACCTTCACCGCGTCGGACGCACCGGCCGCGCGGGGAAGACCGGCATCGCCGTGACCTTCGTGGACTGGGAGGACATGCCGAAGTGGAAGCTCATCGACAAGGCGCTCGGCCTGGGCATCCCGGAACCGATCGAGACCTACTCCTCCTCGCCGCACCTCTACGAGGACCTCGACATCCCCAAGGGCACCAAGGGACGCCTGCCCCGGCATAAGCGTTCCAAGGCCGGTCTGGACGCCGAGGAGCTCGAGGATCTGGGCGGACCCGAGAAGCGCCAGTCCCGCGGCGGACGCTCCGGCGACCGCGAGGGTGGCCGTGGTGGCCGGTCCAGTGATGGCGGACGTGGCGGACGCGACTCAGACAAGGCCGGCAGCGGTCGCGGTGGACGCGACGGCGGGCGTGGACGAGGCCGCGGAGAGGACTCCGCCAAGGAGTCTCAGCCCGCCGCGGAAGGTTCCGCACCGCGCAGCCGCAATCGCCGTCGCACCCGCACCGAAGACTCAGGCTCCACCGCTGAAGCAGCACCTGCGGAGTCAGCTGCGCCGTCCGAGGGCGGCGAATCTGCCACGCAGCCCAGGCGGCGCCGTCGTCGTCGCGGTGGCTCCGGCTCAGGCGGCGGGAACGCCTCCAGCGAGAGCTGAACGGCCCAGGGGTGACTTCCGGGGACACCGCTGCGGCGAGCAGCCGCGGCTTCGATCCAGCCGGGCCCTCTCAGGTGATCGAGGGCGAGAACCTCGATCACCTTCCGGGCCTGCCGGACAGCTCCTTCACCATGGTCTACCTGGACCCGCCCTTCAACACCGGGCGGGCCCAGCGGGCCACTGAGACCACCAACACCCGTCGCCCGCACGGCGAGGGCAACCGGGTCGGCTTCGCCGGGCGCAGCTATGACACCGTGCGCCGCGCGCTGGCCGAGTATGACGACTCCTTCACCGACTATTGGGAGTTCCTCGAGCCCCGGCTGCTGCATGCCTGGCGGCTGCTGACCGAGGACGGCACCCTCTACCTGCACCTGGACTACCGCGAGGTCCACTACGCCAAGGTGCTCTGCGACGCGATCTTCGGGCGGGAATCCTTCCTCAACGAGATCATCTGGGCCTATGACTATGGCGGGCGCACCAAGAAGCGCTGGCCGACCAAGCACGACACCATCCTGGTCTACGTGAAGAACCCCACGCGCTACTTCTTCAACGCCGAGGCGGTCGACCGGGAGCCCTATATGGCCCCGGGGCTCGTCACCGCGGAGAAGGCCGCCCTGGGCAAGCTGCCTACCGACGTCTGGTGGCACACCATCGTCTCGCCCACGGGCCGCGAGAAGACCGGGTACCCCACGCAGAAGCCGGTCGGACTGGTGCGGCGCATGGTGCAGGCCTCCTCGCGCCCCGGCGACTGGGTGCTTGACTGCTTCGCCGGCTCGGGCACCCTGGGCGCCGTCGCCGTCGAGACCGACCGCAGATTCATCCTGATGGATTCCTCTCCGCAGGCCCTCGATGTGATGGAGTCACGTCTGGGAGACCATGCGCAGATCCACCGGCACCACCTGATGGAGGCTTCATGATCGAATTTCGCCAGGTCGGCAAGACCTACCCGGACGGCACCACGGCGGTGGAGGAGTTCAGCCTCACTGTGCCCTCACACAGCACCGCCGTGCTGCTGGGATCCTCCGGCTGCGGAAAGACCACGCTGCTGCGCATGGTCAACCGCATGGTGGAGCCCAGCACGGGCAGCGTGCTGATCGACGACGAGGACATCTCCGGCGTGGAGCCGGTCGCGCTGCGGCGGCGCATCGGCTACGTCATGCAGCACTCCGGTCTGCTGCCCCACCGCCGGGTCATCGACAACATCGCCACCGTGCCCCGACTCAACGGCGCCTCCCGCGCCGACGCTCGCAAGCGCGGCTATGAGCTGATGGAGATCGTCGGCCTGGACGCCAAGCTGGGCCTGCGCTATCCCGGCCAGCTCTCCGGCGGCCAGCAGCAGCGGGTGGGCGTGGCACGCGGACTGGCGGCGGACCCGAACATCCTGCTCATGGACGAGCCCTTCGGCGCGGTGGATCCCCTGGTCAGGGTCGAGCTGCAGCGTGAGCTTGCGCGCGTGCAGGAGGAGCTGAAGAAGACCATCATCTTCGTCACCCACGACATCGACGAGGCTCTCACGCTCGGGGACCAGATCGTCGTGCTCAAGACCGGCGGGGCGGTGGCCGCCTCCGGCACCCCGGCCGAGCTGCTGTCGAACCGGCAGGACGAGTTCGTCTCCCGGTTCCTCGGGCTGGACTCCGGAGCCCGGTCTCTCTCGGCAGAGCAGACCGACGACGGCGAGCTGCTCATCTCCGACGCCCAGGGCCGCCCGCTGGGCGTGGTCCCGACGCAGACCGATCGCGCAGACCGTCCATGAGCTGGGTCCTGGAGAACCTAGACACCATCGGTGAGCTCACCCTGGTCCACCTGGCGCTCAGCCTGCCCGCCGTGGTCATCGCCTTCCTGGTCTCCATCCCGCTGGCCTGGGTCGCCAACCGCATCCGGGTCCTGCGTGAACCGCTGCTGACCGGCACCGGGCTGCTCTACGCCGTGCCCTCGCTGCCGCTGTTCATCCTGCTGCCCGCCGTGGTGGGGACCTCGGTGCGAGACCCGCTCAACGTGGTCATCGCGCTCTCGATCTTCGGGCTCGCGCTGATGGTCCGCTCCGCGGCCGAGGCGCTGGACGCCGTCACCGACGACGTGCGGACCTCCGCCACCGCGATCGGGTTCTCCGGGGTGGGTCGCTTCTTCACCGTGGAGCTGCCGCTGGCCGGGCCCGCACTGCTCGCCGGTGTGCGCGTGGTCTGCGTCAGCTCGATCAGCCTGGTCTCGGTCAGCGCCGTGCTCGGCGTCAACTCGCTCGGCTCACTGTTCACCGACGGATTCGCCCGCGACATCATCGGCTCCATCCTTGCCGGCATCGTGATGACCGTGGTGCTCGCGCTGATCTGCGATCTGCTGCTGGTGCTCGCAGGTCGGCTGCTGATGCCCTGGAACAAGAACGCGGCTGCCGTTCGTCCGCGACTCAGGAAGCGACGCACTCAGGAGGCGGCGGCATGAACAACATCGTCGAGGCGGTGCGCTGGCTGCTCACCGCGGATGCCTGGTCCGGAGCCGGAGGGCTCTGGGAACGGTCCATGGAGCACCTGGGCTACACGCTGATCGCGCTCGGGATCTCTGCCGCGCTGGCGCTGCCGCTGGGCCTGCTCATCGGACACACCGGCAAGGGCAGGGGAGTGTCCGTCGTCGCCACCGGCGCCGCCCGTGCCCTGCCCACCTTGGGACTGCTGACCCTGGTGGCACTGTTCACCGGGATCGGCCTGACCGCGCCCATGGTGGCTCTCGTGATCCTGGCGGCACCCTCCGTGCTCGCCGGCGCCTACGCAGGGGTGGAATCGGTGAACCCGGCGACGGTGGACGCCGCCCGTGCGCAGGGGATGAGCGGCTGGCAGGTGCTCACCCGGGTCGAGATCCCCCTCGGACTGCCGCTGATCCTCAGCGGACTGCGCCTCGCCGCGCTGCAGATCATCGCCACCGCCACACTCGCGGCCTATGTCGGAGCAGGTGGACTGGGACGTCCGCTGTTCCTGGGGCTGCGCACCTACGACTACCCGCTCATGCTCGGCACCTCGATCGTCGTGATCCTGCTCGCGATCCTCGTCGACGCGGTCTTCGGGACTGGTCAGCGCCTGATCCGCAGAATCCCCGGGCTCGCCGGACCGCAGCGCGCCCCGCGTGGAGAGCGGCGCGGCCGTCGTCGTGCGGTCGCTGCCGGGGGCTGACGCCTCGGACCTCCGGGGCATCGACGCTCTGGGGCATTGGAGGCTGACGCTTCACGCCTGCGAACGCTGACGCTTCGCCGTCACAACCCGACACTGGGGCCGAGTCCACCACCGGGTGCGCCCATAGTTTCCTATGATGGACTTCAGGACCAGTTGCCCCTGACGTGGGAGCTGCACAACGAAAGAGGATCAGACATGCGGACCACAAGACTCTGGGTCACAGGAACCATCGCCGCGCTGGCGCTGACCAGCTGCGGAGGAGACAGCGATCCCCTCGCCGAGGACTCCGAGGGTGACGCGGCCCAGGGCGACGCCCTGGTCATCGGCTCTCAGCAGTATTACTCCAACACGATCATCGCCGAGCTCTACGCGCAGGTGCTGGAATCCGAGGACATCGAGGTGGACCGCCAGTTCGACATCGGTCAGCGCGAGGTCTACGTCTCGGAGCTCGAGTCGGGCGCCATCGACATCTTCCCCGAGTACGCCGGAAACTTCCTGCAGTACTACGAGGAGTCCTCCGAGGCCGCCAGCCTGGAAGAGATCACCGCTCAGCTCGAGGAGGTCCTCCCCGACGGGCTGCGCGTGCTGGAGGCCGCCGAGGCCACCGACCAGGACAGCTTCGTGGTCACCGCGGAGTTCGCCGAGGAGAACGACCTCAGCGAAGTGGGCGACCTCGCCGGCCTGGAGGATCTGCAGATTGCCGCGAACGCCGAGTTCGAGGCCCGCCCCTACGGACCCGAGGGTCTGCAGGACGTCTACGGCGTGGAGATCACGCTGGTGCCGGTCGAGGCCGGCGGTGGCGCACTGACCGTGGACGCGCTGCGCGACGGCGACGTCGAGGTGGCAGACATCTACAGCGCCGATCCGGAGCTCGCCTCCGATGATCTGGTGGTGCTGGAGGATCCTGAGGAGCTGGTGCTCCCGCAGAACGTCATCCCTGTGGTCTCAGACCGCGTGGACGAGGAGGCTGCCGCGCTGATCAATGAGGTCAACGCCGCACTGACCCCCGATGAGCTCATCGCGCTGAACGGTCAGAGCGTGGACGAGCAGGCCGATCCGGCCGACGTCGCGTCGGAATGGCTCGCCGAGCAGGGTCTCGACTGAGCTGATCCCGCATGAAAGGCGGCCCGCCCGGAGGATTCTCCGGGCGGGCCGCTTTTCTGTGTCAGCCCGCCCGCGTGCCCCCGCCCCAAGCGCGAAAATCGTAGACCTCTAGCGAATCATAGAGCTATAGCACTACGACAACGACAGAGCTCTACGATTTTTTCGGGGGAGCAGGGGAGGGGCTCAGCCGGCGCGGCGGATGTTCAGATCGCGCACGGCGTCGATCCGTTCGATCTCGAACTCGCCGGGCCGGTGGTGCTGGCAGAAGCCGCCGGCGGGAACGTTCGTCAGGTAGCTGGCCATCTGGGTGAGCTCGGCCGCAGAGAAGTCCTCGGCGCGGCGGCGCTTAGCGGGGGTGGCCCGAGCAGTCTCCTCGCGCACGGGCACCTCGATGCCGTGCAGGTCCTGCAGCGCCCGCACGTAATCCTCGGTGCGTCCCTCGGCCGCCATCTCCCGGGCGCGCACGGTGGGAGTGTGCAGCATCTTGCGCACGATCCGTCGGACGGCGAACTCCACCTCTTCGGCGGCACCGGTGCAGCCATGCTGCTTGCGAACCTTGTCCATCTCTTCGTCCAGGAGCGACTGGGTGTGTCGGCGCAGCGCGACGATGGCGTCATCGGCGGTGCGTTCACGACGCTCGGTGAGGTAAGTCTCCACTGCCGAGCGCACGACGTCGCGTGCCTCCTCCACAGAGTCCTCGGTCTCCCCGGGGGCGGCCATCTTCACCGACTCCAGGGTGATCAGCTCCACGCCCTCCAGATCCGCCACATCGGGGTCGAAGTCATGGGAGAGCGCCAGGTCGATGATGGTCAGCGGCTTGTCCCGCGGGGCGTCCGCGGCGAGACCGGCGAGGTTGCGCACCTCTTTGGCGGTGATGCGCCGGTTCCCGCCCGAGCAGCCGATGATCACATCGGCCTCGCGGAAAGCACCGGGCAGCTCCTGCATCTGCAGCGCACGGGCATCGCCGGATCGTTCTGCGACGAACTCCTCGGCACGGCCGGAACCGGAGAAGACGCCGATGTCGGTGACCCCGCGCTCCACGAGCTGGGCCAGCGAGGTTCCGGAGTAGGCCCCGGTGCCGATCAGGACCACGGAGGCGCCGGGGTAGAAGGCGGTGCCGTCTCCGCGCATGTCCCCGGCGATGTCCAGGGCGACCGAGACGATGGACCGGCCCCGTGAACCCAGTGCGGTGCGGGTCCCGACATCCTTGGCGGTGCGGGAGGCGGTCTCGAAGAGCTTGGTGAGGTTTCCGGAGATCGTGCCGGCGTGCTGCGCGTCCGCCAGGGACTTGCGCACCTGCCCGGCGATCTCACGTTCCCCGATGACGGCGGAGTCCAGACCTGCGCCGACCTCGAAGAGATGCGAGACGGCGTCGTCCTCCACCAGGGTCCGGAAGGAGCGGCCGACCACGTCACGGTCCAGACCGGAGGACTGGGCGACGGCGTCGAGCAGCTCCTCGCGGGTGGACTGGACGACGTCGTGGGAGCTGCCGGTGGACTCGGCGTAGATCTCCATGCGATTGCAGGTCGCCAGGGTCACGGCAGGCATATGAACAGAACCGGCCAGATTGGCCGCTCCTGAGCTGAGTGTTCCCACGGTCTCGAGATCGAGCTCGGCGTGGGTGGCGACTAGAGAAATGAGTACCACGACGTCATTGATTCTACAGCGGGTCGAAGTGTGTCGCGGAAAAGTGGAGAATATGGCGTATGACTTCTGGATCCTTCGCCGGCATGGCCACGTCCTCCCCGGCCACCGGCACCGTCTCCGCCATTCCGCTGGCGGCCGCGCATTCTCGGGCCTCCGCCTCGCAGCTGCCCGCAGAGCACCCGCTCGTGAGCGGGCTGACCGCCGATTCGGCGCTGATCACGCAGTATCGCGGAGGGCGTAACACTGCGGGAGAGATCACACGCCCGCACCGCCGTCCCGTGTGGTTCATGCGTCAGGCCGGGCGTTCGCTGCCCGAATACCGGGCGCTGCGCGAGGGCACCACGATGCTCGACAGCTGCCTGGATCCCAAGCTCGCCTCCGAGATCACCCTGCAGCCGGTGCGACGCCACGACGTGGACGCCGCCATCTTCTTCTCCGACATCGTCATCCCGCTGCGCCTGGCCGGGATCGATGTGGAGATCGAGCCGGGTGTGGGCCCGGTGCTGGGCAAACCTGTGCGGACCCGCGCCGATGTGGACGCGCTGCCTACCCTCGACGACGCCGCCTTCGCCCCGATCACCGAAGCGATCGGGCGCATCGTGGCGGAGCTCGGCTCCACCCCGCTGATCGGCTTCGCCGGAGCCCCATTCACCCTGGCGGCCTACATGGTCGAGGGCAAGCCCTCCCGGGACCACCTCGGCCCGCGCACGATGATGCACGCGGACCCCGAGACCTGGAACGCGCTGGCAGCCTGGGCCGCCGAGGTGTCCGGACGCTTCATGCGCGCCCAGCTGATGGCCGGAGCCTCCGCCGCCCAGCTCTTCGACTCCTGGGCCGGCTCACTGAGCCGCGAGGACTACGCCCGTCACGTCCAGGCCCATTCGGCGGTGGCGCTGGCCCACGTGAAGGGCCTCGGCGGAACCACTCCGCAGGGCCACCGCGTCACCGCGCCGCTGGTCCACTTCGGCACCGGCACCGGGGAGATCCTGGACCTGATGAAGGAGGCCGGGGCCGACGTCGTCGGTGTCGACTACCGGCTGAACCTTGCTGAGGCGAGCCGCCGGGTCGGCGCAGAGACCCCTCTGCAGGGCAACATCGACCCTGCGCTGCTGCGCGCCGACTGGCCGGTGTTGGAGGCCCACGTCCGCGAGGTCATCGCGGCCGGCTCCGGTGCCGCCGGACATGTGCTCAACCTGGGTCACGGGGTCCCTCCGGAGACTGACCCGGATGTGCTCACCCGGGTGGTCAGCCTGATCCACGAGATCGGCTACGAGGACTGAGCTCTGCCTGCATGGACACCCGCGTGAACGCGCGCCAGAGCATGCCGCGCATCGCCGTGGTCGGCGGCGGCGTCGCCGGTCTCATCGCTGCCTGGGATCTGGCTCGCGCAGGCTGCTCGGTGGAGATCTTCGAGGCCGGAGACCGGCTGGGCGGAGCCATCGGCGCGCACACGATGTCCGGTGTCGCCTACGACGCCGGTGCTGAAGCCTTCGCCACGCGTTCACCTGTGGTGCCCCGGCTGCTCCACGAGCTGGGACTGCAGGATCTGGTCGTGGCGCCGCAGCATGCCATCGCCTGGCTGCAGCTGCCCGACGTGGCTGCCCCGCTCCCGGCCACCGGGATCCTCGGGATTCCTGCTGACCCGCTGGCGCCGGACGTGGTGGCGATCCTCGGGGAAGAGGCCGCGGCGCGAGCCGCCGAGGACCTGAACGCCCCGGTGGACGGCTGGGCGCAGGAGCACGCCTCCCGCGGCGGACGGATCACGCTGGGCGAGGTGGTCCGCGACCGCATGGGGCAGGACGTGCTGGACCGGCTGGTCACCCCCATCGTCTCCGGGGTCCATTCGGCCGAGCCGGATGACCTGGACATGAGCAACACCGCTCCAGGCGTCTTCGAGGCGATGCTGCGCGAGGGATCATTGGCCCGAGCCGTGGCGCAGGTCAGGTCCAAGGCGCCGGCCGGTTCCGCGGTGAACTCCCTGCATGGAGGGCTCAACCGACTGGTCGCCGCGCTTCAGGAGGAGCTTCTCCGCCTGGGGGCGGTCATTCGGCTGAACTCCCCGGTGAACGATCTCGGCGCACTTGATGTGGCCGAGACTGGGCATCCGGACCACATCATCCTGGCCCTCGACGCTCCGGCGGCCGTGCAGCTCGCCGCAGGAATGGTCGACCTCAGCGGCCTGGACCTGACCGGGCTGGGTGCGGTGCATTCCCAGCAGGAAACCCAGCATGAACCCGAGGCCCTAGCCCCCGGCGTCGCCCTGGTCTCCATGGTCCTGAATGCGCCGGAGCTCGATTCCCATCCGCGCGGCACCGGCGTGCTCGTGTCTCCGCATGTCACGGAGATCGGTGCCAAGGCGATGACCCACATCAGCTCCAAATGGGAGTGGGCGGACGCCGCGGTGACCCGGGCGCATGGACCCGGCCACCACGTGGTGCGGCTCTCCTACGGGAGGGTCGGGCAGAGCAGCCAGCGCAGCCTCGGCGCCGATTCCAGCGACGAGGAGCTGCAGCAGGCAGCCGCCCAGGACGTCGGCGCACTCTTCGGGGTGCCGATCGCCCCCGCACAGATCCTCGAGGCCAGCGTCATCCGCTGGCGCAAGGCGCTGCCGCAGACCTCGGCGGGTCATGCGGAACGGATCGCCGCCCTGCGCGCCCGGCTGACGGAGCAGCCTGCCGCGGGTGCCAGCGCCCCGGTGCTCCACATGACCGGCGCCTGGTTCGCCGGCACCGGCCTCGCCCGGGTGGTGCCGGACGCCCGCGCCACGGCCGCCGCGATCCTCAACAGCTCCTCGTGATCCCCGAGCCAGAACCTCGAGCCAGAACACGATCCTGAGCCCACATCGCTGAGCCGTCCATCACCTTTCGACGTCATGTAGAAAACCGTCGGGGACCGGGCGATAAGCTGGATGTGGGCCCTCGTCACCCAGGCCCTGGACTGAAGATCAATGCTGATGGAGGCATCTGTGAGCTACGGCAGCAACGCCCAACGAACGCCGGAAGAGGTCAACTCCTCGGGCAAGGACTGGTTCACGCTCTACACCGTCTTTGCGCGCACCGGACCCGCGCCGCAGGGCGCTGACACGGAGGTCGAGTTCGACGAGCTCGAGGCCGTGTTCGCCGAGCAGGAGGTCACGTTCCGGGGGACCTACGACGTCTCCGCGATGCGCGCCGGCGCCGATGTGCTGACCTGGGTCACCGGACCCAATCCTGAGGATCTCCAGGCCGCGGTCCGTCGCATCCGCCGCACGGCGATGTTCTCCCGGACCCACATCGCGTTCTCCGCCATGGGCGTGCACCGCACCGCCGAGTTCTCCCGCAGCCACGTCCCGGCCTACGCCCTGGGGGTGCCGCCCGAGGACTGGCTGGTGATCTACCCGTTCAACCGCTCCTACGACTGGTACCTGCTGGATCCCGCCAAGCGCGGTGCGATGCTGCGCGAACACGGGATGCTGGGACAGGAGTTCCCCTCCGTGCTGGCCAACACCACCTCCGCCTTCGCGCTGAACGACTGGGAGTGGCTGCTGGCCCTTGAAGCGCCCAAGCTGACAGACCTGGTGGACATGATGCGCAAGCTCCGTGAGTCCGAGACCCGCTATCACGTCCGCGATGAGATTCCCTTCTACACCGGACGCCGTCTGAAGACCGCCTCCGAGATCGCTGAGGTTCTGCTGTGACGACCACCCCGAACTCCGAATCCGCCCACCACCCCACCGAGACTGAGGATCACCCGACGGAGACCGAGGCGGAGTCCGCAGTGGCGGAATCCTCCCGCTCGACTCCCACCCCGGGCACCGAGCAGAAGACCGAGGCCGCCGAGGCCCCGGCCCCGCTGCCGGTGGACTATGCCGAGGGCTCCACCACCGATGAGCCCGGCAACTATGACGCCATCCTGCTCGCCTCCTTCGGCGGACCAGAGGGTCAGGATGATGTCCTGCCGTTCCTGCGCAACGTCACGCGCGGCCGCGGAATCCCGGACGAGCGGCTCGAAGAGGTCGCCACCCACTATCGGGCCAATGGCGGCGTGAGCCCGATCAACCAGCAGAACCGTGACCTCAAGGGCGCGCTCGAGGCTGAGGTCGCCCGGCGCCAGCTCAACGTCCCGATCTACTGGGGCAACCGCAACTGGACTCCCTTCTTCACCGAGACGTTCAAGGAGATGCATGAGGCCGGGCATCGCCGGATCCTCGCCCTGGTCACCTCGGCCTACAACGGCTACTCCTCCTGTGGGCAGTACCGCGAGGATTTCTCGCTGACCCTGGATGAGACCGGTCTGCGCGAGGAGATGAGCGTGGTCAAGGTGCGCCAGTTCTTCATGGACAAGGCTTTCATCGATCCGTTCAAGGACGCCCTGGCCGCCGGCATCGCCGATGTCCGCGCCCAGCTGGACGAAGCTGGCAAGACCGAGGCGAAGCCGAAGATCGTCTTCGTCACGCACTCCATCCCCAGCCGCAACGCCGAGGCCATGGGTCCGGACCGGATCGTGGAGGAGTACGGGACCGACGTCTACTCCGCCGAGCACCTCGCCGTGGCCCGGCACCTGATGGACGTGGTGCCCGAGGCCGAGGGTCTCGAGCACTCGCTGACCTTCCAGTCGCGCTCCGGCAGCCCCAAGACTCCGTGGCTGGAACCTGACATCAACGACGCCCTCGAGGAGTACGCCGAGGCCGGGGTTGAAGGTGTCGTGGTGATGCCCATCGGTTTCGTCTCCGATCACATGGAGGTGCTCTGGGACCTCGACACGGAGGCCAAGGACACCGCCGCCGAGCTCGGTCTGGCGTATCACCGCGCCGCGACGCCCGGCATCCAGGAGAAGTTCGTGGCCGGTCTCGTGGACGTGCTCAGCGAGTACCTGCAGGGCCTCAACGGCGACCCGGTCGGATTCGGCGAGCAGGTCGTTCCCGGCAACTGGTCCGGCGTCTGCGGACCCTGCCACTGCACGCGCTTCCGCAAAGACGTCGCAAGGAGCTAGATGGGGACCTTCACAGTCGGCACCCGCGGCAGCAAGCTGGCACTGACCCAGACGACGACGGCGGCCGAGGCGCTCGCCGGTCACGCGGAGCAGGGTTACGAGCTCATCACCGTCAAGACCGAGGGGGACATCCTCACCGGCCCGCTGGCGCAGATGGGCGGCACGGGGGTCTTCGCCTCGGCGCTGCGGCAGGCGCTGTTCGATAAGACCTGTGATGTCGCGGTGCACTCGCTCAAGGACCTTCCGGCCAAGGACCTCGAGGGCCTCACCATCGCCTCGGTCCCGGTGCGCGCCGATGTGCGCGATGCGCTGTGCTCCGCGGATGACCTCACGCTGGATCAGCTCCCGCAGGGCGCGAAGGTGGGCACCGGGTCACCGCGGCGAGCGGCTCAGCTGCGCGCGGCGCGACCCGATCTGCAGGTCGAGGACATCCGCGGCAACGTCGGCACCCGGCTCGCCAGGGTCCGCGGCCACGAGGCCGCGGCGGAAGCCTCGCCCCAGGCGCCCAATGCGGCACGGGGCGACCTGGACGCCGTCGTGCTCGCTGGAGCCGGGCTCAAGCGGCTGGGCATGGAGCACCATATCGCCGAGCTGCTGCCGCCGGAGGTCATGTTGCCCGCACCCGGCCAGGGTGCGCTCGCAGTGGAGGTCCGCGCTGAGGATGCGGTGCCCGTGGCGCCGCTGGGCTTCGCGCTGGCGCTCTATGACGACATCCCGGCCCGGCTGGAGACCTCCGCCGAGCGTGGAATGCTGGCCCGGCTCAACGCCGGATGCTCGGCACCGATCGGAGGGCTGGCGCGCTACGCCGACAACCCCGACGGCGGTGCGACGCTGCGCCTGGACTCGGTCATCTGCGCCCCGGACGGGACTCAGGTCCAGCGTGCGGGCGGGGAGATCGCGATCGAGGCGGGCGCCGAGAGGTCCGTGTCTGTGGAGCGCGCGATCCAGCTGGGCACATCAGTCGCGGAGCAGCTGCTCGCGGAGGACTTCGGCCTGCTCAAGCACGTAGTGGATTCCTAGGCTGGCACGCCAGAACCGACTCCTAGGCCGGCTCGGGCCTCGCCCGAGGAGTGAGCAGCGCGTACACCAGCAGCGCGACGGCGAAGCTCGCCACCCAGGCCAGCAGCGAGTACTCCACTGCAGCAGCTCCGGGCACTTCGCCGGAGTGCGCGTCCGCGCTGAGAATGATCCCCAGCACACCAGCGATGAACGCGAAGCCGGCGGATTGGGCGATCACCACGACCGACTTCTCATAGAGGTGCCACTCACCTCTGCGCAGCGTGTTCCTCGCCGTCACCGCGCCGATCACGAAGGCCAGCAGAGCGAGCCCGAAGCAGACCGCGACCATGATGGTCCCGCTGCCGAAGCCGGTCCCGTCCGGCCCCATGTGTACTGCCACCTGATCCGGCATGGATCCGACCCGCAGCGCATAGGCGAGGGCGGCGAACAGGACTGCAAGCAGGGGAGCGACCACCAGGGCGGACCGGTAGCGGCGGGCGCTCATCCGCGGAGCTGTCTCGGTATCCATTGCACCCATTGTGCCCCGGTTGAACTCGGTAGGCTGGGACCATGCGCATCGCCCTGACTCGTGATCCCGCACAGGCAGGCCCGCTGGAAGCAGGCCTGCGCGCGGCAGGGCTGCAGGTGCAGTTCCTTCCGCTGACCGAGCAGCGGCTCCCCGCCGACACTGCCGAGCTGACGACGACGCTGGAGCGGCTCGCTCGCGGCGACTTCAGCTGGCTGTTGCTCACCAGCGGCAACACTGTCCGTGCCCTGCACCGCATGGGCTGGGACGGCACCGTTCCGGAGGGCGTGCGCATCGGCGTCGTCGGCCCGGGCACGGCGCGGGTGCTGGAGGAGCTGACTCAGCTCAGCGAGCCGTGGATGCCCACGGCCGAGCAGAGCGCGGCGGGCATCATCGAAGAGATGCCGGTCCCCGCGCCGGGTGAGACCCCCACGGTTTTCCTGCCGCAGTCAGCCCAGGCGCGCGCGGAGCTGCGCGAAGGCCTCACCGCCCTGGGCTGGGAGGTGACCGCTGTCAGCGCCTATGAGACGGGCTTTCTGGTGACGGAGGGACGGCTGGAACCGGGAGAATCCCCGCACCGGCTGCTGCCGACCCCCGACCCCGCCGACATCTTGTACCTGGACCAGCTCGCCGCCGATCTGCGCCGCGACCGGCTCGCCGGTGTGGACGCCGTCGTGCTGCTGGTCACCAGCTCCTCGGCCGCAGACGCGCTCGCCGACCTCGGCGTCCCGGAACGCGTGCGGCTGCTGGCCATCGGCAGACCCACAGCCAAGACGCTGACCCGGCGGGGGATCCCGGCGCGTGTTCTCCGAGAGCCGAGTGCGGACGCTGTCCTCGCCGCCCTGGGGCGCTGAGAACTAGACTGATCACCGGCGAGACCGCTCGGGCAGATCCGCCCAGAGAGCACCGTCCGCCATCCGCTAGACGAGCAGGAGACCCAAGTGAGCTTTCCCGAACAGCGCCCCCGCCGGATGCGTCGCAGCCGCGCCATGCGCCGACTGGTGGCCGAGACCCGACTGCACCCGGCGGACCTGATCCTGCCGGTCTTCGTCCGGGAGGGGCTCAGCGAACCGTCCCCGATCAGCTCCATGCCCGGCGTCGTCCAGCACAGCGAATCCTCCCTGCTCACGGCCGCCGAGGAGGCCCGCGATCTGGGACTCGGCGGCCTCATGCTCTTCGGCATCCCCGCCACCCGAGACCCCCAGGGCAGCGCAGGTCTGGACCCCGAGGGCATCCTGAACCGCTCCATCCGCGCGGTGAAGGACCGGGTCGGCGAGGACCTGGTGGTCATGAGCGACCTGTGCCTGGATGAGTTCACCGACCACGGGCACTGCGGGGTCATCGACGAGGACGGCGAGGTGGACAATGACGCCACCCTTGAGCTCTATGCCGAGATGGGCGTGGTCCAGGCAGCCTCTGGCGCCGACGTCGTCGCGCCCTCCGGCATGATGGACGGCCAGGTGGCGGTGATCCGTCAGGCGCTGGACGAGGCCGGGCACCAGCACGTGCCGATCCTGGCCTATGCCGCGAAGTACGCCTCCGGGTTCTACGGGCCCTTCCGAGAGGCCGTGGACTCCCAGCTCAGCGGCGACCGCAAGCAGTACCAGTTGGACGCTCCCAACCGGACGGAGGCGCTGCGTGAGGTCGAGCTGGACCTCGCCGAGGGCGCCGACATGGTGATGGTCAAGCCCGCCAGCGCCTATCTGGACATCCTCTCCGACGCCGTGAGCATCAGCGACGTCCCCGTCTCGGCCTACCAGGTCTCCGGGGAGTACGCGATGATCGAGGCCGCCGCGGCCAACGGCTGGATCAACCGCCGCACCGTGGTCACCGAATCGCTGATCGCGATCCGCCGCGCCGGCGCCACCAACGTGCTGACCTACTACGCGGCCGAAGTCGCCGGCTGGCTGCGCGAGGAGATGGCAGGGAGCCGCGTGACGCGCGCGACCGCCAGCCACGCACCCCCGGCGCAGGACCCGATCCGCCCGCGCACCACCGCAGCCCCGGAGACTTTCCGCGAGCCTCATGACCCCTCCCGCACCGACGCCGGCTTCCCGCCGGTCAGCTGAAAGGACCCCGCGTCCCGATGACCTCCAACCAGGAACTCTTCGACACCGCCCGCGAACTCATGCCCGGGGGAGTCAACTCCCCGGTCCGCGCCTTCGGCTCGGTCGGAGGCACCCCGAGCTTCATGGTCTCCGCCGAGGGCCCGTACCTCACCGACGCCGAGGGCACCCAGTACGTGGACCTCGTCGGCTCCTGGGGTCCGGCGCTGCTGGGACATAAGCACCCGGCGGTGATCGCCGCAGTCCACGCCGCCGTGGACCAGGGTCTGGGCTTCGGCACCTCACACCCCTCCGAGGCGCGGCTGGCAGAGCTGGTCCGGGGCCGGGTCCCCGGCGCGGAGATGATCCGCATGGTCTCCACCGGCACCGAGGCGACGATGACCGCGATCCGGCTGGCCCGCGGGGTCACCGGACGCAACATCGTGGTGAAGTTCGCCGGCTGTTATCACGGGCACTCCGACGGTCTGCTGGCCGCCGCCGGCTCCGGCGTCGCCACGCTCGGGCTGCCTGGCTCCGCCGGGGTCACCGAGGCGCAGGCCTCCGAGACCATCGTGGTGGAGTACAACGACCGCCCCGCCCTGGAAGCCGTCTTCGCCGAACACGGAGAGCGCATCGCTGCGGTCATCACCGAGGCCACCCCCGCCAACATGGGCGTCGTGGCACCCGAAGAGGGATTCAACGCCTTCATCCGGGAGATCACCCAGCGCCACGGCGCACTGATGATCTTCGACGAAGTGATGACCGGGTTCCGCATCACCGAGGCCGGCTACTGGGGCGCCTCCGGACGGGTCGAAGGCTGGGAGCCGGACCTGTTCACCTTCGGCAAGGTCATCGGCGGCGGCCTTCCCGCCGCCGCGCTGGCCGGACGCCGCGAGATCATGGAGCACCTGGCCCCCACCGGGCCGGTCTATCACGCCGGCACGCTCTCTGGGAATCCCGTGGCCATGGCCGCCGGGGTGGCCACGCTGGAGAACGCCACCGCAGAGGTCTACGCACACGTGGACGAGAAGGCGCAGCTGGTCTCCGAGGCGCTGACCGCGGCACTGGATGATGCCGGCGTCGACCACACCGTGCAGAAGGTCGGCTCGCTGTTCTCGGTGGCCTTCGGCACCTCTGCCACAGGGGTCCACAATTACGCCCACGCCCAGGCCCAGGAAGCCTTCCGCTACGGCCCGTTCTTCCACGCGATGCTCGACGCCGGGGTCTACCTGCCGCCGAGCGTGTTCGAGGCCTGGTTCCTCTCCTCCGCCCACGACGACGCCGCGATCGGCCGCATCCTCGATGCTCTGCCCGCCGCAGCGAAGGCCGCCGCGGACGCCCGCCCCTGACATTCGAAAAGCAGGGATTCCCCGTCGACCCACATGGGATGGTGACAGGAGGTACTGAGATGCGAGCCGGACTTTTTGTGCTGATCTTCGCTCTTCTGGTGATCGGCGCACGGATCACCGGGGTGGAGAATCTGGCCTTCGTGCTGTGCATGAGCGCATGTGTAGCTGCCATCGGGGCCACGGTGATGACTGCGAGCGGCCGGGAGGTACTGCGTCGGATTCGTCAGAATGTGACGCGAGGATGGTCTCTGCGCAGTTCCGATTGACAACATCCGATCACTCCAACGTGGGCGCTATCTGAGCCTGATCACGCGATCCCCGGGTTGATCATCGTCATCCCCGGGGTCGCGGAGCGCTGCATCTCTGGCAGCAGCACGGCGGCCTCCTGCAGCCCGACCACGCGGTCGATCAGGTCCTGCGGGCGCAGTGCGCCGCTGGCGATGAGACCGAGCATTCCGGGGTAGTCCACCGCGGCCATGCCGTGGCTTCCCAGGAGGTCGAGCTCCCAGGCGATGGCCCGGGCCATCGGCACCTGGGACAGGCCCGACTCCGTGGGGAGCAGTCCGATCTGGACATGCCGGCCGCGGCGGCGCAGGCTCAGGACGGCTGTCGCGCAGGTCTGCTCGCTGCCGACCGCATCGATGGAGACCTGGCTGCCCTCGCCGGTGATCTCGCGCACCGCATCCGGGACCTCGCGCCCGTCGGCAAGCACCACATGATCTGCGCCGAGCTGCTGAGCGGCCTCCAGTGCCGGGGCGCTGCGATCCACCGCGATCACCTGGGCGCCAAGTGCTTTCGCGATCATCACAGCGCTCAGTCCCACACCACCAGCACCCACCACGGTGACCCACTCCGCGGGCTTCACCTCGGCGCGCGCGGTCAGCGCCCGGTAGGCGGTGGCGAACCGGCAGCCCAGCGCCGCGGCCGCCTCGAAGGAGACTGTCTCCGGGATCGCCACGAGGTTGGTGTCCGCGGCGTGGAGGGCGACGGACTCGGCGAATGAGCCCCAGTGGGTGAACCCCGGCTGCTGCTGATCCGGGCAGACCTGGGCGTTGCCGGAGCGGCACCAGTCGCAGGCACCGCAGCCGCAGACGAACGGGACCGTCACGCGGTCCCCCACGGACCAGTTCTGCACCTCGGGGCCGACTGCTGAGATGAGGCCGGCGAGCTCATGGCCGGGCACGTGGGGGAGGGCGAGGTCTTCATGGCCCGCCCAGGCATGCCAGTCGCTGCCGCAGAGCCCGGTCGCGCGGACCTCCACCACGACCCCAGCCGCTGGCGGGGTGGGATCAGGCACCTCGCGGACCTCCATCGGGGCCTGCGTCTGGGACATGACTATTGCGCGCATGGGGATGCACTTTACCGAATGCGCAATCACCAAAGTCACCGCGCCTCAGGACGTCCCGAATCTCGGACGTCCCATCTCTGGCACCCTCATCTGTGGGGCACAAACGGGCGGAATGATCCGGTTTTCCCCGATCATTCCGCCCGTTGTCGCCCCAGGGATGTGCTCGGGCCCCCGGAAGCAGCCGCAAGGCTAGCCCCTCAGGGAGCGTCAGCTCAGCGGTTGCCGCCGCGGATCGTGCCGTACTCCAGTGAGCTCCAGAAGTCGCCGCGCACATACCGCTGCTCCGGATCCGGGTTGTGGTCGAAGGCGCGGATCTTGCCCATGGAGAGCGCCTCGGCGACCAGCCGGCGTCGGTCCTGGCTGGCCAGGATCCCGGACTCCAGCGCGGTCAGGTCGTAGCGGGCATCGAGCTCCCCGTGGAGCTGGGCCACCCGACCGGCATGCTTCTCCTCACTCGCCACATTGTGCAGCTCGTCCGGGTCAGACACCAGGTCGAACAGCTGCTCCGGGTCACCCGGGCAGAGCACGTACTTGTACTGCCCGCGCACCAGGGTCAGCTGCGGCCGGTAGGTCCCCTCGGCCAGGTACTCGATGACCACGGGCCGGTCTTCGGGCGTGATCTCACCGGCCTGCTCACGCGTGGCGATCTCCAGCAGAGAGTCACCGGCGGACTCGGTCTTCCGGGCCCCGGCGAGGTCGACCAGGGTGGGCATCAGGTCCAGCAGCGAGACCGGGGTCTGATACCGGCCTGCGGGCACGAGATGCTCGGGGCCATAGGCGATCATCGGCACCCGGGAGGAGCGCTCGTAGGGGGACATCTTGTACCAGAGGCCCTTCTCGCCGAGCATGTCCCCGTGATCGGAGGTCACCAGGATCACGGTGTTCTCGAGCAGTCCCAGGGTCTCCAGGCGCTCGCGGATCTTGCCCACGTGATCGTCGATGTAGCTCACGGCTGCGTAGTACGCGCGGCGGGCGTTGCGGACCTGCTCGATGTCCGGGTAGCGCTGATCGAAGCCGCTCATCGCCCGCAGCCGGTGGCTGTGCGGATCCTCGGCGGCATCGGGCACCTCGGGATGCATCGGGTCCGGGATCTCACCC